>JAEUMT010000001.1 GCA_016791365.1 Hyphomonadaceae bacterium | reverse complement strand
GATTCGAAGCTTCATCACCGAAACTGAGCCGGGGCTGCTCGACCAGCTCAACCGCCTGCCGATCTCGTATCGCTGGGTCACGCGTTTCCTGCCGCTCGACCGCGAAGAGGCGCGGCGCGAATTGGAGAAAATCCGCAAGCGTTGGTTCTCCAAGCGCAAGGGTTTGCTCACGCTCTTGCGCGAAGCGCTCTTCCGCGAAGAGGCGGCGCTCCTCGACAATGACGCGGCGAACCAAACGGAAGACGCCGATGTCGCGCTGCAAGAACTCGGCGCAGACGCTGTCTCAGCAGGATACGCCACTCTGACGATTACGGTCGCTGAGGCCGACGAGGAGCAGGCGAACGAAGCTGTCCGGCAGATCCAGCAGGTCGCTGACGCATTGGGCTTCGTTACGCACGTGGAAAGCGTCAACGCCGTCGAGGCTTGGCTGGGCAGCTTGCCAGGCCAAGCTTATGCCGACGTACGCCGGCCAATCCTCTTGTCGCCCAGCCTCGCGCATCTTCTTCCGACCAGCGCGGTGTGGGCGGGACCGGAGCGAAACACGCATCTCAACGCACCGCCGCTCATGCTCACAGCGACCGATGGCGCGACGCCCTTCCGGCTCGACCTTCATGTCGGCGATGTCGGCCATACAATGATTGTTGGGCCAACGGGCGCCGGCAAATCGGTGCTGCTGGCGACACTCGCGGCGCAATGGCTCCGTTACGTTGATGCGCAGGTTTTCCTCTTCGACAAGGACCGGTCCTCGCGCGCGACCATCCTCGGTCTCGGCGGCGATTTCTTTGATCTTGGCGAGGAGGACGCTCTGGGCCTCCAGCCGCTCGCGGCGATCGATGACGCTGCCGAGCGCAGCTGGGCGCTCGACTGGATTACGAGCCTCATCGCCAGCGCCAATGTCGCAGTGACGCCCGAACTGCGCGCCGAGCTCTGGCGCGCGCTGGAGGTGCTGGCTCAGCGTCCGCTCGAAGACCGAACGTTGACGCTCTTTGCGGCATTGGCCCAGGACGCGACCCTTCGCGCTGCGCTGGCGCCGTTTACGCGCGCGGGAGCATATGGGCGCTTGCTTGACGATGATCAGTCGACCTTGGGCTATGGCCGCGTCCAGGCTTTCGAGATGGGCGATCTCATGCGCCGTCCGCATGCGGCGAGCGCGGTTCTCTCCATGCTCTTTCACGCGCTGGAGCGCCGGTTCGACGGCAAGCCCACTTTGCTTGTTCTGGATGAAGCGTGGCTCTTCCTTAAGGACGCGGCGTTTGCTTCTCAAATTCAGGATTGGCTGAAGACGCTCCGTAAGAAGAACGTCGCCGTTATCTTCGCCAGCCAGGAACTCGCGGACGTTGAAGCGAGCCCGATCGCCTCGACTATCATCGAAGCGTGCCTCACCCGCATCTTCCTGCCCAACGACCGCGCCCGCGAGCCTCGTTCGGCCGCGTTCTACGAATCGCTGGGGCTCAATGCTCGCCAGATCGCACTCATCGCCACGGCGACGCCGAAGCGCGACTACTATCTCGCCTCACGCGCAGGCTGCCGCTTGTTCGAGCTGGGACTCGGCCCCGCCGCGCTTGCCTTCGTTGCTGCCTCGCGCCCCGAAGACCACGCGTGGATGGATCGCGTGATCGCGGAGAGGGGCGCGCAAAACTTCGCGCTCGCC
>JAEUMT010000034.1 GCA_016791365.1 Hyphomonadaceae bacterium | reverse complement strand
AGTTGCTCTGCGGCTGATGCCATGTGGGCGCGCTGCTCCGAATGTTATCCGGCGAGGCCGGAAGTCTCCCCGTCCGGAGAGCGAACCTTAGGCTGCTGCTTCGTCCGCCGCAGGCGGATTAAGCAGCGTCACCTTACCGCCAGCCTTTTCGACAGCAGCGATCGCCGCCGCCGAAGCGCCAGAAACGGTGATGTTCACTTTGGCTTTCAGCTCCCCGCGCGCAAGGAGGCGCACGCCGTCTTTCTTACGGCGCAGCACGCCGGCCTCGACCAGCGTGTCTTCGGTAATCTCGTTCTTGGCGTCGATCTTCTTGTTATCGATCGCGTTTTGCAGCGTCGTCAGGTTGATCCACTGATGCTTCTTGCTGTTCAGCGCGTTGAAGCCGCGCTTCGGCATACGCATGTGGAGCGGCATCTGACCGCCTTCGAAACCATTGATCGAGACGCCACGACGGGATTTTTGCCCCTTCACGCCGCGACCACCGGTCTTGCCCTTGCCCGAGCCGACGCCGCGTCCAACGCGCATCAGCTTCTTGGTAGAGCCCGGATTATCTTTTAGTTCGTTGAGCTTCATTTTGCTTTCGCTCCCGGGACTTGGTTCTGGGGACTAGGGACTAGGTGCGCTGGCATCCTTCCCTAATCCCTAGTCCCGAACCCCTAGTCCCTTATTTTACTACTTCGACCAAGTGAGCGACTTTGCGGATCATGCCCTGGATCGAAGGCGTGTCCTCAAGTTCGACAACCTGGTTGGCGCGCTTGAGGCCGAGGCCCAGAAGCGTGCTGCGTTGATCAAATTCACGGCGGATCGGGCTGCCGACGCGCTTCACCTTCACGGTGCCGCCGCTCTTAGCCTTCGCGGTTTTCTTTGCGGTCGCCATCTATCAACCCTCCGCCGGCACTTCGCCGAGGCTCGCGCCGTCCTTACGGCGGCCGACGAGATCGGCAACCTTGAGACCACGTCGGTTCGCAACCTGGCGCGGCGAGCTTTGTTCTTTCAGTGCGTCGATCGTGGCGCGCACCATGTTGTAGGGGTTCGACGAACCCTTCGACTTGGCGACGACGTCAGAGACCCCCAACACTTCGAGCACGGCGCGCATCGGGCCGCCGGCGATCAGACCGGTACCGGCCGGCGCCGCGCGCAGCATGACCTTGCCCGCACCCCAACGGCCGTTGCCATCATGGTGCAGCGTGCGGCCTTCGCGAAGCGGAACGCGCACGAGCGACTTCTTGGCTTCTTCCGTCGCCTTGCGGATCGCTTCCGGCACTTCGCGCGCCTTGCCGTGACCAAAGCCGACGCGGCCTTTCTTGTCGCCAACGACGACGAGCGCGGCGAACGCAAAGTTCTTACCGCCCTTCACGACCTTCGCGACGCGGTTGATGGCGACGAGCTTGTCGACCAATTCGCCTTCGGCGCGCTCTTCGGGACCAGAGTTGCGGTTGCGGTCATCGCGGCGCGGGCCGCCACGGCCGCCGCCTGGACCACGTCCGCCGCCCGGGCCACCTGGGCCACGGCCAGCGCCGCCGCCCGGACCGCCACGGCGGGGGCCGCGCGGACCACGACCACGATCTGAGCCTGGCGCGTCGGCCGGCGGGCCGCCTGCAGTTTCGTCCGTCATCTCAACGTCCTCAGAATTCGAGACCGCCCTCACGGGCGGCGTCCGCCAGGGCTTTCACCCGGCCATGGAATACGTAACGGCCACGATCGAACACGACCGACTTTTTGCCGGCGGCGATCGCGCGCTCAGCGATCAGCTTGCCGACAGCAGCGGCGCCTTCTTTGTTTGAGCTCTTGGCCTTCACAACTTCTTCGAGCGTTGAAGCGGAAGCCACGGTCACGCCCTTCTCGTCATCGATCAGTTGCGCCGAAATATGCTTCGACGAACGGAATACGGAGAGGCGCAGACGGCCTTCGCCAGCGAGCTTCTTGAGCCGGCTGCGGTTACGCTGAGACCGCTTGTCAGTGGGGTTAAGCTTGCGGACCATGGCTTACTTCTTCTTGCCTTCCTTGCGGCGGATGTACTCGCCGACATAACGCACGCCCTTGCCCTTGTAGGGCTCCGGCGGACGGAAAGAGCGGATTTCAGCGGCAGCCTGGCCGACAGCCTGCGGATCAATCCCGCTGACCTTAATTTCGGTCGGCTTCGGCACGGCGATCGTGATGCCTTCGCGCGGCTGATAGACGATCTCGTGGCTGTAGCCCAAGTTCATCTGCAGGTTCTTGCCCTGCATCGCCGCGCGATAGCCAACGCCCGTCATTTCCAAGTTCTTTTCGAACCCTTCAGTGACGCCTTTGACGTTGTTGGCGATAACAGCGCGCACGGTGCCCCACAGCGCACGCGCGCGGTTGGTTTCGAAGCGCGGCTTCACCGAGATTTCGTTGTTGCCGAACGCAACTTCCACGTCGTCGTGAGCGCGGAAATTCAGCGTGCCCTTCGGGCCCTTCACGCTCACGTCCTGGCCCTTCACCGTAACGGTGACGCCATTTGGAGCGGGGATCGGCTTCTTACCGAGGCGGGACATATTAATAGACCTCGCAGAGAATCTCGCCGCCAACGTTCGCATCGCGCGCGGCGTTGTCGCTCATCACGCCCTTGGGGGTCGAGATGATCGAAATGCCGAGGCCGTTGCGGACCAGACGGAGATCTTTGATCGATGAATAGACGCGGCGGCCCGGCTTCGAGACGCGCTGGATCTCTTGGATCGCCGGCGCGCCTTCAAAATACTTCAACTCAATCTCGAGTTCCTTGCGGCCCTCGTTCTCGATCTCGCGGAAGTCGCGGATGTAGCCTTCGTCTTTCAGGACTTGGAGCACGCGGGCGCGCAGCGTCGACGCCGGCGACAGCGTCTTCGAACGGCCGCGCATGTGCGCGTTGCGGATGCGGGTGATCAGATCGCCGACAGGATCGTTGATGTTCATCTATCGACGCTCCCTTACCAGCTCGACTTGACCATGCCCGGGATCTGGCCGCTTGAGGCCAGTTCACGGAGCGCGATACGCGAGAGTTTCAGTTTACGGTAGAACGCGCGCGGACGACCGGTCAGTTCGCAACGGTTGCGGATGCGCGTCGCCGACGAGTTGCGCGGCAGTTGCGCAAGCTTGAGGCGCGCCGCGAAGCGCTCTTCCAACGGAAGGCCTTCGTTCAACGCCGTGGCGCGCAGCTTGGCGCGGCGGGCGGCGAATTGCTTCGTCAGGCGCTCGCGCTTCTTGTTGCGTTCGATAGAACTTGTCTTCGCCATACTCTCTACTCTCTCCCGGTGCGTTCTGGGGTGGATCGCTTTCGCGATCAGTTCCGGAACGGGAAATCGAATTCTTTCAACAAAGCCTTGGCTTCAGCGTCGGTGCGCGCGGTGGTGCAGACGACGATGTCCATGCCCCAGATCTGGTCGATCTGGTCGTAATTGATCTCGGGGAACACGATGTGTTCCTTGATGCCCATGGCGTAGTTGCCGCGGCCATCGAAGCTCTTGCCGTTAAGACCCCGGAAGTCCTTCACGCGCGGCAGCGCGATCGTGACCAGACGGTCCAGAAATTCGTACATCTGATCCTTGCGAAGCGTGACCTTCGCGCCGATCGACATGCCTTCACGCAATTTGAACGCGGCGATCGACTTACGAGCCTTGGTCGCCACCGGTTTTTGGCCGGAAATGGCGGTTAGCGCTTCGATCGCCGAGGTCAGCTTCTTGGAATCGGCGGTCGCTTCGCCAACGCCCATGTTCAGCACGATCTTTTCAAGACGCGGAATCTGCATCTCGTTCGTGTACTTGAACTCTTCCTTGAGCTTCGCGCGGATTTCCTTGGTGTAGCGATCCTTCATGCGCGGCGTGTAATCGGCCGGCTTCGGCGCACGCGGCTTCGCGGCGCCGGCAGTCGCCTTCGCCTTCTTTTCCGCTGCGGCCGCTTTGGCCTTCGCGCCCTTATCGGCGGCGGACTCAGACATCGATTTCAACTCCCGAGCCCTTGGCCACGCGGACCTTCACGCCCTTATCATTGGTTTTGAATCCAACGCGCGTCGGCTTGCCCGTCTTCGGGTCGCGCAGCGCAACGTTGGAAATATGAAGCGGCGCTTCCTTGGAAACGACACCACCGTTGGGGTGCGTGACGTTCGGCGCGGTGTGGCGCTTCACGAGATTCAGGCCTTCGACGACCACACGCTCTTCCTTCGGCATCACCATCAGCACGCGGCCGGACTTGCCCTTGTCCTTGCCGGCGATGATGACGACCGTGTCGTCCTTCTTAATGCGGGCAACCATTAGAGCACCTCCGGCGCGAGCGAGATGATCTTCATCTGGTTCTTCGCGCGCAGTTCGCGCGGGACCGGTCCGAAGATGCGCGTGCCGATCGGCTCGCCTTGGTTGTTGATCAGAACCGCTGCGTTCGAGTCGAAGCGGATGGTCGACCCGTCCTTGCGCTTGATGTCTTTCGACACGCGCACGACGATGGCTTTGCGGACATCGCCCTTCTTCACGCGGCCGCGCGGCATCGCTTCCTTGATGGAAACGACGATGATGTCGCCCACGGTGGCGTAGCGGCGCTTGGAGCCGCCGAGCACCTTGATGCACATCACGCGCTTGGCGCCGGAATTGTCGGCAACCTCAAGATTGGTTTGCATCTGGATCATAGAATTATGCTCCGACGCGCCCGACGACTTCCCAGCGTTTCAGCTTGGACTTCGGCGGACATTCTTGGATGTTGACCTTCTCGCCCGTCTTGAAGGCGTTCGCCTCGTCGTGGGCGTGAAACTTCGCGGACCGGCGGACGGTCTTCTTCAAGAGCGGATGCAGGTAGGTGCGCTCAACCTGCACGACGACGGTCTTGTCGCCTTTGTCGCTCACGATCGTTCCGGTCATTATGCGGCGCGGCATCGCTTAAACTTTCGCTTTCGGTGACTTCTCACGCAGAACCGTTTTCGTGCGGGCGATGGCGCGACGCACTTCGCGGATGCGCGAAGACTTTTCGAGTTGGCCCGTCGCCTGCTGGAAGCGCAGGTTGAACTGCTCTTTCTTCAAAGAAGAAAGTTCGTCCTTAAGAGCGGCGGAGTCCTTATCGCGGACGGATTTGATGTCTTGGCTTGCCATGATCAGAGCCCCTCAATCCGCGTGATGATCTTGGTGCGCACCGACAGTTTCGCCGCGCCCAGGCGCAGCGATTCCCGCGCGACAGCTTCCGGCACGCCGTCGATCTCGAACATGATCCGGCCAGGCGCGACGCGGGCGGCCCAGAATTCCGGCGCGCCCTTACCCTTACCCATGCGGACTTCGATCGGCTTCTTCGAAACCGGCACATCCGGGAAGATGCGGATCCAGACGCGACCTTGGCGCTTCATTTCACGCGTGATCGCGCGGCGCGCCGCTTCGATCTCGCGCGCATTGACGCGGTTCGGCTCAAGCGCTTTCAGGCCAAACTGACCAAAATTCAGAGCGCTGCCGCCCTTGGTGTTTCCGCTGATGCGTCCCTTGAAGGCGCGGCGGAACTTGGTTTTTTTCGGCTGCATCATGATGGATTATGCCTCCGAATCTGAGCCGGCATCGCCGGTGGCCGGGCGACGGCCGCGGCGCGGACGATCGCCTGTCGGGCGGTCTTCGCGCGGACCACGCGGGCCGCGGTCGTCACGGTCACGACGTTCGCGGCTTTCGCCGGTCTCAAGCGAGCGTTTGTCTTGCGCCATCGGGTCGTGCTCAAGGATTTCACCTTTGAACACCCAGACCTTCACACCGATCTTGCCATAGGCGGTGTCGGCTTCGGTAAAGCCGTAATCGACATCAGCGCGGAGCGTGTGAAGCGGCACGCGGCCTTCGCGGTACCATTCCATGCGCGCGATTTCCGCGCCGCCGAGGCGGCCCGAAACGTTGATGCGGATGCCTTGGGCGCCCAGGCGCATGGCCGATTGCATCGCGCGCTTCATGGCGCGGCGGAACGCAACGCGTCGCTCAAGCTGCTGAGCGACGCCTTCCGCGACCAGCATCGCATCGGTCTCGGGCTTCCGAACTTCGACGAGGTTCAGGTGAACCTCGGCGCCCGGCGCCATCTTGCCGAGCTCCTTGCGGAGCTTCTCGATGTCCGCGCCCTTCTTGCCGATGACAACGCCGGGCTTTGCGGTGTGAACCGTAACGCGGCACTTCTTCAACGGACGCTCGATGATGATCTTCGAGATGCCGGCGGCGGCCAGCTTCTCGCGCAGGAATTTACGGATCTTGATGTCTTCGTGGAGGAGACGCGCGTAGTCCTTCGTGTTGGCGTACCAACGCGAATCCCACGTGCGGTTCACGCCCAGGCGCAGACCGATCGGATTGACTTTCTGACCCATTAGGCGGCCTCAGCTTTTTCGGGCTGCTT
>JAEUMT010000032.1 GCA_016791365.1 Hyphomonadaceae bacterium | reverse complement strand
CGCCACGCGCTTCAAATTGCTCTCGCCGGCGTACGTCATCAACTTGCGGCCAACCTCGCCCGAGCCGGTGAAGGCGATGAGATCGACATCCATGTGCCGCGCCAGCGCCTGCCCCGCCGTATCGCCATAGCCCGGCACAACATTGAGCACGCCCGGCGGAATGCCCGCCTCCAGCGCCAACTCGCCAAGCTTCAACGCCGTCGACGGCGATTGCTCCGCCGGCTTCAACACGATCGAGTTACCCGTCGCCAGCGCCGGCGCCACTTTCCAGCACGCCATATGCAGCGGGAAATTCCACGGCACGATCGCGCCAACCACGCCCAACGGCTCGCGCACGATGAAACTCAAGCGATCGGACGGCGTCGTCGCCACTTCACCGTAAACTTTATCCAAAGCTTCCGCGTACCAACGGATCGAATTGATCGCCGTCGGAATGTCGACGCTCAGCGTGTCGCGAATGGGCTTGCCCATATCCAGCGTCTCAAGAAACGCCAGCTCCTCCAGATCACGCTCCATCAGCTCGGCGAGCTTGAACATGATCTTTTTCTTTTCGCGCGGATGCTTGTTGCGCCAACGCCCATCCTCGAACGCAGCACGCGCCGCCTTCACCGCAGCATCGACGTCTTCCGCTTCACACGCGGCAACTTTGGAGACGACCTTCCCGTCGCGCGGCCCGACATTATCGAACGTCTTGCCGCGCTTCGCCGCCACGAGATTGCCATCGATCACGGCGCGCGTCGGGAACGTCATGCCGCTTGCGCGGCCAATATTCTGTTGGAGTGTCATCCGCGCTCAATAGCGCAGAAAATTTCGCAAATGAACCCGCTCTTTGACGTAGCGGACTTCCTTCCACAGCGGCGGCGGCTGCGCTAACACGGAGCCAATTCTGGGGGGACGACGATGCGCGCATGGGCTGCCTTGATCGCGGCAATAGCGATCGCGAGTTGCACGCCGGCGCCATTGCCGCCCGCGCGCAGCTACGCCCCCACCATCACGCGAGACGCCTACGGCGTTCCGAGCATCCACGGCCGCGACGATCAGGAAGCCGCCTACGGCATCGGCCTCGCCCACGCGCAAGACAATTTCGCCACGATCCAGCTCGTCGTTCTCGCCGCGCGCGGCCGCCTCGGCGCGCACCTTGGCGAAGACGGCGCCAAGTCCGACTTTCTTTGGAACCTGCTTGGCATCCAGGACGCCGTCGACGCCAATTACGATAATCTCTCGGAAGATTTCCGCGCCGTCGCCCAAGGCTACGCTGACGGCCTCAACGCTTACGCGCTGGAGCATCCCGGCGAAGTGCTGCCAGGCGCACGCAATGTCACCGCCCGCGATGTCGTCGCCGGCTCCGCGCTGACCGTTCCATTGTTCTGGGGCTTCGAGCGCACGCTCGGCGCCGTTGTGAGCGAAGACAGCCACCCGTGCGCCACCCGCGAAGCCAGCGCCGAGCTTATCGACAACGGCTCCAACGCGTTCGCCGTCTCGCCGCGCCGCTCAAGCGACGGCCACACGCGGCTCATCGTGAACTCGCACCAACCGTGGGCCGGGCCGGTCGCCTGGTACGAAGCCTCCATCGCATCCGACACCGGCTGGCGCATGTATGGCGGCCTCTTCCCCGGCTCGCCTTTTCCGGTGCTCGGCACAAATGGCGACATCGCCTTCGCGGCAACCGTGAATCTGCCCGACCTCGCCGACATTTATCGCCTCACCACCGACGACGCGCATCGCGGCCAATATTTCTTCGACGGCGAATGGAAGCGTTTTCGCACGCGCCAAATCTGGCTCTGGGTCAAGAAGGGTCCGGTCACCATCCCGGTCCCGCGCACCTTGCGCTACACCGAACACGGCCCCGCATTCGAAACCGCCGATGGTTGGGTCGCCGTGCGCTACGCCGGCGCCGGCGAAATCCGCGCGCTCGAACAATTCTATCGCATGGGCCACGCCCACAATTACGAACAGTGGCGCGACGCAATGGATATGCGCGCGATCCCATCCTTCAATTTTCTGTTCGCGGAATCCACGGGCCGCATCGCGTTTCACTATAACGCCATCCTGCCGAACCGCGCCGAAGGCTACGACTGGTCCGGCTGCGTGCCCGGCGACACCAGCGCCAATATCTGGGCAATGGACGATCGCATCGGCGCGCCCCGCCTCGTCGATCCATCCTCCGGCTGGCTCTACAGCACCAATGGCGCGCCCTGGTCTTCAACCGACCCAAGCGCGGACTTGCGCCCCGAGCAATATCCCGCCGCCGCAGCGGCGATCGAAACCTATGTCACCAATCGCGGCTACCGCGCCGTCGAACTTCTCTCGCCGCTTCGCACCATCAGCGACGAACAATTGCTCGCCGCGAAGTTCGATCTCACCTCAAGCGAACGCTCCGCCACGGTTGCTGGCGTGAACGAAATTCTCGCGGCCGACTCCAGCAACGACACCGAGCTTGCCGCGATCCAGAATCTGCTCCACACCTGGGATCGCCGCGCCACCAGCGATAGCCCCGCGGCCGCGCTCGTCGGCATGACATATCAAGCGATCTACAACGCCGAGCGCGCCGGCCGAGCGCCGCCCACAGCCGTAGATGCCGCGCGCGCGGCCGCCGCGCATCTGCGAACCCATTTCGGCCGCCTCGACCCGCCGCTCGGCGATGTCCTTCGCCTGCGTCGCGGCAACGTCGATCTGCCGCTCGAAGGCGCCCCCGACGTTCTGCGCGCCATCCGCTGGCACGACGATCCGGACGGCCGCCTTAGCGCCGATTTCGGCGACGGCTTCATGATGATCATGGATTGGGCGCCCGATCGCACCCTCACCACCCGCGTCATCAGCCAATGGGGCACAAGCGACCGCCCCGGGAGCCCGCACTACAACGACCAATCCGAAATGTTCGTGCGCCGCGAATGGCGGACGGTCCGGGTAGTTGCGCCAAATCAAGGAACGGCTGCGCAGACCCGGCGATAAGGGGGTATGACACTCGAACACCTGGACCATGCCCTTGAGCAAGAGTTTGCGGGTCATGCGTCGACGATCCACAAACTCAAAATCTCGGACCCTCACTTCAAGGCGCTTCTTGAGCTGAATCACACGATCTGGCGCGAGATTCACAACATCGAGAACGGCGTCACCGCCGCTTCGGACGAGTATCTGACATCGCTCCGCAAGCAGCGCCTCAATATCCTGGATGATATCGCAAGGCTGGTGAGCGCCGCCGAGGCTTAAGCTGATCTTGCAGCCTTCGGCGTGCGGGCTCAGAATAAAGTATGCCTGACACGCCGCGCCCCAACTCGCTCGACTCCTTTTGGATGCCGTTCACGCCGAACAAGGCATTCAAGGCCGATCCGCGCATGGTCGTGCGCGCCGAAGGCATGCACTATTACACGCCCGACGGCCGCGCGATCCTCGACGGCACCGCCGGCCTATGGTGCTGCGCCGCCGGCCACGGCCGCCCGCGCATCGTGGAAGCCATCCAGCGCGCTGCCGCCGAACTCGACTACGCCACCAATTTCAATCTCGGCCACCCGGCCGCATTCGAGTTCGCCAACCGCCTCGGCGAAATCCTGCCGACGAACCTCGACCGCATCTTCTTCACCAACAGTGGCAGCGAATCCGCCGACACCGCACTGAAGATCGCGCTCGCTTACCAAAAAGCCCGCAGCAAGCCCGGCAAGTATCGCCTCATCGGCCGCGAGCGCGGCTATCACGGCACCAATTTTGGCGGCATCAGCGTCGGCGGCATCGTCCGCAATCGCATGACCTACGGCCCCATGGTCGCCGGAATCGATCATCTGCCGCACACGCTCGACATCGCCCGCAACGCCTTCTCACGCGGCGAACCACCACACGGCGCCGAATTTGCCGACGCCCTCGAACGCATCGTCCAACTGCACGACGCCAGCACCATCGCCGCCGTCATTGTCGAACCCGTCGCCGGCTCCACCGGCGTGATCATGCCGCCAAAGGGCTATCTCAAACGCCTGCGCGACCTCTGCACCAAGCACGACATCCTGCTCATCTTCGATGAAGTCATCACCGGCTTCGGCCGCCTGGGCGCACCCTTCGCTGCCGACTACTTCGACGTGAAGCCCGATCTGCTCACCATGGCGAAAGCCATCACCAACGCCGCCGTCCCCATGGGCGCCGTTGCCGCGAGCCGCGAGATCTACGACACCATCCTCGCCAATGCCGACACCCCGATCGAACTCTTCCACGGCTACACCACCAGCGGCCACCCTCTAGCGTGCGCCGCCGGCCTCGCCACGCTCGACACCTTTAAGGAGGAGCGCCTGTTCGAACGCGCCGCTGAACTTAGCGCTTATTGGGAAGACGCGATGCACAGTTTGCGCGACGCACCGCACGTCATCGACATCCGAAATCTCGGCCTCATCGGCGGCATCGAACTCGAACCCCGCCCCGGCGCACCAACCGCACGCGCGCTAGAAGCCTTCAAGAAATGCTTCGACGCCGGCGTCCTCATCCGCGTCACCGGCGACATCCTCGCCTTCTCCCCGCCACTCATCATCGAGAAGCCGCAGATCGATCAGATCGTCGACACCGTGCGCAGCGCAGTCAAACAAATTGCGTGATCGTCCCCTCTCCCGGTTAGGGAGAGGGTGTCACGCCGAAGGCGGACGGGTGAGGTTTACCGGCGGCTCAGAATAGCGCGCGACCACATTCCGCTGCAGCAGCAAACCTCATCCGGCGCTGCGCGCCACCTTCTCCTTAACCAGGAGAAGGGAATCAGAGCTATACGACCAACATGACCGAAGCGCTGCCCATTCTCCTTACCAACGTCATCGTCACCGGCGTCTGCTTCACCGCGCTCTGGCTCATCAGCATTCCGCTGAAAGATCCAAGCTACGTCGACTCATGGTGGGGCCTTGGCGTCGTCGTCCTCGCCTGGTCGACCTACGTGCAACTCGACGATCCAAGTCCGCACGCCACCGCGCTCCTCTTCCTCGCCAGCGCGTGGGGTCTGCGGCTCGGCGTTTATCTCCTCTGGCGCTGGCGCAATCACGGGCATGATCGCCGCTACGCCAAGCTCGCAGCGCGCGCGCAGAAAAAGCACGGCCTCAACTTCGCAATGTTCTCGCTGCTCTGGGTGTTCGCGCCGCAACTCGTGCTGCAGATGATCATGTCGCTGCCCGCGCAACTCGGCCAAATCCCGCGAGCCGAAACATTCGGCATCCTCGCCACCATCGGCCTATGGCTTGCGATCTTCGGCATCATCTACGAAGCCATCGCCGACGCGCAGCTCGCGCATTTCAAGTCGCTCAGCGAGAACAAAGACAAAGTGATGGATCGCGGGCTCTGGCGCTATTCGCGCCATCCCAACTATTTCGGCGAACTCTGCTGCTGGTGGGGCATTTGGGCGATCGCCCTCGACGCCGGCGTGGGGCTCTGGTCGCTCCCCGGCCCATTGCTTATCACATTCCTACTCACCCGCGTCAGCGGCGCACCCACAACCGAGCCGCATTTGCAGAGAACGCGCCCCGAATACGAAGCTTACAAGAAACGCACGAGCGCGTTCATCCCGCTGCCGCCGAAGTAACAAACGCGTCCCCTCTCCCGGTTAGGGAGAGGGTGTCAGTGAGCGAAGCGAACGACGGGTGAGGTTTGCCGGCGCGTCAAAAAGAGGCGCGGTCAATCTTCGCGCCGCGGCAAACCTCATCCGGCGCTTCGCGCCACCTTCTCCTTAGCCAGGAGAAGGGCGACGGAGGTCGCTCAGCCAAATCTCCCCCGCGCCTTCGCAGCGAGATCGATCTTCGGCAACGGCCCGCTCACGCCCACTTCACCAGGCGCAGCCGCCGGCGCCCAAGCCGTCTGCTCAAACTTCGAACAAACGTATTCCGGCAAGAATCGCGAGCGAATGGCATACACGTGCTTGTCGCCGCCGCGCGTTTGCTGCGTGTGATAAAAACGCTGCGGCGTAATCAGATGCAAATCATCCTTCGCCCGCGTCATCGCCACATAGAGCAGCCGCCGCTCCTCCTCCAATTCCGCCGTCGACCCCGCGCCCAAATCAGACGGCATGCAGCCATCGACAACATTCAGCACAAAGACGTTCTTCCACTCCTGCCCCTTGGCCGAGTGGATCGTCGACAAGATCAGATAATCGTCGTCCTTCGACGACTTGCCGCTTTCATCGCTGGTCGAGTTCGGCGGATCGAGCGTAAGTTCCGTCAAGAACGACGTGCGCGAGCCAAACGTCGCGCCAATACGCTGCATCTGATCGATATCGCCGGCGCGCACGCGCGCATCGTCGTAGCGCTCGTTCATCATCGGGCGATACCATTGCGCCGCGAGATCGAGATCGCCCGGCCACGTCGCGCCCTGCAGATCGCCCAGCATCTGCTTCAGCGCATCCCACGCCTCGCTGGCGCCCGCCGGCGGCGCCGTGTTGCGCACAACGCCATACGCGCCGGTCTCATCCACCGCCTCCAGCATCCGCGACGCCTTCGCCGGCCCAACCCCCGGCACAAGCTGCAACGCACGAAAGCCCGCAATGCGATCGCCGCCATTCTGCGCCCAGCGCAGGATCGCGAGAAAATCCTTCACGTGCGACGCTTCGAGAAACTTCAGCCCGCCGAACTTCACGAACGGAATGTCGCGCTTCGCCAGCTCCAACTCCACCGGCGCCGAAAAATCCGCCGCGCGGAACAGGATCGCCTGCTGCATCAAGGTCAGCCCGCGCTCACGCGCTTCCAGCACGCTCTCGGCGATGTAGCTCGCCTGCGCCGCCTCATCGCGCACGCTCACCAGCTTCGGCGCCACACCACCGCTGCGCGTCGTGCGCAAATTCTTGGTGTAGCGCTCCTTCGCCAGATCGATCACCGCGTTCGACGCGTCGAGGATCGGCGCGGTCGAGCGATAATTCTGCTCCAGCGTCACCAGCCGCGCCTCTGGCGTAAACGCCTTCGGAAACTCCAAAATGTTGCGCACGTCCGCCGCACGGAACGAATAGATCGACTGCGCGTCATCGCCGACCACAGTCACGCCACGCCCATCCGGCTTCATCGCCAACAGAATCCGCGCCTGCAGCTTGTTCGTATCCTGATATTCATCGACCAGCACGTGATCGAACCGCGCCCCAACCTCACGCGCCAACGCCGGCTCATTCATCGCCTCGGCCCACAGCCAAAGCAGATCGTCATAGTCCAGTACGTTCTGCTTCTGCTTGGCTTCCACATACGCGCCGAACAGCGTCTTCAACTCCGCGTTCCACTCACGGCACCACGGAAACTGCGTCACCACGGCATCATCGATAGACTCATCCGCATTCACGACGCGCGAATAAATCGCCAGGCACGTCCCCTTCATCGGAAACCGCTTAGCACCCGTCGCCACGCCAAGCTCTTGGCGCACCATGCCCATCAGATCAGCGCTATCGCTGCGATCATGAATGGTGAACTCAGGATCGATCCCAATCACTGGCGCCAGCTCACGCAGCAACCGCGCGCCAATCGCATGAAACGTCCCGGCCCATGGAATACGCACACTAACCCCATCCCCTCCATGGGGAGCGGACAGGGGGTGGGGTGAACCTCTGCCGGCAAGAGCTGCGCCGACGCGCGCAATCATCTCACTCGCCGCGCGTCGCGAAAACGTCAGCAACAAAATCCGCGACGGATCAGCCCCGTTCGCAACAAGATGCGCCACGCGGCACGACAACGTCTTCGTCTTCCCCGACCCCGCGCCCGCAATCACCAACAGCGGCTCGAGCCCATGCTCCACCGCCGCCCGCTGCTCCGCGTTCAGATCGTCAAAAGCTGCGCTGTTGATTCGCGACATGCGCCGAAGCTGCAGTGTTTCGCCTTTGTTCGCAACGCGGGGAGTGTTAACGTACGGCATGGCGAGCCCGCAGTTTCCCGAAGACAAAATCCGCAGCGCCGAGCAAGTCGCGAAACGAGCGCTGACTCTGTTCAACGTTTGGGTTCTCACCTCTGGCGCAACGCGTGACGAAGTCATCGAATGGTTCGACGAAGAAGGACTTCGGAGCGAGCTAACCCCTTTCGAGGCAAGGTTCCTCGGGGACGCCGATCCGCCGAGACAAGCTATTGTGAACATGAGCTGGAACGCGGAGCGGCTCATTGTGCTGCTGTGGGCGCTTAACGTGATCGATGCTCTCCCCGCGCCGGACGAGCAATGCGACACCTCGCTGTTTCGCGACCTCCCTCCTTATGGCGAGCAGTCAGCATCCGAATTTGCGAAGTCGGCACAGCTCCGACCACACGATGATCTGCGAGAAATGGCGTGGAAGATTCTCGATCTCCACTGGGAAGCCCGCGACGCCAGCCTGAATAACAAGGCGCCGCGAACGCCAGTAAACATTGAAATGATCCAAGAACGCCATCACGCAATCAACTGGATCACGGGGTACGGTGATCTTCCTTGGGACGAAGTCACAACGGACACGTGAACCATGATCTCCCCAAACGGCATCGCGCACATTCAGCTCACCGTTCGCGACGTCGCCGCGTCGCGTCCGTTCTATCACAAGCTGCTGCACGAAACCTTCGGCATGGCGATCCAGTACGACGTGCACGGCGAAATCTTCTACTGCATCGGCGCGCGCACCGGCGTGCTCATCCGCCCCGCCGCGCCCGAGCACCAAGACACACCATTCGACCAATGGCGCATCGGCCTCCATCATTTCTGCTTCCGCCTACGCTCCCGCGAAGACGTCGACGCGCTCGCCGCCGCGATGCAAGAGTTCGGCGCCACCATCATCCGCACCGGCGAAGAAGGCCCCTGGGCGCCCGGCTATTATTCCACTCTGTTCGAAGACCCAGACGGCATCCGCATCGAAGCCCTCTTCATCCCGGGCGCCGGCAATCTCGACCGCATCAAAGACGGACCGATCATCCCCTCTCCCGGTTAGGGAGAGGGTGTCACGCCGAAGGCGGACGGGTGAGGTTTACCGACGCATCCGGATGAGACTCATTCGGCATAACGCGGTAAACCTCATCCGGCCGCTGCGCGTTCCTTAACCAGGAGAAGGAACGCGCTCATCCTGATGCGCCGGAGGAATACTCTGACTCCACAACGTGAAACCCTCATCGCGGCGCTGCAAGGCATCGCGAAATTTCATCTCGCGGACGATCCCTCCGCGCGGATCGAACCATGGACACTTCCGCTGAACTCCACGCTCGCTGGCGCGGCGCGTACATCAAGCGCGATTGGTTCCTGGCGCAATTCAACACAGACCAACGCGAAGCGCTCGCGGCGTTCGATACGCGCTTGGAAGCCGTCGCCGCGAAATATAACAAGCTCCCGCCAATCCTGAAGTTTGTCACCTCCGCCGACGGCAGGGACCTCTGCGCCCGCGCCGCCATGCTCATCAGTGTTCTCCGCCACTAACGATTGCGGCGCACGCTCGAACATGCAAGCTGCGCGCGTCGGCGTGTCGGCGAGGAACATCATGGCTCACAAATTAGCGACGCTAGCGGTCATGACCGCACTTACCGCATGCGCGCCGCCTCCCGTCACAACCGCGACAGCGCCGACGATCGGCATTCTTGAAGAACGTCCGGGCGCGACCGCCGATGAAGCGCCGCGCCATGTCGTGCGCGCGCTCTTTCACAAGGGCGCGTCTGGTTGGCTTTCCTACGATCCGGATTGCAGCGACGAAGCGTGCCTGCGCGCCAGCGCCGCGGACTTTCCGCAGGCAACGCTCTGGACAATCTCAAGCCACGGCCAAGCCTTCGGCGAAGTCAGCGCCCGCACGCCGCGCGCATGGGCTCTCTACGCCGATGTCGGCCAACAAGAGCTCGCCGCCGATGCAAACCCGCCAACTATTGGTCAGCGCTCAAACGAATACGCGCCGGACGCCAGCGTGCCGTTGCATCGCCCGCTGATCGCCACCTCGCCCGCCGCCTACGCCGATCCGCACGGCTGGAACACCAGCCCCGCGACGCCAGAAGCGCAACACGCTGTGCGCCGCGCCTTCGCCGCCCAATTCGCAAATGTCACCAACTGCGCCAACGCGGAAACCGCGCCGCAGCCGCGCGCGTATGCCGACGCCGACATCGAGCTTAGCCAATCCTATCTCGGCGGCACGGGCTGGCGCGTAATGACCGCGCGCCTCACGGACTATACCTGCGACGGCCCGCTCGAAGGCGCCTACGCCGAACAAGCCTACGCCGTCTCACCATCCAACGAAGCGCGCCTTCTCGGCGAAGGGTATCGCTTCCTCGATGCCGGCGATTACGACAATGACGGCCAGTCCGAGATCATCTTCGCGATCAGCCAATACAACACCGGCGGCTATGCGCTTTTCACCGCCGACTTCGCGCACAACGCCGTCTTCGACGTCAGCTATCACTGAGCAAACGGCCGCGCCGTCAGCGCGTGGCGTTCCAAAGCCAAAGCGGACCCACGCCACGCTTGCCTCACCCATTGTCCCTGCTAGGCTCCTCCTCGAGGGACCTCTAGCGAGGAATGAAAATGCGCAGAATAATCTTGGCGACGGCCCTGCTTTGCATGGCCGCGGTTTCGGCTAGCGCGCAAACTCCGCCCATTCCCCGGCCTCCAGGTCCACCGCTTGGCGGGCTCTGCACCGATCTCGCCGTCGTTGGATGGAATGGCTCGCGCTCGCCGCCAGGCGCTCCGCTCGCCGACAACGAGGTCGCGATCTATTTCGAGGTCCGCAACAACGGCCCGCGCACCTACAACGCGCCGGACGATAACAAGCAGTGGATCACGCTCATCGTCACGATGCCGACCGGCGATCAACAGATCGGCGTGAACGTGCTGCCCGCTAGCAGCACAGGCGGGCCCGTTTCATTGGCGCGCGGCTCAAGCTGGCGCGGTCACGTCCGCGCAACCTTGCCCGCCGGCGTTACCCGCACACGCCACCCCGCCGCACGGCTGCAACTCGCCTACGCGCCGGCAAGCGCCGGCTGGTCGCCGCCGATCGATTGCAACACCGACAACAATCGCCGAAACGTCATTTTCCGCTAGCGATGATCAGCGCGCGGCGCATCCGGCCGCCGCGCGCGCATCGATCCACGCGTTCATCCGGCGGGTCAGCACCGCCAACGGCAGCGCGCCGGACCCAAGCAGCGCGTCGTGAAACGCGCGCAGATCAAAACACGCGCCAAGCCGTTCTTCGGCGCGCGCTCTGAGATCGCGGATTTGAATCTCGCCAATCTTGTAAGCCAAAGCCTGACCGGGCCAGCCGATATACCGATCGACCTCATGCTCCACTTGCGAAGGCGAGAGCGCGCTATTGTCACGCAAGCACGCGACCGCCTGCTCCCGCGTCCAGCCGCGCCAATGCATACCCGTATCGATCACAAGCCGGCACGCGCGCCACATCTCCATCGAGAGCTGACCAAAGCGCTCATACGGCGTGCGATAAATGCCCATCTCGCCGCCCAGTCGCTCGGCATAGAGCGCCCAGCCCTCGACATATGCCGTGACATCATCATTGCGGCGATACGCGGGAATATCGGTCAGCTCTTCACCAATCGCGATCTGCGTGTGATGGCCCGGCGAGCCTTCATGCATCACCCAGGCCGGCAAATCGTAGAGCGTCCGCTCCTCAGCGCCGGTGCGGCGCAACAGCACTTGCCCCGCCGAGCCCCGCAGCGGATTGCCAGGCCAATAGCCGGCCGAGCCGCCTTCGAGCGCGCTCGGAATGAAGGTCACCGCCATCGTGTTGCGCGGCAGCGTTCCGAAGAAGCGCGGCATGTGAAAATTCGCGCGGTTGGCAATCTCGCTCGAAATCCGCATCAACTCTTCTGCGTCGCGCGGATAGAATTGCCGATCGGTGCGCAGGAAGGCGAGAAACTCCGCGAATGTGCCCTGGAAGCCTGACTCAGCGATCACCCCATCCATTTCGCGGCGCACGCGCGCGACTTCGCGCAGGCCAAGCTGGTGGACCTCGTCCGGCGTCATCTCCGTCGTCGTGTGACGCCGCACCACGTACGCATAGTACGCACGCCCGTTCGGCAACGACCGCGCCCCAATCTGCGCACGCGCACGTGGCAGATACTCGCGCTCCAGGAATGCCGCCAAGCCTTGCAGCGCCGGCTTCACTTGCCCGGCATAAATTTCAGCGCCGCGCGCCTGCAGCCGTTCGCGCGTTGCTTGCGACATCGTCGCCGGCAGTCGCGCGAGCGGCGTCAGCAGCGGGCTCTCCGCGTCCGGCAACGCCGCCTGCGCCTGCACAGAACGCAGCGAATTCATCACCACCAAACGCGGCTGCGTAAACCGCGCCGCCATGCCCCGTCGCATGTTAGCGATCTCGACATCAAAATAGCCCGGTATTGCCGCCATGCGCGCGAGCCAGGCCTCAGCCTCGGCTTCGTTTCGCAACACCGTGACGCTCGCCGCGTAGTCCGGGTTGATGAAGAAACCCTCGCCGCTAATGAACGGCATGCGCTCCTCGTCGAACGCATATGCTTCTCGCTGGATCGAAACACGATACGCGAGAGCGTCACGTTCAAGCGCATCCGACGCCGACAACGCCCCCGCATCGAGCGCACTGAGTTGCGCCGCGATTGCGGCAAGCTCGGTCCGGCGTCGCTCCACCGCCGCTTGCGTATCATCAGGCCAACGAACCGCCGCAGCCGCGTCCCCGCGCTGCGCCGCGCGGATCGGGTCCATCTCCTGCGATAGCGCCGTGTAGCGGCCAATGATCTCGCGCAATTGCGGCGAGGTCTGCGCATGTGCCGCGGACGCGATCGCCAAAACCACAAACAACACAGCAGACGGAACAAGGCGCATAATTTCCCCCGAGTGCGCAGCAGGCCACGTTTTTACGTCAGGCGCAACGCGTTGCCTAAACGTCCTGCCGCCGCAGCACCCAGGCGAAACACGCGACACCGGCCGGAAAGACAATGGCGTAGCCTACAATTCCGATATTGCGCACCATCATGTCCGACAGCACCACGCCCAGCAAGCCAGCGGCCGACAACACACTACTCACCACGAACAAGCGGCGCACCCACGCCGCCGCCCCGCCGCCGTCAAACACGAACGCCGCGCACCCCACGGATAACGCGAAGAATACGTCCCAAGCCAAGATGTCGAGCGCATAGACAGGCGAAGGCCAGCGGAACTCAAGCCAACGCGCGTACGCCGCAAATGCCGGCGCACGACTCAAAGTCAGCACCGCGACATGCACGATCGATGTCAGCGCCGCGGTGATCGCCATGAACACAATCGCCGCAAAGGCGAAGCGCTTTCGCGCCGGCGCCGCCCAGGCATGGACCACAACCATCACCAGGATCAGCACGGGCGCCAGCGCCAGGATCAGCGCCTCCATCACGGTGAAGTATGGATCGGGGATAGGCTCGCCGGGCGCCCGGAGCGCCGCGAACCCAGCGGCGGTCACCGTTGCATAGGCCGCCATCAGCGCCAACGCGGCCAAGATCACGACTTGGCCGAAGGCGCGGCGGCGAGCGTTCACCCCGCGCGCTCCAGCGCTTCGCTTGTCTCAAGCCAAGCCGCTTCCGCCTTCGCCAACGCCGTTGCGGCGTGCGAACGCTCTTTCAGCAACGACTCCCCACGCTTCTGATCCTTCGCAAACAGATCCGGATCAGCCAACGCCGCATCGATACGCGCCAACGCCTGGTTCGCCTGCTCGATCTCTTTTTTCGCCGCCTCGAGTTTGCGCGTCAGCGTGTACTTCGAGTGCTTCGGCTTCGCCTCCGCGTGCACGACGGCCGCAACAGCGTGCTCGTCGCCGGCGTCGTGTTCGCCGTCGCCGCCTACATGCTCTATCGCAGCCTGTTCACACGCCAAACTGATGCTTACTGCTCCGCGTAAAGCGTCATCGCTTCTTGCGCCACGTACGCGCGCATAGCTTCCGCATCGCCATCACTGACCCATTGCGTGAAATCCGGCATGCCATTGGCAGCGCGGGCGCCGTGAACAGTCTGCGCCCACACGCCGGCATCTTGCAGCGAGGCCGAGCGCCGCAAATCCGGCAGCACGCCGCCGGAGATCGCGCCAAACCCGTGGCACGCCATGCAGAACTGCGTGTAAACCGCCGCGCCGCGTTGAAGCGTCGCCGCGTTCGCGCGAATGGTCGGTGGGCGTTCCACGGGCAGACGCACAAGCTCACGCGGTGGCAGTTGCGCTGTGCCGCCCAACCTGAACACGTTCACACGCCCACGCTGCGGCTCCGTCGGCGGATTGGGGATGCCGAATCCCGCCGGCAGATAGAACAGCGTGCCATAGCTCGCGAGCGCCGCCACATATTGCTGACCATCGATCGCATACGATACCGGCCCACCCATCGTCGCGGCCTGGTTGTCGTAATCCCACAGCCGTTCGCCCGTGCGCGCGTTGTAAGCGCGGAAATGGCCGTCGAGCGTGCCTTGGAAAACCAGCCCGCCGGCCGTCGCCAGCGTGCCGCCATTCCACGGCGCCTCGAGCCGCACGCGCCAAGCCTCGCGCTGGTTCACCGGATCCCACGCCAGCAGGAAGCCTTGCATCGAATTGCGGATCGCAGCGCGCGTGGCGCGGTCCTCCGGCAATGGCGCATGCACCGTCGCCGTATTCCAGCGTCCAGGCCGATACACGAACGCCGGATCGGACGTGTAATCCTGCGCCATCTCCTGCACCGGAATATAAACCAGCCCCGTCTGCCGCGACATCGACATCGGATGCCAGTTGTGCGCGCCGAACGGCGACGGCAGCACAATCGCCGTACGCGACACAAACCGCGCCTCAGCATTCTCAATCGGCCGCCCCGTCGCCATGTCGACACCCGACGCCCACGTTTGCGTCGCGATCGAACCCGCCGAGATCAGCCCGCAATTGCTACGGTCGATCACATAGAAGAAGCCGTTTTTCGGCGCGTGCAGCAGCACCCGCCGCTCGGCGCCGCCAATCGTGAGCGTCGAGAGAATGATCGGCTGCGTCCCGGTATAATCCCAGGTCTCACCCGGCGTTTCCTGATAATGGCACTTATATTCGCCCGTATCCGGATCGACGCCGACGACTGATGACAAGAACAGATTGTCGTTGTTGCGTCCCTCGATCGAGGGCGAGCGGATTTCGCGATTCCACGGCGCGCCGTTGCCGACACCGATCCAAAGCGTGTCGGTCTCGGGATCGAACACGATCGCATCCCACGCCGTGCCGCCACCGCCTGACTCCAGCCACGCGCCCACATCCGGATTCCACGTCGCCAACGCGCGATCACGCACCGAGTCTGACGCAGCATCATCTATCTCGCGCGGATTGGGCGTGGTGTAGAAGCGCCAACGCAAGCGCCCGCTCGCCGCGTCATACGCGCTCACATAGCCGCGCACGCCAAACTCGGCGCCGCCATTGCCGATGAAAATCAGCCCCCGCGCCGCCCGCGGCGCGCCTGTGATTGTGTACGGCCGCGACTGATCGACCGTCACCTCTTCCCACACGCGCCGCCCGGTGCGTGCATCAAGCGCAATCAACCGTCCGTCGATCGTGCCGAAATAGACTCTCCCGTTCCACACCGCGACGCCGCGATTGACCACATCGCAGCACGCTGAGGCGCCGCGCTCATGCGGCACTTCCGGATCATACACCCAAAGCTCGCGCCCGCTCGCCGCATCGAGCGCATACACGATGCTCCATGCCGAGGTCACATACATAACGCCATCAACCACGATCGGCGTCGCCTCTGCCCCGCGCGGCTCGCGCAGCTCATAGCTCCACGCCAAGCCAAGCTCAGACACGTTCTCTGTGTTGATTGCATCGAGCGGCGAGTAGCGGTCCTCGCTATAGGTGCGCCCGTGCGTCATCCAATTGCCAGGCTCGCTGTCGGCATTGGCGATGCGCCGCTCGTTCACCTGCGCCGGCCCGCACGCCGCCAACAGCGCCAACGCCAAGCCTGCCCACGCGTAACGCATGCCGCCCTCCCTTATCGCTGCGCGCCACCTTGCGACGCCAGCGCACGAGGTCAAGCCGCACATTGACCAGCGCCGCCGCGACTCCGCATACATGACGCAATGAGAACCTGGCTCCGCTGCCTTCGCGCTTCTCTGCGCCAACACCGCGCAAGCGTGCGTGCCGGCGCCGCCACCGCTGGAGCAAGGCGAGAGTAACGAAGCCTACGCCGCGCGCGTCGCCGCTTGGCAAGCCTAGCGCGACGCCGAAGACGCCCAATGGCGCCACGATCGGCAAGTCCGCCATCATCACCGACGACCGCGTCCGCACCCTGCTCGCGGCCGGCTAGAAGATACTATGGACCGCCGGCGCCCTCGCCGGCACTCAACACCCACTATCGACGCGGGCGTAAGCAGTGCTGCCGGCGACGGCGCCGGCAGTCCATAGTTACACGCCTTCCAGCGCCTCGCTCGCCTCAAGCCAAGCCGCTTCCGCCTTCGCCAACGCCGTCGCCGCGTGCGAACGCTCTTTCAGCAACGACTCCCCGCGCTTCTGATCTTTCGTGAACAGATCCGGATCGGCCAACGCCGCATCGATCCGCGCCAACGCCTGGTTGGCCTGCTCGATCTCTTTCTCCGCCGCCTCAAGCTTGCGCGTCAGCGTGTACTTCGAGTGCTTCGGCTTCGCCTCCGCGTGCACGACGGCCGCAACAGGGTGCTTCTCGCCCTCATCGGCCGGCCGGTCGGCCGCGGCCACGAGCTTGCGATAATCTTCAAGATCGCCGTCATATTGGCGCGCGCGCCCATGATAGACGAGCCACAAGCGATCCGCGCACGCCTCCGCCAGATAGATATCGTGCGTGATCAGCAGCACGGCGCCTTCGTAGCCGTTGATGGCGTGGATCAGCGCCTCGCGGCTATCGATGTCCAAGTGCGACGTCGGTTCGTCGAGGATCAGCACGTGCGGCTTCGCGTGCGCCATCAGGCCCAACAGCAACCGCACCTTCTCACCGCCCGAAAGCTTCTCAACCTTCGTGTCGATCTTCTCGACGCCAAACCCCATACGCGCCGCCAGCGACCGCAGCTTCGGCGGCGCCCAATCCGGTTCAAGATCGCGCACGTGCTCCAGCACCGTTTCGCCCTGGCGCAATTCATCCAGCTGATCCTGGCTGAAATAGCCCATCACGGCTTTGCCCGACGCCACGCGCTTGCCGTTCAGCAACGCCAAACGCGCCGCGATCGACTTCACCAACGTCGTCTTGCCCTGCCCGTTCGGCCCGATGATCACGATGCGATCGTCATGGTCCAAGCGCAGCGACACGCGCTTCAACACCGGCTTGCCCTCGACGTAACCGAGATCGGCCTCATCCAGCACGACAAGCGGCGACGCAAGTTCAACTGGATTGTCGAACACAAACGGGATCGTCCGCTCCTCCAGCGGCACAGCGATATCCTGCATCTTCTCGAGCTGCTTGATCCGGCTCTGCGCCTGCGTGGCTTTGGAAGCTTTGGCGCGGAAGCGATCGATGAATTTCTGCAAATGCGCTCGCTGCGCGTCTTGCTTGGCCTTCATCCCAACAGCGAGCGCCATGCGCTCGGCCTTCTTCTTCAGGTACGCATCGTAGCCGCCGACGAAGACTTCCAGCTTCTTATCGTCCAGCGCCAGAATGTGCGTCACCGAGCGGTTCAGCATTTCGCGATCGTGGCTGACGCAAATCACCGTGTGCGGATACTCGCGCAGATATTCCTCAAGCCAGGCCGCGCCTTCGAGATCGAGATAGTTGGTCGGCTCGTCCAGGATCAGCAGGTCCGGCGCCGAGAACAACACGCCCGCCAAAGCCGCGCGCATGCGCCAGCCGCCGGAGAATTCCCGCGCCGGCCGTCGCAGCTCGTCTTGCTCGAAGCCGAGGCCAACCATGATCGCGCTCGCGCGCGCTTCACCCGAATAACCGTCGATCTCGGCCAGCCGCATATGAATGTCAGCGATGCGCTGGGGATCCTCCGCTGTCTCTGCTTCTTTCAGCAGCGACGTCATCTCCGCATCCGCCGCCATCACCAGGTCCAAGAGCGGCGTATCCACCTGCGGCGCTTCCTGCGCCACGAACCCCATCCGCGCGCCGCGCCGGATGCGGATCGAGGCATTCGCCTTGCCGACCTCATCGCGGATCAAGGTCAGCAGCGTCGACTTGCCGGTGCCGTTCCTGCCCACGAGCCCGACCTTCCAGCCCTCGGCGATGAATGCGTTCGCATTCTCAAACAACGGCCGCGGGCCGAAGCGAAAGGTGAGGTCCGAAATCTCAAGCATGGGAGGGCCGCGTTAGACCCGTCCTGGCCGCCCGATGCAAGCGCCAGTGCTGTCCCCTCCCGGTGGGGAGCGTGCCGTCGTGGTTCTATGTCGAAGGGCGACGCGACGCGCAGCTCAAACGAAGGGCGCCGGCCCTAAAGCCGGCGCCCGAAGCGATCCCGTTGAGACGAGGGGTTAGTTCGTCGCGGTTTCGCCTGTTCCGTCGGCGGCAAAACCCGCCTGCGCGACCTCGACAGCGTTTGGCAGCGAACCGGTCGCCAGCGAAAGCCCAAGCGCCGCGCCGCTTACCAAAAACACCACAAACACGAGCGCCCAAATCCAGGCGCCTTCGCGGCGCGGGGGCGCGACTTCGATGAGCCCGATGGCGTCGTGGTCGATACGAGCTTCGTGGATTTTCGCCATGCGGGCCTTCCCGAATTGTTCGTGCTCTGAACGCCGGTGGCCCATGAGGGTTCCGATTTGACTGCAAAGCGGCTATTGGCTCCCCTCAAACAGGAGTTCTGACCATGGCCGACGAGTGGGTGTTTCCGAAGGGTGAGTTGATGCGCGGCAAGCGCGGGCTCGTCATGGGCGTCGCCAATGATAAGTCGATCGCCTGGGGCATCGCCCAGCAACTCGCGGCGCAGGGCGCCGAGATCGCGTTCACGTATCAGGGCGAAGCACTCGAAAAGCGCATCAAACCGCTGGCCGAAAGCCTGGGCTCGCAAATCGTCCTCGAATGCGACGCGACGAACGATCAGCACCTCGACGCCGTGTTCGACCGCCTGAAAACGACCTGGGGCGGGCTCGACTTCCTCGTCCACTCGATCGCCTTCTCCGACAAGAACGAGCTCAAGGGCTCGTTCGTCGAAAACACCACCCGCGAAAACTTCCTGCGTTCGATGGATATCTCGGCGTTCTCGTTCGTCGCCGCCGGCAAACGCGCCTCCAAGCTGATGAAGCGCGACGGCTCGATGATCACGCTCACCTATCTCGGCGCCGAGCGCGTGCTGCCGAGCTACAATGTCATGGGCGTGGCGAAGGCGGCGCTCGAGGCCTCGATGCGCTACATGGCGCGCGACCTCGGCCCCGAAGGCATCCGCGTCAACGCGATCAGCGCCGGCGCCATGCGCACGCTGGCGATTGCCGGCATCCAAGGCGGCCGCGGCCTTATCCAAACTGGCCGCGAATGGTCGGTGATGAAAGAGGACACCACCATGGAAGGCATCGCCGGCTGCGCGCTCTGGCTGCTCTCCGACCTCGGCCGCTCCACCACCGGCGAAGTCATCCACGTCGACGCCGGCTTCCACATCGTCGGCGTGCCGAGCACTGACGGCGGCGAATGAGCCGCCCGCCCGTAGAGGGCACGCAAGGCTACAGCGCCGAAGCGCCCGATCTGCTGCAGCGTTACGAACGCATGCGCTTCGAGGAGGCGCATGCCGGCGTCTTCGATCTCATTCCGCCCGCGCCGCTCGATGTGCTCGACATCGGCGCGGGCACCGGCCGCGACGCGGCATGGTTCGCCGCACGGGGCGATCGGATAACGGCTATCGAGCCAACGCGCGAAATGCGTGAAGGCGGCATGGCGCTTCATGCGGACGCGCCCATCGCTTGGGTCGACGACAGCCTGCCCGATCTCGCATCCGTGCGCGGCAGGACATTCGATCTCGTCTGGATGTCGGCGGTGTGGATGCATTTCTTCGCCGCCGAGCGCGCCGCAATGATGCAAACGGTCTCGCGCCTTGTGCGCGCCGGCGGCGGGCTGATGATCAGCCTCCGCCACGGTCCATTGCCGGAAGGGCGACGCATGTTCGAGGTCGACGCCGACGAGACCATCGCGCTCGCGCGAAGCCACAAGCTCAGCTTGATCCGTTCAGGCGATTTCCCGACGCCGTACGCCCCGGATGTGACCTGGAGCCGGCTTTGGTTCGAGCGGCCGATATGACGCTCGAACCAATCAAACGCGTTGTCGCGATCGCGCTCGGCATCGGCAGCGCGGCCAATGGCGCCTTCATGCTGGCGGCGCCGCCGCTTTGGTACGATAGCGTGCCGGGTCTCGCGCACACTGGCCCGTTCAACGCGCACTTCGTGTCGGACATCGGCGTCGCCTATCTGGTCGCAAGCTTGGCGCTGATCGCCCGCGCCTGGCGGCCGCGCTATTGGCCGGCGGCAGTCGCGGGCGCGGCATTTATGGTCGGACACGCGATCATTCACGTGCTGGATATCGCGAGTGAACGCACTGGAAATGTAACTGTCGACGTCGGCTTAGTGATTGTGCCGGCGCTGCTCGCGGTATGGACCGCCATTCCCGGCAAGACCGATACCTAGCTGCGCTGCGCCTCTTCCAGAATGCCGCGCGCTTCTTCTGCATCGTCAGCATGAACCATGAGCCGCCAACCGTGCTCCATCATTGACGGATCATAATCCGCCATCAGCGCATTGAATTCCGGCATCAGCGCCTCAATGCCCGCGCTGCGCAACAATGATTGTACGACCACCGCTTCGGGCCGCGACGCGAAGCGTCCTATGGTAACGAGATCAGACATTTCCCGAGACTACGGCCTCCCACACCAACCTACGAGTCCGGCTTCACACCAGATTGCCGAGGTTGACCCACTTGCGGGCGCGAGTGCGCGTTGTCGATTTCGATGCCTTCTTGATCTGCGGTGTCCTTCGCAGGATCGAACGGCTCAGGCCGCTCGGGACGCGCGACGCCTACTTCACGCCGGTCTTGATGTGGGCGGTTGATGGCGTCGGGATCGCCGGGTTTGCCTGGCATGGTTGGCTCCTCTTCGAGACAACGAACCTCCACGGCTCGGCGTTCCGAGCCGTGCGTTAGCCGAAAACAAAAAAGCCCGCCTCTTGCGAAGCGGGCTTCTCTGTTGCTGGTGGAGCTTAGAGCTTATTCGCCCGAGCTTTCACGGCGCGGACGGTCACGACCGCCGCCGCCACGACGCGGGCCACGATCGCCACGATCGCTGCGCTCACGGCGCGGACCTTCGTCGAGGGCTTCCGGGCCAAGCTCAGCCGAGAGATCAGCGCCCGTCGCTTGATCGACAACCTTCATCGAGAGCTTCACCTTGCCGCGATCGTCGAAGCCCAGGAGCTTCACCTTCACGGTGTCGCCTTCCTTCACGACATCACCCGGCTTCTCAACGCGCTCGCGCGCCAGCTGAGAAACGTGAACGAGGCCGTCCTTGGCGCCGAAGAAGTTCACGAAGGCGCCGAACTCCATCACCTTCACGACCTTGCCTTCGTAGATCTGGCCGACTTCCGGTTCGGAGGTCAGCGACTTGATCCACTTGATCGCCGCTTCGATCGACTCGGCGTTGGCCGAGGCCACCTTCACCGTGCCGTCGTCTTCGACGTTCACTTTTGCGCCGGTCTTTTCCACGATCTCGCGGATCACTTTGCCGCCGGTGCCGATCACGTCACGGATCTTGTCGGTCGGGATTTTGATCTGCTCGATGCGCGGGGCGTTCTTGCCAACTTCGCCGCGCGGCGCATCCATGGCCTTGTTCATCTCGCCGAGGATATGCAGGCGCGCGCCGTGTGCACGGTCGAGCGCGACTTGCATGATCTCTTGGGTGATGCCCGCAACCTTGATGTCCATCTGCAGCGAGGTGATGCCCTTCGCGGTGCCGGCGACCTTGAAGTCCATGTCGCCGAGGTGATCTTCGTCACCCAGGATGTCGGTCAGAACTTCGAAGCCGTAGTCTTCGAGGATGAGGCCCATCGCAACGCCAGCGACCGGCGCTGAAATCGGAACGCCCGCATCCATCAGCGCCAGCGACGAGCCGCAAACCGTGGCCATCGAGGACGAGCCGTTCGACTCGGTGATCTCGGAGACGAGGCGCACCGTGTACGGGAATTGCTCGGCAGACGGCAGCACCGCTTTCATCGCGCGCCACGCCAACTTGCCGTGGCCGATTTCGCGGCGGCCGGCGCCGCCCATACGGCCGGTTTCACCGACGCTGTAGGGAGGGAAGTTGTAGTGGAGCATGAAGCGCTCCTTGGTCGTGCCCGAAAGCGCGTCGATGAATTGCTCATCTTCGCCGGTGCCGAGCGTGGCGACGACGATCGATTGCGTTTCACCGCGAGTGAACAGCGCCGAGCCGTGCGTGCGCGGCAGGAAGCCGACCATCGATTCAATCGGACGAACCTTGTCGACGGCGCGGCCATCGATACGGCCCTTTTCCTTCACGATACGCGTGCGGACGACGTCGCTTTCGACGGCCTTGAAGGTTTCCTTGAACACGTTGGCGTCAGCGCCATCCGGGTTCGTGTCGCTCTTCACGAGCGCGGCCTTGGCCTTCTCACGCAGCGCGCCGACAGCGGCGTAGCGCTCGTCCTTCTTGGTCACCTTGTAAGCAGCGCCGAGATCAGCGCCAACGAGGCTGACGATCTTGGCTTGCAGCGCTGAGTGATCCGGCGGGTCGAACGCGAACGGCTCTTTGCCGGCTTGTTCGGCGAGATCGATGATCGCGTCGATCACCGGCTGCATGCCCTTGTGCGCGAGCGCGAGCGCTTCAAGCATTTGCGCTTCGCTCAGTTCTTTCACTTCCGACTCGACCATCATGATCGCGTTGGCGGTGCCGGCGACGACGAGATCGAGATCCGAGGTCTTCATCGCTTCGATCGTTGGGTTAAGAACGGCCTTGCCGTCAATCCAGCCCACGCGCGAAGCGGCGATCGGGCCCATGAACGGAACGCCGGAGATCGTCAGCGCGGCGGACGCCGCAACCATCGCCAGCAGATCGGATTCGTTTTCGTTGTCCCAGCTCAGCACCGTGATGATGACTTGGACCTCGTTCTTGAAGCCTTCGACGAACAGCGGACGGATCGGGCGGTCGATCAGGCGCGACAGCAGCGTCTCGCGTTCGGTCGGGCGGCCTTCGCGCTTGAAGAAGCCGCCAGGAATGCGGCCAGAGGCGAAGTACTTTTCCTGGTAATTCACGGTCAGCGGGAAGAAATCCTGTCCCGGCTTTGCTTCCTTCGCATAGACGACCGTCGCCAGCAGAGCGGTCTCGCCCCAGCTTGCGAACACAGCGCCGTCAGCCTGACGCGCGACGCGTCCGGTCTCGAGCTTAAGCGGGCGGCCTGCCCAATCGATGGAAACGGATTTGGTATTGAACATACATCTAACTCCAGGCCGGAAGCCGGTGCTTCCTCAGGCCCTGTCGGTGCGCAACGGCGATCCGTTACGCGAATTGCCTCCGCCCCGGATGGGCGGAGGTTCGTTACGTCTCCTTCTCCCCCTGTGGGAGAAGGTGTCAGCGCGCAAAGCGCGATGACGGATGAGGGGTGAAACTGCGTGAGGTCTGACGCGTCAGCGCCAGCACCCCTCACCTGCGCTCGCAGATGCGAGCGCTGTCCTCTCCCACAAGGGGAGAGGACGAAGTCCACGCTTAGCGGCGCAGACCCAGCTTTTCGATGATCGCCTGATAACGGGCGGCATCGCGGTTCTTCAAATAGTCGAGCAACCGGCGGCGCTGGGAGACCATCTTCAGAAGGCCTTGGCGCGAGTGGTTGTCTTTCTTGTGGGTCTTGAAGTGCTCGGTCAGGTTGGCGATGCGCTCTGAGAGGATCGCAACTTGAACTTCCGGCGAACCCGTGTCGCCTGAGCTCTTCGCGTTGTCTTTAATGAGCGCGGCTTTGCGCTCTGCAGTTACCGACATCGGTACTCCTCTTAATCTGCGATGTTGAACACGCGGCTGGGCTCAAAGCGCCCCGCTCGCACGTCACCCAGCGCAACAGCCTTGCCCTC
>JAEUMT010000002.1 GCA_016791365.1 Hyphomonadaceae bacterium | reverse complement strand
CGATGGGCGGATGTAGTAAACCTCGCCTTCGGCGATCATGCGCTCGATGTCGCCGGAGCCGAGGCCTTGTTGCGGCGCGCCGTTGGCGCCAGCGCCGCTAGAACCGCTGAAAAACAGGGTGATGCGATCGGCGCGCAGGCGGGCATCGTTTTGGACGATATCGACATCGCCCACGAGCACGAGGCGCCGTTCGCTATCGAAGTATTCGAGGTTATTGGCCGAGTAAGAGACCGGGCCGCCGCCTTCGCTGAGTTGGGCGTGCGCCGGCGCCGCTGCAAACGCCGCGAGCACGAAGGCGCCGGCGGCGATGAAAAAGCTCACGGGCCTCATTGCGGCTGCTCCCCATTTTGTTGATCGCGGTCCGGAATCTGTCCCCGGACCCCGCCGCCCAGCACCAAAGCACGGTCGCTGTCGCGTAATTCATAACTTCCGGCCTGGAGCACGCCAAGTGGCCCGGCGCCGGTGACCCCACCCCGGCCGGTCAGTGTGCCTTTTTCCAGGTCCACGATCATGTTTGGGGTCGTGAACCGGTTGCCGTTCCGGTCGGAGAACAAGACTTCGCCGTCGAAAACGACGGTTTGGGCCTGTTCGTCATAGATGCCCCGGGGCGCCAGCATGATCGTTCCGGCCTCGGTCCGATAGACTGGGGCGACCAGCTCGATCGGCTGGTTCTCGCCCTGCTGGCGTTCGGCGACTTCGGCAGAAAGCTGATAGGGGCCGCCGTTCTCGGTGCGGCCGATGAAGCGGGGATTGATCATCCGCAGCGGTTCGGAGGCCGCATATTGGCCGGCGTTGAACCCACCTTCGATGGCGTGGAGCGCCATGAACACAAAAACAGCCGCGAAAGAGGCGCCCGCGCCAGCGACGAAAAACCGGCGCAAAGCCGCGATCAGACGCGAGCGCCGGCGGGCAGCCTTCAGGGTGAGCGCCCGTTTGGGCTCCCAACCGAAATCGAGGGCGGCGCCAGCTGCTGTCACGGTCCGGCTTTTCACCTGCCCGGGGGGCGGAAGCAAGGCGGCTCAACCGCTACGGCTGGGGAGGAGCGATGGTGGCGGCTGGGGTTTCGATTACCGGCGGTGGTGGAGGCGGCGGCAGCGGCGGCAGCACGATGTCGAGCCGGTCGGCCGTGTATTCGTCGCGCGCGGGGAGCGCCGTGCCGCGCAGCTGCGCCGACCATTGCGCCACTTGCTGCTGGCGCGCGAGATCGTGGAAGCGCGCGACGATATCGGCTGCCGCGCGGCTCTGGCGGCCATCGAAGTAAGCGTAGCCGGATGGACGCTGATCGCTGGCAGTCATCACATTGATCAGCGCGTGCACGTCGCCGCTCTGCAATTCGCGCGCGATCTTTTCAGCGGCCGCGAAGTCCGCGTCGGCGCGTACGTGCAGGACAACAACACGCAGTGGCGGCGCCGGTCCGAGGAGGCTGTTGATCACGTTGCCGATATTTTGCCGCCCGGCGCCGGTGGCGGCCGAAGCGGAATCGCTCGTGCCAGTGTCAGCGCCGGGTTCGCGCGCATTTGCGAGTGAACCGGGATAGGCCGCGTCGCCTTGCGTTGACGTGGCCACCACCGCGGTTGACGCCGGCGGGATAACGCCGCTTGCGGCCATCGCTTCTTCCAGCTGGATGACACGCTCTTGCAGCCGGTTGCGTTCGCGCAGCACCTGATTGGTGACGCCAAGCGTCCATCCGGCGAGCGCCACGGCGCCAACACAGGCGATCAGCTGCGCTACGAGCAGAGCCCGCGTGCCGGTTACAAAGCTGCTGAGCAGGGATTTCGTCATGATGCGCGTCAGCCCCCGGCGCGCCGGATGGCGAACAAGCGTTGCGCCGCTACCGCCGCGCTCAGTCCGCCGACCGCCGCGACGCCAAATAGCGCGAGCTGCAGTTGATCCGGCGGCATCACGCCATTGAAACCGGCCGAAAGCGCGCCAGCAAATGCGACGAGCGTGGCGGCCATGGCAGCGAGCAGAAGGCGCGGGGCGCCGGCGATGTTCGACTGCGCAACGCTCGCGGCGCGATGATCAATCACTTCCGGCGGCCGGTTCTCGCGCACAAGGGCGGCAAGCGCCGCTTCGAGCAAGCCCCATTCGCTCTTGCCGCCATGAACCTCAGCGACCTTGAGTGTGTCGAACGGAGCAGGCAGACGCATGGGGTCGATCTGCATCTGCAGTAATCTGTTTTCGTCAAACGCGGTTGCCGATTGCGCCAACACCCATGAGGAATTTCGGGCGTTTTCGCTCCATACGGTCACAATTGCGCGCGCTTCGGAGAGCTGGCGTTCGATCTCATCGGTGTTGACTTGCGCATCACGTGCGTCCCACCACACGGAATAGCCGAGTGAACTCAGCCGTTCAGCGATGGGCTGTACGCGGTCGCGGTCGAGCCGCGAACAGGAGATAAAGACGTCCGCCAAATTCTTTGCCGTCCCGCCGCCCCAAGCGAGCTGTATGTTAACGCCAGGAAAGGTGAGGTGGCGAGTGAAAAGGGCGCTTGCAAGGCAAACGGCAGGTTACACATTTCTTTCGCTCAGTAAGGGTAACGGGAACACACAATGCGCTCTTGGATTTTCGCCGCCGCGTTGATTTTTGCCGCATGCACGGGCTCGCCGAGCAGCGGCCAGCAGTCACAGAACGGCGAAGTCGCGCAGGGTCCGCCAAATTCGAACTTTGCCCCAGCGTTCGAAGGGCAGACGCGGGCGCCGGAAGCGCGGAGCGGCGTGACGATCGACGCGCGGGAGGTGGCGAGGGGACTCAATCATCCATGGGCGATCGTGTTCCTGCCCGATGGGCGCATGCTGGTCACCGAGCGCGCCGGAAGCTTGCGCATTGTTGCACGCGACGGGCGCATCTCGGCGCCGATCGCAGGGCTGCCGCCCGTGCATACGCAAGGCCAGGGCGGATTGCTTGACGTTGTGCTCAGCCCAAACTTTGCGACGGATAGCATGATCTATTGGAGTTATGCCGAGCCTCGCGAGGGCGACAATCGAGGCACGAGTGTCGCGCGTGGGCGGCTGAGTGAGAACATGACGCGCGTCGAGGCCGTGCAAGTGATCTTCCGGCAAGTGCCGGCGCGTGAATCCGGCGGCCATTACGGCTCGCGCCTGGTGTTTGACCGCGAGGGTCGGCTTTTCATCACGCTCGGCGAACGTCAGCGGCCGGAATCGCGTGCGCTTGCGCAGGATATCTCAACCACGCTCGGCAAGATTGTGCGCATCAACGCTGACGGCAGCGTACCGGCTGAGAATCCGTTCGTTGGTCGCGCCGATGCGCGCCCGGAAATCTGGTCCTACGGTCATCGCAACGTGCAAGGCGCCGATCTCAATCCCGATACCGGCGTGCTTTGGACCATCGAACATGGCCCGCGCGGCGGTGACGAACTCAACATTCCGCGCGCCGGTTTGAATTATGGCTGGCCGGTGATTGGCTACGGCATCGACTACAATGGCGCGCCGCAGCACGAGACGTCGCAGCGTGAAGGCATGGAGCAACCTGTCTATTATTGGGATCCGGTGATTGCGCCAGGCGATATGGATTTTTATCGCGGCTCACTCTTTCCATGGCGCGGCGACATCTTGATAGCCGGGCTAAATTCGCAGGCGCTGGTTCGCCTCGATATTGACGGTGAGCGCGTCGTTGGCGAGGAGCGCTTTGCTCTCGGCATCGGCCGCATCCGCGACATCGCCGAAAGCGAAGATGGCGCGCTTTGGGTCATCACCGATGAGGACGATGGCCGCGTGCTGCGCTTGGCGCCGCGGACATAGCTCAGAGCGTCTTGGGCTCAGAGCGTCTTGGCTGCATCCAGCAAGTGGCCGACCAGCGCATCAAGCTGAGCGCGCTCGCGCGCATCGAGGGCGGCGAGCAAACGTTGCTCGCTCGCCAGCGCAATCGGCGCAATGCGCGCATGCACGCTTTCGCCTTGCGCCGTCAGTGAGAGAATTTGCCGGCGCGCATCTTCGCGATCGGCGCGTGCCGCAACACGCTTCGACTCCACGAGCTTGGCCACCGCGCGCGAGACCGCGACCTTGTCCATCTCCGTCGCTTCGGCGACTTCCTTGGCCGTCAGCCCAGGCCTGCGCCCGAGCACGGCGATGATCCGCCATTCGGGAATGCTCAGCCCGAAGGTCTTCGCATAGCGCGCCGCGATCGCGCGGCTGACGCGGTTCGACAGGATCGAGAGCCGGTAGGGGAGGAAATCCTCCAGAACCAGCAATTCGGTTGGGCCGGGTTTCCGTTTCGCGCTTGCCATTGGTTACAGATGAAACTAAATCTCCGGCAAAAGCAAGCTTGAGAGGAAACCGCCCATGGCCGATCTGTTCGAGAATCCGATTGGGACCGATGGATTTGAGTTCGTCGAATTCACCTCGCCCGAACCAGAAAAGCTTGCCGCGTATTTCGAACAGATCGGCTTTACTGCTGTCTCCAAACACCGCAGCAAGAACGTCGTCCGCTACAAGCAGAACGACATCAATTTCATTCTCAATATGGAGCCCAGCGGCCAGGCGGCGGATTTCCGCAGCGCGCACGGCCCCTCGGCCAACGCCATGGCGTTTCGCGTGAAGGATGCGCAGCACGCGCTCCGCGAGGCGGTGAAACGCGGCGCCGAAGCGGTCGAAGGCAAGGTCGGCCCGATGGAGCTCAACATCCCGGCCATCAAGGGCATTGGCGGCGCATACATTTATCTCGTCGACCGCTACGGCGCGCAGACGATCTACGATATCGACTTCAAACCGATCGAAGGCGCCGACGAGAAGAAGAACGCCATCGGCCTCACCTATCTCGATCACCTCACGCACAATGTCTTCCGCGGCAACATGAAGACGTGGGCGGATTATTACGAGAAGATCTTCAACTTCCGCGAGATCCGCTATTTCGACATCGAAGGCAAAGTCACCGGCCTGTTCTCGAAAGCCATGACCAGCCCGGACGGCAAAATCCGCATCCCGCTCAATGAATCGAAGGGCGAGGAAGGCAAGGTCGATCAGATCGAGGAATATCTGCAGCGCTACAAGGGCGAAGGCATCCAGCACTTGGCCTTCGGCACGGACAATCTCTACGATGTTGTCGACCGCCTGCATGCGCGCGGCGTTGAGTTGCAGGACACGATCGAGACTTATTTCGATCTGATCGACAAACGCCTGCCCGGTCATGGCGAGCCCGTCGAGGAACTCCGCAAGCGCCGCATTCTCTTGGATGGCGCGCCGAGTGAAGGGCAGGGCCTGTTGCTGCAAATCTTCGGCAAGGACGCGATCGGGCCAATCTTTTTCGAGTTCATTCAGCGCAAGGGCAATGAAGGCTTTGGCGAAGGCAATTTCAAAGCGCTCTTCGAAAGCATCGAACTCGACCAAATCCGTCGCGGCGTGTTGAAGGCTGGATGAGCATGTTTATGGACCGCTGGCGTCCCGCCGGCCAACGCCAGCGCATGCCGGCGAGACGCCGGCGATCCATATTGGCGCTCGCCGCGTTCGCATTGCTGAGCGCCTGCGCCACGGCGCCAGCGCCCACCCCGCGCTGGTCCATCGTTGTTCACGGCGGCGCGGGCGTCATTGAGCGTGCGAACCTCACGCCTGAGCTTGAAGCGCAATACCGCGCCGCCATGCAGCGGGCGCTGACGACGGGCGGCAACATCCTCGATCGCGGCGGCTCTTCGCTCGACGCGGTCGAAGCGGTCATCCGCGACATGGAAGACGACCCGCTCTTCAATGCCGGCCGCGGCGCGGTCTTCACTGCGGAGGGCCGCAACGAACTCGACGCGTCGATCATGGATGGCCGCGGCCGCGCCGCCGGAGCGGTCGCAGGGCTTACGCGCACGCGCCATCCGATAAGCGCCGCGCGCGCGGTGATGGAGCGCTCGCGGCATGTGATGCTGATTGGCGAGGGCGCCGAAGCGTTCGCGCGATCGCAGAATCTCGAAGAGGTCGATCCGTCCTACTTTTTCACTGAACGGCGTTGGCAGCAGCTTGAGCAAAACTTGCGCGCTAACAACCTGCCAATTCCGCCGCGCCCCGCCAACGCCCCGCCGCCGCCGCGTGCGCAGCTGACCTATCCTGACGATCACCAGTTCGGCACCGTTGGCGTCGTCGCGTTCGACACGCACGGCGATATCGCCGCCGGCACATCGACCGGCGGCACCACCGGCAAACGCTGGGGCCGTGTCGGCGATGCGCCCATCATCGGTGCGGGAACCTATGCGCAAAACGGCGTCTGCGGCGTCAGCGCCACCGGCACAGGTGAATTCTTCATCCGCGTCGGGGTCGCGCGCGATATTTGTGCGCGCATGCAGTTCAACGGAGAGAGCGCCCAAGAGGCCGCCGACGCTGTGATTGCGGAAGTCGGCGCGACGACGAATAACAGCAATGAGGCCGGCGATGGCGGCGTCATCGTCCTTGATGGCCGTGGTCATGTCGCCTGGGCGATGAATACGCCTGGCATGTATCGCGCATCGCAATCCGCCGGCGGCGCCCCCGTCGTTCAAATCTTCGCGGACGAGCGATGATGGTGGGTTCCGCACCGGCACAAATCTCGTCGCCGCCCGTTGATAGGCCGGAACTTTTCGGTCTCACGGGAACTCGCCATGTCAACATTCGTCATTTACGCAATCGGTTTTCTCATTCTTCTCGCTGGCCTGATTTACGGTGCGGTGCTGCTGGGCATCGCCACGCAATGGATCGTGGTCGGATCGCTGGTGCTGCTGGGGCTGGGCATCGCGATGGGCGTCGGCAAGACGCGCACCAAGGACGTTTCAACCGATTAGAGGCGCGCAGCGATCTCCCGCTGCGCCGGGAGAGCACGTCATGCCCATAACCAACGGCATCCATCACGTCGCCTATCGTTGCAAGGACGCGAAAGAGACGGTCGAGTTTTACGCCGATGTCTTCGGCATGGAATACACAACGGCGTTCGCCGAGGACTACGTGCCCTCAACCGGCGAATACGATCCGTACATGCACATCTTCCTCGACGCTGGAAACGGCAACGTGCTCGCGTTTTTCGAACTGCCGAACCAGAAGGACATGGGTCGCGACGAGAACACGCCGAAATGGGTTCAGCACATCGCGTTCAAGGTGAACAGTCTCGAAGACCTGGAGGCGGCGAAGACGCGGGCCGAAGCAAAGGGGCTTGATGTCCTCGGCCCGACGGACCACGGCATCTTCAAATCAATCTACTTCTTTGACCCGAACGGTCACCGCCTCGAACTCACTGCCGACACCGGCACCGCCGATGAATTGGCGGAACTGAAACGCGTCGCACCGATGATGCTGGACGAATGGAGCCGCACCAAGAAGGCGCCTAAGCACGCCGCCTGGCTCCACGAGAAGGCGCGCGCTGCGCACGCCGCCGCGAAATCGCGGATCGGGGAGTGAACGCTCTCCTGGAGGAGTGGGCCATGTCCACCGTTTGGGCGCGCGCCATTCCCGAGAGTTCGTCAGAGATTGTAGAGCCGGCAGCGCTGGCTTACGGTCTGGGTCTTTACGAACGTGAGCCAATCGCATGCTGAAGCTCTACGATTATTGGCGATCCTCCGCCGCTTATCGCGTCCGCATTGGCCTGAACCTCAAGGGCGTCGCCTACGAGAGCGTCCCGATCAACATCATGCCGGGCACGGATGAGCAGATGCGCGAGCCGTATCGCTCGAAGAACCCGCAAATGCGTGTGCCCGCGTTGGAGACCGAGCAAGGCGTGATCACCCAATCGTTGTCGATCCTGGTTTGGCTCGATCAAATGTACCCAAACCCGCGCCTGATGCCGGCCGATCCGTGGCTCGGCGCGCAAGTGCGCTCGTTCGCGACGACGATCGCCACCGACATCCACCCGCTCAACAACACCAGTGTGCTGACGCGCATCAAGCTCGAGTTCGGCGCCAGTGAAGAGCATGTCGGCGAATGGTATCGCCATTGGATCAAGCTCGGCTTCAACGCGCTTGAGCATCAAGTCGCCAAGCATCCTGACACAGCCTACGTGTTTGGTGACGAACCGACGCTCGCGGATGTGATGCTTGTTCCGCAAATGGCCAATGCGCGGCGCTTCAAGACTGATCTTACGCCATTTCCGCGCCTCGCTGCGTGGGACGAGCGCGCCCGCGCGCATCCCGCCTTCATCAAAGCGGCTCCCGAAAATCAAAAGGACGCAGTGAAACAATGAAGCTCGCCTCTTTGCGTCACGGCCGCGACGGCCGTCTTGTTGTCGTGTCCGATGACCTCGCCTGGTACGCGCACTCCGGCCCGGAAGTGCCGACACTGCAAGCCGCGCTTGATGATTGGGAGCACGCGGAGCCACGTCTGCGCGCTGTCGCGGAGGGGGTGAACAACGGAACGATCCTGCGCGAACGCTTCCACGAGCGCGAAGCCGCATCACCGCTGCCGCGTGCATATCAATGGGCGGACGGTTCGGCTTACGTGAACCACGTCGCACTCGTGCGCCAAGCGCGCGGCGCCAAAATGCCCGAGACGTTCTGGACTGATCCGCTGATGTACCAAGGCGGCAGCGATGTGTTCCTCGGTCCGCGCGATGCGATCCCGTTGAAAGACGAAGCCTGGGGTTGCGATTTCGAAGCGGAAGTCGCCGTCGTGGTCGATGATTGCGAAGCTGGCATCAGCGCCGCCGACGCGAAGAAGCGCATCCGCCTCGTGATGCTCGTCAACGATGTCAGTCTGCGAAATCTCATTCCAGGCGAGCTTGATAAGGGTTTCGGCTTCTTCCAATCGAAGCCGTCATCCGCTTTCTCGCCTGTCGCCGTCACGCCTGACGCGCTTGGCGACGCCTGGAAGGACGGCAAGCTGCACCTTCCGATGCACGTTAGCTTGAACGGCAAGTTCTTCGGCGCCGCGAACGCGGGCGAAGATATGACGTTCGATTTCGGCCAACTTATTGCGCACGCCGCGAAGACCCGTGAACTCGCGGCCGGCACGATCATTGGCTCGGGCACCGTCTCCAATCGCGGTGCGGACGGCGGCCCAGGCAAACCCATCAACGAAGGCGGTCTGGGGTATTCGTGCATCGCTGAGCAGCGGATGATCGAGACGATCCAATCCGGAAAGCCGTCGACGCCGTTTCTCAAGTACGGCGACCGTGTCGAGATCGAGATGTTCGATGCGAAGAAGCACTCGATCTTCGGTCGCATCGATCAGCAGGTGGCGAAGGCCTAATATGGAGCGCGGGCGTCCTCGCCCGCGGCTTTCTTCAACAAAAGGATGCGGGCGAGGACGCCCGAGCTCCATATTAGCGCTGATAAGCGTCCCGCAGCTCGCGCTTTAAGATCTTGCCGATGTGGCTGCGGGGGAGTTCTTCAATGAGCCGCACGTCGCTGATGCGCTGGGTCTTGCCGACGCGTTCGTTCGCGAACGCGCGCAGCGTTTCGCCATCCGAGCCGCGCGACACCACGAACGCCACAGGCGTCTCCCCCCAATCGGCGCTCGGCACGCCGACGACGGCGACGTCGGCGACATCCGGATGCTGGCGCAGCACGGCTTCCAGATCGCTCGGATAGATGTTGAAGCCGCCGGAGATGATCATGTCCTTCTTGCGGTCCATGAGTTCGACGAACCCGTCGGCGTCGAAGCGGCCCACATCGCCGGTGCGAATGAACGCCAGGCCGTCCGGCGAAGTCCAGGTCGCTGCGGCGGTTTGGTCTTTGCGATTGTGATAGCCGCTCATCACCAGTTCGGAGCGCCCCACCAACTCGCCGATCTCGCCGCGCGGCAGCTCGCGTCCATCTTCATCGATCACACGGATATCGTGCCCTGGCGCTGGCGTGCCCACCGTGTGCAGTTTGTCAGGATAGACATGCGCGACCAGCACGCAGGTGCCGCCGCCTTCGGTCATGCCGAAATATTCGACCAGCCCGCCAGGCCAGCGTTTCAGCACATCCGCTTTCAAAGCCGCGGAAAAGGGCGCCGAGGTGCAGAACTTCATCACGAAGCTGGAGAGATCGTACGAGTCAAAATCCGCGCGCGCCATCAGCCGGGAGTATTGAACCGGCACCAGCATCGTGTGGGTGGCGCGATGTTTCTGCGCCAGCTCCAGGTAGTGCGCGGCGTCGAACTTCTTCATCAGCACAACCGTGCCGCTAAGGCCAAGCGTTGGGAAGAAGCTCACCAGGGTCGTGTTGGAATAGAGCGGCGTCGACAGCAGAGTGACCGCTTCTGGCCCGTATCCCATCGTCACCGCGCGCGCGACATGACCAAAGCGCATGCCGAAACTCTGCACAATGCCTTTTGGCGTGCCGGTCGTGCCCGACGAGTAGATGATGTTGAATGGCATGGCCTCGGTGATCGTCACCGGCGCCGGCGTCGCCCCCGTGGGCGCGATGAACTGATCATGCGGTACGCCGGGCGCGCCATCGTCCAGACCGACGAGCGTCGCTTTCACGGCGCTAAGCCGTCCGGCCAATGCATCGCCTACGCTTCTGTCGAGAAAAAAGACCTTCGCGCCGCAATCGGCGACCATCTCGACAATGCTCTCGGCGGTGGAGGAGGGCGCGATCGGCGCCACCGCTATGCCCGCGCGCAGCGCGCCAAGGAATGCGCACGCATATTCGATCGATGTGCCGGCGCAGATCGCGACGCTCTCAGCCGGTTTGATGCCCTCACGCTGCAGCGCCGCGGCAACGCGGTCCATCATTTCGTCCAGGTCGCCGTAACTCAGCTGCCGCTCATCTTGGATGAGCGCGATCTTCTCCGGCGCCGATTTCGCGAGTGCGCGGATCATCTCCGGCAGCGGCGTGAACGTCTCGGTGCTCAAGCTCAGATCTCCCGTCGCGGTGCGGCGGTTGCCGGATCGCCGGTGTTCGGGGTGCCTTTCGGCTCGATCAGCAGCACGTGTGTTTCTTCTTCAGCGAAAGGCGCATGCTCGATGCCTTGCGGGACAACAAATACCTCGCCCGCTCCAACGCGTACATCGCCATCGCGCAGCCGCATGATCATCTCGCCCTTGAGCACGAGGAAGAAATCGTCCGTGTCGGCATGTGAGTGCCAAGGAAACTGTCCCTGAAACTTCACCACCATGAGATCGTGTCCGTTGAATGCGCCAACGACACGCGGCTGCCAATGACCTTCGAACTGTGAAAGCTTCTCGGCCAGATTGATCTTGCTCATGCGCCGATGTTAGCGCCGCCGCGCTACTTTGCCAGCGGCGTGAGCGCGCCCGCGCGGAAAAGCTCGATCGCCCATACGATCTGCTTGGCGCGCCAGTTGCCGCAAAAATAGGTGGCCGGGAAGAGCAGCGCGCCGATCAGCAGCGCCACCATCACGCTCGCATAGGCGCTGGCGAAGGCGCTGAGAAAGTCCGGCGCCGCGTCCGAGAGCATGGCCGCCAGCGCGACCGGGGCCGAGACGTAACCCAAAAATACCGCGCGGAAGATATCGCTGGAGCGTTGCTCGTTCACCTTGGCGATCGACGCTAAGGCTTCAAGCGTCTCTGGCGAGGCGCCAACCATCGCGCCCGCGGCCCGGCCCGCACTCTTGCTTTCGATCATCAGCGTCGTGACGTCGGCGCCAATCATGCGCCACGAATTGATATCGAAGAAGAGATCAATGATGAAACGCCAAAGCGGATAGCACCGCGCCACCGCCTTAAATCGCCGCCGCACTTCTGCCGGATCGGGGCTCATGCGTGCGCGAAGATGTCTGTCTCTTCCCAGCCGGCAAGGTCGAGCGCGGCGCGCGTCGGCAGAAAATCGAAGCACGATTGCGCAATTTCGGTGCGGCCCTCGCGCGCCAGCATCGCGTCGAGCCGCTCCTTTAGCGCGTGGAGATGCAACACATCAGACGCCGCATAGGCGAGCTGCGCATCCGAAAGCTCCGGTGCGCCCCAATCGCTTGATTGCTGATCCTTGGAAATGTCGCGTCCGAGCACTTCCTTGGTGAGGTCTTTCAGGCCGTGACGGTCAGTGTAGGTGCGCACCAGCTTCGAAGCGATCTTGGTGCAATAGAGCGGCGTCGTGACGATCGACAGATCGCGCATGAACATGGCGATGTCGAAGCGCCCAAAGTGGAAGAGCTTGAGGCGCTGCGGATCGGTCAGCACGCGCTTCAAGTTCGGCGCATCATAGGTCGCTCGATCGAGCTGAACGAGGTGCGCCTCGGGGCCGCCGTCAGAGATTTGCACTAGGCAGAGCGGATCGCGAATGAGCGACAAGCCCATGGTCTCGCTATCGACCGCGACCGGCCCATTGAAGCTGACGCTATCGGGCAGATCGCCCTTGTGCAGATAGACCGCGACGTTCTTGCCATCGACGGTGAGAGAGAGTTTCCGTGTCATGGAGCGCGGGCTTAGTGCAATTCTTTCGGCCGCGCCAGTGCGACGCTAGCGCCGCAGCAGCAAGCCGACGCGAAACGCGCGCGGCGGGCCGAAACTCTCGATCCCATCGCCGCTCTCGGCGGTTTCAACGTCAGCGTCCAGCGCATTGTCCAGCGCCGCATAGACCGAGACGCCCGCGCGCAAACGCTGCTCGGCGCGCAAGTCCAGAACCGCCGCCGGATCGAGCTCACGTGCGTTGAGGTCATCTTCAAATCGCGCGCTCTCATAGATGAGCGCCGCCGAAAGCGTCGTGGTGTCGAACGGCCGCCAATCCGCGCCGGCGCTCACGCTCCATTCCGGTGATTGCGCCGGCCGCAATCCCGCCAACGGCCCATTGTCGAACTCCGCCTTTGTGTAGTTCAGCGCAACGCGCCAGCGGACGCGCCCGCTCCAATCGCCGCGCGCCTCGGCCTCGATGCCCGCCGCGTCGATCGCGCCGGCGTTCTGACGTTGGCGATAGGCGCCGCCAGCCGGCACGAACACGCCCGGCGGAAACGTGCCTGGCCCCGCGCCGAGCGTGACATTGACGATTGCATCCTCAAGCCGCGTCGCGAACACGCCCGCTTCCCAGGACCAGTTCGCGTGCGCGCCGCCAATACCAACGTCGAAGCCAACAATCCGCTCCGGCTGCAACGCCGCGTTCGCTTCCGTGACATCATTGCCGACGCGGAAGGGGCGGTGAAGCTCGTTCAGCGTCGGGGGGCGAAAGCCTGCGTATGCCGCGCCGCGCACATTGAGTTCGCCAAATGCGCGCCACACGCCAACCCGCGCGGTCGGCGCAACCGTCTCGGTATCTTCCGGCGTAACCTGCAACACCGGCGCGCCCGTCGCGATCAGTCGCTCAACACGGGCGCCATCCCAGGCCCGATATTGATCGACGCGCGCGCCGCCGGTGACGAGCCAATCGCCAATGTCGCGCCAACCTTCAACATAGGCGCCCGCCGTCAGCGTTCGCCCACCGGCGATGCGGTTGCGCGTGAATTGGCCGCCGGTGAATGAAAATCGTTCGCGCGTTTCGCCGTCCGCTGTGCGCAGATCCGCGCCGGCTTCGATGCCGTACGCATCGCCCGTCCAACGCACTGCCGCGTTGCCGCCCCAGCCAAAAGCCGGCGTTGCGTATTGTTCATTCGCCGGCGTTGTCGTGCTGCGATCCGGCGCTGTCGCCACCGACGTGTTGTAGAGATCAGAGCTCATGGCCCACGCCTGGACGCGCCACGCGACATCGCCCGCCGGCGCCGCGAGCGTCACGCTTAAGCTTGCACCATCGGAAACTGATTCCGCGCCGACGAGCCCTGCGCCACGGCTTTCCGAATACCCGCCTAGCCGCGCCGCGAACACGCGTTCCCCATCGCGCCATTCAAACCGCGCCACGCCGGCGACGGACTCCGACCAAGCTTTCGTATCCGCGGCGCCGCGTCCGGCGCGCACTGGTATCCAGCCATCGTCCTGCTGGGCGCTCGCCGCCAGCATGAGCGACCAGGCATCGCTGCGCGCTTCGCCAACGCCAACCGCGCGGGAGCGCACACGCTCACCGCCTTCGAGCGAAAGCGCCGCGCCTTGTCCGCGCCGTTCATTGAGTTGCACCGTGCCCGTCAGCGCGCCCGCGCCGTATGGCCCCGCGCCCGCGCCGCGCAGTACGGTCGCGCTCGCGACGGTCTCCGGCGGCACAGCGCCCCAAATCACCCAGCCGCCAAACGGATCGTTCAGAGGCTGACCATCCAATGTCACCAACGCGCGCCCCGCGCCTGATGGCGCCGATGCGCGAATAGACAGCCCCTGAATTGTCGGATTAGCCGCCGCGCTATCGTTGCGGCGAAATGTCGAAACACCTGGCGCCGTGCGCAGCGCTTCATCCAGCCGCGTCGCCGTCTCAATCACGAGCGGATCGATTTCGTATGCGGAGTAGGCGGCTTCGCCCGCCGCTTCCGGCAAGCGCGGCGCAACGATGACGATGTCTTCGTTCGCCGCCTGGCAGTCCATGCTGTCTCCCGCTTGGCGTGCGCGCCGCTGGGACTACAGCCGCGCATGCCCCTTCGGCTAGCACGCCTCTTCCCGCGCCCAAAGGGCGCGCCGGCTGACGGGCGAATTTTCCGCGACGATGCGGTGCGCCGCCGCATAAGTTGTGCGCAATGGACGCTCAAATCCTTGCCTTCATCAAAGCGAATTTGCCGGTGCTGGCGGTTCCATCCGTGCCCGGGATACGGCTTCATAAAGCAAGCCCGACAAGCGGCCTTTGGCGTCTGGCGCAAGCCGATGACGCGTTTGAAGCCCCGTACTGGGCCCATTGGTGGGGCGGGGGCGTCGCGCTGGCGCGACATGTGCTCGATCATCCCGCGGTCGTCGCCGATCGCCGCGTCATTGATCTGGGTTGTGGCAACGGGATTGTCGGGATCGCCGCTATGCTCGCCGGCGCGCGTGCGGTCACGGCGATTGACATTGATCGCTATGCGGTCGCGGTCACGCAACTGAACGCCGCGTTGAACGGCGTTTCACTGACCTCGCTTCAGCGGGACGTCCTCGACGATCAGCCACCGGAAGCGGATATCATCCTTGTCGGCGATCTTTTCTACGACCAGGATTTGGCGGAGCGGGTCACGGCGTCTCTTGACCGATGCCTCACCGCCGGTATCGACGTGCTGGTGGGCGATCCGGGGCGCGCTGCGCTGCCGCGTGCACGTCTGCGCTTGTTGGCGGAATATCCCGGCGTCGACTTTGGCGGTTTGTCCGCCGCGCCGGACAAAAAGAACGCCGTGTTCGCCTTCGTCGCCGCGCCTGGCTGAGTGGGAGATGGTGCCCGGAAGAGGACTCGAACCTCCACGCCCTTGCGAGCGCCAGCACCTGAAGCTGGTGCGTCTACCAATTCCGCCATCCGGGCACGGGGGTAGAAGAGCGCGGGGTTTAAGGGAGCCGCGACGGGCCGTCAACTTCGGGTTTTGAGGGCGCGTGCGGGGCTGCTTTGACGTCGCCGCCTGCCCTAGTGTGCGGCCACGAAGCGAAAGACGGCGTTCATGCGGGCCGAGCCTGCCGCATCCCCGAAGTCGAAACCGGGATATTCGGCGACCGGATCGAGACGATCTAACGGCAGTGGCGCGCGCCCGGGATCGCCGACGAGTATTTCGACGCCCGCTGTCAGGCAGCGATCGAAGAATGCGATGACGCGGCCGGCGAGGTCGGGGTCGTAGAAGAGATCGCCGGCGAGAATGAGATCGGCGGCTGGCGGATCGCCGGAGAGAATGTCCGCGCAGATGGCCGCGATGGTGACGTCGTTTGCGGCGGCGTTGAGCTCGGTTGCGGTGATTGCGTAAGGATCGATGTCGATCGCGGTGACGCTGCGCGCGCCGGCTTTGGCGGCAGCGATGGCGACAAGACCAGAGCCGCAGCCGAGATCGATGACGCAGCGCCCCGCGACAATAGCGGGGCGATCGAGCACATGGCGCGCGAGCGCGAGGCCGCCGCCCCAATATTGCGCCCAGTACGGCGCGCCGAAATTTTCGTCCGCTTGCGCCAGACGCCAGAGGCCGCTGCGCGGGCCTGC
>JAEUMT010000008.1 GCA_016791365.1 Hyphomonadaceae bacterium | reverse complement strand
TTGTCGGAGCGTGGCTTGACACCGGGGGCGGGGGCGCGGTAGATCATGCCCGCCCAGCACGGCGCAGTCCGGGGCTTGGGGGTGTAGCTCAGTCGGTTAGAGCGCCGGCCTGTCACGCCGGAGGTCGCGGGTTCGAGCCCCGTCACTCGCGCCATCGCCCTGATCCCGTCTCTGATGGGTTCAGACGCGCTTCTCCACGTCTTTTCGTGAGCCGTAGGCAGGAGTGCAATGTGTTCTCGACGGTCGTCATAAATTTGGACCGTGATCCCGATCGCCTCGACTACATGCGCCAACAGCTCGAGCGCGAGGGAGTCACGTTTGAGCGCTTCGCGGCCATTTTGGGCGCTGCGATGCCGAGCGACCTGCGCGGCTACTTTGCACCGGAAGAAGACGGTACGGGGTTTTTGTCGAACGGCGAACTGGGTTGCTACGCCAGCCATTTGGCCGTGTACGAAGCTATCGCCGACGGCCGCATTGCGTCGCCCGCGCTCGTGCTCGAGGACGATGTAAAAGTCCCCGAGAACTTCCGCGCTTTGATGGATCAGATCCTCCAGGCCGCGCCCGCCGATTGGGATTTGATCCGGCTGTCGAGCCCGGCGAAGCGCGCCTACTTCACGATTGCCGAACTCATGCCGCCGTACGCGTTGGTGCGGTATTCGATTTCTTCGGGCTCGAATGGCGCGATCCTGGTCAGCCAAGCCGGCGCGAAGAAATTCACGGATCGCAGCGACATTCGGGACGCGCCGATTGATCAGGACAATCGCCAGCTTTGGCGCTTCAATCTGAATTTGTACGGCGTGGCGCCGGAGCCAATCCGCGGAAATTCGTTGGAAACTTCGACGATCGATGCGCTCGGGCAAACGCGTGTGCGTGAGGATAGGGCGCGGCAGGTAGAGTTGCGGCGCAAGCGCAAACTTGGACGCCGGCACGGGTGGAATATCGGGCAGGTCGGCGTTGTGGCGTGGGCCGCCAGCGAATGCGTCAGCGTCATCGCCGCGCTGATCGGCAAGAAGGCGCGACCGGGTTTTCTCGCGCGTTCGGGCCGTTGGTTGGCGGCTTTGGCAAAGCCTAGCGTGTGAACAGGAAGTTGTTCGTCGTCTTTTCCGCGAGCGTGTAGCCACGCGATAACGCCAGCGCGTGTAAGTCGATCGACCAAATCTTGTCGTGCAGATGCTCGATCACAAGGGACGAGGGTAAGTCGGCTTCGGCGGCATCGCGCAGATAGCCGCCGAGAGCTTTGTCTTCGAAGCCTTCGACGTCGATCTTGATGGCGTCGACGCGCGCCAGCCCTTGCTCGCGCAGAATGTCCGCGAGCGGGCGCACATCGACTTCGATACCCTTGCTGTTTGGCCGATCAATGAGGGAGGCCTGGCCGAAATCCCAGCGTGAGCCCATGGCGAGTTTCAGCCGCCCCGGTTCGTCGCCCACGGCCGCGGCGACGACCGAAATCCCATCGAGCTGGTTCAGCGCCACGTTGGCGGCAAGGCGTTGCCGCATCGTCGGATTGGGTTCGATTGCGATTACACGCGCTTTGGAGGCGGCGCGTGTTGTCAGCGCATAGACGCCGCAATTGGCGCCAATGTCACAAAGCACCTGCCCTGGGCGCAGGCGGCCGATGAGCCAATCCACCTCGGCTTCTTCCTCGGTCGCCTGCTTTAGCCAAAGCGAGCGCTCCACCGAATTGTCCTTCGGGTGGCATATCCACTTGAGGTCCCGATAGGTGACCTGACGGGTCCCGACGGACGAGCGGATGAGGCTCCGAAATTCCGACCGCGCAACGGGCGCGTTGTCGTAGAGCCACCGAAGGAAGTCGTCGCTCATCAAAGAGTCCTTGGGGTGCTCGGGACCCCGGAAAATGCGGGCCGTCTTCCGAGAGGAAGCGCCGTCCGTCAACCGCTTGCAGCTGCGATTGGCTCGCAAGTAGGAGCGGTTGCGTCGATAGGCGACGCCGCTTAGCTTCCGCGCCGATTTCGCGGCTGCGGCGCCTGATCTTCTGGCGGCGCGGCCCGATGCGGCTTAGGTGGAGCGCATGGGCCTCGATCTCCTGAATTACGCGCCGATTATCATCTTTTTGGGCGTCGCCATCGTGCTTGGCGCCGGTTTCCTGATCGCCGCGTGGGTGATCGCGCCGAAGTCGCCGGACAAAGAGAAGGTTTCGGCCTACGAGTGCGGCTTCAACGCCTTCGATGACGCGCGCATGAAGTTCGACGTGCGCTTCTATCTGGTGTCGATCCTCTTCATCATTTTCGACCTCGAAGTCGCGTTCCTGTTTCCGTGGGCGGTCACGCTTGGCGACATGCCGGCGGAGGTTGGCCAGTTCGCGTTCTGGTCGATGATGGCGTTTCTCGGAATTTTGACCGTGGGCTTCATCTACGAATGGAAAAAAGGCGCGCTGGAGTGGGAATGAGCTCATGAGCACCATCGTTCCAGCAGGCAGCGCAGCGCGCGCCGGAGTCGACGGCGGATATCCCGTCAAAGAAGATGATCCGTTTTACACCGGGTTGTCGAACCAGCTTGCGGACAAAGGCTTTCTGGTCGCTGCCGCCGATGATCTCGTCACCTGGGCGCGCACCGGTTCGCTGATGTGGATGACGTTCGGGCTTGCGTGCTGCGCGGTCGAGATGATGCAGGCGTCGATGCCGCGTTATGACGTCGAGCGTTTTGGCTTCGCGCCGCGTGCCTCGCCGCGCCAGTCGGACGTCATGATCGTCGCCGGCACGTTGACCAACAAAATGGCCCCGGCGCTCCGCAAGGTTTACGACCAGATGCCGAACCCGCGTTACGTGATCTCGATGGGATCATGCGCGAATGGCGGCGGCTATTATCATTATAGCTACGCCGTCGTGCGCGGCTGCGATCGGGTTGTGCCGGTTGACGTGTACGTGCCGGGATGCCCGCCGACCGCGGAGGCGCTCGTATATGGCATCCTGCAGCTGCAGCGCAAAATCCGGCGCGAAGGGAACATCATTCGATGAGCCAGTCCCTCGAAGACCTTGGCGCGCATATCAAATCGTCGATGACGAGCGCGATCGAAGATGTGAGCGTTGCGTTCGGCGAACTCACGATCACGGCGCGGGCCGAGCAGATCGTGGCGGTGATTACGTTCCTGCGCGATGACCCGCGCGGACGCTTCACGACTTTGATTGACATTTGCGGCGTGGACTATCCGGAACGGACCAACCGCTTCGACGTGGTCTATCATTTGCTGTCGATGCATCTGAACCAGCGCATCCGCATCAAGGTGGAGACGAACGAAGACACGCCAGTGCCGAGCATCGCGGCGATCTATCCGTGCGCGGACTGGTTCGAGCGCGAAGCGTTCGACATGTACGGCATCTTGTTCGCGAACCACCCGGACCTGCGACGCTTGCTGACGGACTACGGCTTTCAGGGCTATCCGCTGCGCAAGGACTTTCCGCTGAGCGGCCACGTTGAGGTTCGCTACGACGCCGAGCAACAGCGCGTGATTTATGAGCCGGTGAAACTCACCCAAGCCTTCCGCAACTTCGACTTCCTCAGCCCATGGGAAGGCATGACCTTGCCGGGCGACGAAAAGGGACGCGACCAGAAGCCGTGAAGCGCGTGGAACTCCTCCGCGGCGCGCTGATGTTCGCCAATGGCGCCACATTAGGTGCGATCCTTCTGTCAGGCGGACTGATGGCGGAGGACGCTGCTTTGGGTTTTTGGTGCATGATAGGCGCCATGAGCGTGAGCACGCTTCTCTCTTTCGTTTCTCTGCCAGTACCTCGCGACAATGCGGCGCCTGTGCGAGGTGCGCTCCTTTTCGGCGCCGGCCTCTGTGCGCCGCTTGGTGCGGGCGCTCTGTATTTCAAAGATACTATCACGTGGGCGGCGGTGGATATGCAGGCGCTCGTCCTTCTTATCGTGATCGGCGGCGTGTCGGCCTTCATGTTGATGCTCGTTGTGATGGATCGCATCCGCAAGGCCGACGAGAAACGTGACCTACGTGCGCGCGGAGAGTTGCAGTGAGTGCGGCCCAAATCCGTGACGCGACGCCCGTTCTCCTCGTCAAAGACGTGGTGAGGGCGGCTGCGTATTACACGGATAAATTGGGCTTTGCGGTTGACCGCTTCTGGGGTGAGCCGCCGATGTTCGCGATCGCGCGCCGTGACGGCGTTTCGATCATGCTGAACCAAGTCGAAGCGGGCGACACGTTCCGTTCGAACGGCAGCTACGACGGCCGCTTTAGCCTCTACATCGATACGACCGACGCGGACGCGCTCCACGCCGAATTCCAATCAAAGGGCGCAGACATTATCTGCCCGCCCGACGACCAGCCGTATCAGATGCGCGAGTTCCAAGTCCGCGACTTGGATGGGCATCTGCTCGGTTGTGGTCACGACATTTCAGGTGCTGCTCATGGCTGACGATCTCTCCAACGCGCCCGCAGAAGAGAAGCGCACCTTCACGATCAATTTCGGCCCGCAGCACCCGGCGGCGCACGGCGTGCTGCGTCTCGTGCTTGAACTCGATGGCGAAGTCGTCGAACGAGTCGATCCGCACATTGGTCTGCTGCATCGCGGCACCGAGAAGCTGATCGAGTACAAAACCTATCTGCAGGCAATCCCGTATTTCGATCGGCTCGACTATGTCGCGCCGATGAACCAGGAGCACGCGTTTTGCCTGGCGATCGAAAAGCTCGCAGGCATCGATGTGCCGCGCCGGGCGCAGATCATCCGGGTGCTCTATTCGGAAATCGGCCGCATCCTGAACCATCTGCTGAACATCACCACGCAGGCCCTCGATGTTGGCGCATTGACGCCGCCGCTCTGGGGTTTTGAAGAGCGCGAAAAGCTGATGGTGTTCTATGAGCGCGCTTCTGGGTCACGCATGCATGCGAACTACGTTCGTCCCGGCGGCGTCCACCAGGACCTGACGCCGCAATTGATCGACGATATTGGCGAGTGGTGCGAGCAATTTCCGCAAAAGGTGCGGGATATCGAAACGCTGCTCACCGGCAATCGCATCTTCAAGCAGCGCAATGTCGATATCGGCGTGGTCACGCGCGAGGATGCGTTGAAGTGGGGTTTCTCGGGCGTGATGGTGCGCGGGTCGGGCATGGCCTGGGACCTGCGCCGCTCGCAGCCTTACGAAATCTACAGCGAACTCGATTTCAAGATTCCGCTCGGCAAGAACGGCGATTGCTATGACCGCTATCTGTGCCGCGTCGAGGAAATGTACGAGTCGACGAAGATCATGCAGCAATGCGTGAAGCTGTTGAAGCAGACGCCTGGCCCGGTGATGCCGGAGAAATCAAAATATGCGCCGCCGCGCCGCGCCGAGATGAAGCAATCGATGGAAGCGCTCATCCATCACTTCAAGCTCTATACCGAAGGCTTTCACGTGCCTGCCGGCGAAGCCTACGCCGCGGTTGAAGCGCCGAAGGGCGAGTTTGGCGTCTATCTCATCGCCGACGGCACCAACAAGCCGTACCGCGTGAAGATTCGAGCGCCTGGTTTTCCGCACCTCGCGGCGATGGATTATCTCTGCAAGGGCCACATGCTGGCAGACGTTTCGGCCGTGCTGGGCTCGCTCGACATCGTGTTCGGGGAAATCGATCGGTGAACCCCGAGCATGCCCCGCTCATGCTTTGGATCGAGGGCCTTGTCGCTCTCGTGATCATGACTGCCTTTGTCTGCCACTCGTTTTTCGCATTCAAAGCCGAGCACGTTGAGCACCATCCCACGCGGGTCCGTATCGGCGCCGCCATTCAAGGTTTGGCGGTTGGGCTGCTTATCGGCTTTGTGATCGTGCCCTTGCGCATGGGCTATATGGACGTACGAGGCTTCGACCCCGGCTTGTCGCCGATGATGTCGTCGCTCTCATTCCTGCCGGCGCTTGGCATGCTGATCGTTATCCGACGCGGCGCGCTCTTGAAGACGCCGGTGCTGTCGACCTACCTTCGCGCCTATCGCCGTGCGTCGCTACTGAAAGCGCGTGACGATGCGAACAAGGCGCTGGCGAAGCTGGATGCGATCGAAGAGCGGAAGGCGGCGGCATGAACGTCATCTCCGCGCAATCGTTGCTGGCGCAGATGGGCGTTTGGGTGCTCATCGCCATCGTGCTTGCGGTGACCGCGAGCTATGTGCTGCGCCCGAAAGTGCGCGAGCGCTATCCGGGCGGCAAGGGCCGCTATTTGACCGCGCTCGCGATCCAGGCCGCCGGCTTCATGATCCCGATCCCGTTCGTGCTGATCTATCTGCTCGGGGCGCCGGTCTGGCCGATGTTCGACGTGTTTCTGGCGGTGGCGGCGGGCGTGCTGGTCGTCGTGATCTTGCGCTTCCTGCCGGTGACCGGACCATTGCTGCGCGATCTCGCGCGCACGCGGCTTGAACTTGCGCTTGAGCGCATGGGCGGGCGGCCATGAGCGCCGTCGACGTCGTCCAGCGTCAGTTCGACGCCTACAACGCCCATGACATCGAGGCGTTCTGCGCGACTTATGCGGATGATTGCATCATCGCCCTCTATGGCGGCGAGCCGCTGCAGGTGGGCAAAGATGCGATCCGTGCGCGCTATTCAAAAAGCTGGGCCGACTATCCGAAGAACCGCGCCTGGTCGGTCAGCCGTATCGCGCATGGCGAAGTCGTGATCGATCATGAGAAGGGCGAGCGTTCGCCTGAGGGACCGTTCTTCGAAGCTGTCGTTATTTACACCGTTAAGGGCGATCAGATCGTCCGCGTCGATTTCATTCAGTGAGTAGCTACCCATGAGCGTCCGCCGCCTTGCCGCAGAGCAACCCGATAGCTTCGCGTTTTCGAAAGAGACGATGGAGCAGGTGCGTTGGTGGATGGCGAAATATCCGCCCGAGCGCAAGCAATCGGCGGTGATCCCGGCGCTTTGGCTGGTGCAGAAGCAGGAAGGCTGGGTCAGCGAGCCTGCGATCCGGGCGATCGCGGACCTGCTGGAGATGCCGACGATCCGCGTGCTGGAAGTCGCGACGTTCTACACGATGTTCCACCTGCAGCCGGTCGGGAAACATCACCTGCAGGTGTGCGGCACGACGCCGTGCATGCTGCGTGGCTCCGAAGAACTCAAGACCGTTTGCAAACGCCGCATCGGGCCCGCGCATCACGTCACCGATGATGGCCTCTTCTCGTGGGAAGAGATGGAATGCATGGGCGCCTGCGTGAACGCGCCGATCGTGGCGATCCACGATTACTACCACGAAGATCTGACGCCGGCGGCGCTTGAGGCGCTGATGGACAAACTCGCGCGGGGCGAGGCCATCGGACAGGGCTCGGCGATTGGACGTCAGACGTCGGCGCCGGAAGGTGAACAAAAGACGCTGAGCGATCCGTCATTGTTCGACGGCTCACTTGGCAAGCCGGTCAAAATTCCGGGGCTGCCGGAGAAGGTCTAATGGCTGATCAGCAAGGCAAACCCGCGCTCGCGGCCGCTATCGTTAAAGGGGCCATTGCCGAAGGCGTTCTGCTCGCCATTGGCGCCGCGATATTTTGGGGGACCGGGCAGATTGCCTGGCTGATCGGCGCCGCATTGGTTGGCTCGGCGATTATTCTGCTGTTGATGGCGCAGGCGGGGGCGTTCACGCGGTCATGAGCGAGTCCACACCGCCTCCGATGTACCAACGCCGTCCGTCGCGTTCGTCACTCGCGCCGTTGAAGCCGCTGAGCGGCAAGGGCGGGAAGCTTTTCTTGTTTGCCGTGCTCGCGATCGTCTGCGGCGCCGCGGCGGCATACATGGCGGTTGTGCAGCATATGCCTGTGACGGATATGCGTGTGGTTGCGCCGGCGATTGGCGCGTTGTGGTTCGGTTTGCGCGTCTTCATGCATCTGGCGCCGAAGGTTTGAGGAATAGAAATGCTCGCGGATAAAGATCGCATCTTCCTGAACCTCTACGGCAAACACGGCGCCGATCTGGAGAGCGCCAAGAAGCGTGGCGCGTGGAACGGCACGGCTGACATGATCTCGGCCGGCCGTGACTGGATCATCGCCAATGTCAAAGAGAGCGGTTTGCGCGGGCGCGGCGGCGCGGGTTTTCCGACCGGCTTGAAGTGGTCCTTTATGCCGAAGGAGGTGAAGGATCGGCCGCACTATCTCGTCGTCAACGCCGACGAGTCCGAGCCGGGCACGTGCAAGGACCGCGACATGATGCGCCACGATCCGCATCTGCTGATCGAGGGTTGTCTCATCGCCTCGTTCGCGATGCAGGCGCACGCGTGCTACATTTATGTGCGCGGCGAGTACGTCTATGAGCGCGAGGCGATGGAGCGCGCGATTCTGGAAGCGTACGAGGCCAAGCTCATTGGCAAGAACAACGTGCATGGTTGGGATTTCGACATCTACATGCACCACGGCGCCGGCGCCTACATTTGCGGTGAAGAGACAGCGCTGCTTGAAAGCCTTGAAGGCAAGAAGGGCCAGCCGCGCTTGAAACCGCCATTCCCGGCGAACGTTGGCCTCTATGGCTGCCCGACGACGGTCAACAACGTTGAATCGATCGCGGTGGTGCCGACGATTTTGCGCCGTGGCGCGAAGTGGTTCGCTGGCTTTGGCCGTCCGAACAATGCCGGCACCAAGGTGTTCTGTATTTCCGGCCACGTGAACAAGCCGTGCAACGTCGAAGAGGCGATGAGCATTCCGCTAAAGCAGCTCATCGAAGAGCATTGCGGCGGTGTGCGCGGCGGCTGGGGCAATCTCAAAGCCATTATTCCGGGCGGTTCGTCGGTGCGCATGATCAACGCGCAAGAGTCCGAGACCATGCTGATGGATTTCGATGCGCTGATGGCGGCGCCGCATCGCTCGGGCCTAGGCACGGCGGCCGTCATCGTGATGGATCAATCGACCGACATGATCCGCGCGATTGCGCGAATTGCGTATTTCTACAAACACGAGAGCTGCGGCCAGTGCACGCCGTGCCGTGAAGGCACCGGCTGGATGTGGCGCGTGCTGGAGCGGATGGCGAAGGGCGAGGCCGATCACAGCGAGATCGATTTGCTGCTGGATGTGGCGGGCCAAGTCGAAGGCCACACGATCTGCGCGTTGGGCGATGCCGCCGCATGGCCGATCCAAGGCCTGATCCGCTGCTTCCGCGGCGAAATCGAACAGCGCATCGATCGCTATCGCGCCGCGAAGGGCGTGCACCAGGTGAAGATGGTGGCGGCAGAGTAGCGCGAGGCCATGTCCAGGGAGATGCAGATGCGAGGCCCGGTCTCCTGGTGGAAGGTAGTGGTGACCGCGCTCTGTCTATGTGCTTGCGCAAGTCAGATGCCGTTCATGAATCCGCAGCGGCATTATCCGGGTCCGGTTCGTCCGAGCGCTGAGCTGGCGACGGTTTTTTCCATTGCGTATGGCCCTGCCGGATATCGCGGGCTGCACGGTTACATTGATGCGGTCGACGGGCGGCGTACGACGTTGACCACTGCCGCACCTTTGGAAGTTTACGTTTTGCCGGGAGAACACAGGTTCGACATGGTGGCGGGCGACGGTTCGGCGCGGCGGGCCGATGGCAGCGTGGTTCTCGTGGCAAAGGCCGGACACACATATGAAATCGTCGCGGAGCGCGCCGGCGCGGACAGCGTTGTCTGGTCGGTGATCGATCGTGGTGAGGCATTCATGCGCGCGGACATTGTCTATCTCGAAGCGCGGCGGCGTGGGTTTGTGGCGGGAGCTCCTCAGTGAAACACTTTCTGCTCATCTATGACTATTCTTCGGACTGGATGGCGAAGCGCGGTCCGGTGCGGCCGGCGCACCTGGAACTCGCGCGCGCTTCGGTGGCGCGCGATGAGTTGCAGCTTGGCGGCGCGGTGCCGAGCGATGAGGCGCCGTTTGGTTTGCTTCTGTTCAAGGGCGAGACGAGCCAAGCGGCCGAAGATTTCGCGCGGGCTGATCCGTATGTCAGCCAGGGCGTCGTCGCGAAATGGCGCGTGCGCGAGTGGATTACGGTGGTGGGCGAGGGCGCGCTGACCAAGGTTTAGTCAGGCGGGACGGCGACGACGTAATATGGACCGCCGGCGTCTCGCCGGCCGGCGCCAATGTATCCAACTGGAGCGCGTGGCTGCGGCCTCGCATGGACTACGGACCTGCGCGGTTCCAATTGCAAATGTCTGTGCATGTCGGCGGGACGCCGGTGGTCCATATTCGCGAAAACGGAGCGGATTGATCCGCTCCGTTCGTTCGACATTGATCGCCGTGGTTATTGCGGACGATTGGTTTGGTCTTGGCGCTCGCGATTGCGCTCGGAATCGCGCTCCGGACGCTCCATGTCTTCGCGGCCGTCGGCCGGGTTTTCTTGACCCGGTTGCGCGCGGCGCGGTTCGTTTTGCGGCTGTTGTTGGTTGTTCGGCATTGGAGAAAGCTCCGCTATTGCCCGCCCTTGCAAAGACAACCCGCCGATCCGCCTGCCGTTCCGGCAAAATGCACGTAATGTCAGTGAGTTACGTGCGTACCGCGGCGCCGGTTCTGTTGCGCGTCCGGAACCTCGGAAACTTGCGAGCAATTCGCAGCTAAGCCCCTGGCGCAGCGGACCTTTCGCCCACTTGCGGCGACGCAATAAATCGTCCATTCGCCTCCGCGAAAGCGGTCAGACTCATGACGAAAATCCTCGTCGACGGCGTAGAAGTCGACGTTCCTCCGGAACTTACGTTGCTGCAGGCGTGCGAAGCCGCCGGCGCAGAGATTCCGCGCTTTTGTTATCACGAGCGTCTGTCGATCGCCGGCAATTGCCGCATGTGCCTGATCGAAGTGAAGGTTGGCGGAAAATCCGGGCCGAAGCCGGTCGCGTCGTGTGCGCAGCAAGTGAAAGACCTGCCGCCGCCACGCGATGAAATGCTCAACGAACTCGTGACCAAGAGCGCGACGGTCGCCAAGGCGCGCAAAGGCGTGATGGAGTTCTTGCTCATCAACCACCCGCTGGACTGCCCGATCTGCGACCAAGGCGGTGAGTGCGATCTGCAAGATCAATCCGTCGCCTATGGGCGCGGCGGCTCGCGCTTCGATGAGAACAAGCGCGCGGTCGAAGAAAAATTCATGGGCCCGCTGGTGAAGACGGTGATGACGCGTTGCATTCAGTGCACGCGCTGCGTGCGCTTCGCGACGGAAGTGGCGGGCGTCCCCGAACTTGGCGCCACGGGCCGCGGCGAGGACATGGAAATCACCACGTATCTGGAAGCTTCGCTGTCGAGCGAGCTTTCGGCGAACGTGATCGATCTTTGCCCGGTGGGCGCGCTGACCTCGAAGCCGTATGCGTTCAACGCGCGGCCTTGGGAATTGACGAAGACTGAAACGGTCGACGTGATGGATGCGCTGGGGTGCAACATCCGCGTCGATGCACGTGGTGATGCGGTGCTGCGCGTGCTGCCGCGCGTCAACGAAGAAATCAACGAAGAGTGGATTTCGGATAAGACGCGCTACGCCGAAGATGGCCTTAGCCGCCAGCGCCTGGATCGGCCTTACATCCGTGAAAACGGTAAGCTCCGTCCGGCAAGCTGGGACGAAGCGCTGGAAGCGACAGCTTACGCGTTGAAGCGTGATGGCTCGAAGATTGGCGCCATCGCCGGCGATCTGGCGTGCGCCGAGAGCATGAAGGCGACGCTCGATCTTTTCCGTGCGCTCGGCTCGCCGAACACCGATTGCCGCGCCGATGGCGCCCAGATCGGTGGCGGCGCACGCCAGGAATATCTCTTTAACTCGACCATCGCCGGCATCGATGAAGCTGATGTGATCCTGCTCGCGGGCGCCAATCCCCGTATCGAGGCGCCGGTGTTGAATGCGCGCCTGCGCAAAGCTTGGCTGCGCGGCGCGGAGATTGGCGTCGTCGGCGAGGCGGCTGATCTTACGTACAAGTACACGCACATTGGGGCCGGGCCGCAATCGCTCGGCCAGTTGGGCGCGTTCGGCGACAAGTTAAAGAGCGCGCAAAGGCCGATGGTGATTGTCGGCGCCGGCGCGGTTGCCCGTGCCGACGGCGGCGCCGTGCTGCGCGCCGCGGGCAAACTCGCCGCGGGTCTCGGCAAGGACGGTTGGAACGCATTCAACGTGCTGCAGATTGCGGCCTCACGCGTTGGCGGCCTCGACCTGGGATTCCTGCCAGGCCAGAGCGGGAAAAACGCGCGCGAAATGTTGAAGGGCGGGCTCGATACGCTGCTGCTGCTTGGCGTCGATGAAGTTGCGCTGCCGAGCGCCGGAACGGTGATCTATATCGGCACCCACGGCGACGCTGGCGCGCATCGCGCTGACATCATCCTCCCCGGCGCCGCTTACACCGAGAAAGACGCGACCTGGGTCAACACCGAGGGCCGCGTTCAGTACGGGCGCCGCGCCACGTTCCCGAAGGGCGAGGGCAAGGAAGATTGGACGATCTTGCGCGCGCTCTCGGCCGTCGTCGGCAAGACGTTGCCGTATGACTCGCTCGCCGCGCTGCGCCAGAAAATGATCGCAGATCATCCGACCTTCGGGTACGTCGACTACGCGCCGGGATCCGCCGATAGCGCGGGCTTCGACGCGGGCAGGATCGGCGCGGACGGTCAGATCGCAAGCGATGCATTCAAGAGCCCGATCGCGGACTTCTATCTGACCAACCCGATCGCGCGTGCGTCGAAGACGATGGCCGAGTGCTCGCGCCTTCGCGCCAACGCTCACAAGGTGGCCGCGGAATGAGCGCTCTTTTCCATAGAGTCATTCCGGGCGTAGCGAAGCGGAGACCCGGAACCCAGGGCCACTGCGCCGTCCTTGGCCCTGGGTTCCGGATCGCGCTCCGCGCGTCCGGAATGACTGAGAGTGGGGTCGTCGCATGAACCCCGCGACCGACTATGTGCCTCTTATCAGCCTGCCCATCGAATGGGAGTGGGCGCTGATGAAGACGGGCCAGATTTTGGCCATCTGCATTCTGTTGCTGATCTCGCTCGCGTTTCTGCTGCTGTTCGACCGCAAGGTCTGGGCGGCGGTGCAGCTGCGCAAGGGCCCGAACGTCGTCGGCCCGTTTGGTCTGCTTCAATCCTTCGCGGACTTTTTCAAGTTCGTGTTCAAGGAAATCGTCATCCCGGCGGGCGCGAACAAGACCGTCTTCATCCTCGCGCCGCTGCTGAGCTTTGTGCTCGCGTTTGTTGGCTGGGCTGTCGTGCCGTGGGGACCGGATGTTGTGATCGCCGACTTGAACGTCGGCATCCTCTACCTGTTCGCGATCTCGTCGCTCGGCGTTTACGGCATCATCATGGGCGGCTGGGCTTCGAACTCGAAGTACCCGTTCCTCGGTGGCCTCCGCTCAGCCGCGCAAATGGTGAGCTACGAAGTCTCGATCGGCTTCATCCTCATCACGGTGCTGCTGTTGGTCGGTTCGCTGAATCTGACGACCATCGTCGATCACCAGGCCGGCGGCATCTGGATGTGGCACGGGTTCCGCATCTTCAACTTCGCGGAATTTCCCAACAACATCCTCGTCGGCGTCGTGATGATCGCGATGCTGGGGATGTTCTTCATTTCGGCGTTGGCCGAAACCAACCGTCCGCCGTTCGATCTGCCGGAAGCGGAATCCGAACTCGTGGCCGGCTATCAGGTCGAATACTCATCGACGCCGTATTTGCTCTTCATGATCGGCGAGTACCTCAACATCGTCATGATGTGCGCCATGACGACGATCCTGTTCCTCGGCGGCTGGCACTTGCCGTGGGGTTCGGTCGAAGGTCTCGGGCTCAATCCGTTCTTCACCGGGCTCGTCGCCATGCTCGTGTTCTACGTGAAGATCTGGGCGATGTTCTTCATGTTCGCGATGGTGAAGGCCATCGTGCCGCGCTACCGCTACGACCAGTTGATGCGTCTGGGCTGGAAGATTTTTCTGCCGACCTCGCTCGTCGCCGTCATCGTCATTGGCTACTACGTCGCGTTCCTCGCGCCGGCGGCCACGCACACAGTCGCTGGAGGCTGAGGCCCATGTCACGCATCCTCCAAGCCGCGAAGGGCGCTTTGATGCTCGACATGATCGGGGGCTTTGCTCTCGGCATGAAGTATTTCTTCAAGCGCAAAGCGACGGTGAACTATCCGTTTGAGAAGGGGCCGCTCTCACCGCGTTTCCGTGGTGAGCATGCGCTGCGCCGCTACGCCAACGGCGAAGAGCGCTGCATCGCTTGCAAGCTTTGCGAAGCGATCTGCCCGGCGCAAGCCATCACCATCGAAGCCGAGCCGCGCGAAGACGGCAGCCGCCGCACCACGCGCTACGACATCGACATGGTGAAGTGCATTTATTGCGGCTATTGCCAGGAAGCATGCCCGGTCGATGCGATCGTGGAAGGTCCGAACTTCGAGTTCGCGACCGAAACACGCGAAGAACTTTACTACGACAAGGAGCGTCTGCTCGCGAACGGCGACCGCTGGGAGCGGGAGATCGCGAAGAATTTGGAGCTGGACGCGCCTTACCGGTAGGGCGGGTCCGAAACATCAATGCTCCCCCGCGCGCGGGGGAGCTGTCCGCGAAGCGGACTGAGGGGGCGCAAGAAGCGCGAATGCGGTGCGAGACGCACCCCCTCTGTCGTTCGCTTCGCTCACAGACATCTCCCCCGCATGCGGGGGAGAAGGGAGAGCGTAACGGATGTTGGCGTCGATCGCCTTCTACGTGCTGAGCGTGATCGCGGTGCTTTCCGCGCTCGCGGTCATCACTGTGCGCAACCCGGTTCACTCGGTGCTGTTCCTGATCCTGACGTTCTGCACGTCGGCGGGGCTGTTTGTGCTGCTGGGCGCCGAGTTCCTCGCGATGCTGCTGGTTGTCGTCTATGTCGGCGCCGTCGCGGTGCTCTTCCTCTTCGTCGTGATGATGCTCGACGTCGACTTCGCCGAGTTGAAGCAGGGCTTTCTCTCCTACATGCCGATCGGCGCGATCATCGCGTTGGCGCTGTTTTCTGAATTGGCGCTCGTTGCCAGCGCCTCGATGTCGGCGCAGGGCGCGCCGATTTCGATCGCGACGGAGCAGGCCAGCGAGATCACCAACGCCGAAGCCATCGGCCAGGTGCTCTACACCGACTATCTGCTCGTCTTCCAAATGGCTGGCCTTGTGCTCTTCGTCGCTATGATCGGCGCGATCGTGCTGACGCTTCGCCACCGCCCGGGCGTGAAGAAGCAAGACATCGCCGCGCAAGTCGGTCGTAAGCGCTCCGAGGGCGTTGAACTCAAGGACATCCGTCCTGGGCAGGGGCTCGGCTAATGGAAATCACGCTTGCCCATTACCTGTTCGTCGCCGCCGCGCTGTTTACGATCGGCGTCTTCGGCATTTTCGTGAACCGGAAGAACGTCATCATCATCCTGATGTCGATCGAGCTCGTTCTGCTCTCGGTGAACATTAACCTCGTCGCATTCTCGGCGCACCTGCAGAACCTGCAGGGCCAGATCTTCGCGATGATGGTTCTGACCGTCGCCGCGGCGGAAGCGGCCGTGGGTCTCGCCATTCTGGTCACGTACTTCCGCAACCGCGGCAATATCGCGGTTGAAGACATCAATCAGATGAGGGGCTGAGACGGTGCAATTCTCCCCTGAAGTCCTGATCGTTGTCGGGCCGCTGATCGCGGCCGCGTTCGCGGGTCTGCTGCAACGCTATATCGGCGACCGCGTCGCCATGATTGTCACGACGGCCTCCATCGGCCTGTCGCTCGTGCTTTCGTGGCCGATCTTCATCGATTTTGTTTGGGGTGAAGGTCACGAGAAGCTGATCGAGATCGCGCCCTTCATCCATGTCGGGGACTTCCAATCGACGTGGAGCGTGCGCATCGACACGATGTCGGCGATCATGCTCGTGGTCGTGAACACGGTCTCGTTCCTGGTTCACCTCTATTCATGGGGTTACATGAGCGAGGATCCGCACAAGGCGCGGTTCTTCTCGTATCTGTCGTTCTTCACCTTCGCGATGCTGGCGCTGGTCACTGCGAACGACTTCATACAACTGTTCTTCGGCTGGGAAGGCGTGGGTGTCGCATCCTATCTGCTGATCGGCTTCTGGTATCAGAAGCGCAGCGCCAACGACGCGGCCATCAAGGCGTTCGTGACCAACCGCGTCGGCGACTTCGGCTTTGCCCTTGGCATCATGGCCGTCTTTTTCCTGCTCGGCACGATCCAGTTCTTCCCGAGCAGCGCCGATCACGCGGCGCTCTTCTCCGGCGTCGTCAACGGCGTCGAGGTGCCGGGCCTCTTGCATCACCTCGAAGGTCTCAACCTCACGATCGGCTCGCTGTCGGTCCCGGCCGCTGAGCTTTGCGCTGTGCTGCTGTTCATCGGCGCGATGGGCAAATCGGCGCAGTTCTTCCTGCACGTCTGGTTGCCGGACGCTATGGAAGGCCCGACGCCGGTCTCCGCGCTCATCCACGCCGCGACGATGGTCACCGCCGGGGTGTTCATGGTGTGCCGGCTGGGCGAGCTTTATCACATGGCGCCGATCGCGAGCGGCATCGTCACCATCGTTGGGGCGGCGACGGCGCTGTTCGCGGCCACGGTTGGCTTGGCGCAGAACGACATTAAACGCGTCGTCGCGTACTCAACCTGCTCGCAGCTGGGCTACATGTTCTTCGCGGCGGGTGTCGGCGCCTACAACGCGGCGATGTTCCACCTGTTCACGCACGCCTTCTTCAAAGCGCTGCTCTTTCTTGGCGCGGGCTCGGTGATCCACGGCCTGCATCACGAGCAGGACATGCGTTACATGGGCGGCGTCCGTAAGCCGATGATGATCACCTGGGCGATGATGACGATCGGCACGTTCGCGCTGATCGGTTTCGGCATTCCGGGCCTCGGTGGCTTCGCGGGCTTCTATTCGAAGGATGCGATTATCGAAGCTGCGTATGGCAGCAGCGGCATCGGCGCGCAGTTTGCGTTCTGGTGCGGCGTCACGGCGGCGCTGCTGACGAGCTTCTACTCTTGGCGCCTTGCGTTCATGACCTTCGAAGGCAAGTACCGCGGCAATCCCGACGCGCATCATCACGATGATCACGCGCACGGTGACGCACACGCGCATGACGATCACGGGCATGGTCACGATGCCCATGCCAAGCCGGCCGACGGCACGGCGCCTGCGCATGAGTCACCATGGGTGATGCTGATCCCGCTGTTCGTTCTGGCGGCGGGCGCTGTTGCAGCGGGGGCGATCTTCGCGCCGTACTTCCTGGGCGAGCACGCTGCTGAGTTCTGGAACCATGTCGTGCCGTTGGCGCATGCCGAGGGCGGGCACCACGACTTCCCGGCGTGGGTGATTTGGGCGCCGCTGACGGTCACTGTCACCGGCTTCATCTTCGCGGTGATCTTCTATCTTTGGAAGCCGGGCGCGGCGAAGGCGATGGCGGGCGGGCCGGTTTGGGCCTTCCTCTACAACAAATGGTATTTCGACGAACTCTACGACTTCATCTTCGTCAAGGGCGCGCGTGCGTTCGGCGATCTCTTCTGGAAAGTCGGCGACAAACGACTCATCGACGGTCTCGGCCCGGACGGCGTCGCCGCCACCTCGAATTTCTTCTCGCGCAATTTGCGCCGCCTGCAGACGGGCTTTGTCTATCACTATAGCTTCATCATGCTGATCGCGGCGGTGGCGTTTGGCGCCTATGCGATCCTCGCCGGCATCGGAGGCGGCCGATGAGCGAGTTCGTGGCCGGCTGGCCGATCCTTTCCATTGTCACGTTCCTGCCGGCGGCGGGCGCGTTGCTCATTCTGCTTTCCCGCGCTTCCGCGCGCGGTGAGAACGTCGGCTATGACAATGGTGTCAAGCTGCTGACGTTGCTGATCACGATCGCGACGTTCGTTGCTTCGCTGTTTGCGTTCGCGGCGTTCGACTTCCGCAACCCGGACTATCAGCTCCAGGAGAGCATTCCCTGGGCGTTTGGCGCGTCCTACGCGATGGGCGTCGACACATTGGCGATGTCGCTCGTCATGCTGACGACGTTCCTGACGCCGATCTGCATCCTGGCGAGTTGGGTGATCGAGAAGCAGGTCAGCTCCTACATGGTGCTGTTCCTGATCCTGGAGTCGCTGATGATCGGCGTCTTCTGCGCGCAGGACATCATCCTCTTCTACATCTTCTTCGAGGCCGGCCTCATCCCGATGTTCATTCTCATCGGCGTGTGGGGCGGTGAGCGGCGCGTCTATGCGGCGTTCAAGTTCTTCCTCTACACCCTGCTGGGCTCGCTGCTCATGCTGGTGGCGATCATCTACATGATCGCTGTTGCGGGTACCTCGAATATTCCAGCGCTGACGGCGTTCGCGCAGGGCGGCGGGTTCAGTCCCGACGTTCAGATTTGGCTCTGGCTCGCGTTCTTCGCTTCGTTTGCGGTGAAGATGCCGATGTGGCCGGTTCACACATGGTTGCCGGACGCGCACGTTGAGGCGCCGACGGCGGCCTCAGTGGTGCTGGCGGCGATCCTTCTGAAAATGGGCGGCTACGGCTTTCTGCGGTTCTCGCTGCCGATGTTCCCGGACGCGTCGCACTATTTCACGCCGTTCGTGTTCCTGCTCAGCGTCATCGCGATCGTATGGGCGTCGCTGGTTGCGTTCCGCCAGGTCGATATGAAGAAGTTGATCGCGTACTCGTCGGTCGCGCACATGGGTTTTGTGACCATGGGCATCTTCTCGGGCAACGAGCAGGGCATCCAGGGCGCGATCTTCCAGATGCTCTCGCACGGCATCATTTCCGGCGCACTCTTCCTCTGCGTTGGCGTTGTTTATGATCGGATGCACACGCGCGAGATTGCCTTCTATGGCGGCTTGGTGAACCGGATGCCGGTTTACGCCGCCGTGTTCATGCTCTTCACCATGGGCAATGTGGGCCTGCCGGGTACGAGCGGCTTTCCTGGTGAAATCCTCACCATGGTGGGCGCCTTCCAGGTGAACGCGTGGATCGCGGCGGCGGCGGCTCTGGGCGTCATCTTCTCGGCCGCGTATGCGCTGACGCTCTATCGCAAGGTCGCGCTCGGCAACATCGAAAACCCGAAGCTCGATAAGATCGCCGATCTTGATGCGCGCGAATGGGTGCAGTTCGTGCCGCTCGTCATCGCGACGTTGATCATGGGCCTGGCGCCAACCTACGTTCTCGATTTCACCGCGAACTCCGCGCAGACGATCATCTCGCAATTCGCCGGAGCCGCCCAATGAACCCGGTGATCGATCTCAGCCGCGATCTGCCGCTGGCCCGGCCCGAGCTGCTGCTGGTCGCCTTCGCGCTCATCGGCGCGGTGCTTGGCGCCTGGTTCAAGGACCGCATCTTCGCGGCGCTCTCGACGCTTGGCGTGGTCGCGATCCTGTCCGCGGGTCTGTTGGCGGTTGCGTTGAACCCGGGCGCCGCTGTCCAAATCTTCCAGGGCGCGATGATCGTTGACGGCGTTGCCGCTTTTGCCAAAGCGCTGATCGCTATTGCGGCGGCCGCAACGCTCGCGCTCGGTGCGGACTATTTCACGACCACCAAGGAACAACGGTTCGAATTTCCGATCCTCGTCGCCTTGGCGACGCTCGGCATGTTCGTGATGGTCTCGGCGCAGGACCTGATCAGCCTTTATGTTGGCGTCGAACTCCAATCGCTTGCCGCTTATGTGCTGGCCGCCTGGCGGCGTGACGATGCGCGTTCGTCGGAGTCCGGCCTTAAGTACTTCGTGCTCAGCGCCATCTCTTCCGGCTTGCTGCTGTTCGGCTCGTCGTTCGTTTACGGCTTCACCGGCTCGATCCATTTCGACGCGATCGCGGCGGCGGTGGGCGAGGGCGCCGGCGGCGTCGGGCTCATCTTTGGCCTCGTGCTGATGCTCTGCGCGCTCGGATTCAAGATGTCCGCCGCGCCCTTCCACATGTGGACGCCAGACGTTTACGAAGGCGCGCCGACGCCGATCACCGCGTTTTTCGCCGCTGCTCCCAAAGTTGCCGCCGTCGCGCTGATGGCGCGGCTGCTGTATGGACCATTCGCGGATGTCACGGCGCAATGGCAGCAGGTCGTCGCCGCGCTTGCGGCGATCTCGATGGTTTGGGGCTCGGTCGCGGCGCTCATCCAAACCAATCTCAAGCGTCTGATGGCGTATTCCTCGATCGGCAACATGGGCTTTGCGCTCATGGGTCTGGCGGCCGGCACCGAGCAGGGACCGTCGTCGGCGCTGATCTATCTTTCGCTCTATCTGCCTTCGACCATCGGCATGTTCGCGTTGATTCTGGCGATGCGTCGCGACGGCGAGTCCGCCGAGACCGTCGCCGACCTCGCGGGCATGGCGCGCAAGCGCCCGTGGATGGCGACGCTCTTCACGATGCTGCTGTTCTCGGTTGCCGGCATTCCGCCGTTTGCCGGTTTCATCGGCAAGTTGGCGGTGTTCACCGCGACGGTCGATGGTCACCTCTATTGGTTGGCGATCCTTGGCGGTGTCGCCGCGGTCGTGGCGGCTGCGTATTATTTGCGCTTGGTCGCCTCGATCTGGTTCGCGCCGCCGGCCGCGCAGTTGCAGTCGCCGAGCGGTACGATCATGGTGACGGCGTTGGCTTCGGCGGCGTTGAGCTTCCCTGTCCTGGTGTTGCTGCTTGGCGCACTGCAAAGCGCGGCTGAGAACGCGGTGCGGATGAGTTTTTGAGAAAGCGGTTTCGATGATCGACGGGCAGGCGCCGGTCGAAGTCTTCGACGAGATTGACTCCACCATCCTGGAGGCGCGCCGCCGCGCCGAACGCAACGATGTCTCTCCTGTCTGGCTGATTGCGAAGCGTCAGACCGCGGGACGCGGGCGCCGGGGGCGCGCTTGGACATCGCACGGCGGCAACCTCATGGCGACGCTGCTGTTTACGACCGATCAGCCGCCGCAGCAGATTGCGCTCCTCGGTTTCGCGACCGGCGTTGCACTGGCGGAGACCATCGACGCCATCATTGGCGCGGGTTCGGCGCAGTTGAAGTGGCCGAACGATGTTTTCATCAGCGGCGCAAAAGCATCCGGCATCATGCTCGATTCCGGCACGCTCGGCGTCGGGCGGACTTGGGTCGCGCTCGCGTTTGGCGTGAACCTTGCCGATGCGCCACAGAACATCGATCAAAAGACGATCGCGATCCGCGACCTGCTGCCGCCGGATGCACCCGCGCCCGAGCCTTTGGCGTTTCTCGCCGCGCTGCGGCCGAGATTGGAGGGCTGGTCCGCGCGTATCGTCAGCGAAGGGTTCGAACCGTTGCGCCGCGCCTGGCTGCAGCGCGCTTATGGCCTTGGGCAGGAGGCGCGTGTGGTTCAGGGTGAGCAAATTCTGGAAGGCCGCATTGCCGGGCTCTCCTCGCGCGGCGAACTTGAACTCGACACAACAACCGGTCGGCGCCTGATTGCGGCAGGCGACGTTTTTTTATCAAAGGTGGCCTGACCCAATGCTCCTCGCCATCGACGTCGGCAACACGAACACCAAGTTCGCGATCTGGGACGGCCAGTCCTGGCGTGCGCAATGGCGCGCCTCGACCGACACCACCCGCACCGCCGATGAATACGCGCCCTGGCTCCAGCAGGTGATGTCGCTGAGTTCGTTGAGTTTCACCGACATCAGCGATTGCATCATCTCGACCGTTGTCCCGCAGGCGCTTTTCAACCTGCGCAATCTCTCGCGCCGCTACATCGGCAAGGAGCCAATGGTCATTGGCGAGGATGGCCTCAAGCTCGGCATCGAGGTCCGCATCGATAAGCCGAACGAGGCCGGCGCCGATCGTCTCGTCAACGCGGTGGGCGCGTATATCGTCTATGGCGGACCAGCCATTGTCATCGATAGCGGCACCGCGACCACATTCGACATTGTCGCCGGCGACGGCGCGTTCGAGGGGGGCATCATCCTGCCGGGGATCAACCTTTCGCTCCAGGCGTTGCACGAGCATGCGGCGCGGCTGCCGCGCGTGGAAATCCGCGATCCGGGCCGCGTCATCGGCAAGGACACGGTGACCGCCATGCAATCCGGCATCTATTGGGGGTCGATCGAGATGATCGAAGGCTTATGCCGGCGCATCCGCGAGGAGTACGGCAAGCCGTTGAAAACCATCGCCACCGGCGGCGTCGCCTCGTTGTTCGAAGGCGCCTTCCCAACCATCGATCACTTTGATCAGGATCTCACCTCACGCGGTTTGCTTGAAATCTTCCGCAGAAATGGCGGCAAGTTATGACGACCGCATTGCCACTTTTCCTCGCCCTCGATGGGCGGGGTGGCCGCGAAGCGGCCGGAGTGAATGGCTGCTCGGTCCTTCGACCGTCTGCGCTGTCACCCACTCAGTCATCACGCTTACGCGCGCTGACAACTCGCCCGTCGAGGGCGACCAGGTTCGGTGGCTACCGCCTATGAAAAAGCCTGCACCTGACGACGAGCTTGTTTTTCTGCCGCTGGGCGGATCGGGCGAGATCGGGATGAATCTCAACGCGTATGGCTATGGTCCGCCTGACGCGCGCAAATGGATCATCGTCGATATCGGCGTGACGTTTGGTCGTGAGGACACCACGCCCGGCGTCGATCTCATCTTGCCTGATCCGGCCTTTCTTGAAGAGCACAAGGACGACATCATCGCGATCGTCCTGACGCACGCGCATGAGGATCACATCGGCGCGCTGGGTTGGCTTTGGCCGCGTTTGCCCGTGCCGGTTTACGCGACGCCGTTCACGGCGGCGCTGGTCCGGGAGAAGCTGCGCGAAAGCAATCTCCTGGAGAAGGTGCCGCTCACGGAAATCCCGCTCAAAGGCCAACTGACGCTGGGGCCGTTCGAGATCGATTTCGTCACGCTGACACACTCGATTCCTGAGCCAAACGGCTTGGCGATCCGCACGCCGCTTGGGCTCATCTGGCACACGGGCGATTGGAAGATCGATCCCGACCCGCTGATCGGCGAGACAACCGACGAGGCCAAGCTGCGCGCGATGGCCGACGAGGGCATTCTCGCAATGGTCTGCGACAGCACAAACGTGTTTGTTGAAGGCACGACCGGCTCGGAAGCCGAAGTGCGGGTGAAACTCACCGAGGTGATCAGGAAGTGCACCGGCAAAGTCGCCGTTACGGCTTTTGCCTCGAACGTCGCGCGCGTTGAGACGGCATTGAAAGCCGCGCGCGCCGCCGGACGCACGCCGTGTCTGGTCGGCCGGTCCATGCATCGCATTTTCGCGGCGGCGCAGAGCGTGGGGCTGCTGCAGGATACGCCGCGTGTGATCGATGAAGACGAAGCGCGCGAGTTGCCCGACGAGAATGTGCTGTATCTCTGCACCGGCAGTCAGGGCGAGCAACGCGCCGCGCTTTCGCGCATCGCGCGCGGCGAACACCGCAACGTCGTTCTGCGTCACGGCGATACGGTGATCTTCTCGTCGCGGGTTATTCCCGGCAACGAGACTGCGATCCACCAGCTTTACGATCAGTTTTTAGAGCGCGGTGTCGAACTGATTACGGCTGACACCGAACATTTGATCCACGTTTCTGGGCATCCGGCGCGTGATGAATTGGCGCAGATGTACGCTTGGGCGCGTCCGAGGATTGCGGTGCCTGTGCATGGCGAGATCCGCCATATCCGCGAGCACGTGAAGCTCGCGCAGTCGCTGCAGATCCCCGAGACCGTGGCGCCGAAGAATGGCGATATGATTCGCCTTGCGCCCGGGCCGGCTCAGGTGATCGACGAAGTCCCTTCCGGGCGCCTCTATGTCGATGGCAACGTCATTGTCGAAACCGAGGACGATGCCATCCGCGATCGCAAGCGTCTCGCGGCGGAAGGCGCGGTGAACATAGCGTTTGCGCTCACGGCCAAGAACGCGATCGCGGCCGGGCCGATGGTCTCGATGCGGGGCCTCACCATGCCCGATGATGAGGACTTTGAACTCGCTCTCGAGGAGCTGGAGGATACTGCCAAGGCCGCGTTCACGAAGCTCAATCACGGTGAACGGGGGGACGACGACGCCATAGAGGCGAGTGTTGTCCGTGCGGTACGCAAGGCCGCAGAACGGCTCTGGAAGAAAAGACCGCTTGTCGACGTTTCTGTACTGCGCCTCTAGGATAGGTGCGGGGAACGTGGAGTAGGGCCATGATTGGCAGGTTGAATCATGTCGGCGTCGCTGTGCCTTCGATTGAGGCGGCCAAGGCGACCTATCGCGACCTTTACGGCGTGCCCGAAAGCGCAATCACCGAGACGCGCGAACTGGCGGCGCAGGGCGTGAGGTTTGCGTTCGTCAATCTCGTCAACAGCCAGATTGAACTCATCGAGCCGCTTGGCGCCGATAGTCCGATCACAAAATTCATCGAGAAGAATCCGCGGGGCGGTCAGCATCACGTCTGCTTCGAAGTTGAGAACATCTACGCGGCGCGCGACGAGATGGTCGTGCGTGGCGCGCGTGTTCTGAACGAGCCGCGCATTGGCGCGCACGGCACACCGATCATATTCATCGATCCGAAAAACTCTGACGGCGTCTTGATCGAGCTTATGGAAACCCCGAAGGCCGCGCACGGATGAGCTGGCTTCTCGGAATCGCCATCTATGTCATTTGCTGGTGGCTCGCGTTTTTCGTGATGCTGCCGATGGGTGCGCAGAGCCACCATGAGGCGGACGAGGAAACGGTCCCCGGCGCGGAGCGGGGCGCGCCGAGAGTGCACAACATCCGCCAGAAGGCCCTTTACGCCGCCGGGATCGCGGCCGTGGTTTGGCTGGGCGTTTTCTGGGCGGTTTCGGTGGACCTCTGGAATATGCGGCCACATTAGGCCGCGTTGCGGGGAGCCCCGGCGCAGTCTATCCAGACGCCCGAAAGGACTACCTCCCCATGCATGCGCTTAAAGTCACGCGCGCCGAAGATTTTCCCGAATGGTACCAGGCCGTCGTCCGTGAAGCGGACCTGGCGGAGCTGTCGCCGACGCGCGGGTGCATGATCATCAAGCCGTGGGGCTATGGCATCTGGGAGCGTATCCAAGGCGAACTCGACCGCCGCATCAAGGAAAGCGGTCACGACAATTACTATTTCCCGCTGCTGATCCCGCTTGGGTTCATCGCCAAGGAGGCTGATCACGTCGAAGGCTTCGCCAAGGAGATGGCTGTCGTCACGCACCATCGCTTGAAGAAGATCGACGGGACGTTGAAGCCTGATCCGGAAGCGGAGCTGGCAGAGCCTTTCATCATTCGCCCGACGTCGGAGACGATCATCGGCGACGCGTTCAGCCGTTGGATCAAATCGTATCGCGATCTGCCGTTGAAGCTGAACCAGTGGGCCAACGTGATGCGCTGGGAAATGCGCACGCGCATGTTCCTCCGCACGGCGGAATTCCTCTGGCAGGAGGGTCACACCGCGCACGTCGATGAAGCCGATGCGATGGATGAGACGATGCTCGCGCTCGAAATTTATCGGAGCTTTTCGGAAGACTTTTTGGCGCTGCCTGTGGTCGCCGGCGAGAAGCCCGAGAACGAACGCTTCCCCGGCGCCGAGCGTACATACTCCATCGAAGCGATGATGCAGGACGGCAAAGCGCTGCAAGCCGGCACCTCGCATTATCTTGGCACCCACTTCGCCGAAGCGCAGAATATTCGCTATCAGGACAAGGATGGCGGCCAGACGCTGGCGCACACGACCTCTTGGGGTGTCTCCACGCGGATGATCGGCGGCGTGATCATGACACACGGCGACGATGACGGCCTGCGCACGCCGCCGGCAATCGCGCCGCGTCAGATCGTCATCGTGCCGATGCTGCGCGGAAAGCCGGAAGACGAAGAGTTGAAGGCGTACTGCGCCTCGCTCGTGGCTGACCTCAACAAGCTCAGCGCGTTCGGCTTTCCCGTCCGCGCCTATGTCGACACCAAGGACGCCAAGCCTGCCGACAAACGCTGGGATTGGGTCCGCCGCGGCGCGCCGCTGATCTGCGAGATCGGTCCGCGTGACGCCGCCGGCGGCAACGTCACCTTCATCAAACGCAACGCTTTGCGCGAAGGCGAGAAGATCAAGTCGCACACGCTGGCGCGGGCCGATTTCATTTCGCAAGCGGCAGGGCTGTTGGAAGCCACGCAAAAAGAACTCTATGACGAAGCTAAGGCCCGGCTCGACGGCAATATCCGTGGCGATTTCGCGACCTTCGCCGACATAGAAAAGTACTACGGAACCGAGGACAAAGAGGGCGAGTTCAAGGGCTGGGCGCGCGTTCAATGGTCACGGCCCACCGGCGCTGCGTTGGAAGAAGTGGGGACCCGCCTGAAAGCCTTGAAACTGACCATCCGCAATGCGCCGGCGGCGCAGCCGTCCTCGTTCGGGACGTGCATCTTTTCCGGCGCTCCAGCCGTCGAAGAAATTCTGATCGCAAGAGCGTATTGATGAGCAACGGAAGAAGTCAGCCGTTCGGCTTGTTTGAACGCATGCTCGCGGGGCGTTACCTGCGCGCCAAACGCCAATATGGCGGCGTTGCGCTTATTTCGGTGATCTCGGTGGTCGCGATCACGCTCGCGGTGATGGCGCTTATCATCACGATGTCGGTGATGAACGGATTTCGCGAGACCTTGCTGTCGCGCATCCTTGGCGTGAACGGGCATGTCTATGTGGACGTGCGCAATCTTCCGGGCAGCGAGATTGACCGGTTGGCGGCGCTGGCGCGCCAGGCGCCGGACGTTTTGCATGTTGCGGCGACCATTAATGCGCAAGGCCTTGCGACGTCGGACGGCTTGGCGGCCGGGGTCGTCGTGCGCGGTGTTTCGCGCCAGGATTTGGAAGCGCTGCCGATCGTCGCCAATAGTATCCGCAGCGGCGGCGGCTTTCAGAACTTTGAGGGCATCGAATCACCGAGCATCCTGGTCGGCGATCGACTGGCCGCATCCCTGGGCGCCAGCGAAAACATGGCGATCTCCATTCTCTCGCCGCAGGGCGCGGCAACGCCTTTTGGTCTGACGCCGCGGCGAAAGTCCTTTCTGATTGGCGGCGTCTTTAGCGTCGGTATGGCCGAATTCGATTCCGCGTTGATCTACATGCCGATCGAACAGGCGCGGATCATGTTCGGGCGCGGCGATGGCGCCGACGAACTCGAAATACGCATCCGCAATCCCGATCGAACGGCGGCCACGATGATGGAGTTGCGGGATCGTCTCGGGCCGGATGTGACGATCTACGACTGGCGGGCGAAGAGCCAGGGTCTTTCAGACGCCCTCGTTGTCGAGCGCAACGTGATGCGGCTTATTCTTATGATCCTGGTTGCGATCGCGGCGCTCAATATTGTCACGGGCCTCATCATGCTGGTGAAGAATAAGAGCCGCGACATCGCCATCCTGCGCACCATGGGCGCCACGAAGGGCGCCATCATGCGTGTGTTCTTCATGGCGAGCGCGAGTCTCGGATTGCTTGGGTTGTCGCTTGGGCTTCTACTCGGCGTGGGCTTTTGCCTCAACATCGAAGCGATCCAGAACTTCATTCAAGACACGACGGGGTTCGATGTGTTCCCGGGGACGGTCTATTCACTCGAGACACTGCCCGCGCGCGTGGAGTGGAGCGAGGTCGCGGGCATTTCATTTTTCACGATTGCGGTGACGTTCGTGGCGACGCTGGCGACTGCCTGGTGGGCGTCCAGGTTCGATCCGGTGGAGGCGCTGCGCTATGAGTAACGCCGGCCCTGCCACGCAGCCGATCCTTCGGCTTGAGAACGTGTCTCGCGTCTATCAATCCGGAAGCAGCGAACTCCGGGTGCTCGATGGCGTCGATCTCAGCATTGCCCCTGGTGAGATTATCGGACTCATTGGTCCATCAGGATCGGGCAAATCTTCCTTGCTTCATGCCGCGGGGATGCTTGAACGTCCGAGCGGCGGTGAAGTCTGGATCGACGGCCAGCCTGGTTGGGATTTGAGCGACGGCGAGCGCACGAATATCCGGCGCAACCGCATCGGCTTCGTCTATCAGTTTCACCATCTGCTTCCCGAGTTCGATGCGATCAGCAACGTGGCGTTGCCGGCGCTGATCGCCGGGCGCAAACGCCATGAAGCCATGGAAGAGAGCGAGCGTTTGCTCGGGATTTTGGGGCTGGCTGACCGCATCCATCACCAGCCGGCGCAGCTCTCGGGCGGTGAGCAACAACGCGTCGCCATCGCGCGCGCGATGATCAACAACCCGATCCTGATCCTGGCCGATGAGCCGACCGGCAACCTCGACCCGGATACCTCCACCGTGGTGTTTTCGGCGCTTTCGGATCTCGTCCGTAAAGAGGGTGCGGCGGCGTTGATCGCTACTCACAACCTCGAATTGGCAAAATACATGGATCGGGTCATGTCCCTGGACCACGGAAAGCTGGTTCGGCGCAGCTGAAAGGGTTCGGCATAGGGCGCGTAGGCCCTATCTTTCGGGACAAGGAATCAGATGTCCCAGCCCTTTATCCACCTGCGCGCGCGCTCCGCTTACTCGCTGTTGCAAAGCGCGGTCCAGGCCAAGACGCTTGCCAAGCTGGCCGCCAAGCACGGCATGCCGGCGCTGGGGCTGACTGACTCCAACAACATGTTCGGCGCGCTGGAATTTTCCGAAGCGGCCGCTGAACTGGGCGTTCAGCCGATCGTTGGCGTGACGCTCGATATCAGAGGCGATCACGGCCTGGCGGGGACGCTGGTTCTCATTGCGCAGAACGGCGCGGGCTACGCCAATCTCATGCAGCTCTCGAGCGCTGCCTATCTTGAAGCAGAATCGCATGACGACCCGAACGTCGCCTTCGCGCGCGTGCTTGATCACGCCGAGGGCCTGATCGCGCTTACCGGCGGTGGGGATGGCGCGTTGGCGCCGCTGTTGGCCGCGGGCAAGGGCGACATCGCAACGAACGCCTTGAAGCAGCTCGCGGCGGGATTTCCGGGGCGGCTCTATGTTGAGCTGCAGCGTCATGGCGAAGTGATTGAAGCTGAAACCGAGGGCGCGTTATTGGACCTCGCGTACCATCTGAGCTTGCCAATCGTCGCCACGAACGACATCCGCTTTGAAAAGCGCAGTGACCATGGCGCTCATGACGCGCTGATGTGCATCGCCGCCTCGTCCTATCTGGGCGAAGAGGATCGGCCGCGGGTTACGCACCAGCACTATTTCCGCTCCGTCGCCGAGATGCAGGAATTGTTTTCGGACCTGCCGGAAGCCATCGCCAATACGGTCGAGATTGCCAAGCGAACGGCGTTCAAGGTCGAGAAGCGCAAGCCCATTCTGCCGCGCTTTGACACCAAGAAGGGACGCGATGAAGCGGCGGAATTGAAGGCGCAAGCCGAGGCCGGCCTCAAACAACGCGTCAAAGCTCTCGGTGACCGGCTCGCCGCGCCGATCGAGGATTATGAAAAGCGCCTGGCGTACGAACTCAGCGTCATCACGCAGATGCAGTTTCCTGGCTACTTTTTGATCGTCTCGGACTTCATCAAATGGGCCAAGACGCACGGCATCCCAGTCGGCCCGGGCCGGGGTTCTGGTGCGGGCTCGGTCGTCGCGTGGGCGCTAACGATCACCGACCTGGATCCCTTGCGTTGGGGTTTGCTCTTCGAGCGCTTTCTCAACCCCGAGCGCGTTTCGATGCCTGACTTCGATATCGACTTTTGTCAGGAACGCCGTGGCGAGGTCATTGAGTACGTAAAAAACAAGTACGGCGAAGATCGGGTCGCGCACATCATCACATTTGGCACGCTGCAGGCGCGCGCCGTGCTGCGCGATGTCGGACGGGTGATGCAATTGCCGTTCGGCATGGTCGACAAGCTGGCAAAGCTTGTGCCCGCAAACCCCGCAAATCCGGTCACGCTTGCTCAGGCGATGGAGATCGAGCCGAAACTGCAGGAAGCAAAGCGCAATGAGGCGGAGGTGCGCGACCTCATCGACACCGCTTTGCAGCTCGAAGGTCTCTATCGGAACGCATCGACGCACGCAGCGGGCATTGTGATCGGTGATCGGCCGCTGATCGAACTTGTGCCGCTCTATCGCGATCCGCGCGCGCACTTGCCCGCGACCCAGTTCAACATGAAGTGGGTTGAGGCCGCGGGCCTGGTGAAGTTCGATTTCCTCGGTCTGAAGACGCTCACCGTCATTGATCGCGCTGTTAAGTTCATTGAAGCGCGCGGCGAGAAGGTTGATCTCAATGCGGCCGACTATAGCGATGTGAAGACATATGAGTTGCTGCAGTCCGGCCTGACGTTCGGGGTGTTCCAGCTCGAAGGTCAGGGCATGCGCGATACGCTGCGCAAAGTGAAACCGACGTGCCTTGAGGACGTGATCGCGCTGATTTCGCTCTACCGGCCGGGCCCGATGAAGAACATCGACCGGTTCGCGAGCGTCAAGCATGGCCGCGAGGCGCCGGACTATTTGCATGAGACGCTGAAGCCCATTTTGGAGGAGACCTACGGCGTCATCGTCTATCAAGAACAGGTCATGCAGATCGCCCAGGTGCTTTCCGGATATTCGCTCGGCGAGGCCGATTTGCTCCGTCGGGCGATGGGCAAAAAGCAGCCGGCCGAAATGGCCAAGCAGAAATCGCGGTTCATCGAAGGGGCGAAGGAGCGGGGCGTCAGCGAAAACCTTGCGTCGCACATCTTCGATCTGGTCGAAGAGTTCGCCGGCTACGGTTTCAACAAGTCGCACGCCGCGGCGTACGCGGTGGTCGCGTATCAAACGGCCTATCTCAAAGCTCACTTCCCGGTGGACTTCATCGCCGCCTCAATGAGCCTTGATCTTTCGAACTCGGACAAGCTCGCCAGTTTCGTCCAAGACGCAAAGCGCGTGAAAGTCACGATGCTGCCGCCGGACCTCAATCATTCGGAGGCGGACTTTAACGTTGAGAAGACCGAGGACGGGCTTGCTGTTCGTTACGCGCTAGGTGCGGTGCGCAACGTCGGCTTGGCGGCGATGGAAAGTGTCGTCAGTGAGCGCAAGCGCGGCGGCAAGTTCAAGGCGCTCTACGATCTGGCTGAACGCATTGATGCAAAGGCGATCAACAAGCGCCAGCTTGAAAACCTCGCGAAGTCCGGCGCGCTCGATGGGATGGAGCCGGACAGGGCGCGGGCGTTGGCCGCGTGCGAGATCATAGCCGCGTACGCGCAGCGCGTGGCGGAAGAGCGCGCCAGCTCGCAAGCCAGTCTGTTCGGGGCCGAAGAACCGAGCGCCCGTCCGGCATTCCCGAAGGCGGCGCCGTGGTCCGCGCAGGACAGGCTGGACGCTGAGCGTGAGAGCGTCGGCTTTTATCTTTCCGGCCACCCGCTCTCGGACTTCTTCATTGACGCGGGCGATCGCTATTCGAGCTACGCCGATATTTTGGAAGAGGGTGAGACCGAACCGCGCGCTTACATGATGGCGGGCGTTGTGCGGCGGGTTCAGTATCGTCCGGCCATGTCTGGCGGCACATTGGCGTTCGTGTCGATGTCCGATCCGACAGGTGATTTTGAAGGCATGATTATGCCGGAGAACGTCACGGCCGCGCGGGACGTGATTGAAGTTGGAAAGGCGTTCGGCTTTCGTGGACGCGTGCGCTGGCGTGACGGCGACTTGAAGCTGGCGGCGGACTCATTTGAGCCTGTCGAAGCGGCGGAGGCGCGCATTGGCGACGATCTTCGCATCGTGTTGAAAGAGGGCGCGCCGCTCGAATTGCTCGTGCAAACGCTTGCGGCTTTGCCGAAGGCGGCGGATGGCGAAGCGCGTCCGCTCCACCTAGTGCTCCGGCTGAAAGATGGCCGCGAAGTGGAGCTGAATACCAGGCGGCTGGCCTCGGGCAGCCCTGCCGCGCGATCCGCTTTGAAGGCGGCGCGGGGGGTGGAACGCGTGATCTGAGGCGCCAGTTACGCTCCGTCGCAGAATTCTCCCGAAACGCGCGCAAGGTCTTGCCCGTCTAGCTCCCAGCCTCTCAGATGCCGGCCGCTCCAGAGGGGAGGGCCTATGCGCCTTAGAATGCGTTCAGCAATCGCGCTCGCCGCGATGCTCAGTCTTGCCGCTTGCGCCACCACCGGCGCGACCGACACCGAAGCGGAGGGTCCGGCCCCGTTCGAATCCACGTACGCGCCCCGCGCGTCGACGCCGACCCTGATCCGTAACGCGACTGTCTTTGACGGCAATGGCGCTGAGCTTGCCAATTCAGACGTCTTGATGCGCGATGGCCGCATTGCGGCTGTCGGCCAAAATCTGAGCGCCGAAGGCGCCACCGTCATTGACGGCACGGGCCGCTTCGTGACGCCGGGCATCATCGACGCGCACTCACACCTCGGCGTCTATCCCTCACCCTCGATCAACGCGACCTCCGACGGCAACGAACTCACGCAGCCGAATACTGCCGAAGTCTGGGCCGAACATTCGGTATGGCCGCAAGATCCTGGTTTCCTGCGCGCAGTCGCGGGCGGGATCACAACGCTTCACGTGTTGCCGGGATCGGGCAATCTTTTTGGCGGCCGTGGGACAACGCTTCGTCCCGTGCTCGGCGCCACCACCGTTCAGGAAATGAAATTTCCCGGCGCGCCCCAAAGCCTGAAAATGGCGTGCGGTGAGAATCCAGCGCGGGTTTATGGCACGCGCAACACTTCACCGGCGACAGGCATGGGCAACGTGGCGGGCTATCGCCAAGCCTTCGCCAACGCCGCGCGTTATGCACGCCGCGCCCAGAATGCGGCCGAAGGCAATGGCGAGCCGCCGGACCGCGATCTTGAGATGGAAACACTCGCCGGAGTGATCAACGGCGACATCATCCTGCAATGGCACTGCTATCGCGCCGACGAGATGGCGAACGCGATCCAAGTGGCGCATGAGTTCGAGTTCGAGATCGCCGCGTTCCATCACGCCGTCGAAGCCTACAAAATCTCCGACCTGCTGCGCGAAGAGGGCATTTGCTCGGCGATGTGGGCCGATTGGTGGGGCTTCAAGATCGAAGCCTATGACGGCATTCGCGAGAACATCGCTTTTGTGGACGCCGCCGGCGCATGCGCCATCGTGCATTCGGATAGCGAGGTCGGCATCCAACGGCTCAACCAGGAAGCCGCGAAAGCCATGGCAGACGGCCGTCGCGCGGGGCTCGAGATCACGCGCGGACAGGTTTGGACCTGGCTCTCACGCAATCCCGCACGCGCGCTGCACATCGATAATGAAACCGGCACACTGGAAGTTGGCCGCCGCGCGGACGTGGTGATTTGGTCGGCCGATCCGCTCTCCAGTTATGGCGTTGCGGAGCGCGTCTTTATCGACGGCGCTCTGATGTATGAGCGCGGCGTGGAGCGCGAGCCGCCTTCCGACTTTGAACTCGGCCAAACCTACATGCGGGAGCGCGCCCAATGAGAACGCTGGCTTTCTTGCTTCTCGCGGCGGCCGCTCTGAGCACACCGGCTGCCGCTGAAACCATCCTCATCAACAACGGCCGGATCGTCACCAATGGCGCCGGGGGCATCATCGAGAATGGTGATGTGCTGATTGTCGATGGCCGTATCAGCGCGGTCGGCGCGAATATCGCAACGCCGCGCGGGGCGCGGGTTGTGGAGGCCAACGGCAATTTCGTTACGCCAGGCGCGTTTGCCGCCATGAGCGAGGTTGGCCTCAGCGAAATCTCCGGTTCGGGCGCGCCGAACGATGCGGATGTCGAGGGCGATCTCATTTCCGCCGCCGCCGATGCCGGCAGAGCGTTCAACCCCAGCGTCACGGCCATTCCGGTGACGCGTATCGAAGGCGTCACCCGCGCCGCGATAGCGCCCAGCGCAAGCGGCTCAATTTTTGACGGCCGGGGCGCGCTTGTCTCGATGAACGGCGACGCGGACAGTGTTTTCCGCGAGCGGGCCTTTATGGTGGTGGAACTGGGCGAAGCGGGCGCGGGCCGCACGGGCGGATCGCGCGCGGCGCTTTGGCCGGCGTTCGAAGCCGCGCTTCGCGACGCCCGTGAATACCCCGCCCGTTATCGCAGCGGTCAAGGCGGCGCGGTTCTGAATGAGATTGATGCGCAGGCGCTGCAACCGTTCGCGCGTGGTCAAGGCTTTTTCCTGGTTCACATCGAGAGCGCCGCGGACATTCGCCGTTTGCTGCGTTTCAAGCGCGCCAATCCGAGCCTCCGGTTCGTCATTCATGGCGGCGCCGAAGCCTGGCAGGTTGCCGATGAACTCGCCGCCGCGAACATCCCGGTGATCGTTGACCCGCTGTCGAATTTGCCGGACCGCTTTGAACGGCTCTCCGCCCGCCTCGACAACGCGGCGTTGCTCAATCAAGCGGGCGTGCGGTTTGCGATCGCGCCGGCGCCGGGGACGGTCGACGCGCATCAAGCGCGCTTGGTTTTGCAATTGGCCGGCAACGCTGTCGCCAACGGCCTTCCATGGGACGCCGCTTTCGCGGCAGTCAGCCGCGGACCGGCGGAAATCTTCGGCGCCACAAACCTTGGCCGCCTGGAGCGCAACTATCTTGCGGATGTTGTGATCTGGGACGGTGATCCGCTTCAGGTTACCTCGGCGCCGACGGCTGTCTTTATCGAAGGCAGAGAGCAGCCGCTGACGTCGCGCCAGACACAGCTGCGCGATCGTTACAACCCGCGAAACCGCAGCCGCTAGTCCAACTCATCCCGGCCGACCAACAGGTCGGCCGGGTCACGGTCATAGTTGATCAAATCGCCGGGCGTGCAGCCGAGCACGAAACACAGCTTCGACAGAGTCGAGAACCGCAACCCCCGGGTTTTGCCGGAGCGAAATTGCGAAAGCTGGGTTTCGGTGATGCCGATCTCCTCGGCGATGGCTTTTGCGGTGATCCCGCGTGCGCGCAGCACAGCGTCGAGGGTGACTTTGACGGGCATCTCAGATGAAATCGTCCAGGACCGCACGGAGCGCCGCCGCCCGCGCTTCAAGCTGCGCGGCGCGACGGATCATGCTGGCAAGCGCAAGGAGCGCCAGGCCAACGACGGCTATGGTAAGTTGCGGCGCTGCGAAAATCGCGAATTGCCCCAGAATGCGCGAGCCGAGTGAAATCAGAACCGGCAACGCCGCCACGGCAACCACCGCGCCCAGGACCAACGCGACGCCCAGTTGCGTCAGCGCGCGCGATACGACGTCATGAAACGCAAAACCCTTTCGGGAAAGATCGGCGAACATCCCGCGTATCGCCCATAGCCCCCATAGGTACGCCAGCGCCGGCGCCCATGAGAGTGTGAGAACAATGGCCGCGCGCGTGGTGCCGCCGCTGCGCAGCTGCACGAAAATCTGCAACGCTATGAAGATCACGAGCACGGCGATGACGATCGTCGCCGCGCCGTGGAACAGGCGATTGCGTTGCTGGAAGGTCTTGGCTTCGGCGGCGAGAATTTCCTTGCTGGTCATCATGCTTCCCGCCGGCTCATGTGCACGATCATCGCAAGCAGCGTGATGACGCCGCCAACAAGGCCCAGTTGGAAGGCCGGGAGCGCATTCACGCCTTCCGCGCCAACGATGCTCACCGGCATCGCCCACGGGACAAACATGGCTTCCTTCGCGTTGAAGGCGGCGACCGCCACGAACGTGCCGCCGAGGCCGATTGTCAGCGGTGCAATGAAGCTGCGAAAGCGCAACGCCACCCAAAGCTGGATCATCGCCATGAAGAGCGACGTCGCCCACATCATGCCCAAGATGCGAAGCGCCAGGGGCCATGGAAACTCGCCTTGCGGCGCCGTGGCTGGCGTGAATGCCGCAAACAGTGCGCCGACAACCCAAAGCTCTACAGCCAACAGCGCCGTCATCACGCCGACGACGCTCATCAGGATCACCGCCTTGGACGCAAACATGCGCCAGCGCTGAATCGGCAACGCGAACATGTGGTCCCATGCGCGCGGGGCGTGCTCGATGTTCGCCAACAGCGCCGAGAGCGCCGTCACGGTCATTGGCAGCACGAAGAAAGCCCAAAGCCCGGTCGAGCCGGTGAACATGAATTCCCAATCCATGCGCGGCCGACGGAGTGCGATCAGTGTGACGAGAACGGTGACCAAGCTCGGCGCCACGAGCGCCAACAACCAGATCAGCGAACCTTTGAGTTTGCGGTATTCAACGTTGATCGAAGTCCACATCACGCCGCCTCCGCCTTTTGGTGTTGAACGCTGACATAGAGCGCTTCCAAGTTCGCGCGCCTGAAAGACAGCTCGATCACATCGACGCCGGCATCGAGCAAAAGCCGGTTGATGCGCGCGGCCTCCCGGTCCGCGCCGGCCTTTACGAGCAGCGTCGCTCCGTCTTCAATCGTGACGTATCCCGCAGCTTTCAGCACCTGCGCCGCGCGCCCTGGATCGCTGCTACGGACCGAGAGTTCAGGCTCGATCAGCCGCAGCATATCCGCGATCGGCCCGTCAAGAATGAGTTGGCCATCGTGCATCAGGCCTATGTGCGTTGCGGTCTGCTCCACTTCGCTGAGCATGTGGCTCGACATGAACACAGTAGCGCCCACGCGCTCCGGCAGGGTGCGGATGATGTCACGCATGTCGCGAATGCCATCAGGATCGAGCCCGTTCATGGGTTCGTCGAGCACAAGCAGCCGGGGGCGGCCCAACATCGCGCGCGCCAAGCCCAGCCGTTGGCGCATGCCGAGGGAATAGTGACCAAGTTTGCGGTCAGCCGCGTCGCGCATCTCGACGGCTTCGAGCACGCGGTCGATTTCGGCCGAGGGCAGTTTGAGCAGTTGGCGCGTGATGTTGAGGTTCTCGCGGCCGGTCAGCTGATCATAGGTGGCCCGCGCTTCTAGGAGGGCGCCCACTTGACGCGCCGCTTTGATCCGATCGCGGCTCACGTCGTGACCAAAGACGCAAATCCGGCCGGCGCTGGGGTGGAGCAAGCCGAGCAAGAGGCGGATGAAGGTGGTCTTGCCGGCGCCGTTGCGGCCCAGGAAGCCGTAAATGCCTCCAACAGGCGCGCGCAACGCCACGTCCTGAACCGCCCAGCGGGCGCCAAAACGCTTGCCGAGCCCCGTGCTTTCAACCGCATACCCGCCCATGCGATACCTCCCGTCCCGCGACTGGTAATTTAAGTAATACTTAAATTCAATCCTGCGGCGACAGGCGGCCTCCGTCGCAGGGCGCCGGCTTGCTAAGCCTGTGGATGCCCCCTATATCCGCGCCTTACTTCGCACGCGGGAGCGGCGGATCGGTCTGAAAGCGGCCGTTTCCTCCATCCGGTCCGGGAGCAATCCCGGGTTCTCCAGCGGCGGCAAACCGGAAAAGGAACGATACATGGCGCTGCCTGAATTCAGCATGCGTCAGCTCTTGGAAGCTGGCGCGCACTTTGGTCACCAGACCCACCGTTGGAATCCGAAGATGGACCGCTACATCTTCGGCGAAAAAGCCAACATCCATATTCTTGATCTGTCGCAGACGGTGCCGTTGCTGCACCAGGCGCTGCTGAAAGTTCGCGAAGTGGCCTCTGGCGGCGGCCGCGTGCTCTTCGTCGGCACCAAGCGCCAAGCTGCCGATCACATCAAAGCCGCCGCGCAGCGTTCGGCTCAGTACTATATCAACCAACGCTGGCTCGGCGGCACGCTGACCAATTGGCAAACGGTTTCGAAGTCGATCGCGCGTTTGCGCGAGACCGATCAGATCATTTCCGGCGGCGGCGTCGGCCTCACCAAGAAGGAAGTGCTGAATCTGACGCGTGAGCGCGACAAGCTCGACCGTTCGCTCGGCGGCATCGCCTCGATGGGCGGCGTGCCGGACCTGATGTTCGTGATCGACACCAACAAGGAAGCGATCGCCATTCAGGAAGCCAAGAAGCTTGGCATTCCGGTTGTCGCGATCGTTGACTCGAACTGCGATCCGGATGCGGTCACGTATCCGATCCCGGGCAACGACGACGCCGCGCGGGCGATCCAGCTCTATTGCGATCTGATCGCTGACGCGGTGCTCGATGGTCTGACCGAAAACCAGGTTCGCGGCGGCAAGGATATTGGCGCTTCGGAACGTCCGCCGGTTGAGGCGGTTGTGCGCGAACGTGCGCCTTCTGGTCCGGTCGAAAGCCCGATCGATGGCCCAACGGGCGCGAATTACTAAGTAACTGACGAGAGAAGTCTCGAGGAGCAGAACATGGCGGAAATCACCGCTGCGCTGGTCAAAGACCTGCGCGAAAAAACCGGCGTTGGCATGATGGATTGCAAGAAGGCGCTCGCCGAGAACAACGGCGACCTGGAAGCGTCCATCGATTGGCTGCGCGCAAAGGGCCTGTCGAAGGCCGCCAAGAAGGCTGATCGCGCCGCCGCCGAAGGCATCGTCGCGATTGCGTTGGCGGCGACCGAAGGCACGATTGTCGAACTCAATTCGGAGACCGACTTCGTTGCGCGCAACGCTGATTTCCAAAATGCGGCCGGCGCGTTCGCCAAACTCGCACTGGTGTCCAAGGACCACGATGCGTTGCTGAACGCGACGCACGAGGGCCAGAAGGTCTCGGAAGCGGTGACGAACCTCATCGCGACAATCGGTGAGAACATCACGCTCCGTCGTTCGGCCAAGCTGAACGTGCAGAACGGGGTTGTCGCCGCTTACGTCCACTCCAAGGTCGACGGCGCCGATCATTTGGGCCGCATCGCGGTTCTGGTTGCGTTGGAATCGGCGGGCGACAAGGCAAAGCTCGAAGCCCTCGGCAAGAAGGTCGCGATGCACATTGCCTCGGCCAATCCTCTGGCGCTGAGCGAAGCGGATATCCCGGCGGATCGCGTTGAGCGCGAGAAGTCGGTCCTGCTCGATCAGATCAAGGAAGATCCCAAGGCGACGGGTAAGCCGCAGCAAGTGCTGGATAAGATGCTCGAAGGCCGCATGCGGAAGTTCTTCGAGGAATCGGTGCTGACCAAGCAGGCCTTCGTCATGAACCCCGACGAGACCGTCGAAGCGGCCGTTAAGGGCGCTGAGAAGGACGTCGGCGCGCCGATCGCGATCAAGGGCTTCGTTCGTTTCAGCGTGGGCGAAGGCGTCGAGAAGCGTGCGGATGATTTCGCTGCCGAAGTGGCGGCAATGTCCGGCAACAAGAGCTAGCTCTCTCCGGAGGCTGAATTTGGGGGCGCGGGCCGCGAGGCTCGCGCCCTTTGATTTTGTGCGCAGTTCCCTGGAAGTGCGGGCTGACTTTGCCGGCTCCGGTAGTCTATAGATTCTGCCTCATGAGCCTTGCCGAAACCCGACCCAGCCCAAGCGGGCTGCGCTACAAGCGCGTCCTCCTCAAAATCTCGGGTGAGGCGCTGATGGGCGATGGCCAATACGGCATCGACACCGCCGTCTGCGAACACATCGCCAAAGCGGTGCTCGATGCTTCGGCCTCAGGCGCGGAGCTTTGCCTCGTCATCGGCGGCGGCAACATCTTCCGCGGCGTCCAAGGCGCGGCGAAAGGCATGGAGCGGGCCAGCGCCGATTATATGGGGATGCTCGCGACGGTCATGAACGCGCTTGCGATGCAAAACGCGATCGAGAGCCTCGGCGGCCAGGCGCGCGTGCTCTCGGCCATTCCGATGGTCACCGTTTGCGAGCCGTACATACGCCGTCGCGCCATGCGCCACATGGAGAAGGGGCGCATCGTCATTTTCGCCGCCGGCACCGGCAATCCGTTCTTCACGACCGACACCGGCGCTGCGCTCCGCGCCGCCGAGATGGGTTGCGATGCGCTGCTCAAAGGCACGCAAGTCGATGGCGTTTACACCGCCGATCCCAAGAAGGACAAAACCGCGACCCGCTACGACAAGCTTTCGTACCACGAAGTGCTCGCGCGCGACCTTAAGGTCATGGACGCCTCGGCGGTCAGCCTCATGCGCGACAACGGCATTCCGATCGTGGTCTTCTCCATCGGCACCCGCGGCAGCCTCGCAGATGTTCTGCATGGGCGCGGCGTTTGCACCACCATCACTGACTAGGAACGAAACGTCATGGCAGCCTCGCCGCCTTTCAATCTCGCCGACTACAAGAAGCGCATGGATGGCGCGATCACCGCGCTCCAGCACGAGTTCAGCGGTCTGCGCACCGGCCGCGCCTCGCCGTCGCTGCTCGATCCGATCAAGGTCGACGCCTACGGCGCGGAATCGCCGCTGACGTCCGTGGCGAGCGTGAGCGTTCCCGAGCCGCGGATGATCTCGGTCAACGTCTGGGACAAATCCCTCGTCGGTCCGGTTGATAAGGCTATTCGCAGCGCGAACCTTGGTCTCAATCCGATCGTCGATGGGCAGACACTTCGTATTCCGATCCCGCCGCTTACCGGCGAGCGTCGCACCGAACTTGCGAAAATCGCCGGCAAGTACGCTGAGCAGCAGCGCATTGCCGTCCGCAACATCCGTCGTGATGCGATGGAGCATCTAAAGAAGCTCGAGAAAGAGCACGGCATCAGCGAAGACGAGCACAAGAAACACGGCGCCGAAGTGCAAAAGGCTACCGACGATCACATCAAGAAGATCGACGATACGCTGCATTCGAAGGAACAGGAGATTATGCAGGTGTGAGGCAGTAGGCAGTAGGCAATGGGCAGTCGTGAAGTCTGCCGGCGCCCCTATTGCCTATTGCCTACTGCCTACTGCCCCATGGCTCAGCCATCGCCCACCGAAGCGCCAGCGGCCCAGCCGCGCCATGTCGCGATCATCATGGACGGGAATGGCCGCTGGGCGCGTCAGCGCAACCGCCCGCGCACATTTGGGCACGCGGAAGGTGTCGAGGCGCTGCGTCGAACGGTAGAGGCCGCGGGCGATCTCGGTGTTGAGTATCTAACCGTGTTCGGGTTCTCGACCGAGAACTGGCGTCGCCCCGCCGAAGAAGTAAACGCGCTGTTCGATCTGCTTCGTCTCTATGTGGCCCGCGATCTCGACAAATTGGTGCGCGAAGGGGTGCGGATACGGGTCATTGGCGGGCGTGAAGGGCTGCAGCGGGATATCGCCGGCATCATCGAAAACGCCGAAACACGCACCAAGCACAACGAAAAACTCAATCTCACGATCGCGTTCAATTACGGTGGTCAGGACGAGATCGTCCGCGCCGCGCGCCGCTTCGCCGAGGATGTCGCGGCTGGCAAAGTTCAAGCTGTCGATCTCGATCACAAGATGTTCGAGTCCTATCTCGACACCGAGCAACTTCCGGCTGCTGATCTCCTGATCCGCACGTCGGGCGAATTCCGGCTCTCCAATTTCATGCTCTGGCAATCTGCCTACGCCGAATTGGTTTTCCTCGACGTGCTCTGGCCGGATTTCGGCAAAGAGGCGCTGATGCAAGCGATCGACATCTATCGGAGGCGCGATCGTCGCTATGGGGGAGCAGCGCCTGGCTCCGCTTGACACCGCAAAAGCAGCGCCAAAGCGCGGCGACTGGTCCGACCTTGGCGCGCGCATTGTGTCGGGTCTTGTTCTGGCCGTGCTTGGGGTTTCAGCCGCTTTTGCCGGCGGGCCGTGGCTCGCGGCGGCGTGCGGGGCGGCTGTTGTCGCCATGTGCTATGAGTGGGCGCGGATGAGCGAGCCGGAGGCGCAGACGCCGGCCTTCATGTTCTCACTCGCCGGCGCGCTTGGCGCGGTGATGTTTTCAAGCTGGCAGTACCTTTGGCTCGGCGTCGCTTGGCTTGCTGCGTGCGCGCTGGCGTCAGCTGCAATTCGCCGACGCACGGTCATCGGCTTCATCGAGACCGCCGGCGGCGCCATCTACATTGGACTGCCGTGCGCACTTTTCCTGTGGCTGCGCGATCGCGCTCCCGAGGGGCTTGAGACGATCCTCGCGCTGTTTGCGATCATATGGGCGACGGACATTTTCGCGTATTTTGGCGGCAAGCTGATTGGCGGGCCGAAAATCGCTGTGGGACTCTCGCCGAACAAGACATGGGCCGGGATTATCGCCGGAACGTTGGCGGGCGCCGCGGCAGGGTACGGGTGCGGCGTTCTGTTCCAGACTGATCGCACGCTGCTGGTTCCCTGGTTGCTGATCGGGGCTTTGGTGGCATTCACTGGATTGATGGGTGACCTGTTCGAATCTTTCTTGAAGCGGCGTTTCGGCGTGAAGGACGCGAGTGGCTTGATACCGGGCCATGGCGGCGTGCTTGACCGCATTGATAGCTTGATGGCCGCCACACTGCTTGTGGGCGCCGCGCTGGCGTTTGGTCCCGGCGCGACGGCGCTGTTGTTTGGGCAAGGTCTGTGAGCCGGTCTGTCTCTATTCTTGGCGTCACTGGTTCGGTCGGCCAATCGACCATCCAGGTGATCGAAGAATTGCGCGGCCAAGGACGTGAATTACCCGTCGAGGCGGTGACTGCCGCCAGCCGCATCGATGTTCTCGTTGACGCCTGCCGGAGGCTGAGGCCGAAGTTCGCCGCGATCGCCAATTCACAGCTTCTGAGCACCGCGCGGGAAGCGCTCGCCGGCTTGGGGGTTGAGGTGGGCGCCGGGCCATCCGCTCTGAATGAGGCGGGCGCCCGTCCGGCGGATTGGGTGATGTCGGCGATTGTTGGCGCGGCGGGCCTTGAACCGACCATGGCCGCGGTGCGCCGTGGGGCTCACGTGGCGCTGGCGAACAAGGAATGCCTGGTCTGCGCGGGGCCTTTGTTCATTGAGGCGGCCAAGGCTCACGGCGCGACGCTGCTGCCCGTGGATTCCGAGCACAACGCGATCTTTCAGGTCCTGACCCATCCCGAGCGGGTAGAGCGGCTGACGCTGACGGCGTCGGGCGGTCCGTTCCGTACATGGACGATCGAGCAAATGGCCGCCGCCACACCGGCCCAGGCCTGCGCGCATCCCATGTGGAGCATGGGGCGGAAGATCTCGGTCGATAGCGCCACCCTCATGAACAAGGGCCTGGAGCTGATTGAGGCCTCCTATCTCTTTGGTTTTCCATCAAATTCGATCGACGTGATCGTGCATCCGCAAAGCACGATCCATAGTCTGGTGCATTACGTCGACGGCTCGGTTCTGGCGCAACTCGGGACGCCGGATATGCGCATCCCGATCGCTTATGCGCTCACCTGGCCGGACCGCGCGCCGGTATCCACTGCACGCCTGGACCTCGCCAAACTGGCGCAGCTGACCTTCGAGGCGCCCGACGTTCAGCGCTTCCCGGCGCTTCGGCTGGCGCGCGCGGCGCTCGATCGCGGCGCCGCCACTACGACGGCCTTGTCAGCAGCCAATGAAATCGCAGTCGAAGCGTTTTTGGACGGCCGGATTCGCTTCCTCGACATTTCGAGCACAGTGGAAGCGGCTCTCTCACACCTGGACGGGGCCGAGGCTGGGCTTCTCGCAAAAATGCCGTCATCCTTCGATGAGGTGAGGGCGGTGGATCAGGCTGCGCGACGTGCGGCGCGTCTTATTGCGGGAAACCCGGCGGCAGCCTAAAGGCTGATTGCGCCTCATAAAAATGCCGGCGGGAAGGAAAGCGGACGAATGGACGTACTGCAGAATATCCTGATCTACGCCGGCTCGTTTGTCCTCGTGCTGAGCGTGGTGGTGTTCGTGCACGAGTTCGGCCATTTCCAAGTCGCCCGCTGGCGCGGGGTCGCGATCGACACGTTCTCGATCGGGTTCGGCAAGACGCTGATTGGCTGGCGCGACAAGCACGGCGTGCAGTGGAAGATCGGCGCGCTGCCACTTGGCGGGTATGTAAAGTTCGCCGACGACGCGGATGCGATGTCGACGGCGCCGCGCGAGAAGATCGAAGATCCGGCTGCCTTGGCCGAGGCGCGTGCAAAGGGTCTGTTTCACGCACAGCCGGTGGTGACGCGTTCGCTCGTCGTCGCGGCCGGGCCGATTACCAATTTCATTTTCTCGATCGCCGCCTTTGCCGTGCTGGCGTTCGTGCTTGGGCGCGACATCGCCAGCATCGACAGCGTTGTGCCGGATTCTCCGGCAGCAATGGCGGGTTTGCGGGCCGGCGACATCGTGCAATCCATCAATGGCGAAGCGATTGACGAATTCCGCGACCTCCAGCGCATTGTCTCGCTGTCTCCCAACCGGCCGCTCGACATCGTGGCGCTGCGCGGCGGGCAAGAAGTCTCGATGCAGCTTACGCCGCGTCCGAGCGAAGCGAACCCGCAAGCGGGATCGATCGGCGTCGGCCACAATTCGTCGGTCGAAAATCGCGAGCCTATCAATCCGTTTGCGGCGATCGCCGAGGGCGCCAACAACACCTGGCAGATCATCGCGCAAACCGGCTCGTACATTGTCGGCGTTTTCACGGGGCGTGAATCCGGCAACCAGATTGCCGGACCACTGGGCATCATCAATGTCTCGGGCCAGGTCGCGACGTCGGCGCTGAGCGGCCCGGACGACGGCGATTGGGTGGGTCGCCTGGGGATACTGGCGCTCTCGCTACTCAATTTGGCCGCAGTGCTGTCCGTAGCTGTCGGCATCGTGAATCTGCTGCCGATTCCGATCCTGGATGGGGGGCACCTGCTGTTCTATGCGATCGAGGGTGCGCGCGGGGGCAAGCCGTTGCCGCCGGCCGCTCAGGAATGGGCGTATCGGGCCGGATTCGCCGTGATGGCGAGTCTTTTTCTATTCGCGACCTGGAATGACATTACGAGACTCTTTCCGGGAGCGCAGTAACAGCGCCTCGTCCTTGTCTTTCTGGGCAGGATAGGGTTCTAAAAACCAAGACGCTGGGGAGCGTCGGAGCGTCGAGGGCTTAATGAAGCGGGTACTGCGGGATGTAGCGCTCGGCGCGCTTGGTTGCGTCGCCACCGTTAGCGCGGGAGCGGGAGCGCTTTTGGCGGCCAGCACGGACGCCTATGCGCAAGAAAATCGAGCTTCACCGACAACGCCTCAGGCACAGCCATCCGGCGCCGCCATCCGACGCGTTTTGGTTGAAGGCAATCAACGGATCGAGCCGGCGACGATCGCGTCGTACCTGCAGGTTGGTCCGGGCGACACGTTCGATCCCGAACGCATCGACATGTCGATCAAGACGCTCTTCGCGACGGGCCTCTTTTCGGACGTGCAGATCGAACAGCGCGGCACCGACCTCGTCGTCACGGTCAACGAGAACCCGATTATCAACCGCGTGATCTTCGAAGGCATGCGCACGCTCGACGAGGAAGACCTCGAAGACGAAGTGCAGGCCCGTCCGCGTTCCGTGTTCACGTCGGCGCGCGCGCAATCAGACGTGCAGCGCATTCTCGACGTGTATCGCCGCAACGGCCGTTTCGCCGCGCAAGTGACGCCGCAAGTGCGCGAACTCGATCAGAACCGCGTGGACCTCATTTTTGAAGTCGATGAAGGTCCGGTCACCGGCGTTAGCGACATCAACTTCATCGGCAACGAAGAATTCTCCGATCGGCGCCTGCGTGACGCGATCGTGACAGCGGAGTCGAGCTGGTGGAATTTTTTCAGCAGCAACGACAATTACGATCCCGATCGCCTCGAGTATGATCGCGAACAGCTGCGCCAGTACTACAACAACCGTGGTTTTGCCGATTTCCGCGTCGTGTCCGCCGTCGCCGAGCTGACGCCGGATCAGCGCAACTTCTTCATCACCTTCACGGTGGACGAGGGCGTCCGGTACGAGTTCGGCGAAATCCGCATTCAAACCGAGCTCAATCGCCTTCCCGAGAGCATGCTGCGCGCCGCGAACCCCATTCGCACAGGCGCGGTATTCCGCGGCGATCAGATCGAAGATGCAATCGACGCGATGACGTACGTCGCCGGCTCTGTCGGCTACGCCAACGTTCAGATCACGCCTGTCGTTGAGCGCGATCGTGAAAACCGCAAAGTGAACATCACGTTCGAAGTAGATGAAGGTCCGCGCACCTTCATCGAGCGCATCGATATCGTCGGCAATACGCGCACCATCGATCGGGTGATCCGGCGCGAAATGCGCGTGACCGAAGGCGACGCGTTCAATCGCGTGCTGCTTGATCGCTCGCGTCAGCAGATCCAGGGCCTTGGCTTTTTCACCGACGTTAAGGTGGAAGACGCAGACGGATCGCAACCTGACCGCTCAGTCGTCACCGTGACGGTTGAAGAACAGTCGACAGGCGAATTCGCGTTTGCCGCGGGTTACTCATCGACCGAGAGCGTGCTCTTCGACGTGTCGGTCACCGAGCGCAACCTGCGGGGCCGCGGTCAGTTCCTGCGCCTGCGCGCTTCCTCGAGCGCACAGCGCCAACAATTGGACCTTCGCTTCACCGAACCGCGCTTCATGGGCCGCGAAATCTCGGCCGGTTTCGATATCTACTCGCTCCGCACCGACTTCCTGGACCAATCTTCGTTCGAGAACCAATCGACAGGTATCGGTCTGCGCACCGGCTTCCGGATCGGGGAGCGCACAAACCTGGGCCTGACGTATTCGCTGATCCAGGACGACACGACGATCGCGGACATCTTCATCGATCACGATGGAAGCCCGCTCACGTCGGATATCGATCAATGCGATCCGCTGAACGGCGCCTCGCGTCCGCTGCTTTGTGACCAGGAGGGGACGTTCCTCACGTCGGTGTTCGGCTTCCAGGTAAACTGGGATCGCCGCAACTCGCCGGTCAACGCGACCCGTGGTTTCAACATCGATTTCAGCCAGGACATCGCCGGCATCGGCGGCCAGGTGAATTACCTGCGCTCCGAGATCGAGGGCGGCGTCTATTACGGCCTGCCGTACGGTTTCCGCGCGATGTTCCGCGGCAGCGCTGGTGTCATCACCGGCTGGAACGGCGACACGGTGCGGATCAACGACCGCTTCTTCAAGGGCGGCTCCTCGTTCCGTGGCTTCGACGTGGCCGGTATCGGCCCCAGACAGCTGCTTGTCGATCAGAACGGGGTTGTCCTGCAGCGCGGTGACGCGGTCGGCGGCAACGCCTATGGCATCGGCACGCTGCAGTTGGATGTTCCGCTGCCATTGCCGGAGAGCTTCTCGCTCGGCAGCGCGCTCTTCGTCGACTTCGGGACGCTGGGCTTCCTCGATTCCGCCAACCGGCAGACGATCAACCTGACAGACGGTTCCAACAACCGCCTCATTGTTGACGATTCCGCCAGCTTAAGAGTGGCGGCGGGGGTGTCGATCTTCTGGGACTCGCCGTTTGGACCGGTGCAATTCGATTTCGCGCAGCCGCTCCAGTACGAGGACTATGATCGACGCGAACAGTTCCGGTTCTCAACCCGGACGAGTTTCTGAGGAGAAACGCAATATGCGTGTGGTGAGTTTGCTTTCAGCGGCCGCTTTTGCGGTGGCCGCGATCTCTGTGTCGTCGGATGCGCTGGCTCAGCGCAATCGCGGCAACAACAATCAATCAACGACGGCGGTGGTGATCAATTATCAACGCGTCGCGGTCGAATCCGTCTTGGGACGCGATTTGCAGGCCAAACTCGGCGCGCTGCGTCAGCAGTTCGGCACCGAAGCGCAGGCGCTCGCGCCGGAGCAACAATCGCTCGAACAGGAAGCGGCGCGCTTGGCGACAACCACGCGCAACATGTCGCAAGAGCAGATCCGTTCGAACGCAGCCGTTCAGCAGTTCGCCCAGCGCCGGCAGCAATTCGACGCCCGCGCCACCGGCATCCGCGGCGACCTTGAATGCTCGCAATTTCTCGCGCTGCGTGATTTTGACCGCCAGGTCGGCCCGGTGATCCAAACCGTCATGCAATCGCGCAGCGCCGGTATCGTGATCGACGCCAGCAACGTCACCCATTCTGACCCGAACTTCGACATCACCGCAGCCGTGATTCAGCAGCTCGACCAGAACCAAAACACGCGCGTCGCCAACGTGGCGCGCCATTCGGCCAGCGAGTGCCAGGCACAAGCGCCGGCCGCACAACCGCCGGCTCAATAAGGCCGGACAGGCAGTGACATCGGGCTTCGGCGGCGCCAGATAGTCGGCGCATGATCGATCCCCGCTTTTACGAGGCGCTCGGACCGGTGACGGTCCGGGCGCTTGCGCCTTCCAGCGATATTGGCGGCGACGCCGAACGCGCAATCACCGGCGCCGCGCCTGCCGATAACGCCGGCCCGGGCGACCTTTGCTATTACGAAGGCAAGAAGGGCGCGGCGCTCGAGTCCGCACCTGGCGCCTGTATTGTTCCTCCAGCCTTGGCGCACCTGGCGCCAAAGGCGGCCGCTCTCATCCTCACCGACCGGCCACGCTCATTCTTCGCCCGCGTCGTGCCGCTATTGGTGCGTGGGCGTAGCTTCACATCGGGCGCGCCCGCGGTTGATCCAACGGCTAAGCTTGAGGAGGGCGTGCGCCTTGGCGCCGGCGTCGTCATTGGTCCGGGCGCGGAGATCGGCGCTGGCGCGGAGATCGGTCCCAACAGCGTTATCGGCGCAGGCGTCGCTATCGGACGCCGCACCAGGATTGGCGCGCGCGCTTCGATCTTTTTTGCGCTCATCGGCGACGACGTGAACGTTCTCGCCGGTGCGGTGATTGGCGAGCAAGGCTTCGGCGTGGCGGGCGACGCGTCCGGTCCAATTGACGTTCCTCATCTCGGCCGTGTGGTGGTGCAGGACAAAGTCACCATCGGCGCCAATACCTGCATTGATCGTGGCGTGTTTGAAGACACGGTGATCGGCGAGGGCGCCAAGATCGATAATCTCTGTCACATCGCCCACAATTGTCAGATTGGCCGCGGCGTTCTGATGGCGGGCTTCGGCGGAATTTCCGGCTCCACGAAAATTGGCGACGGCGTCACCTTGGGCGGCCGCGTCGGCGTGGCGGATCACCGCAACATCGGGGCAGGCGCTACCCTTGCAGGCGGCGCCGCCGTGTTCCAAGACGTGCCGCCAGGCGAGGTCTGGAGCGGATATCCGGCCAAACCGTTACGTAAATGGCTACGAGAAGCAGCATGGCTGAGCCGCCGAGCCGCCGCAGGGACGCGCGATGAAAGCAAATGATCTGACCGAACAGCAGAAGACCACGGACGACGTGATCGAGATCGGCGAAATCCTGCGCCGGCTTCCGCACCGCTATCCGTTCCTGCTCATCGACCGCGCGATTGAGTACATCCCGAACAAGTCGATCCGCGGCATCAAGAACGTCACCATCAACGAGCCGTTTTTCCCGGGCCACTTCCCAGGTGCGCCTGTCATGCCAGGCGTTCTGCAGATCGAGGCGCTGGCGCAGACGGGCGCCGTGCTGATGTCGAAGACGCTGAACGCCGACATCACCAAGCATCTCATCCTGTTCATGTCGGTCGAGAACGCCCGCTTCAAGAAGCCGGTGATGCCGGGCGACACGATGGAGATGTTCGTCGAAGTGCTGTTCGAGCGGCGCAACATCTTCAAATTCCGCGGCCGTGTGGAAGTACGCGGCGAGCTCGCGACCGACTGCACATTCGCGGCAATGAAAGCTGATCGCCCACAGGATTCGCTATGAGCGCCAACGTCCACAAGACAGCCGTTGTCGATGACAGCGCCGAACTTGGCGCGAATGTCGAGATTGGCCCGGGCTGCGTGATCGGTCCGAACGTGAAAATCGGCGAAGGCAGCAAGCTCATCGCCCACGTCTTCATCGAGAGCCACACGGAACTGGGGAAGAACAACACCGTGTGGCCGTTCGTAGGCCTCGGCGGGGCGCCGCAGGACCTTTCCTACAAAGGCGAACCGACGAAACTCGTCATCGGCGACAATAACGTCATTCGCGAGCACGCCACGATTCATCGCGGCACCGTGCGCGGCCGCGCGGTCACAACCATCGGCAATGACTGCCTGATCATGGGCAATTGCCACGTCGCGCACGATTGCATCGTCAGCAACAACGTGATCATGGCGCAGACCGCGACGATCGGCGGGCATGTGCAAGTCGGCGACTTTGCGTTTCTTGGCGGCCTGTCGGGCGTGCACCAGCACGGCCGTGTTGGCCGCTACTCGTTCGTCGGCGCCAGCGCGCTGATGACGACCGACCTCATTCCGTTCGGCTCGGCCATCGGCAACCACGCGCACCTCGGCGGGCTCAATGTCGTGGGTCTAAAACGCCGTGGCTTCACCCGCGAGCAGATCCACGATCTCCGCGCCGCTTATCGTTTGCTCTTCGCGGAAGAAGGCACATTCCAGGAGCGCATCGAAGATTGCGTCGAAGCGTATTCCGGCAATCCGCAAGTCATGGAGATCGTCGACTTCATCCGTGTGGATTCCGCGCGCAATCTTTGCATGCCGCGGGACTAGGAATGAACGGCTGGCGCAAGCTTGGCGTCATCGCCGGTGGCGGTGAGTTGCCGGTCGTGCTCGCCGAGCATCTGGCCTCAACGCAGCGCCCATACTTTGTGGCGCGCGTGGCCAACATGGCCGACCCGGCGCTCGACACGCATCCCGGCGCCACGCACGGTCTCGGCCAGATGGGCGCGCGCATGGATGCGATCCGCGAAGCCGGTTGCGATGCGATCGTGATGCTCGGACAAGTGCAACGGCCCGATTTGAAGACGCTCCAATTCGACGATGTCGCGCTCACCATGCTGCCCGCCATTCTGGCGGCGATGCCGCAAGGCGATGACGCTTTGCTGCGCGCCGTTTTGAGCGAACACGAGAAGGCCGGCTTCCGGGTCGTCGGCGCCGATCAGGTCATGCACGATTTGCTCGCGGCGCCTGGCGCGTGGGGTGTCGTCGCGCCAAACGACCAGCACAAACGCGATATGATCAAAGCGGCGAAAGTGGCTGCCGCCAGCGGCGCGTTCGACATCGGCCAAGGCGTCGTGGCCTGTGACGGGCTTGTGCTTGCCGTCGAAGCGCAAGAAGGCACGGACGCCATGCTGCGGCGTGTCGCCGAGTTGCCGACAACAATCCGCGGCACGCCGCAAGCGCGCCGCGGCGTACTGGTGAAGCGGCCCAAGCCAATTCAAGAGCGCCGCATCGATCTGCCTACAATCGGCGTTCGCACTGTCGAGGGCGCGGCCGCCGCGGGATTGGCCGGCATTGCCGTTGAAGCGCAGGGCGCGCTCGCGGTCCGCCGCGCCGACATCGTCGCCGCCGCCAATCGCCATGGTATTTTCGTGTACGGTTTCACCGCCGATGAAACGGACAAGGCGTGAGCGGGCGCATCTTCCTCGTCGCCGCGGAATCATCCGGCGATGCGCTTGGGGCCGATCTCGCACGTGTGCTGCGGGAGCGGGATGGCGCGCTTGATATTCAGGGCGTTGGCGGCCCGCTCATGGCCCAGCAGGGCGTTCCAAGTCAGGCGGACATCAAAGGACTTGCTGTTCTTGGCTTCGTCGATGGGCTGCTTGCGTACTCGCGTGTGAAAGCCGCTGTAAGCGCGACGGTTGCGGCGATCCTCAAGGCCAAGCCCGACGTCGTTGTCCTGATCGATTCCTGGGGGTTCACGCTCCGCGTGGCGCACGGTGTTCGCGCGGCCGCGCCACATATCAAATTGGTGAAATACATCGGACCGCAAGTGTGGGCGACGCGACCCGGGCGCGCCAAGACGCTTGCCGCCGCCGTCGACCATCTGATCTGCATCCACGATTTCGAAACGCCGTTCTACGAGCCCTATGGTCTTGCATGCACTGTCTGCGGCCATCCGGCGCTCGGCCGATACGCGCCTGGTGATGGCCCGGCCTTACGCGCGCGCCAGGGGTACACGGCGAAGGAAAAAGTGATTCTCGTTCTTCCAGGCAGCCGCAGCGCCGAGATTCGCCGCATCGGGCCAACACTTTGGGCCGCGGCGGAGTTGCTGGATCGCGACCGCGACGTGCGCATCATCACTGTCGCCGCGAACAGCGTGCGCGATCAGGTGACGGCGCAAGTGCCTGGCGCCGTTCGCATCCTTGATGAGAGCGAGAAGGAGGATGCATTCGCCGCCGCCACCGTTGCGCTCGCCGCGTCCGGCACCGTCACCACCGAAGTTGCGCTGCAGGGCACGCCGGTTGTCGTCGGATATAAGCTCGGCTGGATAACCTGGGCGATCATCCGGGCGTTCTTGTTCAAGTCCAAATACGCGACGCTGATGAACGTGGCCGCTGACGCCGAAGTCGCGCCGGAATTCATTCAGACCAAGTGCACGCCCGAGAACATTGCCGCAGCGGCGGCGCCGTTGCTTGACAGCGAAGATGCGCGCGAAGCGCAAATCCGCGCTCAGGACGAAGCGCTTGCGAAGATGGGCAGGGGCGGCACACCCGCCGCCGACATCGCCGCCGATACCGTGTTGCGGGTCATGAAAAATGGCGGTCCCGTCGCCGGGACCGCCACCTAGTTCAGTTTATGAGCGCTTACGGCGCCGAGAGCCAATAGGTCATCGGCGGATTGGGCCGTGACACGAAGCATTGGCGGTTGAGGTTATGCGTCTGGATGACGCGCACAGCTTGTTCAGCGCCTTCGCGGTTGGCGCCAAAATCGAGCATCCATTGGTTGCCCTGCACAACCTTCCACGCGCCACTCACGTTACGCGCTTCGACGTTGGCCGGGTTCACGGCGATGCAGTCTTCGCCCGCGCCTGTCGGCAGGTTCGGGACGCGCTCACCGCGGCGCCAGTAGGTCATGTTCGGGTTGGGACGCGCCACGAAGCATTGTGACGTGAAGCCGTAGCGCAGGATGATCGCCAAGCCTTGGTCGGCCGCCGCGCGGTTCGACCCGAAGTCCGCGACCCAGTGTGAGCCTTCGGTGATCTTCCACCGGCCGCTGACGTTCTGCACGCGCAGCGCGCCAGGCGTGAAGCTCACACAGTCCTCACTAAGGGCAGCGGCGCCCTCGATGCGGCCTGGAATGACTCCGCCGGGGATGACAACGCCCGGAACACGGATGCCGGGAACGCGAAGGCCGCCTTCCGTTGCACGGGCCAATCGTCCGCTTGTGCGATAGTTGGCGCGGCCTGAGCTATCGGTGAACTCCGTGAACACTTCGTACGCGATGTTCGAACCGTTCAGGCGCAGCAGCACTGTCTTGCGTGCGAAGCCTTGCGTGTAGGTGGCCAGTACAACGTCGGCGTCGTTGTTGACGTTGCCGGCGGCCGTCGTCGCGAACGCGGTCGCGTTGACAGCACCCCAGTCGCAATCGGTGGGACTGCAACGGCCGAAGACGTTGACGCGTAGTGTCCCGCCGGTCCGTGTGACGGTTACGCGCGTTACGTCGCTGGTGCTGGCGTCCTGATTTGTCCATTGGCCAACGAAGTCATTGACGGCGGCATGGGCCGCGGCCGCGCCGAGCACTAAAAGCGCCGACGCTGCCGCGCATACCGCGGCTAGTTTCTTCAACATGAAAGCCCTCCCTTTTATGGGCCTTGGTTTCCCAAACCGCGCCAATTAGGCGCGCGCTGCTCTGAGCGGCGTCTGAATAGACGCCCCAGAACCCGTTTAGACCAGGAAAAATAGGGAAGGCGGCCGCGATTTCCCGCTTAGCCCCGCTTGGCGCGCTCGACGTAATCGCGCTGCGGCGCGCCGGTATAGACCTGACGCGGACGGCCGATCTTCTGGCTTTCGTCTTCCATCATTTCGGTCCATTGCGCGATCCAGCCGACAGTGCGCGCCACCGCGAACAGCACGGTGAACATCGAGGTTGGGAAGCCCATCGCGCGCAGCGTGATGCCCGAATAGAAATCGATGTTCGGATAGAGTTTGCGGCTGACGAAATACTCGTCGTTCAACGCGATCTTTTCGAGCTCCATCGCGACTTTCAGCGTCGGGTTATCTTCGCCGCCGGTTTCTTTCAGCACCTGGTGGCAAAGTTTCTGCATCGCCTTCGCGCGGGGGTCGTAGTTCTTATAGACGCGGTGACCGAAGCCCATCAGGCGCACGTCATCGTTCGGGTCTTTCACGCGGCGGATGAATTCCGGAATGTTGTCCACGTGCCCGATCTCTTCGAGCATGTTGAGCGCCGCTTCGTTGGCGCCCCCGTGAGCCGGGCCCCAGAGGCACGCGATGCCGGAGGAAATGCAGGCAAACGGGTTGGCGCCCGATGAGCCGGCGAGACGCACCGTCGAGGTCGAGGCGTTTTGCTCGTGATCGGCGTGAAGGATGAAGAACACATCCATGGCGCGCGCCAGCACCGGGTTGATCTTGTAATCCTCGGCGGGCACCGCAAAGCACATGCGCAGGAAGTTGGAGGAATAGTCGAGTTCGTTGCGCGGCGACACGAACGGCTGGCCGATCGAGTACTTGAACGCGCGGGCCGCGATCGTCGGCATTTTCGCGATCAGGCGATGGCTGGCGACGGTGCGTTGCTTTGCGTCATTGATGTCGGTGCTGTCGTGATAGAACGCGGCCAGAGCGCCGACGGTGCCGACCATGATCGCCATCGGATGCGCGTCACGACGGAAGCCCTCGAAGAAGCGATCGAACTGCGCGTGCAGCATTGTGTGATAGGTGATGTCTCTCTCGAAGCGCTTAAACTCGCCCTCGTTTGGCAGTTCGCCATTTGCGAGGAGGTAACAGACTTCAAGGAAGTTCGACCGGTCAGCCAGTTGGTCGATCGGGTAGCCGCGATAGAGCAGCACGCCTTCATCGCCGTCGATGTAGGTGATCTGGCTTTCGCACGAGGCTGTTGACGTGAAGCCCGGGTCAAACGTGAACACGCCCGTCTGTGCGTAGAGCTTGCGGATATCGACGACGTCCGGGCCGACGCTTCCGCCATACACCGGCAGCTCAAGCTGCTTGTTGTTCACGGTGATCGTGGCCGAAGGTTTCTTGGTGATTTTGCTTTGCATCGACGTTCGTCCTCAAACTTGATCCGCGATCCGCGCCAACGCTTCGTCGCGCCCCAATAATTCCAATGTCTGCCCGAGGTCCGGAGAAGGCGCGCCACCCGTAAGCGCCGCCCTGAGACCGGGGCCGATTTGCCCTAAGCCAACGCCCTCGCTGGTAGCGAAAGCCTTAAGGGCGCTGCCAAGTGATACATGGTCCCACGTAGGCTCTTTTTGGAGCGCGTCACGCAGGCGCGAAAGACGTGGCTTGAAGTCGTCGTTGAGCAACTTTTTCGCTGTGTCGTCAAGCGTTAGAGGTCGTTTCGCCAAGACGAAGCGCGCCTGTTCGGCAAGCTCCGGAATGGTCTTTGCCCGCTTTTTCAGCACCGGCGTGGCGCGCGCCAAAGCAGCGGCTGAGTCGCCGCTCAAAGGCGCATCACCGCGCGCCTTCATGTGCTCCTCGACGAGGCGTGTCACCCGCGCATCATCGGCCAAGGAAAGGAAGTGCGCGTTGACGGAATCGAGCTTCTTGAAGTCGAGCCGTGCGGGCGCCTTGCCGATTTGGCCGATCTCGAACTGCGGAATCGCTTCCTCTTTCGTCAAAATGTCATCGTGGCCGGGGCTCCAGCCGAGCCGCATCAGGTACGAGTCCATTGCTTCTGGCAGATAGCCTAAATCGCGCCACTCATCGACGGCTTGAGCGCCGTGGCGCTTCGAGAGCTTCTTCCCGTCCTCACCATGAATTAGCGGCACGTGTGCGAACAACGGAGGGATCCAATCCATCGCGCGATAGATCACTATTTGGCGCGCCGCGTTGGTAAGGTGATCGTCACCGCGGATCACATGCGTGATACCCATGTCGTGGTCGTCAACCACGACCGCCAGCATGTAAGTCGGATTCCCATCCGCCCGCAGCAGGACCAGATCGTCGATATCGCGTGCCTTGATGCGCACATCACCCTGGATCAAGTCGGCATTGACGACCTCGCCATCGTCCGGCGCGCGTAGCCGCACCGTGAACGGCGCATCCGGTGCGGGCGGCGTCTTCCCATCGCGATAGGGTGAGCGAAACGCCGGATTCAGTTGTTGAAGTTTGGCCGTCGCCCAAAGAGACAAGAGCCCGCGGCTGTGCATCTCCGCTGGCGAGAGTTCGCCAAACTCCGTGCTGATGTCGATGCCCGCCAGATCGACCTCCAGGTTGATGGGGTCATCTGGCATTCCATGAACAAGCCTGTTTCGCAGGTGACGAATTCGGTCGGTCAGCTCACTGGCCGTCGCACGATCCTGCTCAAGTTCTTCCTGGGTCACGTAACAACGGAACGCGGTCCCGCGCGCAATCATCTCTTCCGCAGCTTGGCGATGCCGTTCGGCCCGTGCGAACTGGTAAATCGTCTGGCCGTCGTGCTTCAGACCGAGCCATGCCATCCCCTCAAGGATGGCCTCGATCGCCTCGGGCGTAGAGCGGGCGCGGTCGGTGTCTTCGATCCGCAGCAGGAAAGTTCCGCCCATCTTCTTGGCGAACAGCCAATTGAAAAGGGCCGTGCGCGCGCCTCCGATATGGAGGTAGCCTGTGGGGGAAGGGGCGAAGCGTGTGACGACGCTCATCGGGGAGAATTCAGCAGGCTGGTCAAAACGCGCGCGTGGTAGCACGCGGCCCGCGTTTTCTCCTAGCCGCGCCCTGAGCGATCTCCGGGCGCTGCAGCGCGACCGTTGGATACTATGGCTCCCGCCCGCCATGATTGCGGGGAGCGCGGCTTGGATGCTGGCGCCCCGCGATCCGCCGGTATGGCTCAGCGGCGCGGCGTTCGGGCTCGGCATTGCCGCGGCCCTGGCGCTCGCGGCCGTGCCTCACGCAACGCCAACCGGCTGGCAGGTGCGATTGCGCCAGGCGCTCGGCGGACTTTGCGCGCTCCTCGCCGCCGCCGGCCTTGGCGCCATCGCCGCGCAAGTTCGCACGCAAACCGTCGCGCAACCGGCATTCGCGGCCTCCGAAGAGCCACGCGCCGTCGAGGGCTGGGTTGTCGCCAATGACGCCAACGACAACGGCCCGCGCTTGCGCTTGTTGGTGCGTTCGATCGACGGCGTCGCCTCACCGCCGCGCTACGCCCGCATGTCGGTGAGCGAAGCGGGGCTGCTCACGCCCGGCCGCGCCGCACGCTGCTTCGGCGTGCTCGGCCCGCCGTCGGGTCCGATGGCGCCCGGCGCCTACGACTTCGCACGCCGCGCCTATTTTGAACGCCTCGGCGCCACGGGCTTTTCGTTCGGCCGCTGCCGTCCCACCAACTTCGAACAGCCCGATTCATGGTTTGATCGCCAACGCCTGCATCTCGCCGCCATGCGCGCCGATCTTTCCGCCGAAATCCAAAGCCTCGTTCCCGGCAGAGGCGGCAGCATTGCCGCGGCGCTTATCTCCGGCGACCGCAGCGCTGTCGATCGTGAGACGAACGAGATGCTGTTCAACGCTGGCCTCGGCCATCTGCTCTCGGTCTCCGGCATTCACATGAGCATCGTCGGCGGCCTCGTGTTCGCGACATTGCTGTGGACGTTCTCGCTCATTTCACCGATCGCGCTGCGTTTCCCGGTCAAGAAGATCGCCGCGGTCGGAGCGCTGGTCGCCGTTGGCGCCTATCTCATCGTCTCCGGCATCAACGTGCCGGCGCTGCGCTCCTTCATCATGGCCGCCGTCGCCTTCGGCGCGATTCTACTCGACCGGCCGGCGATCTCGATGCGCGGCCTCGCGCTCGCTGCGTTCATCGTAATTCTCCTGTTTCCGGAATCCGTGCTCGACGCGAGCTTCCAGATGTCGTTCGCGGCGACGATGGCGTTGGTCGCGCTCTTTGAATTGCTGAGCCGTGCGCCGCATGCGCCGGCCCTGCCGACGCCCGGACCGATTATCGGCTTCATGCAATGGAGCACGCGCGCCGTCGGCGCTGTGCTGTTGATTTCTGTTGTCGCAGGCCTCGCGACCGATCCGTTCGCGATGTACCATTTCCAGCGCTTTTCGCTCTATTCGCTGCCTGCGAATTTGCTTGCGGAGCCTATTCTTTCGTTTCTGGTTGCGCCTGCGGCTGTTGTAGCCGCCGTGCTTGCGCCGTTCGGTCTCGCTGATGCGCCGATACAAGTGATGGCGAGCGCGCTCGATCTGATCGCGGCCATAGGTCAGACGTTTGGCGAACGTCCGGAAGCCGTACAGGCCGTCCCTAAGCCGCCGGACGCCGCGTTCCTTCTGTGTGTCGCGGCGCTTCTATGTGCTTGCCTCTGGCGCGGCGCGTTACGCTGGATCGGCGCGCCCATACTTGCGGCCAGCATCGCGATCTATGTTGCCGCGCCTCAGCCCGTGGCTGCGTTCGATAGCGATCTTCGCGCGATCTATGTCCGCGACGCCGGCCGCTGGACGCTTCTCGGCAATAGCCGCCGCTCGACCTACGCGCGCGACGGGCTAGGGGCGACACTGGGGCTTTCGCCGGCGGAGATTGAGCGCCTCGCGCCCGCGGAAACCTGCAATGACAGCTCGTGCCAATGGCAAACGCCATCGCGTACGATCGTGCTGGCGCGCGATGCAGCGGCGCTGGAGCGGGGATGCGTCGCTGGCGCAATCGTCATCGCTGAAATTGAGACGCCGGCAGATTACGCCACCCGCTGTCAGCTCGCCGCGCTCATCACGCCGGCCAGCATCGCGCAGTTGGGCGGCGCCATCATCACTGAGACGCCGCTCGGACCGCGCGTCACACGCGCCTGGCCGGCAGACATCCGCCGTCCGTGGACGCCTCAAGCGCGGAATACAGAAGGGGAGTGAGCGCCGCTTACGAGTAGCGGCGGATCATCGCCACGAGCTTGCCCTGCACGCGCACGCGATCGGGGCCAAAAATTCGCGTCTCGTACGCCGGATTGGCGGCTTCAAGCGCAACCGAATTGCCGCGCTTGCGCAGGCGCTTCAACGTCGCTTCCTCGTTGTCGACCAACGCGACGACGATGTCGCCGCTGTCAGCGGTCTCGGAACGCTTAATGATGACGACGTCGCCATCCAGAATGCCGGCTTGGATCATCGAGTCACCGCGCACTTCGAGCGCGAAATGATCACCTGCGCCCAGCAAATCCTCGGGAGGCGTGATGCGGCCGACCTCAGCCTGGATCGCTTCGATCGGCACACCGGCCGCGATTTGGCCGAGGATCGGAATGCTGTGGTCGCTGGCGCCGTTGCCGCGGCCTTCGCCGACCACGGAAGGCCGGAAAGACTGGCGGCCCTTGGGCGGCGCGGCTGTTGCGGCGCTATCGGGCATTTTGAGCACTTCCAGCGCCCGCGCCCGGTGCGGCAGGCGGCGCAGGAAGCCGCGCTCCTCAAGCGCTGTGATCAGCCGGTGGATGCCGGATTTGGACGCCAGGTCCAATGCTTCTTTCATTTCGTCGAACGACGGTGAAACGCCCGTCTCTTTGATCCGCTCGTGGATGTAGAGCAGCAGTTCTTTTTGTTTCGCTGTCAGCATGACCTGGGACCAAATAGTGAACGATATGGTGTTCTATATCCGTTCCAAGCGGTGGGTCAAGTCCAGTTTAGTTAACGGCCAAGTAGTGCGCGCGTTGCTGCTTCAACATCATCTTGGCGCATCAAACTCTCGCCGACCAGAAACGCGCGCGCGCCCGCGGCGCTCAATCTGACGATGTCCGCATGCGTGGCGATGCCGGATTCCGAGACGAGCAGCACGTCCTTCGGCGCGACCGCCGCCAAACGCTCCGTTGTCGTGAGGTCGGTCTCGAACGTCGCCAACGAGCGGTTGTTTACGCCGATCAGTTTGAAGCCCAGCTTGAGTGCGCGCGTCAACTCATGCTCGTCATGGACTTCCACGAGAGCGTCCATGCCAAACGCGTCGGCCGCATCGCTGAGATCGGATGCAAGAGCATCATCGACTGCCGCCATGATGATCAGAATGGCGTCAGCGCCGAACGCACGGCTTTCTGCGACTTGCCATTCATCGATGATGAAGTCCTTGCGCAAGGCGGGGAGGTCGCAGGCTTTGCGCGCCGCGACCAAATACTCTTCCTGTCCCTGAAAGCTCGGAGCATCGGTCAGCACCGAAAGGCACGCCGCGCCGCCTTCATCATAGGCGCGCGCGAGCGCGGCTGGATCGAACTCGGCGCGAATGAGGCCCTTTGACGGACTCGCCCTCTTGATTTCCGCGATGAGGGCTGGCCCTTCCATCTCAAGCAGGTGCTCGACGAACCCGCGCGCCGGGCCTTGTCCGCGGATCGCGGCATCCAGTTCGGATTGCGGGCGCGCGATTTTGCGGGCCGCGACTTCCTCGCGTTTGTAAGCAACAATTCGTTCCAACACGCTCACGCCGCGCTCCGTGTCAGGTCCACAAGCTTCTCCAGTGCGCCGCGCGCCGCGCCACTGTCCAGCGCGTGCTCAGCCATTGGCCACGCCTCAACGACATCAACCGCCCTGCCGGCCACCACGAGCGCGGCCGCTGCGTTTAAGATGACCGCCGCGCGATGTCCCGGGCGCCCGGCGCCACCCAACAGCGCGCGCATCTCTTCGGCGTTGTCCGTCGCGGCGCCGCCACGGATATCGGGATTGATCTCGGCATTGACGCTTGCCCGGACGAGCGCAACCGCGCCGCCATCCAGCACCGCGACATTGTTGGCTTCACGATGCTGCGCCGACAATTCATCCAGCCCGCCCGAGCCGTGCACAACCCAGGCTTTCTCACAGCCAAGCTCGTTCAGCGCTCCAGCGACCGGCGCGATGAAGTCCACGCTGAACACACCTATCAGTTGACGCTTCACGCCCGCCGGATTCGAGAGAGGTCCGAGCAAGTTGAAAATCGTGCGCTTTCCAAGTTCGCGCCGCGCCAGCGCCACGTGGCGCATGGCAGGGTGATGATTTTGCGCAAACAGGAACGCCAAGCCGGCCTCGCGCAATGAGCGCTCGATCATGCCCAAGTCGGCAGTGAGCTTCACACCCAGCGCCTCCAACACATCAGCTGCGCCAGATTTGGAGCTCATTGCCCGATTGCCGTGCTTCGCCACCGGCACGCCGCACCCGGCCACGACGAACGCCACGGCGGTGGAAATATTCAGCGTATGAGCGCCATCGCCGCCCGTGCCGCACAGATCGATGGCGCCGTCGGGCGCGTTTACCCGCAGCATCCGTGAGCGCAGCGCCCGCGCGCCCGCGGCGATGAGTGGCGCATGCCCCATCAGCGGCATGGTCAGCGTCAAGAACTGCTTGATGTCCTCATGCGCGGCCGCGCCGTCCATGATTTCCGCGAAGGCGCCGTCAATGTCCGACGCCTGCACGGCCGCGCTCTCGCGCAATGCCGCGATGGTAGCCGCGAGCGTCATCGCAAGCCTGCGGCGTTGAGGAAGTTGCCGACGAGCGCGTGACCGTGTTCGGACGCAATCGACTCCGGGTGAAACTGAACGCCAAACACCGGCCGCGTCTTGTGCGATAGCCCCATCACTTCGCCATCGGCGGTTTCGGCGTCGATGTTCAGGTCAGCAGGGAACGTCGCGCGCTTCACGGCAAGTGAATGATAGCGCGTCGCACGGAACGGCGACGGGAGACCGCGAAAGAGGCCCCGGTTGACATGGGTTACCTCAGAGACTTTGCCGTGCATGATCTCCCGCGCGCTGACGACATCGCCGCCGAAGGCGTGACCGATCGCCTGGTGCCCCAGGCAAACGCCGAACATCGGCAGGTCGTCGGGCGCCTTCGCGATAAGCTCCAGGCAGATGCCAGCTTCCTTTGGCGTGCAGGGCCCAGGCGAGAGGATCACTGCCTTAGGCTTCTTCTTCAACACCTCCGCCACCGTCAGCGCATCGTTGCGAACGACTTCGGCGCGCACGCCAAAGTCCTCGACGTAGTGCACGAGGTTATAAACAAAGCTGTCATAATTATCGATAACGAGGATCATGGCGCCGGGCCTCCAGGCAAGCGTTGCGACGAGCAAGTTCAAAGCGTCGTCAAACGCGCCATCGTGCGGAGGCCAGCCAGAGGATCATGCCGGCGAGAGCGTAGCGCAGCGCCGGAACAAAAGAAATGGCGGGACCTTTCGGTCCCGCCATCCTTGTAAGCGAATTTCAGGTCTTAGCGACCGCCGCCGAGCGCCTGCAATTGCGCGCGGTTGAGATCATCCGTCGTGTAGCGGCCGTCAGCGACAGCGACTTGCACCGATTGCGGCAGAGTTGCCGCAGCTTGCGCCGCGGTCTGCGTGCCGGCGCGGGCGCCAGTGGGCGACGCTTCAACTTGCGTCGAGGTTTGAGCTTGCGCGCTCACTGTCGCATCGGGCGCCGCGTCGGCGGCGGTCTCGGCTGCTTGTCTCGCGGTTTCGCTCGCGGCGTTGACGGCTGGTTCAGCTGACGGCGTCGTAACCGTGCCCGTGGTTTCCGCTTGCGCTGTCGTTACCGGCGTTTCGGTCGACTCCCTTGCTTCGCCTGTCACGGTGCGGGGCGCTGTCGCGGCATTGGCGGTCTCTTCGGCGCGCTGAGTTGTTTCCTCCGCGGCTTGCGTGGCCGGCGCTGTCACCGAGCGCGTATTCACTTGCGCCTGGGTCTGGCCCGTTACCGTGCCGGTTACCTGCGCGAAGGCCGGCAGAGCGAACGCCAATGCAGCCGTCGCCGCTGACGCGATGAGAAGCTTCTTCATACGATTTTCTCCGAGGGACGCCGGAAGGGAAGTTCCGGCTTGAAAGCACGCATGACAACGCACGCGCGCCTTTTTCGGCGCCGCCGAACTTCGCTTAAATGACTGTAAGTGCGGAACCCAGCGTTACGCGTAACGCCAGGCTTCACCGGCTGCGCGAAACAACGCGCGCGACTTGTGTTGCGTTTCCTGCAGCTCAAGTTCCGGATCGCTGTCGAGCACAACGCCGCCGCCGGCTTGCACGTAAAGCATACCGTCCTTCACCACGGCGGTGCGCAGCGCGATGCAGGTGTCCATGTCGCCGCCCGCGCCAAAGTAACCGACGCCGCCGGCATAGATGCCACGTTTGTGGGGCTCGATTTCGTTGATGATTTCCATCGCGCGAATTTTCGGCGCGCCTGTCACCGTGCCGTGCGGAAAGCCCGCGAGCAGGGCGTCCAGCGCGCCCAGTCCATCTGCGAGTTCGCCTTCGACATTGGAGACGATGTGCATCACATGGCTGTAGCGTTCGATCGTGAACGCCTCGGTCACGCGCACGTGCGCCGAGCCTGCGCTTGCGGCGGCGGCATTTGATCCGGGCTTCGCGCCGCGCACAGCAACGCGCCCCAGATCGTTGCGGGCGAGATCAACGAGCATGAGGTGCTCGGCGCGCTCTTTTGGATCGGCAAGCAATTCTTCTTCGAGCGCATGATCATGTGCTGGAGTTTCACCGCGCGGACGCGTGCCGGCGATCGGCCGGATGGTGATCGTGTCGGCGCGCTTGCGCACAAGGATCTCCGGACTCGAACCCACAACGGCAAAGTCGGCGAAGTTGAGGTAATAGAGGAAAGGCGAAGGGTTGAGCCGCCTTAGCGAGCGATAGAGCGCAAAGGGCGGCGCTCTTAGCGGCGCCGAAAAGCGCTGGCTCGGCACCACCTGAAACACATCACCGGCGCGGCAATATTGTTTGCACGTTCCCACCAGCGCCCGATAGGCGTCAGGCGTTGTGTTCGACTTGGGCTCGACCGTCTCCGGTGGCGCGGCGGCGCCGTGTTTCTTTGATAGCGGGCGATCCAGGGCGCGCCAGACGCGCTCAAGCCGCTCACGCGCGGCGTTGTGCGCCGCTTCGGCGGATTGGCCCGCGCGTTTGCGCGCCGGGGTAATGAGCGTGATCTCGCCCGTGACGTTGTCGAATACGGCGACAACAGTGGGCCGCACGAGAAGCGCTTCCGGGGTTCCGATCGGATCGGCGGCCGTTGGAGGAAGCTTCTCCACCAGACGCACGATGTCGTAGCCAAGATACCCGAAGAGGCCTGCGGCCATCGGAGGCAGATGCGGCGGCAAATCCAAGGCCGACCGCGCCAGCAGCTTGCGTAGGCTCTTCAACGGGGCATCGCGCTGCGGGCGGAACGCGCGATCAGCAAAACCACCTCGGCTTGCTTCGGCGCGCCCGTCGCGCACCCGCCAAACCAAATCAGGCTTGAGACCGATGATCGAATAGCGCCCGCGAAAATCGCCGCCTTGCACACTTTCCAGCAGGAAAGAGCCGGGCTTATCGGCGCCAAGCTTCAACATCGCCGAAACAGGCGTCTCCAGATCTGAGACGCGCTTCATCCAGACCACGCCGCCACCGCGTGCGTGTGCTTCGGTGTAAGCGGCCAGCGCCGGTTCCAGCGCTGGCTCCGCCTGACTCATTGGCCTTCTTCGGGCGTTTCTGTCGACGCGCGATAGATGCTTGCGATCCGCTGCTCGTAGCGGCGCGGGTTTGACTGCGCGAGAATTTGACCCTGCAGCGATTCCGCTACGCTGGTGCTAAGCCCGCAGAACGGAGGCGCCCCGGCTTGCAGCGCCTCCTGCTGGCACGGCCGCTCGGCATAAGTGCGGGTCGCCTCGACGATCTGCGGATCGGCGCTCGTCTCGGGACGATTGATACGCTCGATAACAGCCACCAGCACGCCCGCGGACTGAACGGTGTTGACCGCGGCGCCTTCGGCGGCGGCGAACATCTGACCCGCCAATCCTTGTGGCAGACTTTGCAGAGCGCCGCGGCGATCGATCGTCCGCGACGACACCACAACGCGTGCGCGATTGGCGGCGGCGGCAGCGGCAAGCGACTGGCCGCCATTCACAGCTGCAACAATCTGCTCCGCAATCTCGCGCAGGCGCGTGACGCGCTCACGCTCGGTCCAAGCCTGAACCAGTTGGGTGCGAACTTCCGCGAGCGGACGCACGCTTTCGGGAATGATGCGATCAACACCAGCGACGACGTCGGCGTCGCCGGATGGGGTGAAGTCCGTTGCTTCGCCTTCCTGCGTTTGGAAAGCGGCGCTGATAACGTCTTCATGGCCCGCGAGCAGGGCGATTTCATTGCCTTGCTGATCGCGCCCGCCGGCTTCGACGGCGGGAATGGTCACCACCGGCAAACCAGCCTGACGCGCCGCATCCGCGAGCGAAGCGCCGCCCGCGCGCGCGTCTTCAAAAGTCGTGACAGCGGTGTTGAGGAGGTCGGTCGCTTCGTCAGCGGCAATGGCGGTGCGCAATTCATCGCGGTGCTCCGCGTAGTTCGGCGTCACTGCCGGCGTGGACGATTCCACACGCACAACCATGAATGGCGACAGTGAACCGCGCGCCACCACGGCGGGGCCGCGCACCTGGGCGCCGAATACAGCCGCGGCTGCGGAGGAATCCGGCACTTCGCTACGCGCCTGGTTTTCACCACGCGTCACTTGCAGGCTCATCGCCTGCGCCACGGCTGCGGCGCTTTCACCGCGGTTGATGCGTCCGGCGGCTTCCGTCGCTTGCGCTTCGTTGGCGGCGGCGATGCGCACGTATGTGCGGCGCTCGGGCTGGGTGAGTGATGGGGCGCGCGCGTCGAACTCTTCGCGAATACGAGCCTCGGGAACGTCGACCCGGGCGGTGAAATCAGCGGCGCGGGCATAGACCAGCGTCAGCGCACGAAATTCGGGCAGACGCAGGTTTTGCTGATTGTCCTCGTAGAAAGCCTGGACCTGCGCTTCCGTCGGCGCCGGAATGGCGCCGGCGGCGGACGCGGGCGCTTCCGCGACGGATACAACGCGGGTTTCGGCGTCGTAGGCGTAGGTCAGTGCGCCGAAGCTGCTCGGCGCGCGGACGCCAGCCATCAGAGATTGGAGCAAGATCGCGGTCGTAAGATCGCCGCGCACGTCTTGCTCGAATTCCGGACGGCTATAGCGCATCTGCGTGAGAAAGGACGCGTAAGCTTGTTCGTCGAACTCGCCGGTGACGGCGTTGTGTACGGCGGGAATATCGCGGATGCGTTGCGCGACCTGTGCGTCGCTGGCGCTGACGCCAATCTTCTCGGCGTACACATACATCGCGACGCGATTGATCATGCCTTCGAGCAAACGCATATGCAGACCGGCGTCGATCGCATCCTGCTGCGAGATGTTCTGGCCGTTGGCGCGCTCACCCTGGAGCGTCAGTTCCAATTCTCGGGTCAGCTGTGGCGGCGTGATGTTGCGTCCGCCCACCGTCGCTACGGCGTTGTTGCCGATCGACCCCAGGCCATCGCTCGGAATGAGGAAGAGCACGGTCGCGAGGCCAATGAGGCCGATAATGATCGTCGCGATCCAGCCGCGGGTGACATTCCGAAATTGCAGAAGCATGAGGCGTTCCGTTATGCGTGAGGCGGCGGACCATAGAGAGCGCCCCGGAGCGGGGCAATTGCCGCACGCCGCCGCAGCGGCGCAACGAGGGGTGAGAGTATGGGCTCGCGAAAGCCGCTGATCGCTGGAAACTGGAAAATGCACGGCCGCGCGGCCGATTTGGCCGAAATCGGTGCGCTAGCCGAAACGATTGGCGCCGCCGGAAGCAAAATCGACGTCCTGATCTGCCCGCCGGCGGCGTTCGTCCAGTCGGCGGCCTGGCAAAACCGCGCCGGCCCCATCCTGATCGGCGCCCAAGACTGCAGCCCGAACGCGGCCGATGCGGCCCGCACGGGCGAAATCAGCGCCGCAATGTTTGCCGATGCGGGCGCCCGGTATGTCATTGTGGGGCACTCCGAGCGGCGTCAAATTCACGGTGAAACGGACGTTTTGGTGCGCCAGAAGGCCGGGGCGGCGATTGAGGCAGGGCTCACCCCGATCGTTTGCGTGGGCGAAACCCAGGCCGAGCGCTCCGCGGGCAGGGTTGCGGAGATTGTGAGCAGCCAGGTGCGCGGCAGCGTTCCCGGGCAGGGCGCCTTCGTTGTCGCCTACGAACCGGTATGGGCGATCGGCGGCAGTTCAACCCCGACATTGGCGGAAATCGCGGAAGTGCATGCGCTCATCCGCGAAACTCTGGCGGCCCAGTTCGGCGGGCAGGCGAACGACATGCGCATTTTGTATGGCGGTTCGGTCAACCCGAAGAATGCAAGCGAGATTTTCGCCGTTGACGGTGTGGACGGCGCCCTTGTTGGGCGTGCGAGCCTGAAGGCCGCTGACTTTTCGGCCATAATTTTAGGCCATCCGGCTGCGGCGTAGGGATGCGCCGCAACAGGCTGGTGTTTAAGATCGGCCTCGGCTATTGAGCGCCCTTTCGCGCGCGCCCATGTGAGGGCGCGAGCCGATGCGGCGGGTGGGAGACGGACAGACACATGGAATTGGTCGTTCTCAGCATCCATTTGCTCGTTTGCGTATGCCTCATCGGCCTCGTGCTGTTGCAGCGCTCCGAAGGCGGGGCGCTCGGTATGGGCGGTGGCGGCGCAAGCGCGCTGATGAGCGGCCGTGGCGCGGCGGATGCGCTCGCCAAGATGACCTCGGTTGCAGGCGGCTTCTTCATTGTGACCTCGCTGGCGCTGACGCTGATCTCTGGCGCCGCGAGCACGAACACCCGCTCGGTCATGGATTTGCTGCCGAGCACCCAATCAGCGCCGCAAACCACAACGCCGCCGGCGACAACGACCGAGCCGGCCGCCCCCGAAACCACAACGCCCGATCCGACCGAAGGCCGCGCGCCGAGCAGCACGCAACTCGTGACACTCGGACCGCGTGAGGCCGCCGCCAGCACGAACACGGCGCCGGCGCCTTCCGCCGCGACGACGCGTGCGGGCCCGATCGAGACCCGCCCCACACAAACTGCGTCAACGCAGCAACGAACGACGCCGGCAAGCGCGACCACTCAACAACGGACCACGGCGCCAGCGACAACACCCCAGCAACGTTCCGCACCGGCAACAACCCCGGCGGCGGGTACGCAGGCGGCGCAGCGACCTGCCGTCGGGGCAAATGGCTCGGTCTCCGGCATCGATCTGACGAGCGATCCTCAACTGACTACCGAATCGAGCAACTCTGATAACGGAGTGGCGGCCGTACGGCGCGAGCGCGCTGGCCCCGATCAATAAGCCCGCAGCCGGGCTGGGGCAGAAGGCGGCCTGGGCGAAACGGAAGCAATGGCGCGTTATGTGTTCATTACCGGTGGAGTGGTCTCTTCCTTGGGGAAGGGCATCGCCTCCGCCGCTCTAGGCGCGTTGCTGCAAGCACGCGGATACCGGGTCCGACTCCGTAAACTCGATCCCTATTTGAACGTCGATCCGGGCACGATGAGCCCGTACCAGCACGGCGAGGTTTTCGTCACCGACGACGGCGCCGAGACGGATCTTGATCTCGGCCACTACGAACGCTTCACGGGAGTGAGCGCCACGCAAGGCGACAACATCACCACCGGCCGAATCTATCAGGAGATCATCACCAAAGAGCGCCGCGGCGATTATCTTGGCGCGACGGTGCAGGTGATCCCGCACGTCACGAACGCGATCAAGGAATTCGTATTGTCCGACAATGGCGGCGCTGATTTCGTGCTTTGCGAAATCGGCGGCACCGTGGGCGACATTGAAGGGCTGCCGTTCTTCGAGGCCATCCGCCAGCTCGGCCAAGAACTCGATCCCGGCCAAGCCGCGTTCGTTCATCTCACGCTGCTGCCCTACATCCCGTCAGCCGGCGAGATGAAGACAAAGCCCACGCAGCACTCGGTCAAGGAACTGCGTTCGATCGGCATTCAGCCGAACATTCTGCTCTGCCGCTGCGATCGCCCAATTCCGGAAGACGAAAAGCGCAAGATCGCGCTCTTCTGCAACGTTCGCGAAAGCGCCGTCATCGAAGCGCGCGATCTGCAGACGATCTACGAGGCGCCGATGGCCTATCACCTGGCCGGCCTCGACACGGAATTGCTAAAGCACTTTGGCGTCACCGTCGCTCCGCAGCCCGACATGGGCAAATGGGAAACGATCGTCCAGCGTCTGAAATCGCCCGATGGTGAAGTCACGATCGGCGTTGTCGGCAAATATACGGAACTCAAGGACGCCTACAAATCGCTGATCGAAGCGCTGCATCACGGCGGCGTCGCCAACAATGTGAAGGTCAACATCCGTTGGATTGAGTCCGAGAAGTTCGAGGAAATGGGCGACGCCTGGCATGGGGACCTCCACGGCGTTCACGGCATTCTCGTGCCTGGCGGCTTTGGCGAACGCGGCACCGAAGGCAAGATCGCCGCAGTGCAATTCGCGCGCGAACATGATGCGCCGTTCTTTGGCATCTGCTTCGGCATGCAAATGGCGTGCATCGAAGCCGCGCGTAACCAAGCCGGGCTCAAGGGTGCGAGCTCAACCGAATTCGGCGCGGCAAAGCATCCCATTGTCGGCCTGATGACCGAATGGCTCAAAGGCAACGAGCTTGAGAAGCGCGCGCAGGAAGGCGATCTCGGCGGCACGATGCGTCTCGGCGCTTACAAAGCCGCGCTCGATCCCGAGAGCAAGGTCGCGCGGATTTACGGCGATACCGAAATCAGCGAGCGGCACCGCCATCGCTTCGAAGTCAACACGAAGTACCGCGATAAGCTTGAGGCGGCCGGCCTCATCTTCTCGGGCATGAGCCCCGACGGCTTGCTTCCGGAAATCGTTGAGCGGCGCGATCATCCCTGGTTCATCGGCGTTCAATATCACCCCGAACTGAAGAGCCGCCCGTTCGAACCGCATCCGCTGTTCGCAAGTTTCATCGCCGCGGCGGTGGAGCAGAGCCGACTGGTCTGAGCCTGGGTTGGCGCAAGGCGTCGACAGCCAAGCCTGATCATGCGAGGAGGCAAGCATGCTCTTCTTCGGGACCGCCGCCACCACCGTCTCCGCCGACGCGCCAGACCATGGCGGCACTGTGATTGCGCTTTTTGTCGTCATCGTTGCGGTCGCGCTGTGGATCGCGCTGCGCGCGTTCGTCCGTGGTCTGCGCGCAAACAAGACCCAAAGCGCAACGGGCGGTGATTTCACGGGCTATGCGCTGGAGGCGCTTGTGAACGCCGCGAAGATCGACGGCCGCGTGAACGATGAGGAAAAGCGCGCCATCACGTACGCAATGCGCGAGATCGGCGGCGAGGCGTTTGAGGCGGCGAAGGTCGAGGAATGCTTCGCTAAGGCCCGTCTCAGCAAGGATGAACTCGTCGCATTCCTGGCGGCCCGGTCGCGTGCTTTCACGCGCGATCAGAAGGTCGCGCTTCTGAAAGCGCTGATGAGCGTCTTTGTGGCGGATGGAAAGTTCGATGAGTCCGAGCACAGCGCTTTGCTGGACTACACCGCGGCGATTGGCTTTGACCGCCAGGGCGCACCGGAAATGCTGCGCGGCTTCGTTCGCGGCAACATCACTTAGGACGTTACGCGCGTCGCGAACCCGATAACATCGCCAAGCGTCGGCGCCCGCCCGCGTAAAGGCCGCGAGAGCGCCAGCATGATGTCGACGTGATTCACGCCGGGATACGTCTTCGTCTCCACCCGTCCGCCCGCGGCGCGCGTCGCCCGCGCTAAGCCTTCCAAATTGCGTGGTCCGACGGTTGTGTCCGCTTCGCCCCAAAGCAACAGGAGCGGCGGCGCATCTCCGCGCGCGAAATGCACGGGCTGGGTCAGCGCGCTATCGGGCGCTTGGCCGAATGCGTCGCGGGTCGCGTCAACGTCGAAGGGGAGGAAATCGTAAGGACCGGCCAGGCCAACCACGCCGCGTATGTGCGTCGCATCCACGCCCGCGTCATGAAGATACTGCGTATCTAGGCCGAGCATCATCGCATTGTAAGCGCCCGCCGAATGGCCAAGCAGAACGATGCGCGTTGGATCGCCGCCGTATTCGCCAGCGTGATCGCCGGCCCAACGAACCGCACGAGCACAATCGGTAAGAAATTCAGGGAAACGCACGTCTGGGACCAGACGATAGTCGGGGACAATCGTGACGAACCCTTGTGCTGCGAGCGCCGCGCCGGCAAAGGCGTAGTCGTTCTTGGACCCCGAATTCCACGACCCGCCGTAGATGAACACGATCACAGGCCGGTCATGGGCGCCGTCCGGAGCATAGACGTCGAGCCGCTGGCGGGGGCTGTCTCCGTAAGCGACGTCGCGTGCCACGGCGCGGCCGCCCGAATCCCTTGGCGCCAGCGCGTTAAACGCGCCCAGGGAGGGGGAACAAGCGCCGGCAAGGGCAGCGAGCAGGAGCGAACGTCGGAGCATCCGTCACCATACGGCTGCGATCTTCATCCGGATGCATCCAAATCCGGACCGGGGCGCATCCCCCAAGTCAAAGGCGGGGTCATTTTGCCCGCAACTGGCACGGGGAGAGCTTCATGCGTCTGATTTTGGCGGCTTCGGTCATGGTTTTGGCGTCGGCGGGTCTCGCCCACGCCGAAACCCGCAACGTCTCGGGCTTTACCCGGGTTTCCGCCCGCGCAGGGACGGACGTGCAGGTTACGGTCGGCAGCGGCTTTCAGGTCGAGGTGACAGGCCGCGACGCCGCCCGCATCACCACGCGCGTCGAAGGCGGCACGCTTGTCGTCGAGCCCGTGCGCGGTTGGTCATGGCGCGGCGGCCGCAACGCGAACGTTCGCGTGACCTTGCCGCGCGTAGATGCGCTTGAGGCGTCAAGCGGCTCGGATCTCGTTGCAACCGGACTCAATGCCAGCGCCATTTCGCTCTCATCTTCCTCAGGCGCGGACCTTCGCGTGAGCGGAACGTGCTCGTCCTTTGAAGCGGAGGCCTCGAGCGGCTCTGATCTCAATGCGCAAGAGCTTCGCTGCGAGAATGGGTCGGTCGAGGTGTCGTCGGGCGCCGATGCGCGCGTTTACGCAACAAGCCGCCTTGATGTGGACGCCTCAAGCGGTGGCGGCGTGTTGGCCTATGGCAACGCGGGCATCGGCGATGTTTCCCTCTCGTCTGGCGGTTCGCTCCGCCGCGCCAATTAAGGACTGATCCCATGCGCAATATCTTGGTCACCAGCGCCGCCTTCCTGGCGCTCACAACCGTCGCCACCGCGGAGACGCGCGATCTCCGCAACTTCACCGGCGTATCCGCGTCGGACCGGATCGAAGTGGAAGTCGCCGTCGGCGAAACCTATCGTGTCGATGTTACAGGTTCGGATGCATCGCGCGTCACGACCCGCATTGATGACGGCACGCTCATCATCCGCCGCACCAATCGGCCGATGTGGGGCGGCACGCCGCGTATCGACGCGACCGTGCATGTCACCATGCCGCGCGTGATCAGTCTCGCATCGTCGCGAGGCGCCGAACTGACGGCAGCAAACGTAAACACGCGTAACGTCGAACTCGCCGCCGCGATGGGCGGCTCGCTGCGCGTCAGCGGGGTCTGCACCAATCTCGACGCTTCGGCGTCCATGGGCGGCTCGATCAACGCCGAGGCGCTGGAGTGTCAGGACGCCGACATTTCTGTCTCGATGGGCGGCGACGCCCGTGTGTTCGCCTCCAACCGCTATGACGTTTCGGCCGCCATGGGCGGCTCGGCCAATGTCGCAGGCGGCGGCCAGAGCGGCGACATCTCAACGACGATGGGCGGCTCGGTAGCGACCCACTAGATGGAACTTCGGCGGCAGGGACGCGTTGGGTCCCGCCATGCAACCTGCCGCCGACACCGCAGCCGCGCCGCCTGAACCGCCGCGCGTCACGACTCGCATCAAAAAAGTATTGGTTCTGTTGAACGAGAAAGCCGGAAGCGTCGGTCCGAAAGCTGGCGCGCAACTCGTTGAAACGCTCAACGCCGGCGGCGTCGAGCAATTCACGATCGTGGATGCGACGCGCATGTCGTCGCGACACTTCCAACGCGCCTCACAGTTTGACGCCATCGTCGTGCTCGGCGGCGACGGCACAGCCCGTTGCGCCGCAGAACTGGCGCCGCGCAACGGGCCGCCGCTCATCCTGCTGCCAGGCGGCACGCTCAATATTTTGCCCAAGGCGCTCTATGGCGATCTGGCATGGCCGGACGCGATCTCGGCGGTGCTGACGCGTGGCGTGGAGCATCGACTGCCGGTCGGCCGCGCCAACGGCGAGGCGTTTTATGTCGCGGGCCTTTTCGGGCCGACAACCTTGCTTGCACTGGCGCGTGAATCGGCACGTGACGGCAAGCCGCTAAAAGCGCTGCAACGCCTCCATCACGCGCTCACCCGTTCATTCACCCGCTCCATACGCGCGCGCTCCGGCACTGCAAAAATGCGCAAAGCAGAAGGTATTGGCGTTCTTCTGCCCAGCTTTTCTGGCGGCATCGAGGCTGAGCATCTCGAATGGGTGCGCCTCGATGCGAAGCACCTTCTCGATCTAGCCCGCGTGAGCTTGCGTGCAATAACCGCCGATTGGCGCAACGACTCGACCATAGAAATCGGCAATTGCAAAACCGGCGACATATATGCGTCTGGCATCATTCCGGCGACGCTCGACGGTGAACCACGCACCTTCCTGTCGTACGTACGCATCACATTTGATAAGAACGGCCCCAAGGTATTGGCGCTTGCCCAGGAGTAGGACGGTTGCAACTCGTCCACCTCACTGATCTCCACTTCGGCTGCGAAAACAAGACGGCGCTGGCGGCGGCCGCGAAGTACGTACGCGACTTGAAGCCCGATGCGGTCATTGTCACCGGCGACATCTCGAAGGATGGGCTCGCGAGCGAACTCAACGACGCATGCGAATGGATACGCGGTCTCGAAGCGCCGGCGATGCTCACACCCGGCAATCATGACGTGCCGTATTATGAGATGTGGGGCCGCTTGTTCTATCCCTGGGACCGAATCCGCACGGCCCAGCACGGAATTCAGCATCAAGCCTGGCACACGGATCAATGGAGCATCGTGCCGGTCAACACGGCAAGGGCGTGGCAGTTTCGATTCAATTGGGCGCAAGGCGAAATTTCACGCGGCCAGACCGCGATCGCGGGCGCCGAGCTACAGCGCGCCAAGCCTGGCGCGCTGCGTATCGTGATCACGCATCATCCGCTCGATTGGCCCAATGACGCGCCGATCAAGGGCGTTACACGCGGCGGCGTCCGGGGGCTGCGGCAACTGGCGGACGCCGGCGCGGAGCTCTTTCTCAGCGGGCATCTTCATTTCGCTTCCGCGCGCTTGTTCGAGACCCGGGCGCTCGCCGTTACCAGCGGCACGCTCTCCCAGCGGGTGAGGCACGAACCTTGTGCCTTCACGGTGATCCGGCGCCCGGACACAGACGTGATCGAGACCGAAGTCGTTCACATCAAAAATGGCGTTTGCGAGAGCGCTTCGGTGCGTCAGTTCCACCTTAACGCGCCGGAGGAGCCCGGCACGCCAGCCGAGATTCGCGCGCAGCCGGTGACGCAGGACTAGCTGCGGCTACGCACGTCCATTGATCGCTTGGTTGTGCAAGCCGCCCGGTTGCGTAATGCCTTCGAGGGCGACGCCAGCTTCGCGGGCGCGCGCATCGGCGATATCAGCCAGGGACACGATGCCAACGAGGCGCTTGTCGACGTCCACCACAGGCAAGCGGCGAACCTGCATTTCGGCCATGTTCGTACAGACGTGCCCGATGTCCTCGTCCTCGTGGCAGTAAAGGACCTCTGGCGTCATCACTTCGCTGACGGGGGTCTCCGGGCCCTTGCCGATTGCCACGGCGCGTATGGCGATATCCCGGTCCGTCACCATGCCGGCCAGGCGGTCGCCGGCCGCAACGGGAAGAGCGCCGACATCCGCGTCGGCCATGATCCGTGCGGCTTCACAGATCGTCGTTTCCGGCGCGACGGTCTTCACATCGCGGCTCATCGTCTCTTTGACCAACATATTTGGCTCCTCGCAGCGCCCCCGACCGGGAGGCCAACGCCGGCCCGCCAACGGGTGTTCCTGGCGATGAGGCCGCCTGGACGGCCAAATTGTAGCGTGCTCCCGGTCACGGCCATGGCCGCAGGAAAAGCGACATTACCATTGTTATGACCGGCCAAGATAGCGTGCCTGAACCTGACCGCCCGGAACTGGGCCTGATCGCGCTGCTGGCCTTCGCGGTGGCCATCCTGTGCCTGGTTTCGTTTGTCGTTTTTGGCGCCTGATACCGCATCCGGGCAGGGGTCGAAGGCTTGCCCCGGCGCCGCCTTTGGCCTATCAGCCCCGCTTTCCCGCGCCCATGCCGGGACCAGGAGTTTACCGGCCATGGCCGTTCCGAAGCGAAAAACCACCCCGTCGCGCCGCGGCATGCGCCGCGCTCACGACAAGCTGGCGAAGAACACGTACGTCGCTGACGCGGAGTCAGGCGAGCTGCGTCGCCCGCACCATATCGATCTCAAGACCGGCCGCTATCGCGGCAAGCAAGTCCTGAAGCCGAAGGAAGATTGAGCTTGCGCGCTTTAGCGCTCGCTCTCGTCCTTTTGCTTGCAGCCTGTCAGCAGGATCCGCCTGCGCAGGGCGCACGCGACAATTCCGTTCCGCCGCTTAGTGTCGAAGGTTATGGCGACATGACGATCGGCTTGCCGATCGCGGACGCGCGCCGCCTTTCCGGCCAGCGAATGGACAATCCGCCGCTCGATGAAACAACGCCCGGCGCGTGCTCGGAGCAAGAGTATCGAACCGCCGATGGCGACCAGCTTTGGCTGATGTTTGAAGGCGATGTGATCACTCGTATCACGGCGAGTTCTGAGGCGCCCCGCACGCGCACGGCGCAAAATGTCGGCGTTGGTTCGACGGACGCCGAAGTCCGCACCGCATATCAGAACGTGATCGAAGAGCCCGCGCACTACAACGACGCGCCAGCGCACAACCTGCTTATCTGGACAACGCCAGATCAAAGCGGCTTGCTCTTCGAAGTGAACGAGGAGGGCATCGTCACCGCTGTTCACGCAGGCGGCCCGTCGATCCGCTATATGGAAGGCTGCGCCTGAGCAGCATTGCGAGCGGCATGATGCGAAACGGCCTGGCAACGGAGATTGCGCGCCGTCGCTGTGCCCAGCGCCTGCAAATCCGTTGAGCGCCAATGCATCGCCGGATGCCAATGCTCGCGTGCTGAGCGAAGTGCACAAGCCGGCGCCCGAAATGACTGCATAGCCGGCCGATTGATGCGTCTTTGAGCGCGCCCGCGCCGCTTTGGCGCGCACCAAATTGGGCGCCACGCCGCCGCGCGCGACACCGGCTCCCTTGAGTTTTTCAGCGCACCGGCAGACAACCCGCCCACATTTTCATCACCTGCCAGCGAGTATCCCCATGACCGGCATCGCCGACATCACCGGCCGCGAAATCCTCGACAGCCGCGGCAATCCTACCGTTGAGGTTGATGTCTGGCTCGAAGACGGCGCCATGGGCCGCGCAGCGGTCCCATCCGGCGCTTCCACCGGCGCGCACGAAGCCGTTGAAAAGCGTGATGGCGAACCCGATCGCTATCTGGGCAAAGGTGTACGCGACGCGGTTGAGGCCGTGGGCGGCGAGATCGCCAACGCACTGCTCGGCATGGACGCCGAAGATCAGCGCCGCATCGATAATGTCATGATTGAACTCGACGGCACCGAGAACAAGGCGCGGCTCGGCGCCAACGCCATTCTCGGAGTCTCGCTCGCCGTTGCCAAGGCTGCCGCCCAGAGCGCCGCGCAGCCGCTCTATCGTTATATCGGCGGCGTGCAAGCCCGCGTGCTGCCGACGCCGATGATGAACATCGTCAACGGCGGCGCTCATGCCGACAACCCGATCGATATCCAGGAATTCATGATCATGCCGGTCGGCGCCGACACCATCGCCGACGCCGTGCGCATGGGCTCGGAAGTCTTTCACACGCTGAAGAAAGAACTGAAGGCCGCCGGCCATTCCACCAATGTCGGCGACGAAGGCGGTTTCGCGCCGAACCTCGCCAGCGCTGACGAAGCCATAGGGTTCATCCTCAAGTCGATCGAGAAGGCCGGCTACACGCCCGGCGAAGATATCGCGCTCACATTGGATTGCGCCGCGACCGAGTACTTCAAGAACGGCAAGTACGAGTTGGCCGGCGAAGGCAAGTCGCTCTCGCCGCAAGCCAACGCGCAATATCTCGCTGACCTCGTGAACCGCTATCCGATTGTGTCGATCGAAGACGGCATGTCGGAAGACGATTTTGAAGGCTGGCATGCGCTCACCGAGCTGATCGGCGACAAGTGCCAACTGGTTGGTGATGATCTCTTCGTCACCAACATGAAGCGTCTCGAAATCGGATTCGAGAAGGGCCTCGCCAACGCCATCCTGATCAAGGTCAACCAGATCGGCACGCTCACCGAAACGCTCGACGTCGTCGATATGGCCCAGCGCGCCGGCTACAGCGCCGTCATGAGCCACCGCTCGGGTGAAACCGAAGACAGTACGATCGCCGATCTCGCCGTCGCCACCAATTGCGGCCAGATTAAAACCGGCTCACTCGCCCGTTCGGACCGCACGGCAAAGTACAATCAGCTCATCCGCATCGCGGAACTGTTGGATGATTCAGCCGAATATGCGCGCGCGACAACGATTGTAGGCCGCTAGCCCCAAGTTCCCTTCACTTGCGGTTCCCAGGACGCAAACCGCGTCCTAGATTGCCGCAAGCGGAGGCGGCGTGACGACGGCAACCATCGACAGGGCGCAGGCGCCGATCTGGGTACGCGCGATCGAAATCGTCGTCGCGGCGCTCGTCTATTTCGCGCTCGCGCGCGCGTGCCTGTTTTTTGCATCACTCAATGCCAGCGCAACGCCCATATGGGCGCCGACAGGTTTGGCGATCGCGCTTCTGCTTTTGCGCGGCAACGCGCTGCTGCCGGCAATCATCGCCGGCGCATTCGCGGCGAACTACTTGACAACGCCGTCGGTCCCCACCGCCGCGATGATCGCCTTCGGCAACGGCGCCGAGGCCTTCTTCGCCACGCTGCTGCTGCAACGCTGGGCCAAGGGCGAGCAAGTTTTCCAATCGCCAACCGGCGTTGGAAAATTCGCGCTCATCGTCACAGCCGTTGCGGCGCCCATCAGCGCAACCGTCGGCATCCTGGCGCTCTGCGCGACGGGGTTCGCGCAATGGGGCGATGCTATTGCAATATGGATCACCTGGTGGCTGGGAAATCTGGCTGGCGCGATCCTCGCAACGCCTGCGTTCGTCCTCTGGGCGCGGACCATCCGCGGCGAGGAGCCGGCGCCTCTCGTCGCCAACGCCTTGCTTTCATTCGCCGCCGCTCTGTTGATCGCCACGATCGCCTTTAGCCCGATTTCTCCAGTACCGGCGACGGCGCGCAGCGCGCTCGCATTCCTCGTGATCTTGCCGTTGCTTTGGTCGGCATTGCGCTTGGGCCTGCGTGAGACCGCGACAATGGCGCTGCTCATCTCGAGTTTTGCCGTGTGGGGCGTCACCGCCGGCTCAAGCCCGTTCATCCAGCAGACGCTGAATGGGTCATTGCTGCAACTTGTGACGTTCATCGTTTCCGCGACGCTCCCAAGCCTCGCGCTTGCGGCCGAGCGCCGCCAATCACAGACGCTTCTTGATCAAACGCGCCACGAACTCGTGCAGGCGCAGAAACTTGAAGCACTCGGCACGCTCACCAGCGGGGTGGCGCACGATTTCAACAATCTGCTCGCTTCGATCGCCGGCGGCTTGCGTACGCTTGATCGCCAGAATGAAGAGCGCATGCGCACGATGCAGGCGTTGAACCAGGCATTGGACCGCGGCACCGGGCTTACGCGCCAGTTGCTTGCGTTTGCGCGGCGCGAGCCGCTGAAACTGGAACGCATTGACACCAACGTCGCACTCGAAAGCGCCCATGGCATTATCGCGTCATCGATGCGCGAGAACATCCGCTTTGAAATGCAGATCGCGCCAGGGCTCTGGCCGGTGAAGGCCGATCGCAACCAACTTGAAGTCGCGCTGCTTAACCTCGCGGTCAATGCACGCGACGCAATGCCAGGCGGCGGTGATCTGCTGATCCAGGCCGAGAATATCGTCGCCGACGATCAGGAGAAGTGCATCGCCATCAGTGTTGCCGATAGCGGCGAAGGCATGAGCGCGGAAACCGTTGCGCGCGCCTTCGAGCCATTCTTCTCAACCAAAGCCGCAGGGGCCGGCACTGGTCTTGGTCTCGCGCAAGTCTATGGCTTCACGACCCAATGCGGCGGGCAGGTCAACATTGAGTCCGCGCCGGGGCAGGGGACGACTGTCACGATAACGTTGCCGCGCGCGTAGCCGTCGCTAGAGCGAAAGCGCGGTGCGCGAGTCCGCGGCGATGACGTCATCGCGAACATAGCCGGTGCGCCCGTCCGCCAGGGTGACGCGCAACCACCAGTGTTCGCCTTGTCTGATCTTGCCAGTCGCCTGCATTGGCGCCGCCGCCGCGACGCGCACGATGACCGTCGCGTTGCGACGCGGCGCGATGCGAACCTTGGCGCCGGCCCGGCCGGCGGAGATCGCCACCGCCGGCGTTATCGCGGTCACGCCGGCGACAACCTGGACGACGGGCGGCGCGGAAAAAGTCACGACGTCTTCGCGTACGAAGCCTACGCGGCCGTCTTCGAGCACAACACGGAACCACCATTGTCCCTGCACATTGCGCCGGCCGGTAACGCGCATCGGCGTGCGCGCCGGCGCTTCAAGCAGCAACTCTCCGGTGGTTAGAGGATAGTCCCGCACGTTTGCGCCATTGCGGCCGGCGTAAAGCGGCCGTTCGGGCGCATATTCCTCCACCGACACATCCAACGGCGAATAGGGCTCTTCTTCCGCCGTCAACTCCTCGGCGGCCGAGGTCATGGCGGCCCACGTCGTCCGCGCTTGCGTCATCAGATCCGGCTTCAACACGACGCCGATCACCGCCGCCGCGACAACACCTAAGAACGCGACGCGCAATACAGGAAAGCGCGGACCGGTTGCGCGTCTGATCCTGCGCTCCAACTCGCGCTGCTCCATCTTTTGACGCTTCTTTTCTTGCCGGCGCGCGAGGTCCGCCATGCGCCGGGCGTCCCGGGCTTCGTCCTGCGGTGACGGCCCGGATGATGGCGTGCGCATCGCCTCGGCAGGCGCTCGATTGCGCTCCAGCCCACGCAGCATTGTCTCGAGCCGACGCTGTCCGTCATAAAAGCCGGAGTTCGCAATTGACGGGTCGGTATAGAAATAGACGGTGTTGAGGCCCGCGAGTTCGCGCGCCAACCCCACGATCGGCGCGGGAAGCACGAGCACGACGCGCTTGTTCAAGCGCTGCGCATGCTCGACTTCCCAGACACACAATTCGGCATTTGCCGACGTCTCGGTCAGCACCAGCACCAACGCGTCCGCCTCTTCAATCAGGCGACCTATGCGACCCTGCCAACCTTCGGCGCCGTTCTCGTAGCGATCGACCAGTGGTTGGAAACCGGCATTGTGCAGGAACGCGCCGAGTTGGTCGGCGAACCCCAGGTCGGCGCGACTGAACGAAACGAAGACCCTGACCCTGTTGTCAGCCGCAAAGCCACGCCCACTCGTCATGTCGCCCATTTAGGCTGCTCCTCACGCCGGGGGAAACGCTCAAACCGCTAACATGGGCAGGGTCGTCTGAACGGCAGTGTAGCGGCGGTCACAGCGAAATGGCCTAGACCTGGGCATGTTGGCTCCATCGCTCACGCGACGAAGAAGGAGCCCCGCCAATGTTGATCCGGTTCAGCTGCTTGATGCTCGCCTTGGTCTCGTTCGTGCCAGGCGCTTTCGCGACCTTCACACAGGCCGCCCAAATCGTCGCCTGAGGGACAGCTATCTCCACATGCCTTGGGCCGCGGACGAAACCCGTCCGCGGTCGCTTTCGGCTGCGGGCAGTCGTTTCGGGTGCGGCACTGCAAAATTTTCCTAGTCGCCCGAACCCCAACCCAAAGTGTTGGACTAAGCGGGGAGCACCCAAACACTAGTGCGAGTACCCTAAGCTATTGATTTTACAGATGCGGAACAAAACAAAAACAATTTTGAGTCTTTACGATTCTTTAACCGACCCGACTCAACGTGCCGCCGAATCGGGATCGGGACCATGGGCAAACACGGGTCGGCGGCGCTCAGCATCGGTCTGGGCGCGGCCATTCTTTACCTCGGCGCGCACGCCGTTACGGGCCGACAAGGGCTCGTGGCGTATGTGGACCTGCAAGCGCAGGAGCGCGTCCTCGAACAACGCGTCGCGCAACTCGCCAACGAAGAGGCGAGCCTTCGCGCGCGCGCCGCGCGCCTGCAACCGGGCGAGCACTTTGACCGCGACTATCTCGACGAACGCGCGCGCATCACGCTGGCCGCCGGCGACAGCGATGAGATCGTCTTCGATCTCAACTAGTTCTGCTGCAATGCAGCATCGCAAACCTTCCTGGCGAGCCAAGTCATTCCCGCATAAGAGGAACGCGCCGTACAGCGTGGACTTCGCGTCTGCGCGCGTCATCTCGTAGCGGCGGAGGACGAAGACTGATGGCCAAAGGCAACGGCAAGCAGCAGAGCGCGGAAGCGACCAAGGACGAACTGCTTCAGTACTATCGCGACATGTTGCTGATCCGCCGCTTCGAGGAGCGTGCCGGCCAGCTCTACGGCATGGGGCTCATCGGCGGGTTTTGCCATCTCTATATCGGGCAGGAAGCCGTCGTCGTCGGCATGCAAGCCGCGCTGCGCGACGGCGACCAAGTCATCACCGCTTATCGCGATCACGGTCACATGCTCGCGGCGGGCATGACGGCGAATGGCGTGATGGCGGAACTCACCGGCCGCAGCGGCGGATACTCGCGCGGCAAGGGCGGCTCGATGCACATGTTCAGCATCGAGAAGGCGTTCTACGGCGGCCACGGCATTGTCGGCGCGCAAGTTTCCCTCGGCACCGGCCTCGCGTTCGCGAACAAGTATCGCAGCGACGGAAAAGTCTGTCTCACGTACTTCGGCGACGGCGCGGCAAACCAAGGCCAAGTCTATGAGAGCTTCAACATGGCGAGCCTGTGGAAGCTGCCGGTTGTCTATATCGTAGAAAACAACCAGTACGCGATGGGCACGTCGATCCAGCGTTCCAGCTCTGAAACGCACCTGCATAAGCGCGGCGTGAGCTTCAACATTCCCGGCGAAGAAGTGGACGGCATGGATGTCGTCGCCGTGCGCGAAGCCGGCAAGCGCGCCGTTGAAAACGCCCGCGCCGGCAACGGCCCGACGCTTTTGGAAATGAAGACCTACCGCTATCGCGGCCATTCGATGTCCGACCCGGCGAAATATCGCACCAAGGAAGAAGTCGACGAGCAAAAAGCCAAGCGCGATCCGATCGATCACGTGAAGAAGCTGATCACCGACGCGGGTTACGCGACCGAGGATGATCTGAAGGCGACCGATCGCGAAATCCGCGCCATCGTCAGCGAGAGCGCCACCTTCGCGCAAGAAAGCCCGGAGCCTGATCCGAGCGAACTCATGACGGATATTTACATCGAAGCTTAAGCATCGGGGGCAACGCTTATGACACCAGAACTTACCTACCTCGCGTATTCAATCATCCTTCTCTTCGTGATCGTGTTCATTCAAGCCAGCTCCGGCATCCGCCAGCACGGCGGCGTGACCATGGCGAACAATCGCGACAACCTTCCCGCGCCCAACGCCTTCGCCGCGCGCGCCAAGCGCAACGTCGACAACATGCGCGAAAACCTCTGGTTCTTCGCGCCAGGCGTTTTGATCGCGGCAATCGCCGGCATTTCCAATCAGTGGACGATCCTTGGCGCGCAAGTCTTCTTCTTCGCCCGCGTGGCGCACGCGATCACCTACCTCACGGGATGGCCGTTCATCCGTCCGCTGTTCTGGTTCGCGGGCGTCATCGGCTGCGCGCTTATCTTCCTTGCTCTGTTTGGGATCCTCGTCTGATGACGCAAATCCTCATGCCCGCGCTTTCTCCGACGATGGAGGAGGGCAATCTCACGAAGTGGCTCGTCAAAGTCGGCGACACGATCGAACCCGGCCAAGTCATCGCCGAGATCGAGACCGATAAGGCGACGATGGAAGTCGAAGCCGTCGACGAAGGCACGGTGACGGCGCTCCTGATCGAAGAAGGCGCGCAGGGCGTGAAGGTGAATACGCCGATCGCGGTGTTGAGCGGGGAAGCTGAAACTTCCCCGCCCCCTCGTGGGGCGGGGGCAGGGGGTGGGGGGCGGTCCGACGCGCCGCCGCCTTCAAGCTCACGCACGGCTGAACGCCCCCCCACCCCAACCCCTCCCCCACAAGGGGGGAGGGGCGTAGATCTCGAAATCCCAGCCGGCACGCAGATGATCAAGATCACCGTGCGCGATGCGTTGCGTGACGCGATGGCCGAAGAGATGCGCGCCGATGAGCGCGTCTTTGTCATGGGTGAAGAAGTCGCCGAGTATCAGGGCGCTTACAAAGTCACGCGCGAATTGCTGCAGGAGTTCGGCGCACAACGCGTGGTCGATACGCCGATCACCGAGCACGGCTTTGCTGGCCTCGGCGTTGGCGCGGCGATGGCGGGTTTGAAACCAATCGTCGAGTTCATGACCTGGAATTTTGGCATGCAGGCCATCGACCAGATCATCAACTCCGCCGCCAAGACGCTCTACATGTCTGGCGGCCAGATCAAATCCTCGATCGTCTTCCGTGGACCCAACGGCGCCGCCTCGCGCGTCGCGGCACAACACAGCCAGGACTATTCGTCTTGGTACGCGCACGTACCGGGCCTCATCGTCATCGCTCCGTATGACGCGGCTGACGCGAAGGGCTTGTTGAAGGCGGCCATTCGCAATCCGAACCCGGTGGTCTTCCTCGAGCACGAGATGCTCTACGGCCAGGAGTTCGAGATTCCGGACGTGAAGGATTGGGTCGTACCGATCGGCAAGGCGAAGGTGCGCCGCCAGGGCGTCGACGTCACCATCACCGCGCACTCGCGCATGGTCGGGCTCTCGCTGAAAGCGGCGGACGAGCTTTCAAAGCAAGGCATCGAAGCCGAAGTCATCGATCTGCGCACGCTGCGCCCGCTCGATACCGCCACGATTATCGAGAGCGTGAAGAAAACCAACCGCCTCGTCACCGTCGAAGAAGGTTGGGGCCAATCCGGAGTCGGCGCCGAGGTCTGCGCGCGCGTAACAGCGGAGGCGTTCGACTATCTCGACGCGCCGCCGACGCGCGTTCACCAGGTCGATGCGCCGCTGGCGTACGCCGCAAATCTCGAAGCGCTGTCGTTGCCCAGCGTGGAGAAGATCGTCGATGCCGTGAAAGCGGTGACGTACCGGTGATTTATAATGGCGCCTGCCACTCACGCTGGACGCCCATGACATTGACGGAGGGCGCGCCATGAGCGAGGGCGAAGTTGTTGAGCAACTCATCGGCTATATGAGCCTGTTGCTGCTTGGCGTGTCGATCATCTTCACGGTGGTTTCGACTTATATCGTTGCGCTCAACTATTTCGTCGGCGACGCGCACCTCATCGCCCGTGTCGGCGCCTTCGCTTTCGTGTCGCTTATATTGTCGCTGCTTTTGGTGGTGATGCTCGGCGCCGAGAGCACGCACGCAAGCCTGATCGCACGGCTCGCGGAGTTTGAAGCAAGCGGCGAAATTTCCGCCGCCGGGCGCGGCGCGCTTGCGAACGCGCGCAATGGCATCGACGGGCTCGTGCGCATCCTGTTGTGGTTGGGGATGATCTCCGTCTTCGCCGCGCTCGCCTACATGACCTTCTTGCATCGCTGGAAACCGGACATCGTCAACGTCCAGATCCAATCGAAGAAAGCCGCCACGCAATGACGACCCAGATCACTATGCCCGCGCTGTCGCCGACGATGGAGGAAGGCAATCTCGCCAAGTGGCACGTGAAGGCCGGCGACAAGATCGAGCCGGGCCAAGTCATCGCCGAGATCGAAACCGACAAAGCGACGATGGAAGTCGAAGCCGTCGACGAAGGCGTGATCGCGGAAATTCTGGTGCCGGAAGGCAGCCAAGGCGTGAAGGTCAACACGCCGATCGCGACGCTTGCAGGCGAAGGCGAAGCGGCGCAGCCGGCGGCTAAACAAGAGACGTTGAAGGCTCAGCAATCACCCCCGCCCCCTGTGGGCGGGGGCAGGGGGAGGGGTGACGGCGGCAGCCCAGCCGCAAAGAGCACCGCCGCTACCCCCACCCCCGACCCCGCCCCGCGAGGGGGCGGGGGCTCAGAGCGCATCCTCGCATCGCCGCTCGCACGCCGTCTCGCCGAACAAGGCGGCATCGACTTGAGCGGCTTGAGCGGATCCGGCCCGAACGGCCGGATCGTGAAAGCCGATGTCGAAGCCGCTGCGAAAGCACCGCGCACGCAGACACAAGCGCCGCAGCAATCGCGTGAGGTCTCCAAGCCCGCGCCGCAACAGGCGCCTGCGACACTCGAAAGCTACGGCATTCGCTCAGGCACTTACGATCTCGTGCCGCTCGATATGATGCGCAAAACCATCGCCAAGCGCATGACGGCCTCGTTCCGCGACGTGCCGCATTTTCCGCTGACCATAGATCTCGAAATCGACGCGCTCCTGAAAGCCCGCGGCGAGATCAACAAGCGCTTCGCCGACAACGGCGTGAAAATCTCCGTCAACGACATGTGCATCAAGGCGGCGGCGCTTGCGCTGAAACTCGTGCCGGAAGCCAACGCCAGCTACACGCCAGACGGCATCGCGATCCACCACCATGCCGATATCGGCGTCGCCGTCGCCATTCCGCATGGGCTGATCACGCCAATCGTGTGGGCCGCTGAGACCAAGGGCCTGGCGCAGATCAGCGCCGAGATGGCCGATCTGGCGCAGCGCGCGCGCGAAAAGAGGTTGAAGCCCGAGGAATTTCAGGGCGGCACGTTTACGATCTCGAACATGGGCATGCTCGGCATCAAGAGCTTCGCTTCGATCATCAATGAGCCGCACGGCATGATCATGTCGATCGGCGCCGGCGAAAAGCGCCCGATCGTGAAGAACGACGCGCTGGCGATCGCAACCATGATGACGGTCACGGTCACCTGTGATCACCGCGTTGTGGACGGCGCGCTTGGTGCGGCGTTCCTGAAAGCTTTCAAGAGTTTCCTGGAAGACCCCATGGCGATGCTGCTCTGACGCTTCCGCTGCGGAGCCCATTGCACAAGCTTGTGGCGATGGGTTAGCGACGCCTGGGGGAGAGGATGGACGCGCTTATCTCGCTCGCTGGGCCGGGCTATTTCATCGCGGTCGCCGCGATTTTCATAGCCGCGCTGATCGCTGGTGCCGGCGCAGCGCGCGCGCCAAGCGAGGAGCCGGCGCGTCCCAGCTTCATGATGCTCACGCGCGCGGCCGCGGCAGCGCTAACGATAAGCGCGCTTGCGCTTTACAGCTATGTCGTTGGGAGCAACGCGGAGGAACGTTCCGCGTTGATGGCGCTACCGGTCGTGGCGGGATTTACGGGCTCGCTGCTCGGTGCGCTTATCGGTCTCGCGACGCGCGGCGCCCGCGCGATGTTCAGGATGGCAAGCATTGTCGCCGGTTTTGGCGCGCTGATCGTCGCGCTCGGCGTGACCCTCCCGCGGATCAATGGCGCTTGGGCCGCCGAGCAAACAGCCAGGCTTCTGGGCGCGGCGGAGGCGCTGGCGGACTGAGCGTAACGCAACTGTCGCGTCCGGTGAGTTAGCGACGGGCGACCTGGCTAAATGCCTCCACAAGTGTTCATCGGCGGTTTTATGCTCAAGGCATGCTGGAAGCGCTGATTCAGATTGTCGGGCCCTGGTTTCTGGTCGCTGTGGCGTTTGACGCCGCCTCGGTCCTGGTCGAGCAATGGGGCGCGGTCCGATCGCCCGATGAAGATCGGCCCAAGCACGGCGCCTTGGCGCTCCTGGCTCTCGTGCTTACGCTGCTGACGCCGGGACTCTTGCTCGCGCACGGCTACATCACCGCGCGCTCACACGATCAGACGCTGCTCGTGATCGCTGTCGGGTTGCCGGTTGCGGCGGTGCTGGGCGGCGCCCTGATTGGCGCAATTCTGGGCGCGGCGGTGGCGGGCGCTGCGCCGCTTATGCGGAACCTGGCGTTGCCTCTTGATGTCGTCGCATTCGCCGTAACGATCTTCGCGACACTGGCGAGCATCCAAACGCTCATCCAAGCCGCACAGAATGGCGGCGTCGTCGGCGTGGCGCCTTAGGCGGCTTGGCCTGCCTGACGGAGTTTCTTTGTCACCATCAAGGAAAGCTGCTGCGTCACCGTCTGGCGGAGCTCAACCTGAGAATTGGGCAGTTCCGCAAGCTGGATAACTGAATCCAGGTGCGCCTGCACGACTTCCAAATTGAGCGGCGCCTCGGCGCCGACGCCCTTAATGTAATTGAAGAGAGAAGAAGACGCCGACATCAGCAAGCGATCCTTCATGTCGCCCGCAAGCGCGCTGAGCTGACCGCACGTGAGGCCGAGGTCACGGAGCGACGCGGCGTCGCCTGGCTTCACCGCCTTCAACAGGAGGGCAATGCGCTCGCAATACATCCGCGCGAGGCCCTTGCGGATTTGCACATCGGGTGAGTCCGCTTGCTTGTCGTTGGTGTCGAACAGCCTGCGGCGCGGACCATCATAACCGGCCTCCAGCAAACGCCGGCGGCGGCAGGGACCGACATACCTGGCGCTTTCAACGAAATCGCGCGTGCGGCGCTGTGTTTCGCGCACCCGTTTCAGCAAGGTCATGGTGGAGAAGGGGGTTTGGACGAACTCATTCACGCCCGCGCTGCGCGCACGCGCGATGTCGCTGGGTCGCCCGCGCTCGGTCACGAGCACAACCGGAACACGCCGCGACGTGTCGCCGCCTTCACCGGAACGAATGCGCCGCGTCATCATGACGCCGTCGCTGCCTTCCATGTCCCACGTGGTGACGACCACATCGGGTTGGAAGAGCGCGAGCGTTTCGATGCAATGATCGGCGTTTTCGACATACTCGACGACAACGTTGCGCATCGTGCGCAACGTCTCGATCGTCAGCCGCCGCTGGAATGGCTTGTCGTCAACGACCAGCATTCTCAGAATCTTTTGAGCTTTAGTACGCCGGTCCGCCATGCGGGCGGTTTATACGAGAACGAGCTTAACATTTGCGGTAACGGAACAAGGCTTTTTGCAGTAAACGCCGCGTGAATCGGTTAAGCCGCATTGATGCTTTCGCTGCTGCTCGCCTCATTTGTCACGTTCTTCGTCGCCATCGATCCGGTGGCGATGGCGCCGATGTTCACCACGATGACCTCGCGCATGACACCCGAATGGCGGCGCAAGATGGCGTTCAAATCAATCGCCATCGCCACGGGCATCCTGTTGGCGTTCGCGTTCGGCGGCGCGTGGCTGTTGGAACAGATCCACGTCTCGATTGACGCGTTCCGCATCGCGGGCGGCCTGCTGCTCTTCCTGATCGCGGTCGACATGCTGTTCGAAAAGCGCTCTGAGCGGCGCGAGGAGAGGGCGGAGCAAGTCGCCGCACACCAGGCGCAGCATCCCGAAGCCCAGGACGACATCTCGGTCTTCCCGCTCGCTATCCCGCTCATTTCCGGCCCCGGCGCAATTGCCTCGATCATGCTCTTCTTCGCCGAACACGAAGACCTCGTAAGCCGCGGCTTTATCCTTCTCGGCGTTGGCGCAAACTTGGCGCTTTGCCTGATCGCGTTCTTGATGTCGGGTACGCTGTCTAAGATCATGGGCGAGACCGTGGCTTCGATGCTGACCCGTATCTTCGGCATTCTGCTCGCCGCGCTGGCGGCGCAGTTTGTGGTGGATGGGATCAGGAACGTGTTCGGTATCGCTTGACCACCCATTCCCGGGGCGATGCGGAGCATCGAGCCCGGGACCCATAACCCCGACTCTCAACCGATTGTGCTCTTGCGAAGAGCAAACGTGTTTATGGGTCCCGGACTGAACGCTGCGCGTTCATCCGGGAATAGGTGGGAGATCAACAAATCCCCGCCTTCACGCGCCGTTTCAGACTGCTAGATACAGTGCCATGAGCACATCCTTCGACGTCATCGTTATCGGTTCCGGGCCGGGCGGCTATGTCACCGCCATCCGCGCTTCGCAGCTTGGTTTGAAAACCGCCATCGTCGAGCGCGACCGCTTAGGCGGCATCTGCCTCAACTGGGGTTGCATCCCGACAAAAGCGCTGCTCCGCTCGGCGGAAGTCTATCGCAACGCGCAGCATGCAAAGGATTTCGGGCTCACGATCGAAGGTCTGAAGTTCGATCCCGAAGCCGTCGTGAAGCGGTCGCGCGGCGTGGCTGGACGCATGGAGAAGGGCGTTCAGTTTTTGATGAAGAAGAACAAGATCACGGTGATCGAAGGCGAAGCGCGCTTGGAGAAGGGCAGCGCGAGCCCGAAGGTGATCGTGAAAGGCAAGGACGGCAAAGACGCGGCGTACGAAGCCAAGCACGTCATCCTCGCCACCGGCGCGCGTGCGCGCGAAATTCCAGCGGCTGGCTTGAAGGCCGACGGCAAGCGCATCTGGACCTATCGCGATGCGATGACGCCGCCGTCGTGGCCGGAATCGTTGCTTGTGTTCGGCTCAGGCGCCATCGGCATCGAGTTCGCCAGCTTCTACGCGGCGTTCGGTGTGAAGACGACGGTGGTTGAATTGCTCGATCGCGTGTTGCCGGTTGAGGACGAGGAAATCTCGGCGTTCGCGAAGAAGCGCTACGAGAAGGAAGGTATGAAGATTCTCACCTCCACCGAGGCCAAATCGCTGAAGGCGACGGCGAACGGTGTTGAGGCTGTCGTTTCGTCGAACGGCAAAGAAGAAACGCTGACGGCGTCACACGCCATTGTCGCCGTTGGCATCACCGGCAATATCGAAAACCTTGGACTTGAAGGCCTCAACGTCAAAACCGATCGCGGTCACATCGTCACCGACGGCTACGGCAAAACCAATGTCGCCGGGCTCTATGCGATTGGCGATGTCACCGGCGCGCCGTGGCTGGCGCACAAAGCGAGCCACGAGGGCATCATCTGCATTGAAGCCATCGCCGGGCAGAAGCCGCATCCGATGATCAAGGAGCGCATTCCGGGTTGCACGTATTCGCATCCGCAAGTCGCCAGCGTCGGCCTCACCGAGGCGAAGGCGAAAGCCGGTGGCCGGGAAGTGCGCGTCGGCCGCTTTCCGTTCGTCGGCAACGGCAAGGCGATTGCGCTCGGCGAAGATCAGGGCATGGTCAAAGTCGTGTTCGACGCCAAGACTGGCGAACTCCTCGGCGCGCACATGATCGGCGCCGAAGTGACCGAACTCATCCAAGGCTACGCCATCGCCATGCAGACCGAGACAACCGAGCACGAACTCATGGAAACCGTCTTCCCCCACCCGACGCTGTCAGAAATGATGCACGAAGCGGTGCTCGATGCGTACGGAAGAGTGCTGCACGTTTAGTCGAGGCAAAGATGCGTGCAATCGTTGCCGCGCTCACAGTGGCGGCCATTCTCTGCCTTTCGAGCTGCTATCGCACGGTAGCGCTTGATGTGAACGAACTTGACGACGGTCGCGTCAAGATAGAGTTGAGATCGGGACTCATTGAGCGCTTTCTCAGCGGGCCCATCTGCTTTCAAACAATTGCAATTAGCGAGCGTCAACGCGGTGAGACTTTTGACACGCTAAGCGATGTGTGGCGAATCGAGCGTCAACAACCCGATGTTTGTCCCAGTGAGTACATCTTTCCCGAGGTACCTGAGGGCTTTCAGCTGGCTGCAGGAGAAAGCGCACGGCTGCGACCCGGCATGGAATATGTGGTGCGCGCGAACGCACCCGGCCTTGACGCTGAAAGCAATTTTACGAAACGCTGATCCTAAGCCGCCTTCGCCTCAGCAAGCCGCCCAGCCGCCATGCGCTGCATCACGACACAATCCGTCTTGCCGCTGCCAAGCACAGGAATCTCGTCGACGACGACGATCTTCTTCGGCACTGCAAGCTCGCTCGCGCCGTTGGCCTTGCACCAGGCTTGAGGTGCTCTGTATTCGCGTCGGCGTGATCGGTGAACAGCAATGGAGAGGCAGCGCCGGCTTTCTTGCCATCGGAGAGGCGCTGAACCTCGCCGCACCGACGCTGTTAGAAATGATGCACGAAGCCATGCTGGAAGCGCTAACAACCCAAGCGAGCCATTGCCGCCGTCAGTCCATCAGGCGCCGGATCTTCTGCGCGCGCGGGGTTGGCCCGCGACCACATCAAGAACTCATCGACCAGGTAGGTTTCGGCGCGAGGGCAGGGTGTCGGCCAGCGCGCGGCGAAGGCCGACGTGTAGTCGTAACAAGACTGCATCAGAGCATCTTCTAGAGCCGTCGTGGTGCGCGAGATCATGACGTAGATGCACTGACCAGACAGCTCGCTGACCGTTCGTGGCTCAGCAACTTGGAATGGCCCATCGCCAAAATCAGTCCGCGGCGATGCGCACGCTGAGACGGTCAACAACAAGATCGAAAATCCAGCGAGCACGCGGCTCACGCCGCTTTGGCCTCAGCGAAGCGTTCAGCCGCCATGCGCTGCATCACGACGTAATCGGTCTTGCCACTGCCCAGCACCGGAATCTCATCGACCACGACAATCTTCTTCGGCACCGCGAGTTCGCTTGCGCCGTTGGCTTTGCACCAGGCTTGCAGTTCTTCGCTGGTGGCGCCGGCGTGATCGGTGAAGAGGATGATGCGCTCGCCCTTGCGTGAATCGGGGAGAGCGACGGCGGCGTGCAAATGGTCGGGCCACACGGTCTGCGCGTAAGCTTCGACCGCATTCAGCGAGACCATCTCGCCGCCCACTTTCGCAAAGCGCTTCACGCGGCCAAGGATACGGATGAAGCCGTCTTGATCGACGTCAACAACGTCGCCGGTGTCGTGCCAGCCTTGCGGCAGGAGATCGATGCCGAACGGTTTGGTCGGATCGAGATAGCCGCGCATCACGTTCGGGCCGCGTACGTAGAGCCGTTGGCCGCCTTCGATGCCGGGTACGGGTTCAAGGCGCCATTCGATACCAGGCAAGAACGCGCCGACCGTGCCGTGCTTGTTGTTGTCCGGCAGATTGATCGAGATCACCGGCGACGCTTCCGTCGCTCCATAACCTTCGAGCAATTCGACATCGAAGCGCGACTTGTAGAGCTCGCGCGTCTCAGGCTTCACGCGCTCTGCCCCGCAAACCATGAGCTCGATGCAGTTCAAATCGCCGTCGGCGGCGTTGCGCGCGTATTGCTGCGCGAACGTGTCGGTGGCGAAGAAGACGTTGGCGCCGGTCTCACGGATGAGTTTCGGAATCTCTTTCACCTGCAGCGGCGAGGGGAAGAGGAAGGTCTTGTGGCCGGTGAAGAGCGGCAACAGAACGCCGCCCGTCAGCCCGAAGCTATGAAACATCGGCAGCGGGCAGAAGAATGACCAGGCCGGCTTGAACGGCACGTACGAATAGCATTGCTCGACATTGGCCACGATGTTGGCGTGGCTGAGCACCGCGCCTTTCGGCGTGCCGTACGAGCCTGACGTGAAGAGAATAACGCCCGTATCGTCCGGGTTGGCTTTCGCCGCGAACATGCGCGGGAAGGCGCCTTTCAGCAACGCGATGACCTTGTCGCCGATGTCGACGGTCTTGCGGACGTCTTCGAGGTAAATCAGCTGGGCGTGCTTGGAGAGTTCATTCGCAAGCGACTCAAGGCCTGCCTTCTTGATGAAGACGCGCGAGGTCAAAATCTTGCGGACATTCGCCGCTTCGCAAGCGGAGCGAAGGTTCATGATGCCGGCGGTGAAGTTCAACATCGCCGGCGTGCGGCCGATGGCGTGAAGCGCGAAGAACGTCACCGCGCAGCCGACACCTGTCGGCAGCAGCACGCCCGCGGTTTCGCGGCGCTTGATTAGTGTGTCGAGCTTTCCGCCCAGCGCGAACGCGGCGCGGATCAGATCGTCATAGCTCATCGGCTTGCGATCGTGATCCTCGATGATCTGATACTTGCCGCCCTTTTTATCGCGGGCCCGCAGCAGAGCTTCGAACAGAGTGACGCGCGTGCGCGACAGTTCGAAAGGACGTTGCGCCATGAGGGTGTTGCCTCCGACCTTATGTTCCGCCTGGACGCCTACAGGTACGACGCCCAACCCGTGATTATTGTTTCACAGTTGTAACAGAGACTAACGGGCCGATTGTGGCCGGACAAGGGAGGGGCCCATTAAGTATTTGGCGACGCAGGGGAGGTTTGCCTCCAGACGTTGCGGGACAAGGCCCGGAGGCTCATGTTCGCTCCGTGACGACACTGATTGATTTGCGCCAGGGAGGCGACCCGAACCGTCCCCGCCACCCTGAAAAGGAGGGGCGGCCGGATAATGCCAGCCCCCGTAAGCCGGACTGGATCCGGGTGAAAGCGCCAACGAGCGTGGGCTACCACCAGACCAAGGAACTCGTCCGCGATCTTAAGCTGCACACGGTTTGCGAGGAGGCGGGCTGCCCCAACATCGGCGAATGCTGGAGCCAGAAGCACGCCACCTTCATGATCCTCGGCGGCATCTGCACCCGTGCTTGCTCGTTCTGCAACGTCGCGACCGGCAAGCCGCTGCCCTTGGATGCGAGCGAGCCCGATAACGTCGCGCACGCGACGGCGCGGATGGGTCTCAAGCACGTTGTGATCACATCCGTTGATCGCGACGATCTCGAAGACGGCGGCGCCGATCATTTCGTGCGGACGATCCAGGCCGTCCGCCGCGCGGCGCCCGCGACGACCATCGAAATCCTGACGCCGGATTTCCTGCGCAAGCCTGGCGCCGCCGAGCGGGTCATCGATGCGACGCCGGACGTGTTCAACCACAATCTCGAAACCGTGCCGCGCCTCTATCATTCGATCCGCCCCGGCGCGCGCTACTACCAATCGCTGCGCTTGCTCGACTCTGTGAAGCAGCGTGACCCGAAGCAGTTCACGAAGTCAGGCCTCATGGTCGGCCTCGGCGAAGCCAAGGACGAAGTGCTGCAAGTGATGGACGATCTGCGCGTCGCCGGCGTCGATTTCCTCACCATCGGCCAATACTTGCAGCCAACGAAGAAACACGCCGCCATCGATCGCTTCTGGACGCCGGAAGAGTTCAAGGCGTTGGAGACCATCGCCTACGCCAAAGGCTTCCTGATGGTCTCGGCCTCGCCGCTGACGCGCTCCTCGCATCACGCCGGCGACGATTTCGCGAAGCTGCGCGAAGCTCGTGAAAAGAGCCTCGGCGCGTGATGTCGATCCGTCACTGCAGAACGCGCAAACCCTCCCCCCTTGTGGGGGAGGGCAGGGTGGGTGGGCGTTCAGCTTCCGCCGACGTTGGCGTGTCGGAACGCCCCTCACCCCCCGCCCCCGCCCCACGAGGGGGCGGGGAATGAGCAGAACCGTCATCGAAGCCGAGCGCGTGCTGCCGTATGCGCCTGAGGATTTGTGCCGGCTGGTCGGCGATGTGCGCGTCTATCCCGAGTTCGTGCCTTTCCTGACGAGGATGCGCGTGACCAAGGAAGAGCCGCGCGAAGCCGGCGGTTGGCATGGCGTCGCCGAAGCGGAAGTGGGCTGGCAGGCGATCAAAGTGACGTTCGCGACCAGCGTGCGCTGCGAGCCGGCGAAAGGGGAGGTGGAGGTCGCGCTGGTCAAAGGCCCGCTGCATTCGCTCGCCAACAAATGGTGGTTCAAGCCGCACGAGAACGGCGCGCATGTCCGCTATTGGATCGCCTACGAGTTCAAGAACCCGGTGCTGCAAGCGGCGATCTCCGCGAACAAGGACAAGCTCGCATCACGGATCATGGCGGCGTTCGAACGCGAGGCGAAGCGGCGGCTGGGGTGAGTAACGTGGGCCGCGTCGCCCTTCGACAAGCTCTGGGTGACGCGACTGAATACTGGCGCCTGAATTGGCGTCATCCCAGGATTTAATCCGGGACGGTCGAAGCGCGACGCCACACACTAGTCCAGCACGCGCTTCATCAATTCAAACGCCGCCGCGACTGTTTCCGCTTGCACCTCGTGGCGACCGACTTCCCCGAAACGCTTCTCCTCATGCAACGTAGCGCCACCTCGGCGCGCGGCGGCGATATGCACAAGGCCCACGGGCTTTTCGGGTGTGCCGCCATCGGGGCCCGCTATACCCGTCACCGCGACGGCAATGTCCGCTGGGCTACGCTGCAGCACGCCTGCGACCATCGCCAGCGCGACTTGTCGGCTGACGGCGCCGTGCTCGCGGATCAATTCGGCAGGCACACCGAGCATTTCGGTCTTCGCTTCGTTTGAATAGGTCACAAAGCCGCGCTCCAAAGACGCGGAGGCGCCGGGGACCGCCGCGAGCGACGCAGCAATCAATCCGCCCGTGCAACTTTCCGCCGTAGCGATGGTGTAGCCGCGCGTCCTGGTCTGTTTCAGCAGATCGTCCGCGCACTCGTAGTTCAGAGGGAGCGCCATGCCGCAAGTGTGGCTGGCGCGCGGCGAAAGTCCATTCCCTTGACCCAGGGCGAGTGGCAGAAGCGGCGAAAATACCGGGAGGGACTATGGAAGCCGTAGCGCGTCGGATCGCAGCGCCGGTATTTGCGTTGGCGCTGTTCTCAAGCGCCGCGCTCATCTTCGTCCTGCAGCCGCTGTTCGGACGCATGGTGACGCCGCTTCTCGGAGGCAGTCCACAAGTCTGGAACACGTCGATGGCGTTCTTTCAGGCGGCGTTGCTCGTCGGCTACCTTTACGCCCACTTGCTCGCGCGCGTGAAAGATCTGCGCATTCAAGCCGCCGTGCATGGCCTTATGCTGCTCGCGGCGTGGTTCGTGTTGCCGGTCCATGTGACCGCGGCGCTCGGCGAACCAAGCTCCGACCATCCGGTCTGGTGGCTTATCGGCGTCTTGGCGCTTTCGGTGGGCGCGCCGTTCGCCGCTGCGTCCGCCACGGCGCCGCTGCTGCAAGCCTGGTACGCGCGCACCGGACGCGCTGACGCCAGCGATCCGTATTATCTCTACGCCGCCAGCAACCTCGGCAGTTTCGCGGGGCTCTTGGCGTATCCCGCGCTGATGGAGCCGATGCTCGGCGTGCATGCGCAAGGCGCCGCCTGGTCGCTGGGCTACGTTGTTGTCGGAGCCCTGATTGCGCTCGCCGCGGCGATGGCGATCATCTCGCACGGCGAAACACCGAAGCCGCTTGAACACACCGAACCCGCGCCGAGTTGGCGCCAGCGGGGATATTGGGTTGCAGCGGCCGCTGTCCCATCGGCGCTGTCGCTTGGCGTCACGCTTCACATCTCCACCGACGTCGCTTCGGCGCCGATGCTGTGGGTCGTGCCGCTGGCGCTCTATCTGCTCACATTCGTGCTCGCCTTCATGCGGGGCAGCGAGAAGATGGAAGCGGGGACGCTGTTCATACATCCGATCGCGATCGCGCTGATGATCATGTCCTACTATTCGTCGGGCAATTGGATCGGCTCGGTCTCCGGCATTCTGGCCGGCTTTTTCTTCAGCGCGCTCATCTGCCACTTGGCCCTAGCGCGCTCGCGGCCCGGCGCTGATCGGCTGACGGAATTCTACCTGTTCGTTTCCTTAGGCGGCGTCATCGGCGGCGCCTTTGCGGCGTTGCTGGCGCCGCTCATCTTCAACAACGTCTATGAATATCCCTTGGCGCTGGCGGCGGCGTGTCTTTTCCGGCCGCGCGAAGAAAGCGACATGCCGCGTCTGGTCGACGGCTCGCTCGCGGCGGCGATCGTCATGGGGCTCTTGTCGGTCCTGCTGCTCAGCTGGGAGCCACTAAGCTCAACCATGGCGATCGCCGCGCTTGGCGCGGCCGCCGCGGTCCTGGCTGCGGGCTGGAGCGATGAGAGCAGGCCGGTGGCGTATCGCTACGCGTTTCTGGCCATCGCCGCGATCCACGCAATCGTCGTCATCTATGTTGCGTTCAATCTTTCCAGCATATTTGTGCCCGCCGTCAGCGGCGACGAAACGCACACCGTGGCGCGTCAACCATTCGGCGCGATCCTCTCCGCGACGACTCTGCTTGTGATCGTGCTCTGTGTTCACGGCACAATTCTCCCGCGCCGCGACAAACGACAGGTCGCGGACTGGGGGCTGGGCGCCGCGCTCGCGTCGGGTGTGCTGCTTATTCTGTTGCTTATTCAAGGCGACGGCCTCAGCGCCAGCAACCTGATCATCACGGCGATCCTATTTTGCGGTGTCGCCGTGTTCTTCAATCGCGGCAGGCCGATCGCTTTGGCGGCGATTGTCCTCGTCGCGTTCACAATCATTTTTCTCGACGAAACGCGCGGCTCCAGGATCATTACGCAGGAGCGTAGCTTCTTCGGCGTGCTGCGAACCCGCGAATTCACCGATCGATCGCAGCCAAATACGCCGCCGCTGCGCATCCTGATGCACGGCACCACCATTCACGGCGCGCAGATCGCGGACCCGCGCTTCGAGCGCCAGCCGCTGACATATTACCATCCCCGTACGGCGCTCGGCGAAGCCATCCTTGCAGGGCTAAGCACCGGACCCAGGTCCCATCTCGCGCTTATCGGTCTCGGCGCCGGCTCTACCGCGTGCTTGATGCGCCCGGACGACCGTCTCAGCATCTTCGAAATCGATCCCGCGGTGGTGCGCCTATCGGCCCGCCCGGGCGGCGACTTCACGTACGTGCCGACATGCCAACCCAACGCGCGCATTGAACTCGGTGACGCCCGTTTACAGATCGCCGAAGAACCGGACGGCGAGTTTGATGTTATCGTCGTTGACGCATTCTCCTCCGACGCCATCCCGGCGCACTTGCTGACGCGGGAGGCGATCGGGCTTTATCTGCGCAAGCTCAGCGATCGCGGCATCGTCATTCTGCATCTGTCGAACCGCAACCTTGCGCTGGTGTCCGAGGCCGCGCGCGTCGCGCATGCGCTCAATGCGCCGTACCTCTATCGCATCAGCGATCGTTTCGAGCAGCCGTACGTTTCATATTATGGCGGCCTCGCAGCGAGCGTGATGATCATCGCCAAGCGCCCGGAGACGATGGGCGTGCTGGCAATCAATCCCGACTGGCGTGTGATCCCGCCGCCCGCCGGCCGCGCCTGGACCGACGACTACATCAATCTGCCGCGTGCGCTGTGGGACGGATTGGCCGGCACAGAGACGTGCCTCATCTATCCGTACCTGGCGCAATGCCATAGCGGCGCGCCGCCAGCGGAAGCAACGCCTACGCCGGCCGCTCAACCGTCGCCGTAGCTTGCGCCGCCAAGCCTTCCTCGCGGCCAAGAAAGCCCATGCGCTCGGTCGTCGTGGCTTTCACGCTGACGCGCTCAATCGGCAAGCCAAGCACCTCGGCGGTGCGCGCGCGCATCGCGTCGCGGTGCGGGCCGATTTTTGGGCGTTCGCAGAGAAGCGTCACATCAACGTGGACGATGCGCGCGCCAGCGTTTTCGGCGAGGTCGACCGCGTGCCGTAGAAAGCGCGCGGAGTCGGCGCCTTTCCATTTGGGATCGCTGGGAGGGAAGTGGGCGCCGATGTCGCCTTCACCGAGCGCGCCGAGAATAGCGTCGACCAATGCGTGCCAGCCGGCATCCGCGTCCGAGTGACCGACAAGCCCTTTGGTGTGCGGGATACGCACGCCGCAAAGCGTGACGAACTCGCCATCGCCGAAACGATGCGCATCAACACCGTTTCCGACACACGTGACCATGGGGCTGGTCATGAGACGCTCGGCCATATCCAGATCCTCGGCATATGTGATCTTCATCAGGTCGTGCTCGCCCGGGATCAGCACGGCTTCAACGCCATGAACTCGCACGACAGCGAGGTCGTCAGCCATCACCGCATCGTGGGGGAGGGCTGCGTAAGCGGCGCGGATGACGTCTCCCCGGAAAGCTTGAGGCGTCTGCACACGCAGGGTGTTGGCGCGGTCGACGTCCGCCAGGATGCGACCGCTCCCGTCGATGCGTGCGAGCGCGTCCGGCACGGCCAAACCAGGCGCGACCGCGGATGCGCCTTCGGCGACCTTCGCGAGCAATGCACGGATGATCCGAAACTCCACGCCTGGGCGCGCGGCGTCGTGGATCAGGATCACGTCAGCCTTGCTGGTCGCGGCCAGGCCTGCGCGGACGGAAGCGGTTCGGGTTGCGCCACCGTGCACGATTTTTGTTGGACCGAAGGCTTGCTCAAGTGCGCTACGGCATAGGTCTTCATGTTCCGGCGCGACGACAACAACGACGTCGTCAACTTCGCCGACGAGCGCCAGCATCGACCAATGGATGACCGGGCGACCCATCAAAGGTTGATATTGTTTGGGAAGCCCGCCGCCGGCGCGTTCGCCCCGCCCGGCGGCCACAATGATCGCCGCGGTCCTCATAACTGGAGAAACCCGGTCCAAAAATGTTGCATCGCAGCATAAAACCCTTGGCGCCCGCTTTTTAGGCGCCCTAAGCTCCTCGTTGAACCGGGGTGCTGAGTGTTCGATTTGAACGAAAATCCGCCTCTTGTCTCGCTCGCACCGATGGCGGGCGTGACCGACATCCCGTTCCGTCGCCAGGTCAAGGCGTTCGGCGGCCAATACTGCGTCTCTGAGATGGTGGCCTCGGACCAATTGGCGCTGGCGCGCATCGACATGGTGCGCCGCGCCGCCGGCGCGGGCGTGATCGCGCCGTTGGTCGTCCAGCTGGCCGGCCGCGACCCGAAATGGATGGCCGAGGGCGCACGTCTCGCGGAGGCGGCAGGGGCGGACGTTATCGACATCAACATGGGTTGCCCGGCTAAGAGCGTAACGAGCGGCTCATGCGGTTCGGCGCTCATGCGCGAGCCGGATCATGCAATGCGGCTGGTGGAAGCGACAGTGAGCGCCACCAAGCTGCCGGTGACGCTGAAGATGCGTTTGGGCTGGGATGACAACTCGCTGAACGCGCCGGACATAGCCAAGCGCGCCCAGGACACCGGCGTACGCATGCTCACGATTCATGGCCGCACGCGCAACCAGTTCTTCCGTGGCGCCGCCGACTGGGCGGCCATTGCGCCCGTCGTGCAGGCTGTATCCATTCCGGTGATCGCAAACGGCGATATCGCGACGGCGACCGATGCACGACACGCGCGTGAGCTTTCAGGCGCCGCAGGCGTGATGATCGGACGCGCCGCGCAAGGCAAACCATGGCTGCCGGCGGCGATCGAACGCGCGCTGAAGCATGGTGGCGAGATTTCACCACCGCCGCGCGCCCGCATGTTGCACAGCCTGCTCGCGCTTTATGACGACACCCTCGACTTCTACGATCGCAAGCTTGGCGTTCGTGTTGCCCGCAAACACATCGCCTGGATGATCGACGCGGAATTCGGCCCGGAGGCGAGAGACATCCGCAAGCGGATTTGCATGCTGGAGGATCCCAATCGCGTTCGCGAGGCGCTCGTCGCGCTTTTCGATGAAGGTTTGGATCGGGCCGCGGCATGAACGATCCGATCATCCGACCGCTGCCACAGCGCTCCCTGGCCCCCGATGCGGAACGGTGGCTCGAAGCACTGCCCGCGCCGGTTCTGGGGATCGATGCCGGCGAACGCATTCGCTTCGTGAACGCCGCTGCGGCCGAGTTGCTGGCGGGCGTCGGCCGCGGTCTTCTGGGAAGGCGGCTCGACGAAGTCTTTGGCGCCGATGCGCCCATCATCGCGCTCGCGCGCCGCACACTCACAGGCGCCAGCGGCGTCGCGGAAGCGGATGTCGCTTTGGTGGGGCCCGGCTTCGCGCTTGGTCATGCCAGCGTCGCCGCTGGCCCGGTGGGGGAGAACGGCTACATCGCGCTGGTGATGACGCGTCCGCCGCGCGCGCGCGCCGCGCCGCCCGCGGCTGCCAGTTCCGCCGCACGCACGCTCGCACACGAGGTCCGCAATCCGCTCGCTGGCATTCGCGCCGCGGCCCAACTTATCTCGCGCGCCGATGATCCGGACTCGGCCGCGCTCGCGAAACTCATCGTCGACGAAGTCGATCGTGTGCGTCGTCTGACCGACCGCATCGACCCGCTGGGCGCCGTGGATGCGCCGCGCTTTGATCGCTTCAATATTCACGAAGCGCTTGATCGCGTTCGCAAGCTCATCGGCTCCAGCGCGCCCGAAGTGATGATCCGTGAGCGCTATGATCCCAGCTTGCCGCAGGTTCGCGGCGATCTGGATCAGCTGATCCAGGCGCTTCTAAACATCGCCAAAAACGCGTCTGAAGCCGTAACCGATCAGGAGGACGGCGAGATCGCGATTTCGACGTCATATCGCTCCGGCGTGAAATTCCGCTCCGCCGCGAGCGGCGCCGCGCGCGCGCAACTTGAAGTCCAGATCGTCGACAACGGCCCGGGCCTGCATCCTGACGTGGCCGATCGACTTTTTGAAGCCTTCGCCACCACCAAGCGGGATGGCATGGGCCTTGGTCTCACGGTCGCGGCCGACATCATCGCCCGCCATGACGGCCGCATCGAAGTCGAGAGCCAACCCGGGCGCACCGCTTTCAAAATTCTTCTCCCCATCGATCCGGACGAAACCACATGAGCGCACGCATTCTCCTAGCCGAAGACGACAACTCGCTGCGTCTGGTGCTCTCACAAGCGCTTGGCAAGGAAGGCTACGATGTGCGCGCCACCGGCAATGTCGCGACGCTCTCAAAATGGGTGCGCGACGGCGAAGGCGATCTGGTGCTGAGCGACGTCTATATGGGCGACGATTGCGTGTTCGACGCGCTCCCGGCCATGCGTATGGCGCGACCGCATTTGCCGGTCATCGTCATGAGCGCGCAAAGCACGGTGAGCACAGCGCTGGGCGCCGCCGGCGCCGGCGCGTTCGACTACATGCCAAAGCCGTTCGATCTCGATGATCTGATGGCGGCCGTGAAACGCGCCTTGATCGGTGGCCCGGACGCAAAGACCCGCGCGCAAGCGTCGAGAGCCGAACGCGAAGAGCGGCTGCCCTTAATCGGCCGCTCGGCGCCGATGCAGGACGTTTATCGCGTGATGGCGCGTGTCGCCGGCACTGACCTTATGGTGCTCATCGAGGGCGAAAGCGGCACCGGCAAGGAACGCGTTGCCCGCGCGATCCACGATCACGGTCGCCGCGCAACCGGTCCGTTCGTCGCCATGAGCCTCGCCGGCGCGCAGTCACTCCAGCTTGAGCGCGAGCTCTTCGGTCCGCAAGGCAAGTTCGCGCAGGCGCAAGGCGGCACGCTCTTTCTCGAAGACATTGATGAACTGCCGCAGGACTCGCAAACACGGCTCGCAGGGCTGCTTCACGCGGAAGAGCCCGGTGACCGTCCTGATGCGCGGCTCATCGTGTCGTCGCAACGCAGCCTCGCGACACTCACACGCCAAGGCGGTTTCCGGCAGGATTTGTTTTATCGCCTGAACGTCGTCGTCATCCGTATGCCGCCATTGCGTGAGCGGCTTGAAGATATTGGCGATCTCGCGCGCGCCTTCCTTGTACGCGCCAAGCGCGAAGGCTTGCCGGACAAGTCCATCGACAACGCCGCCATTGAACGGCTCAAGGCGCACAGCTTTCCCGGCAACCTCCGCGAACTCGAGAACCTGCTTCGGCGCGCCACCGCGCTCAGCCCCGCCAGCGTCATCACCGCTCGCGAGATCGGTCGCGAACTTGGTCACGCCGACAACAATGTCGTGGCCGAAGAAGCAACCGACGGGTTCGAGTCCGCCGTCACGCGACGGGTGGAAGGGGAGTTTGCTGCTGCGAACCCTGGCTTCCCGGCGGCGGGGCTCTATGATCGGCTGCTGGCCGAAGTGGAGCGACCGCTCATCACTCAGGCGCTCCAGGCGACACGCGGCAACCAAATCAAGGCTGCGGCGATCCTGGGCATCAACCGGAATACCCTCCGGAAGAAAATACAGGCCCTTGGCCTGACTACTGGCCGAAACGATTGACCTCACCGTGATATTGGTTCAACACCGTGTTGCTTATCCGCAACATGGTGCCCCCGGCCATGGCCGAAATCACAGCAAACGAGCCGGCCGAAGCGGCCGTGCTCTCAGACCAGCCGCAGAGCCGTAGCGCGCTGACCTTCATGGTTGGGCTCGCCGTGGCGGGTTTGCTGACGGCTGTCGCCACGATCACGCTTCTGATGGGCGATGGGCTCGCGGGCGAAAATAACGGTCTCATCCGCACGCTGTTGATCGTCAGTCTGATCATCTCCGCCGGACTTGCGGGCATCCTGGTTCACCGCATTCTCCGCGTCGCACGCGCATGGCGCGCAGCCGCGACAGGGGCGCGTCTGCATTTGCGGTTCGTGACCTTGTTCAGTCTGGCCGCGCTCGCGCCCGCGATCATCGTGGCGGCGTTTCTCGGCGTGACCTTCTCGCAAGGCATGGATCGCTGGTTCAGCCAGCGTGTCGTCAGCACCATCGAGAACGCAGCCGATGTTGGCCGCGCCTACGTCAATCTCGCCTCGGGCGGACTTGGCGGCCAGGTCGAAGCGATGGCTGAGGACCTCAACAATGCACGCGCCGGCCTAACGTCCGATCCAACGCGGTACGCAACGTTCTTGCAGCTCCAGGGCGAACGCCGCGAGCTCTCGTCGGTCTATGTCATCGACAGCGGCGGCAGCGTGCTTGCCGGCGGGGCGCTGGTTGAGAACGCAGTGCCGTATCGGGCGCCATCTCAAGAAGCATTCGCGGCGGCCAACGCAAACGAGATGTCCGTGCGCTTCGATCAGGACAATGACCGATTGCTCGCGCTCTATCGTTTGACCGCTTACAACAACGCCTACGTTTACGTCTCAAAACGAATAGAGCCGGGCTTAGTGGCTCAGCTGCGTCAGTTCGAAGAATCGGTCATCGAGTATCGGGCCGCGCGCAATCAGCAAAATTCCATGCGTGGCCTGCTCGGCATGGCATACCTGTCGACGGCGCTGCTTCTGCTGCTCAGCGCAGGTTGGGTCGGCCTCACGAGCGCTTCACGTGTCGCCGAGCCGATTGGACGTTTGGTGGGCGCGGCGCGACGCGTGGCTTCGGGCGATCTTAAGGCGCGCGTTTCAGTAGGCGAAGAACGCGACGAAGTGGATGCGCTGGCGAGCGCGTTCAACAAAATGACGGCGCAACTTGAAACGCAGCGGCGCGATCTCGTCGCCGCGCAGGAAGACTCCGAAAACCGCCGCTCGTTCATCGAAGCGGTTCTCGGCGGCGTCAGCGCCGGCGTGATGGGTCTCGACAACAATGGCCGCATCAGCGCCGCCAACCGCTCCGCTGTGCAGCTCCTCGGCCTTCAAACCTCGGAAATCAGCGGTCGGCGCTTGATCGACATCGCCCCGGAGTTCGCGGAACTCCTCAATCGCCCGCCGCATCCCGGCGAAGCGCCCGCGCAGCGCGTCGACCTGATGCGTGAGGGCGGATCGGTAAACCTCAGCGTCCGCATGAACCCGGAAGCCGACGGCGGCGTCGTGCTGACCTTCGACGACATGACGAAACTCATTTCAGCGCAACGTCAGGAAGCGTGGAAGGATGTCGCCCGTCGCATCGCGCATGAAATCAAGAACCCATTGACGCCGATCCAACTTTCGGCGGAGCGGTTGCGCAAGAAATACGCGGCGGAAATCACATCCGATCCGGATACCTTCACCAAGTGCACCGACACCATCCTGCGTCAGGTCGCCGACATTGGCCGCATGGTCGATGAGTTTTCTTCTTTCGCCCGCATGCCAACGCCCCGCATGGCGTTCGCCGACATCAGCGAAGTCGCGCGCGATACGGTGTTCGCGCAGCGTCTGGTGTTTCCCGACATCCGTATTGAAGTCGAAGGCGCCGAGCAGCCAATCGGGCTTGTAAGCGACGAGCGGCTGATCGGCCAATCTCTGCTCAATCTGATCAAGAACGCGAGCGAAAGCGTTCAGGCGCGGCGTGAGCGCGATGGCGAACCAAAAGACGGGTTCGTCACGCTTCGGCTTCGCGATCTCGACTTTGGCGTACAGTTTGAAGTGATCGACAACGGGCTGGGTTTCCCGGAGAAGGATCGTCACCGGCTTATCGAACCATACGTCACCACGCGCACGAAAGGCGCCGGCCTCGGGCTCGCCATCGTCGCACGCGTCATTGAAGACCACGGGGGGTTAATCGAGTTGGACGATGCGCCAGGTGGAGGGCCAGGCGCGGTCGTTCGTTTTGTTCTCCCCAAACGCGGCGAAGACGCGATCGACAACGCTGCAGAACACGGCGCAGGAGCCACCTGATGACACAAGATATTCTCGTCGTAGATGACGAGGCCGACATTCGCGACCTGGTGTCCGGCATTCTCGAAGACGACGGCCACCAAGTCCGCACCGCCCGCGATAGCGACGAGGCGCTCAGCGCGTTCGGCAAGCGGCGTCCATCTTTGATCGTGCTCGATATCTGGCTGCAAGGAAGCCGCATGGACGGCTTGGATTTGCTGGCGAATTTCAAGGACATTGATCCCGACCTGCCAGTCGTTGTGATCTCCGGACACGGGACCATCGAGACGGCCGTCGCGGCAATCCGCAAGGGAGCTTACGACTTCGTCGAAAAGCCGTTTACCGCCGATCGTTTGCTCCACGTCGTATCCCGCGCGTTGGAGACGACGCGACTCAAACGCGAAAACGTTGAGCTCAAGGCGCGCTCCGCCGCCAGCGACAATCTTATCGGCTCGTCCGCTGTCATGGCCGCGCTTCGCGCGTCGATTGATCGCGTCGCGCAGACGAACTCACGTGTGCTCATCACCGGCCCGGCGGGCGCCGGCAAAGAACTCGTGGCGCGCTTGCTGCACGAGCGCAGCCCGCGTGCAGCGGGTCCGTTCGTTGCGATCAACGCGGCTTCAATCGCGCCGGACCGCATGGAAACCGAGATTTTCGGTGAGGAAGGCGCGGACGGACGTCCCAAGAAGATTGGCGTGTTCGAGCAAGCTCACATGGGTACGCTCTTCCTTGACGAAGTCGGCGACATGCCGCTTGAGACCCAATCGAAGATTCTCCGCGTGCTGGTCGATCAACGCTTCAAGCGCCTGCACGGCAGCACGGATGTTCAAGTCAACGTGCGTGTGGTTTCGTCCACGTCGCGCGAACTCACAGACGACATCGCGGAAAACCGCTTCCGCGAAGATCTTTATCACCGTCTGAATGTCGTGCCCTTGCGGTCGCCAAGTCTGGGCGAGCGACGAGAAGATATTCCGGAACTCGCCGGGTATTTCGTTGGCCGCTTGGCCGGCATGTCGGGCGTGCCTGCGCGCCAGATCGGAGAAGACGCGTTGGCGGCGCTGCAAGCGGCCGAATGGCCAGGCAACGTCCGCCAGCTGCGCAACGTGATCGAGCGTATCCTGATCCTGGCGACGGGCGACGTCTCCACACCAGTCACGGTCGACAATCTTCCTGAAGATGCGTGGCCTCAGGCCGGATCGTCCAAACGCGACGGCCTCCAGCAAGTCATCGGCCTGCCGCTCCGCGACGCGCGCGAGCGTTTTGAGCGCGAATATCTCAACGTCCAGATCACGCGCTTCGGCGGCAACATCTCACGCACCGCCGCCTTCATCGGCATGGAGCGTTCGGCGCTGCACCGGAAACTGAAATCGCTCGGCGTTGATCCGCCGGGCCGCAACGGCGTTGACCCCGAATGAGTCGCATCGCCTACGTGAACGGCGCCTACGTGCCTTTGCGTAGCGCGAGCGTCTCGATCATGGATCGCGGCTTTCAGTTCGCGGATTCGATCTACGAAGTCTGGGCCATCCGCGGCGGGCGCATGTTCGACACGGAGGCGCACATGACGCGCCTGCAGCGCTCGCTAGCGGAACTGCGCATCACGCCTCCGATGAGCGAAGCATCGCTCATGGCGGTGATGCGCGAAACGATGCGGCGCAATCGGGTGAGCGACGGCATCGTCTATGTGCAGGTCAGCCGCGGCGCCGCCAGCCGCGATCATGTGTTTCCCGCGCCAGGGACCGCGCCAACGATCGTCGTCACGGCGAAGAACCTCGACCGCGCCGCGATTGCAAAGCGCGCGGCTGCCGGCATCAAAGTTATCAGCGCCCCTGAGACGCGTTGGCGGCGCCGCGACATCAAGTCGGTCAACCTCCTCCCCAATGTGCTCGCCCGCCAGGGAGCAAAAGAGAAGGGGGCCTTCGAAGCGTGGTTCGTTGATGAGCACGGCCTTGTCACCGAAGGGACCTCTTCCAACGCCTGGATCGTCGACTCCAACGGCGTGCTGCGAACGCGCGAACTCTCGTTCGACATTCTCCACGGCGTCACGCGCGGCGCTGTGCTCAAAATCGCTCAGGAACGCCAGATGAAGGTCGAGGAGCGGCCATTCACGATCGAGGAAGCGAAGACGGCGCGCGAGGCCTTCATCACCGCAGCCTCTAACGCCGCGACCGCCGCCATCGAAATTGACGGCGTTCGTATCGGCGACGGCAAACCCGGCTCTGTCACAGAAGCTTTGCGCGCCGCTTATTTAGGCGCCTGACAGCAAATCGGCGCCGTTGCGGTTGGCGAATGATGCGGCGCACCCTATAGCTCTAGTCGCAGCCCCGCGTTCGATGGGGCGCTATAAAACTCATCCAACATGGGGGCTAACACCATGGATAAGAAACAAAACCTGCAGGACACGTTCCTCAACGCGGTCCGCAAGTCGAAGACGCCGCTCACGATCTTTCTGGTCAATGGCGTAAAGCTGCAGGGCGTCGTCACCTGGTTCGACAATTTCTGTGTGTTGTTGCGCAGGGACGGCCAAGTGCAGCTTGTCTATAAACACGCGATCTCGACCATCATGCCGGGCGCGCCCGTCCAGCTGTTCGAGAGCGAAAAGGCGACTGATGAAGTCGACGGCTGATACGCCGCTCAAGGATTTGAACAAGGCCATCGTGCTGCGCCCGCTCGCGAGCGCGGAAGAAAGCGTGCGCGATGGCGAAGCGCGTTTGCTCGAGGCTGTCGGCCTCGCGCAGGCGCTTGGGCTCGAGGTTGCGGGCGCGGAAGCCGCGCCGCTTCGGCAAATCAACCCGCGCACCTATTTCGGCTCGGGGCGGGTTGAGCGGCTCAAGGATCAGTCCGAGGAACTCGGCGCCGGCGTGATCGTCATCGATGCGCCGCTCTCGCCAGCTCAACAGCGCAATCTTGAAACCGACATCGGCTCCAAGGTGATCGACCGCACCGGGCTGATCCTCGAAATCTTCGGCCTCCGCGCGCGCACCAAGGAAGGCAAGCTGCAGGTCGAACTCGCGCGCCAAGGCTACGAGCGCTCGCGCCTCGTGCGCACCTGGACGCACCTGGAACGCCAGCGCGGCGGTTTAGGCAAGACCGGCGGCCCTGGTGAGACACAGATCGAACTCGACCGCCGCATCATTGCCGACCGTATCATCCGGCTAAAGAAAGACCTCGAAGACGTGCGGCGCACGCGCGGGCTGCAACGTCGTGCACGCTCGCGCGCCGGCCTGCCGGCCATCGTGCTCGTCGGCTACACCAACGCCGGAAAATCGACGCTCTTCAATCGTCTCACGCACGCTGGCGTGCTGGCAAAAGACATGCTTTTCGCCACGCTCGATCCCACGGCGCGGCAAGTGAAGCTGCCGAGCGGCCGCGCCGTGATCATGAGCGACACCGTCGGCTTCATTTCAGATTTGCCGCACGAACTGGTCGAAAGCTTCCGCGCCACGCTTGAAGCGGTCACGGAAGCCGATTTGCTCGTCCACGTGCGCGACATCGCGCATCCGCAGAGTGAAGATCAAAAGAGGGATGTTCTGGGCGTTCTCGCCCAGCTTTCCAAAGACGCCAGTGACAAGTCGCCGCCCGTTCTCGAAGCGTGGAATAAGATCGACCTTCTCGATGAAGACACACGCATTGGCCGCCTCCGTCGCGCGCAAGCGGCGGGACAGGGGCAGGGCGCCCTGCCCCCCGTTGCGCTTTCAGCGGAAACGGGGGAGGGCGTAGAGGCCCTGCTCGCCGCGATCGATCGCGCCGCCTTCTCCGCAACGCGCGTCGTCACCCTCACCTTGTCGCCGGACGATGCCGGCCGCGTGCGCGCGCAAGTCGCGGCGCACGGGAAAATTGTCGAAGAAAGCACTGACGATGACGGCAATCTCACGCTGCGCGCTGAGTTGCTCGTTGAAGATGCGGCGCGCTTCGCACCACTCGAACCCCTACCCGAAGAATTGCGTCCGGCGGCGGAGTAGGGGTCACGTCGTGAAGTAGAAATAGAGCGCCCGATCGTCGTCGCGTCGCAAGAAGGATAAGGCGTCAACGAGCGAGGATTGCACATCGACCGAACCGGAAAAGTCAGCGATTAAGTCCATCTGCGGCACGATTTGATCGCCGTCGATGACGAACGCCTCGATGCCCAGTATGCGTATACCTTTGCCGGTCAGCTCACGCACATAGCCTTCAGCATCCAACTTGGGAACGAGCTCGTGACCCGCGCACCGGATCATCAGACGCCAATCCGCTCAACCAACTCCGCCGCGAACAGCGAAAGCGTGTCGTCACGCGCGCCCATCACGACGATGCGGTCGCCAGGCTCGGCGAGTTCGATCAGCTTGTCGCCACACGCACCGCGTTCCGCGAACGCCATCGCTTGCAGGCCGCGCGAGCGCACGCCGGCGACGATGTTCTCGCTGGTGACAGAGCGATCGACGGTGCCGCCAAAGTACACCGGATCAGGCATGATCAGCACATCATCCTCGGCCATGTTGCGCGCGAAGCAATCGATGAACTGGTCGCGCATCAGCCGGAGCGGCCCAAAGCCATGCGGTTGAAACATGATCAGCAGGCGGCCCGGGAAGGCGTGCAGCGTGTTGAGCGTTGCGGTGATCTTATCGGGGTTGTGCCCGAAATCGTCGATGACGATGACGTTGTTGGTTTTGCCAACAACTTCGAGACGCCGTTTGGTGCCGGAAAACCCCCTGAGCGCCTCCGCCGCTTCCGGAAGGGACAAACCGTACGCACGCGCGGCTGAGAGCGCCGCCAGCGCGTTGGAGACGTTGTGCTCGCCCGGCACGGCCATATCGACCGTCGCCGTCGCGCGCGTGTCCTTTTCCAGCACGTCAAACGAAACGCCATCGGGCGCCAGGCGGATCGCTGAACAGTGCAGGTCAGCAAGGCCCGAACGTAGCGCGTAGGTTCGGGTGCGAACCTTGGTCGCCATCACCAGCGCCGCCGTTTCCTCATTGTCGAGGTTCAGCACCGCGATCTCGGCTTTGTTGACAAAGCCGGTGAACAGCGCGCGCAGCTCGTCCATGCTCTTGTGGTCAAGGGCGATGTTGTTGACGACAGCGATCGTCGGTTCATAGCGCGCAATCGAGCCGTCGCTTTCGTCGACCTCGGACACGAACGCATCGCCCCTGCCAACGAGCGCGCTCGCGAACAGCGCGTCTGGCGTCACGAAGTTTTTCATGACAGCGCCGTTCATCACCGTGGGATCGCGTCCTGCGCGGTGGAGCATCCAGGCGATCATGGCCGTGGTTGTGCTCTTGCCGCTGGTGCCGGCGACGCCAATGCGGACGGGCGCCGCATTGAACAATTCCGCCAGCAGCTGCGGACGCTTCAAATCCTCCGCACCAACGCGCTTGGCGGCGACAACGTCGCCCACGGTGTCTTCTACAGCCGCTGAGCGCACCAGGATCTGGTCAGCGCTGGTGATGCCTGAACCGTCTTGCGGGAAGAGGGCGACGCCTTGCGCTTTCAGGTACTCGAACTTCGCGCCCAAGCGGCCCTGATCGAGCGACCGGTCAGAGCCCGCAACCGTCACGCCCTTGCCGCGCAGGATGAGCGCCAGCGGCAACATGCCGGAGCCGCCGACGCCGCTGAAGAAATAGGATTTTGCCTGACTCATGCGTGCCGGTTATGACGAGAAACGCTGATTTTCGGAAGGACGTGAACACAGCATGGCCCCGTCGCTTCGTATTGGCGTCGTCGCGCCCGGCACGCGCATTGAGCCGGAGTTGGCGGCTCGGCTTAAAGCGTTCGCGGCAGACAGTTTTCTCGACCGCGCGCCGGAGATCGTTGTTCATCCGCAATGCTTTGAGAGCGACGGTCATTTCGCCGGCGACGACGACACGCGGCTCAAGGCGTTCGTGGACTACGCCAACGATCCCACGCTGGATGCTATCTGGTTCGCACGCGGCGGCTATGGCGCCTGCAGGATCGCGGAAGCGGCGCTGGCGCAGCTCAACGGCGCCTCGCGCGTCAAAACCTATCTCGGCTACAGCGACAACGGCGCCATTCTTGGCGGGCTCTATGCGCGTGGCTACGAGAACGTTGCGCACGGCCCTATTCCCGTCGACATGACGCGCGCCGGCGGAGAGGGGGCCGTGAAGAGGGCGCTCAACTGGCTCATCGACCGCGCGCCAGAGAGCGTCGAACTCGGCGTGATGTTTGACGCCAAGTGCGCCGCCTTCAATATCACCGTGTTTCAATCGATGCTCGGCACGTCGCTTGAACCTGATCTGAGCGGCCACGTGCTGATGCTCGAAGATGTCGGCGAGTATCTCTACCGCCTAGACCGCGCCCTCTTCCAAATCACCTCCTCCGCCAACGTACGGAGCGTGAAGGGGATTAAGCTCGGCCGCGTCAGCGACGTGCCGGAGAACGACAAACCCTTCGGCGCCACGGCTGAAGACATGATGCGCTATTGGTGCGCCAAAGCCGGCATTGCGTATCTCGGCCGCTGCGACATCGGCCACGACGTGGAGAACAAGATCGTGCCGTTCGGGCCGTTGAAGCGCTAATATGGACCGCCGGCGTCTCGCCGGACGACTCCAGAGCATGCCGGCGAGACGCCGGCGGTCCATAGCGTTCGCGCCGCCACGGCTATGTCGACAGCTCCGCGATGAGCATCGCGGCGCGTTGCTGGGAGCGCTCGGTCTGAATGAGCTTCTGATCCAAGTCAGCGAGCAGACGCGTGACATCCAGCTCCAGCCCAGGCGTCGCCCGCACTCGGGCAGCGGCCTGGACCAGCACGCTGCGGTCGATCTCCAGCGAACAGCGCTCCGGCAGCGTCAGCCGCGCAAGGCCGGTCGTCGCCGTGGTCATCACCTCGGCGCACGCCTCGCGAATACGCGCCTGCACGCGATACGGAATGGCCCGGCGGACAATCTCACGATACGGCGGCACGTTGCGAAACGTCGCTTCGCTTGTTTCCACGGCCACATAATAGTTCGCGATGTTGTCGCGCGTCGCGACGTCGCCCAGCGTATCGAGCGCGCCAACAGACTGGATTTCGTCGTACGCGCCGCGCGTGAGAGGGCGCGGATAGATCTGCGTCGCCTGGTAGGCCGCGATCAGGAATTGCTCGTCCGATAGCCGGGCGCTGCCCTCAAGATCGCCTAGCACCTGCAGCGCGAAGCCGCGGAGCTGGGTGAAATAGGCGCCACGGCTCTGCAGATCGCTCTGGTTGTTCTCCAGGTCGCGGACGATGCGAGCGCGGTATGTGTCGCCGGCTTCATGCGCGAGGCGCTCCGCGTTCCAGTTGCTAACCTGCGTACCGAGAAAGACGCCGAGCACGACGATGACAAGATCAATTCCAACGGCGAACCAATTGTGCGCGGTAACGTGTTCGCGGATACGGCGCATCAGCATTTGTGTTTCCCTCGGCCCAAGCGATCAGCGTAGCCGTTAGAAATCCTTCCGTCATTCTGGACGCGCGGAGCGCGTCTGGAATCCAGGGCCACGAGCTGTGTCGTTTGCCCCTGGATCCCGGGCTCGCGCTACGCGCGACCCAGGATGACGGTGGATGGCGCGCAGCGGTTGTGAGCGGTGCGACCCGCTCCATTCGCTCCTCACTAATCGCTCCCGAAGTCGGGAGAACGGGGCGCGCGATCCGCGCTTGGTTTAGTTGTCGGGTGCGACGATCATCTCTGAACGCCGCTGCGCGCTTCGCGCGCCCCGTGGAGATCTGTGCTCGCCAGGTCTTGGGTTTGCGCTTTTTACGCAGGTGAACCCCAAGGCCCTGGCGGCGTGCGGGACTTGGCCGTTGTCCCGGACCCCGACGCTTTCGTGTGCGCACTACCTTACAAACGCACTCACGCCGGCTTTCTCACGCTCGATCCCGTCTCTCGCGCTCGTGTGGCTCGGCTAGCCCATGAACCTCCCGTGCAAGAGACGAGCGCAGTATCGCGCGGGTCTGGAGGTGTGGGATAGATTTTGTGAGGGGCGTTGATTGTGCGCGGAATCTTGGAGTGGAGGTGTGGGTAGAAACACGACGCGCTCGCCGTCACCAACCCTCTCGCGGAGAGGGTCGGTCGCCAAGCGACCGGAGTCAGGGGCGCTCCAACGAGCGGCGCCTGCGTGTTTGAACGCCCCTCATCCCCTAACCCCTTCTCCGCAAGGGAGAAGGGGACACGCGCTATTTAGGTTCGTGCGCTTTAGCCTCAAACCACAGCGCTTCCATGTCGTCCAGCGGCTGCGGGCCGGTGCGGTCAGACTAGTTGTCGGCAGCGCCGCCCCAAGCATAGTCCGACGCGTACGGAAATCCATCGAACTCAAGCGCATACATCAGTTCCATGCGGCATGGCCAAGTGGCGCCGTTTTGCCACGAAGCCGCACGTGCCGCGGTGCTGATTGCGAGGCTTGTGGGCAGGTGGCGCCTCAAGGCTTGGTCAGAAACGTTCGGATTCAGAGCACCGCTATCAAAATCAAACTCGCCAAGGAAAACCACCTCGCCGGAGTTAGCCGCAAAGAACGGCGCCCCGATGCAATAGTCCAACTGCAGACGGTGCCCATAAACGCGCCACTCCCCGGCGGGCACAAGCAACGCCATTGTCTTCGTAAGACGGCCGTCCGCATTTGGCTGAGCACCGTGAACTTCGACGTGGAAATAGTCTTGCATTCCCTCTTGGCTTTGCGTCGAGCGTTCGACGCTGAACAAGTAGGAAGGGGACGAGCGCGAGCCCACCACGCCCACTACTATCAACGCAAACCCTTCTGGCGGCGTTTGAGCCCTCGTAAGATCAACTGCTGACAAACCACTTCCAACGAGCAGTCTTCGAGGGCTGATACTCAGACACTTGAGCGGCCTCCAAAAGCTGGATTGTCTCAAGTGGAGCTGATCGCAAGACGCGCGCACTCAACAACGTTTGGCGCCGCATCCTTGGACTGCTGAAAATCACAGTATCAAATCGGGCTCCTTCATTGCGCCACCGCCGAATTTCGGATCCGGGAGGGGTTTCAGAACCAATCGCGGTGAGGAGTTGTTCAGCCAACTGCGGGTCATCGAGCGCGGCTAGGCGGGCGCCTTCTCGCTCTTCCAGCGCCATGAGTCTCCAGCCGCGAGCGATCATACAATGTTCCACGTTCACTGCGCGCCTCGCGCGCTCGAATCCGCGAACCATTTGATCATTCACAGCGTCGGCTATTGCGCCGTCGATAATCCCAGGCACCAAGGGATGTTGAGTTGTCCGTGAGGTATCGACAGATGATGCCGTCGCCCAAACCAACATGCAGTTCGCTAGCTCAGAATTATGCCGGCTAAGTGTGGCGCCGGGGCGATTAAAGTAGAGGTAGCCCGACGATGCGGTGGTGAGGTCCGCACGCTGAGCATAGGCGACGCCGCAAAGCGATAGCGCAATAGACAGAGCTATAGAGCCAAGTCTCATTCTGTGCCCTCTGTGAAGCGGCAACCACGTTAAAGCAATTATCGAGTGGGACAATGGCGCCACGAGCTTGACCGCGCAGCCGTCATTTCCTCTCAGCCCGCTTAGCCTCCAGCCACAGCGCTTCCATGTCGTCCAGCGGCTGGGGCCCAGTGCGGCCAGCTTCGGCTAGCGCGCGCTCGATGTATTGGAAGCGGCGGGTGAACTTGGCGTTGGCGCGGCGGAGGGCTTCTTCGGGATCGACCTTCAGCTTGCGGGCGAGGTTGGCCATCACGAAGAGGATGTCGCCCATCTCTTCGGCGATGTGGTCCTGGTCCCCGCTGGCTTCGGCGGCTTTCAATTCAGCCAGCTCTTCGTCGAGCTTCTCGAGCACCTCTGTCGAACTCGGCCAATCGAAATTGATGCGGGCCGCCCTCTTGGTGAGCTTCTCGGCGCGCTGCAGGGCAGGGAGGGCCATGGCGACATCGTCCAGCAGCGACGTGACGCCCTTGGCGGCACGCTTCTCGGCCTTGAGCGTTTCCCACGCGACGGTCTGCTGCTCTGCCGTGCGGCCGTCGCCAGCTTCGCTGAACACGTGCGGATGGCGCTCAATCATCTTGTCGGCGAGCGCCTGGGCGACGTCGGCGAAATCGAACGCGCCAAGCTCCTCGGCCATGCGGGCGTGGAAGGCGACTTGGAAGAGCAGATCGCCGAGTTCTTCCTTGAGCGCCGGCATGTCGTTGCGCTCAATCGCATCAGCGACCTCGTAGGCTTCCTCAATCGTGTATGGCGCGATGGTGCGGAAGTTTTGCTCCACGTCCCACGGGCAGCCGCCGTTGGGATTCCGGAGCTGGGCCATCACATCGAGCACGGCCTGGGTGGCGGCGGCGTTCTTGGAGCGCGGGTCTTCAGACCCGCTGCCGAGTTGAAGGTCCCCGGTCCAGGAAGCGCTCTTTTCGTCTGCCTTATCAGTATCTTGGGCCGACATGCAAATCTCGCATAAGATAGATTATGGGAAGCGATATCACGACTCAGATCGGATAGTCGCCAGCCCAGCCATCGTATGCGGGTTCGACGCCGCTGGGCAGCCTCGCCTTCAGCGCCTGGTAGTCCAGATCGATGTGCATGTTCGTGAGCACCGAATGCGCCGGCTTGAGCCGCTCGATCCACTCCAGCGCTTTGGCGACGTGTGCGTGCGTTGGATGCGGCGTGTCGCGCAGCGCGTCGACGATCCAAAGCTGCAAGCCATCGAGCGCAGCAAACGTCGTCTCAGGCATCGCCACGAGATCGTTCGAGTATGCGATCAACCCGACGCGAAAGCCCAACGATTTCGAGAATCCGTGATCCTGCTCGAGCGGCAGCACTTCGAGCTTGCCGCCAGGGCCGTCGATCTCAACCGGGATGAGCGGCGTCATCCGGCCGACGTCGCGTGCGATCGCCGGGTAGCCGCTCTCGCTGACGAAGCAATAGCCGAAGCGCTGCATGAAGCTGGCGCGCGTCGAGGCGTCGATCCAGGTCGGGATCTGTTTGCGCTGCTTGATGAAGAAGGCGCGGATGTCGTCAAAGCCGTGGATCTGATCGGCGTGGTCATGGCTGATGAGTACGGCGTCGAGATGTGACGGGCCGGCTTGCGCCAGTTGCTGACGCAACTCCGGCGGCGTGTCGATGAGGACGGTGGTGGCCTCATTCGGAATCGTCGCCTGCCCGCTCCATTTCTGCAGCATGATCCCGCAACGCGTGCGCCGGTTCTTCGGTTCGTTCGGATCGCACACGCCCCAATCGCCGGTCGCGCGCGGGACGCCGCCGGAGGAGCCGCAGCCGAGGATGGTGACGCGTAGCGTACCCACTAGCGCCACCCTTTAAAAGTTGGAGCGCGCGCTTCCAAGCGCGCATGACTAGGCCCGGCGCCTAGATGTGCGGGCTTGGAAGCTCGCGCTCCAACCTGGTGACCATCGCGCCCGCTCATGGCGTCACACGCGGGATGGTTGGGAAGAGGCGGTGGAAGTTGTCGGCGAGCAGGGCGCTCGCCTCCTCCTCCTCAAGCCCTCTCAGGTGCGCGAACGCGCGCTGCACGTCAGCGACATGCATCGGTTCGCAGCGTTGGCCGCGGTGCGGCACGGGCGCGAGATAGGGGCAATCGGTCTCAACGATGATGCGATCGAGCGGCGTCTCGCTGGCGATGGCGCGCACGTCGTTGGCGTTCTTGAAGGTCATGATGCCGGAGAACGAGATGTAGGCGCCAAGCGCCAGCGCACGGCGCGCGAGTTCGGCGCCGGACGTGTAGCAGTGCATGAGAATGCGAAGAGGGCCCTTCCCCGCCTCTTCTTCTAACAGCTCCGCCATCGCGTCATCGGCTTCGCGCGTGTGGATGATCAGCGTTTTGCCAAGGGTGCGTGCGGCCTTCGCGTGGGCGCGGAACACCTGCACCTGGTCTTCAAACGGGCTGTGCTTGTAGTGCTGATCGAGACCAGTTTCCCCTACTCCAACCACCTTCTCGCGCCCTCCGAGTTCGATCAGGCGCTCGGCGGTGATATCGAGGTGGTCCTTGGCGTAGTGCGGATGCGCGCCAACGCTGGCGTAGATGTCGTCGTGCTGTTCGGCGATGGCGATGACTTGGTCGAAATTCTCGATTCTGTCGCAGATCGTGATCATGCGCGCGACGCCTGCGTCTCGCGCGCGCTGGATCACCGCTTCGCGATCTTCGTCGAAGCTATGGTGATGCAGGTTCACGTGGCTGTCGATCAGAAGCGTCACCGGCGCGACGCTCCAGCGCGATCGAGAACGCCAGCCGCGCGTGCGAGCGCGTGGCGCGGATCCATGTCCAAGCCTTCGGCTTCGCCGCGCAGAGTTTCGAGCGCGGACCAGGCCTCCGCCCACTGCTCACCGCCCTGCTCAACGGCCGCCGCACGCGTCCATTCGCCGGCAAGCTCGAGCACGCCCGCCAGCTTCTCGAACGGCTCGCCGCTCATCTTGTCATAGAGACCGCCAAGCAGCGCTGCCGAAGCGCCACGCGCAATTTCAGAATGCGCACGCTTTGGGTCAGCGCCAGCCGTATCGACGCCTTGCGCTTTCAGTGCGATGGCGCGGCCTGGGCGGCCCTTAGCCAGCGCCACAATGCCGGCGTCGGCGCCACTGGCTTTCTTCACGTGCTCGTCGCTCAAGGTGCGCAGCGCGAGGCGACGGCAGCGCGAACGGATCGTCGGCAGGATGGCGCCAGGCGCATGGCAGACCAGAAGCAGGATTGAGCGTGCCGGCGGTTCTTCGAGTGTCTTCAGGATGGCGTTGGCGGCGTTGCGGTTGAGATCGTCGACGGCGTCCACGATGGCGACGCGCATGCCGCCTTCGGACGGCGCCAGCGAAAAGAAGTGACCGAGTTCGCGCGCATCATCGACGGCAATCTCGCGGCGCGGTTTGCCGCGATCGTTCAACCCACGGCGCAAGACGAAGAGATCGGGATGTGAAAGCGCCATGATGCGGCGCGCGACCTGATCCTCCGGATCAACATCAAGCGGGCGCGGGCCGATGCGTTTGGCGCCAAGTGCGGCGCGCGCCACGCGATATGCGAGCGTCGCTTTGCCCAAACCCTTGGGACCAGCAAGCAACCACGCATGATGCATGCGGCCGCCGCGCAGGCCTTCCGCGAACGCCTGCTCCTCGGCCTCGTGACCAACGAACGAAAACGTCTCCCGCGGGTGCGGGGCGCCCGGTTCCTTGTCGAGTTCGGCGGCTGGCTTTTCGGCCTTCATGGGCCTTATCAAGGGCCGAAGAAGGTCAGGCGCAAGCCCTCAAACGCGCGCGAGAACCAGTTGGCGCGACCAATTTTACGTCCGGCGGCCAACGGAAATTCCTGAGTCCGGAAATTCGGACCTTCGATCACGAGGCGGGCGACGACATCACCCTCGGCGATCGGCGCGCGTAACGGGCCGTCATACACGATGCGCGCGGTAAGGCCTTGCTGCACGCCGCGCGGCCCGCCGATGACGATGTTCCGCTGCGCTACCAGCGGCACCGTGGCGCGCGAGCCAAGACGCACCCGCGCCTGTCCAACCTCATCGCCAGCGGCGGCGATCTGGGCGAGCGCGTAGTCGTTGAACGCCGCGCGCATCAGACGCTGCGCCTCCGAATTGCGCGCCGCCATCGTGGGCAGACCGTTGAAGACGATGATGCGGCGCTCGCCATTGACCAGGGCTGAGCCGACCAAGCCATAGCCGGACTCGTCCGTGTGGCCTGTCTTCACACCATCGGCGCCCTCGTAGGCGCCAAGCAACGGGTTACGGTTGGCTTGAGTGTGGTTGTTGTAAGTGAACTGGCGGCGCGAATAGACCGGATAGAATTCCGGGTAAGTCACCATGATGTGGCGCGCCAGACGCGCCAAATCAGCCGAGCTGATCCGCTGCTCGGGATCGTCGAGGCCGGTGGCATTGCGGAAATGCGCTGAGCGAAGGCCTAGCTCTTGCGCACGGCGGTTCATCATCGCGACGAACGCTTGCTCCGAACCGGCGATGCCTTCGGCGAGCACAACGCAAGCATCGTTCGCCGACACAATAACGGCGCCTTGAATGAGGTCCCGGACGCGCACTTGCGCGTTGATCGGCAGGAACATGTGCGAACCGGCTGACATCGCGCCATGCTCACGCCAGGCATATTCACTCACCGGGAACGTCGTGTCGTAGCTGATCCGGCCGGCGCGCAATTGCTCAAGGACGATAAGCACCGTCATCAGCTTCGCCATCGACGCCGGTGGGATCGCGGTCTCACAATCCTCGCAGCGCAGGATTGAACCCGATGCGCCGTCCATGATGGTGACGTGCTGGGCGATGGCCGGCGGCGGCGGCGGCGCGGGCGCACGCCGCGCACGGCGACGCTGCGCGTCGGCGTCCGGCGCAAGCGCGATCACCAAAAGCGCCGCCAGGGCGAACGCCCCAAATTTCCGCTGCAAGTTCATTTAATCCGCCGAATCGTTAGCGCCGTTACGTGGTTGAATTGGAGCAGACCGGCGCGGCGCTTTCACGTCAACAAACGGACACTCAGCGCGCTGCGACGACGCTTTCACCGTAACCCAGGGCGCCCAGCGAGCGGCGCGCGCCGTCCGCTTCTTCCCGCGTAGCGTACGGCCCAACCCGTACCCGGAACAACTCGGCGCCTGACGCGCTGGTGCGGCTATCCACAACCACCGGCCCTGCCGAAGAGACTGCATCGCGGACGCGCCGGGCGTTCAGCGGGTCAGAAAACGCGCCTACCTGCACGAAGAACGCGCCCGGTGAGGACGGATAGACGGGAGCTTGTGCGACCGGCGCGCCGGAGAGCTCAGCGTGTTCGGGGCTGTGTGGCGGGAGCAGGGCGCGGGGCCCCTCTTCCGTTTGTTGCGCCATGGAGGCGGGGGCGTGCACAGATTCCGGCGCAGCGCTGCCGTCGCCGTTAACGCGGCGCGGAGCAGGGCCCAAGTAACGAACATGAACGCGTGCGTGACCGGCTTCTTCAAAGCCCAGCACTTGCGCCGCGCCGCGCGACAGATCGATCACGCGGCCGCCGCTGAACGGACCGCGGTCGTTGACGCGCACGATCACTTCACGGCCGTTCTCAAGATTGGTGACCTGCACCAGACTCGGGATCGGCAGTGTCGGATGCGCGGCTGTCAGTGCGGCCTGATCGAATGTCTCGCCGCTTGCGGTGCGGCGCCCTTGAAACTGCGCGCCATACCAGGATGCGGTCCCGGTCTGTTGATAGCCCGGCTCCGGTGTGGGGACATACCATTGGCCGTTGGCTTCGTAGGGCGGGCCGACCTGTTCGCGCTCGAGCCATTGCGCAGCGCCCTGCTCGCTTGGCGGCGCGGCCTCGGGTTGTGGCGCGGGCTCAGCTTGCGCGACTTGCTGCTGCGCCACAGGCGTCAGACTAACCGGACCATCCGTGTCATCTTCATCATCTTGCTCGCTGGCCGCTTGTTCGAACACAACCGGCGCCGAACGCCGCGCATCGGAGCGGCGGAGATCGATCACGGCGGCATCGCGGCCACGCTCGCGGCCATAGCCATATGAATTTTCCGCACCGCCACTGAGGCCGCTGGCGCCAAGCGACGCCACTTCAGTCACGGCAGCAGCGCCGCCGCCGCCCTGCCCCGAATATGTGATCGGCGCGCGCTGGGCCGAAGCGGCGGACGCGAACGCCATCAAACCGATGCAAGAAACCATGAGCGCGCGCGGTGTACGGCGAAGCATCAAAGAACCCCAACGCAATTCTGCGATGCGCTCTTATACGCGGCGGGGACTTTAGGCCGCGTAAGGATTTATCCTTATTTCAGGTTCACCAATAATCGGTGATCAGGCAATGCTCTCACTGCGCTACGCAGCTTCGGGAGATCGCCCTACGCCCCTCTCGCCTCGCTCGCCTCGGTGGCCTGCCACCCGAAGCCCGTGAGGGCGTAGGGTGGCGGAGGGAGTGGGATTCGAACCCACGGAGGACTTGCATCCTCGCTAGTTTTCAAGACTAGTGCCTTAAACCACTCGGCCATCCCTCCGAAGCGGTGGCGGGTATCAGTGTCCCCGCTTCACTTCAAGCGGACAATACGTCCAACAAAAAACCGGCGGGCCAGAGGCGCCGCCGGTTCTGTTTTTTTGGCCTGTTCGCTTACCAGCGGTAGGGCGCACGGAAGGAGACCCGGACGTCCGGGGCGTCTTCGGTGACCCCGAAGTCGACGCCGGTTGAAAGCGTCAACCGCTCGCTGACGCGGTACGAGAGGCCTACCTGCATGCTGCCGACTTGCAGCTCGGTCGACTCTTGCACGGCGCCGTTCAGCTCGGTTTCGGTCGGCAGCACGTAAGAGTGCGAATAGCCGAGAGAGGTGGAAAAGCGCGGGTTCATGGCGAAGCCGAAGCCAAAGCCAAAGCCGATCGAGTCGCCCGGGTCGACTTCGCCAACGGTCACCGTGCCGTACGTGCGATCAACGGTCTCAGGCATGTTGTACATGTAGCTGAGGTTCGCGAAGATCACGGCCGGGTCGGTCGGATACAACATCGAGACGTTGCCTTGCACCGCCCAGAAGCCCGAACCGGTCGCCAATTCCGCCGCAACGCCTTGCGCATCACGCTCAACATCGAACGGGCCGCTGCCGGTATTTGACTTCACGCGCGCGCCAGCCACGAAGATCGGAGCGCCGTTACGGCCCTGGGTGAGTTGATAACGGGCCGACAATTCAACGTCGCCGATGTCCGAACCGCTCAAATTGAAGGTCCGTGTGGTCGTGGTGCTATTCTGAGAGAGCGTCGTAACGCGATCGTCGCGGTAAATGTACGGCACGCGCGCCTCGACTTCGAGACGGTCCGTGAGTGCATAGCGCACGGCAACCGATGCTGAGAGCGTGTTGCGCGCCGCATCGTCAGCTTCGATCAAACCAATCTGAATCCCCGTGATCGGCACGACGCCGCGGAAGACCAAACGGTTGCCGGAGCTGCGCGAAAACTCAAACGAGGGCTCAATTACGAGACGCCCGCGGCCCAAAAGGGCGTTCTGCCCTTCTGGAAGCGCGTCCACCGTCGAGGTTTGCGTGCTCTCGGGTGGGGCTTCACCGACCGGACCTTGAGGCGCGGCGGTTGGCGTCGCTTCCGGTGGCACTGATCCGCCACCTGTTGCCTGCTCGACGGTGCGAACCGAGCGCCGGTTGAGCCGGATCGGCTCGTCGGGACCCAGTTCTTCGTACGCCAAGCTCGAATGCGGCACGCCAGCGCCGCGGATCTCGCCAAGATCCGCCTCGCTGAGGCCCGCCATCGATTGTATTTCCTGTCGTTGCCGCTCAATCAGGGACCGCTGCTCGGACAGCTGCCTCTGTTGCTCGATCAATTGACGCTCTTGCTCGTTGAGACGTTGCTCTTGCTGCTGGATCAGCGAGAGCACACGAGTCAATTCAGGAGACGACGCCTGCGCGTGCGCCTCACCACTCCACAAAAATGCGCAAGCAGCCATCGCACACGCGGCTAACGCAGCCGCGCGACGGTGCACCGTTCGCTTCATTCCGGCACGAAGCATCACCAGACCCATGTTGGAGAGCTGCCCATGGCGCCCTCTCTGCACGAATTATTCCGGTGAGCTTACTTGTGAGGTGATGAGGAAGCGTGAAGACGCGCAAACATCATTCGATGTTCGCGCGTTTAGGTTTGTTCATTTGTGTTGATGAGCATGAATACTTGGACCGCGCGTCTTCAGACGCGCATGCGGACCTGAAGGTCCGCGGTCCAAGAAGTTAGAGCGCGTTTACAAAACTTGCTTCCGTCTTCGCCGTGATTTCTTCGAGCGTCACACCGTCTGCGAGTTGAAGCAATTTCATCGGTTGTGAACCATGCTTGTCGATCTCGAACACGCCGAGATCGGTTATCACGAGATCAACCACGTTGATGCCGGTGACGGGCAATGTGCACTTCTTCAACAGCTTCGAGGCGCCATCCTTGGAGGTGTGCTCCATCACGACGACGACGCGTTTGACGCCGGCGACGAGATCCATCGCCCCGCCCATTCCCTTCACCATCTTGCCGGGGACCATCCAGTTGGCGAGGTCGCCGCGCTCGTTCACTTCCATGGCGCCAAGGATCGAAAGATCGATGTGGCCGCCGCGGATCATCGCGAAAGAGTCAGATGACGAGAAGTAGGAGGTCTTCTTCAACGCCGTGATCGTTTGTTTACCGGCGTTAATCAGATCAGCGTCGACATCCTCGTCGTACGGGAAGGGCCCCATGCCGAGCATGCCGTTTTCTGACTGCAAAGTGACTTCCATCCCGTCCGGAATGTAGTTCGCCACCAAAGTCGGAATGCCGATGCCGAGGTTGACGTAGAAGCCGTCGCGCAGTTCTTTCGATGCGCGCTGTGCAAGCTGATCGCGGGACCAAGCCATTATGCATTCTCCCGCTTGGTGACCGTGCGCTGTTCGATGCGCTTTTCGAAATTGCCCTTAACGATCCGGTCAACATAAATACCGGGTGTGTGGATGGCGTCGCCATCGAGTTCGCCGGTCTCGACAAGGATTTCGACCTCGGCGACGCATCTCTTGCCGGCCGTCGCCATCATCGGATTGAAGTTACGCGCGGTTTTACGGAAGATCAGATTGCCTTCCTTGTCGCCCTTCCAGGCTTTCACGATTGAGAGGTCGGCAACCAAGCCAGTCTCAAGAACGAACGTCTCGCCGTTGAACACTTTCGTTTCCTTGCCCTCGGCGACGAGTGTCCCAACGCCCGTCTTTGTATAGAAGCCCGCAATCCCAGCGCCCCCTGCCCGGCAACGCTCGGCGAGGGTGCCCTGCGGGTTGAACTCAAGTTCCAGCTCGCCGCTCAAATACTGGCGCGCGAACTCTTTGTTCTCACCGACATAAGAGGACACCATTTTCTTGATCTGCTTGGTCTCGAGCAGCAGCCCCAAGCCCCAGCCATCGACGCCCGCATTGTTTGAGATCACCGTGATGTTCTTAACGCCGGTGTCGCGCAGCGCGATGATCAGGTTTTCCGGGATCCCGCAGAGGCCGAAGCCGCCGCTCATCACCGACATGCCGTCGAAGGTGAAGCCTTCGAGCGCGGACTTCGCGTCCGGGTAAACTTTGTTAGCCATGGCGCTCGTTTACGGAGGGGAACGCGGCGGCGCAACATGGGGCGCGCATTTAGCCGAAGTGGATTCCGGTTCGGCGCTCGAAATGCGCGCAATATAGAATGGGCGGGCTTCCGGGCGGCCAACCGGCCTCCACTTGGCCTGAAGCCCGCCGACGGCAAACCAGTGTGCAGAAACGAATTGCACCGGCAGCTGAGCCGGCTGCCGGTGCTTTTGCTTCACCCCTCAGGTGGAGTGAGAACCTGATCCCGGTCCGAGCGAGGGACGAAAATCGTCCGGAACCGGGGATGATAAAACGCTATTTCGGCTGAACGGATGCTG
>JAEUMT010000060.1 GCA_016791365.1 Hyphomonadaceae bacterium | reverse complement strand
GAACTCGTCGGCCCGACCAAGGATGTCCCGGCGTTTTGGGCGAGCACGCATATCGCATGTTTGCCATCGCGAGGCGGCGAAGGTCTGCCGCGGTCGCTGATTGAAGCCGCCTCCTGCGCGCGCCCGGTGGTGACGACCGATGTGCCAGGTTGTGGCGACTTCGTGCGCGATGGCGTCACCGGTTTTGTGATCCGCGAAGGCAGCGTCGAACAGTTGACAGCGCGCCTTCGGACCTTGGCCGAGTATGCATCGCTCCGCCAGCGTTTGGGCCAAGCCGCGCGCGCGCTGGTGATTGCCGAATACACAGAACAGCATGCGGCCGAGACCGCCTCACGCGCCTGGCGCGCTTTAGCTCCGTAAACGCCGCGCGACGATGGCGCCGATTGGCGCCACCGCATGCATCGGCCAAAGCGGGCTCGCGCCGAAGCTCCTCGCCGTCGTGCTCACAAAGTCTCCGAATCCGAAGCGGCGCAGCGAGAGTAGGGCGAAGTGGGCCGTCTCTTTGGCGTGGAACTGCTGGAGCACCGTCCGATGGCCTGCGGTGAGCGCCGGGATGCGGAGTAGCGCGCGCGAAAACGTAAGATGCTCGCGTACCCATTTTTCGGTTTGCTTGCGCTCGCGGCCGATGGTGAGCGAGCCGGCGTGCGAGCGATAGACGTAAATGTCTGAATTGATGCCAGCCGTCCGCGCGTCGCTCAGCAATACGCGCGCCAGCCACTCTCGGTCCGCGGAAATTGCGTACGTGGGATTGAAGGGGCCGACGCGCTCAAACAGCGTCCGCTTGAAGATGCAGGCGTTGATATTGGAGCGTCCGAGTAGCGCGTTTGCCAAGCTTGGCGCAGCCGGCTCCGCCAGCGCCGGCTCCATGACCCAATGCCCATCAACAGACGCTTCAACATCAGCGCGACCGCGGACGAGATCGAGGTTCGGCTCGGTCTCGAACGCTGCGAGCGCCGCCTTCAATGCACCCGGCCGCAGCCAGTCGTCGCTGTTCAGCAGGCAGATGAATTCACCCTGCGCGGCGGCAATGCCGATATTGATCGCCTCGTAGATCGACGACCCCGGCGCTTCGATAACGCGCGCGCCAGACGATGCGGCAAGCGCCACCGAATTGTCGGTGGAGCCGCCATCCACGAAGATGTGCTCAAAAGCGACGCCAGTTTGCGTAGCCACGCTCGCAAGCGCATCCGCCAGCATGCCGCCGCGATTGAGGTTCGGCGTAACGATAGAGACCTGAACGCTCATGGCGCGGTGCGCCGTCGATGCGACGTCCTCTGATCAGAACGCCGCGCCACCTTCGGTCCAGAAGCCGTACGCCCAGCAATTGGCAGCATCGGCGCGAGCCGGATCAATGCGCACACCGTTTGTCTCGACAGCCGGACCACAATCCTCTGTGAGGTGGGCGATCAGCTTGTAGTCCGTCCCGTTCGAGAAATAGAGATATTGCGAAACGGGCGTCTCGCTCAGCGAAGGATCGCGCGGCAATGGCGTGGCCTGCAGCCCCGGGATCCAATCGGCGCCCATGCTCGCGCCCCAGTTCGAGGCGTAGCCCTGAAAACCGCTCGAACCTGGATAGACGCCATTGGCTTGGTGATAAGTCGTGAGCGCTGCATTGATCGCCGCGAGGTCTTGGATGCGCTGCTCGGTCGCTGAAATCTCTGGCGCTGCAGGCGCGGCGGGCTCTTCCGGCGCACCGCACGCGGCAAGTGACGCGACCATGATCAAAGCGGCGGTGAATTTGCGTGCGTTCATCTGCGGAAGCCCTTGTTTTCGGCGGAACTCGGTTGTCGCCTATAGCAAGGGGCCGCCGGTTGTGTCCATGGGAGCACCGTTCGCGGACAGCCCCTTGTGAGTAGCTGTCTGCGGCCTGTACCAACCTTGCATGGCTGCGCGTGAAATCAGCGTCATAGTGCCGACATTCGGCCGGGCAGAAGCCGTCGTGCGGGCTGTGGATTCGGTGCTGGCGCAGGACGCCGATCTCGAAGTTGTGGTTGTGGATGATGCGTCGCCGGCGCCGATCGTCATCGATCGCGAGCGCACTCGTGTGCTGCGTCTTGACCGCAATGCCGGCGCGGCCGGCGCGCGCAATGCTGGCGTTGCCGCGGCGACGAGTGAGTGGATCGCGCTGCTCGATTCCGATGATGTCTGGGAGCCGCGATCCTTGGCGCCGCGTCTGGCGCAAGCGCGCGCAAAAAAGGACGTTTCGCACACCATCTGGTGCGCGGCGTTCATCAGCGTTTGGCCGGGCCGTCAAAGCCCGGTGCGCATTCCGCGCGCGAGCGACGATATCGCTGATTTCGCCTCCGGTTGCTGGACGTGCCCGGGATCGACGGCGCTGATGAATCGTGTCGCCTGGGATCGCTCGGGCGGGCAGGACGAAGCGCTGCGGCGCCTGGAAGACTATGATTGGCTGCTCCGCTGGTCTCAATCCGGGGGACAGATTGAAGTGCATGAAGGCGCGGCGGCGCGCGTGACACGCGGCGCCCGTGGAGCGCCCACGGAGACACTCGCGGCCGCCGAACACATCCGTCGCAAGCAAGCGGCGCTCGCGGCGCCGCTCAAAAAGCGCATGGAAAGCTATCTTTCGCTCGAACTCGCCGTCGCGCATTTGGGGGCGGGAGACATGGCGCAAGGCGTGGCAGAACTGATGCGTTCATGGATGTTGCATCCACGACTGCAGCCATCGCTCGAACCGTTCTGGCGCACGGAATGAGGGGATAGATCGCGCGCGATCCGGACGATTGGGAAGGTGGCTCTTGGCGCGGTCGCGACCCAGCCCGGCCGCAGTTGAAGGTAGCGCGACTGCCAGTTAACCCCGGTTCTCCAGATACCAGCGATATGCGTCGCGCAGACCTGTCGGCAGATCGATCTTTGGCGCCCAGCCCATGCTGGCCAGTCGTGAAATATCCATGAGTTTGCGCGGCGTGCCGTCGGGCTTGCTCGCGTCCTTGGTAATCGCGCCTTTGAAGCCGACAGCGTCAGCGACCATCTGCGCCACGTCGGCGATGCTGACGTCTTCGCCGTAGCCGACATTAACATGCTCGTAGCCGTCGTAGGTGCGCATCAGCAGCACCAAAGCGTCGGCGCAATCATCTACATGAAGGAATTCGCGCTTGGCGGAGCCTGTGCCCCAAATCTGGAAGCTCTCTGCGTTTGCCAACTTCGCTTCGTGCGCCTTGCGGATCATCGCCGGGATCACGTGGCTCGAGCTCAGATCGAAATTGTCGCCGGGTCCGTAGAGGTTCGTAGGCATCGCGCTGATGTAGTTCGCGCCATACTGGCGGCGATACGATTGCGCGAGCTTGATGCCGGCGATTTTCGCGATCGCGTACCATTCGTTCGTTGGCTCGAGCGGGCCCGTCAGCAGCGCGTCTTCGCGCATCGGCTGGGGCGCAAACTTCGGGTAGATGCAAGACGAGCCGAGGAAGAGCATCTTCTCGACGCCGTTGGCGTGCGCCGCCTGCGTCACGTTCGCGGCGATCATCAGATTCTGATAGAGAAACTCGGCAGGGTAGGTGTCGTTGGCGAGAATGCCGCCGACCTTCGCCGCCGCCATGAAGATCGCCTGCGGCTTGGCGGACGCGACGTAGCGATCAACGTCGGCCTGCGTCGTCAGATCGGTCTCGGTGCGGCTGGTGGTCAGCACGGTGCAGCCTTCGCGCTCCAGCCGGCGCACGAGCGCCGCGCCAACCATGCCGCGATGGCCCGCGACCCAAACCCGCTTGCCTTGCAACGGATAGAGCGTCTCAGCCATGACGGTTGCGTCTTTCCTCTTCGCGCTGGACCACGCCAAGATCCGCTTCGACCATTTCGCGCACTAGGTCCTCAAAACCGGTCGTCGGCGTCCAGCCCAGTTTGGTTTTGGCCTTGGTCGGATCGGCCAGCAATTGTTCGACTTCGGTCGGGCGGAAGTAGCGAGGATCGATCCGCACGACGGTTTTGCCTTTGCCGTTGATACCAACCTCGTCGGCGCCTTTGCCTTTCCACGAAATCTTCTCGTTCACGGCCGCAAATGCGCGTTCGACGAATTCACGCACCGAATGCATCTCGCCGGTGCCGAGCACGTAGTCATCGGCCACGTCCTGTTGCACGATACGCCACATGCCTTCGACATAGTCGCGCGCGTGACCCCAATCGCGCAGCGCGTCGAGATTGCCGAGATAGAGCGTGTCCTGGAAGCCAAGATGGATCGCCGCCACCGCGCGTGTGATCTTGCGCGTCACGAACGTTTCGCCGCGCAGCGGGCTTTCGTGATTGAACAGAATGCCGTTCGAGGCGTGCATGCCATAGGCCTCGCGGTAGTTCACCGTAATCCAATAGGCGTAGAGCTTCGCCGCAGCGTATGGCGAGCGCGGGTAGAACGGCGTGGTTTCGCGCTGGGGAACTTCCTGTACAAGCCCGTAAAGCTCAGACGTCGACGCCTGATAAAAGCGTGTCGTTTTCTCCATGCCGAGAATGCGCAGCGCTTCCAGCAGCCGAAGTGTGCCGAGCGCGTCGGAATTGGCCGTATATTCCGGCGTTTCGAAGCTCACCTGCACGTGGCTTTGGGCGCCAAGGTTATAGATTTCGTCCGGCTTTGTTTGCTGCACCAGGCGGATGAGGTTGGTCGCGTCGGTCAAATCGCCGTAATGGAGAATGAAGCGCGCGTCTTTCTCGTGAATGTCCTGATAGATATCATCCACCCGGCCCGTGTTGAATGACGACGAGCGCCGCTTCACGCCATGGACGATGTAACCTTTGTCGAGCAGCCGCCGCGACAAATAGGCGCCATCTTGGCCGGTCACTCCAGTTATCAACGCGACTTTGGTCATCTTCATTCCGTTCTTGTACGCAACGCAGGTCTGCACTTGCGGGTCGCCCTACTACATCAGTGCTGAGGGGCGCCACTAGGTTATCTTTCAGCCCCATGATATAGCCCGGCTCAGCAACTTGGGATGGTCTAGTGTGCCACAACCGCCTGATGCGCGTGGACAAGGCTCCAGCGCTAATTCAATGACTGGCGAGACGGCAAGCGATCTGGCGGCTGCGCGGTCACGAACCGAGGCGAGCGAGCGCGGAAAAGTGAAATCTTCGCGCCCTGTAGCCGTGAAGGTCGACGTCTGCATTTGCACGCACAATCCCGATTATAGCGTGCTCCGGTTAGCGATCGCTGCGCTGGCCGCCCAGAGTGCTGACGCGAATACCTATCGTGTCACAATTATTGACAACGCCTCGACGCCACCTGTTCCCGAGAGCGTGCTTGAGCCTCTGGAAGCGCGGGGGGTCAATAGCCGAATTATCCGCGAGGAAAAACTCGGCATCGCGCAAGCACGCCTGCGCGCGGCGCACGAGACCGACGCGGACTGGCTGTGCTTCATCGATGACGACAATGTCGTGACACAGACCTACATCGAGGCTGGCGAGGCCTACGCGGCGAATAATTCACATGTCGGCGCCTTTGGGGGCCGCTTGCTGATGCCTCCGACGATTCCGGTGCGCCGTCACATTAAGCCGTTCCTGCCGTACCTGGGGATCAAGGATTTGGGCGACATCGCGCTCGCGGGACCATCAACCGCGTGGTGTGAGTGGGAGCCGCCGACGGCGGGCTCTTTCGTTTCGCGTCAGGTGATGAACGCCTTCGTGTTGGCCACCGAGCGCGAGAGCAACGTGCTGGGCCTTGGCCGTCGCGGGTTGAACTCTTCGGTTTCCTGCGAGGATTCCTTCATCATGCGCGGCGCGCATGGAGTAGGAAAGTCGCTGGCGTACGTGCCACAGCTCATTCTGTACCATCACCTACGCCTCAACCGGCTGAAGCTCGGCTACTTGCTGAAGCTCCTCTACGGTTACGGCAAAAGTCACGTGCTGCTTGAGCGGTGCCTCAATCCGGCGCTGCAAACGCCGCACTACTATAAGGATTTTGGCGCGCTGATTGCGACGTTGCAGTCGCAAGTGCCAATTGAGGCGCGCAAGTCGCTGGCCTTCGCTGTCGGTATGGCCGGTTATCACATCGCTTCATGGCGCGCGTATCGGGAACCGATCTAAATGGCACCGAAAATATCGCTGATAACACCGTGTCTCAATTCAGAGGCCACGATCGAGCGGACGTTGGTGTCGATCAAGCGCCAGAATTATCCGGCCCTCGAATACATCGTCTATGACGGCGCCAGCAAAGACGGCACCGTCGATATTCTGCGTCGTTACGAGGCCGTAGGGTTGGTCACGACTTTGGTGTCGGAGCCTGATAAGAGCCCCGGCGATGCGATCAACAAGGGCTTCGCGCGAGCGACCGGCGACATCTATTGCTACCTGAACGCCGACGACGCCTTCGAAGATGGCGCGCTTGAGTATGTCGCCGAGTTCTTCGCCGCCAACCCGGACATCGATGTTCTCACCGGCGGCTGCCGGCGGGTCTTCGCCGACAGCTCTGAGACGATCACTGCGCCGCCCGAGGATTTTCTCTCGACCGTCGCGCTGCGAAACTATTTCGAGCAACCGAGCACATTCTGGCGCGCCGAAGCGCACAAGCGCGCGGGCGTGTTCGATGAGAGCTACAAGCTCGCCTTTGACTGGGAATGGTGGAATCGCCTGAATCGCTCCGGCGCGAAGTTCGCGCGTACGGACAAAGTGTTCTCCGTCTATTATTTTTCTGCCGACAATCTCACATCTACGGCCGGTCAGCGCGTCATCGACGAGATGTACCGCGTCACCAAAACCTACGCGCCGAAGAACGGGGAGATCGCGGACGTCTATAAGATGCTGTTCGATGTCTTCGACATGAACGGCTTCTACGACAAGCCTTTCGCGGAACTGCCGCCGCAGCGCCAAGTGGTCCTCGGCGCAGCACTGGCAGCGCTCTATGCGATCTACGGGCGAGAGGCGATCAACGCCTACAACTGGAACTGGGCGTCAAAGCAGATCCGCGGCATCACCTGGTATAAGTGAGCATCAGCGCGGCGCGTTGAGCGCTTTCATCAAACGCTGCCAGCGCCGTGACCACGACACGCGATCCAACTCGGCTTCCGATGCCGCTAATGCCGCTGTGAGTTCGCTGACGCGGCGCTCAAGCTCCGCGCGCGCCAATTCAAGCGCGGCCGACGCGGCTTCCAATTCGCTCTGGCGTATTTGCAGTTCTCCGCTGTGGGTCCGCAGTGCCTCAAGTTCTGTCTTGCCTTCACTGACACGCGCCTCCGCGCCTTCGGCCCACACCTTGAGCTCCTCGATCAGTGCGTTTCTTTCGGTGAGAAGGGCATCGCTCTTGCGCGCCCAGGCCAGCGCTTCCTGAAGCTCTGCGGTGCGCTGAGCGAGAGCCGCATCGCTATTGTGCGCCCAAGCCTGCACTTCTTGAAGCTCTGCGGTGCGCTGCACGAGAGCCGCATCGCTATTGCGCGCCCAAGCCTGCACCTGCGCGAGCAACGTGTTGCGCTCGTCAAGCACGGCATCGCTTTTGCGCGCCCATTTTTCCATCTCGTCGCCGTGCGCGCGCTGCTTGGCGAGCGCTTCTTCGCTCTCCAGAGCCCATTGCCGCGTCTTTTCGAGCAACGCCTTTGTTTCCGCGAGCGTCGCGTCGCTGCGCTTGGCCCAATCCTTGAACTCCGACGCGCGCTCACGCGCCGCGCCCAGATTGTCCTCGGTCTTCTCGGCCCAATTTCGGTTGCGCTCGATCTGATCAAGCGCCGCTTGGTGTGCTTGCGCGGTGTACGTCATGAATGTTGGCCATGCCGCCGCCAGCACGCCTGCGGGCGCGGTTTCAGAGACGCGCTTTGCGTGCCCCGGCCGTGCCGCCGCCTGCGGCGTTGTTTTTGTCAGGCTCTTGTAGAGCGTATTGTAGGCTGCCGCTTGGCGCTTCGGCGTGAAACTATCTTTGGCGTGCTTGCGCGCTGCTTGCCCCATCGCCTGGCGCTTCGCGGTGTCCGTCACCAGCGCAGCCAAAGTTTCTGCCAGCGCGGCCGTATCGCCCGCCGCCACGAGCGCGCCGTTCTCGCCATCGACGATCACGTCCTTCGCGCCGCCAACATCGAACGCCACCACCGGCACGCCGCATGCCATGGCTTCAAGAATCGTGTTGGGAAGGTTGTCCTCCAGAGAGGGCGTCACGCAGATATCGCACGCGCTCAACACCGCCGCGACATCCGCTTCGCGCTCGACCGCGGCGACGCCGATCGCGGGAAACGCAAACGTGTCTTTTTCCGCGTCTTCACCCAGCACAAGCAGGCGCACGTCTACGCCCTTGGTGCGTGTCGCCAAAATGGCAAGCGCCGCTGCGAGTTCGGCAAACCCTTTGCGGCGTTCGGCGCGGTTGAGTGGCGCAAAGCCGATGCACACGGTCTTATCGGTGACGCCCAGCTTCTGGCGCGCGGTCACGCGTCCGTCTGCGTTGAAAACTGCGGGGTCAACACAGTTCGAGATCGTCTCGACGCGTGCGTCCGAAAACAATGCGCTCCGCTTAGCCTCGTTCGCCAGCCAAACGCTGGGCGAAACCACGGCAAGGTGGGGGGCATTGCCGTAAACAGCTTTCCGCTCCGCCAAGTGCGCGGCCGCGGCGCCCGCAGGATCACCGCTCAATTGCGGGCACTGCGCGCAGGTTTCGGTGAACCGCACGCACCCCGCGGAATAGTGGCACCCGCCGGTGAACGGGTTCATGTCGTGCAACGTCCACACAATCGGTTTGCCGAGCGCAAAAAGGTCCGCAAGCGTGTCGGTGGATTGGAAGAAGGAGGTCCAGTGCAGGTTGATGACGTCCGCGCCCGCAACGGCTTCATGCTGCGCGATTGGAATGCCGGCATAGTCGAGCGTGAACAGCGTGTTCGATAGTTTCGAGCGGTTCGGCGCGATGTAGGCGTCTTGCACCGCTTCCTCGAAGAGCCAAGCGACACGCTGCGCCGCCTCGTCGGCGAGATTGTTGTGCTCACCGTCCACCGCAATGGCGTCCGGCGCGTCCGACGCGCCCGAGCGGCAGACGATCGCGCTTTGAACACCGGCGGCGTTCAGAGCCTCGTTGAGCCGGCGCGCTGCGATCCCGGCGCCGCCGCGCAAGCTTGAAACGATATGAACAACTCGCATCGCCTAGGCGCTCGCTGCAGGCGCAGCCGACCTCACCGCGAGGGCGTCGTTGAGCGTCGTCTGCGTAATGCTGGAGAGCGCGCCGAGCGGGATCATCTTATGCGCCAGTCGGCGATCACCGAGGAAGCCGGCGATCTTGCCGCCATCAGTATAGTCGATCGCGGCGTAAGCCGCGCCGATTTCCTGGGCAAAGAGCACCGAATGGAAGCGCATGCACAGATTGAACCGTGCTTCGGCCATCGCGTGAAGGATTTCCTGCGGCGACATCGGCGCATCAAGCGCCCGCACACGGTCTGGCACCCCGATCGCCTCGGCCATCCGCCGGGCCAGGACACGGTCGTCCCAGCCGATGGGGAAATAATGCATCGCGCCGAGTTCGATCGGCGCGTCGGGAAACCAGTCCAACAGTTTGCGCACGGTGCCGGTGAGCGCCGCTTCGCAAGCCTCCGGACTCGTTGTTTGCGCGTACTCGTATGTCAGTTCGCGGAAGAAACAACGGATTGGGCCTGTGGCGTTCGGCGTCGCGCGGATGCCGCTTTCGGCGATGAAGCGCACCGCGGGATCGGCGAGAACCTCGACCTCCTTTGCGATGCCCAGTTCGCGCAGCAGCGTACGCGACCCGCTATCACGCACACGAATGCGGCTCGCTGAACGCGCCACGCCGGTGACGCTCTTGCGGGGGCCTTCGTGACGAAGCGGGCCGATGCCACAGCGTTCGATCAAGGCCGGCTTGCCGCGTTCCGTGAAAGCAGCGAACAGTGCATCGATCATTGCCGTTTCATTGATGTCCATCAGCGGCCCGCCCGCCATCGCCACCGCATCGCAGCGTTCAACCGCATGTTTCGCAGCGCTGGTGTTGTAGCCGGCAATGGTGACGCGCTCACGCAGGCGCGCTGGCAAATCGGGCAGCGTCACGCGTGTGTACGCCGGGTTTAGGCTCAACACGGTGAAGCGCAGGGACGGGTTCTCTTCAAGATATTCCGAAAGCACGCCGCCCAGAATGGCGATGTCGCCCGCCGTCTCGGTTCCGTACCAGCCGATCAGCAAAACTTCCTTCATTGCCGTGAAGTCGGGCGTCGAAGCTGCGCGCTCCGCGCGCTCTTGCGCGGCGGCGTAAAGGGCCGCGCCCGCTGCCTCATCCGCCGCTCGCGCCGCCGCCACCGGCTTCAGCCACGCATCGTGATAGTCGTGAATGCACGTGGCGCATGCGTTGGAGAGAATTTCGGCCCGTTCGCCCGCCGCCGCGAGCAATGCAAATTCTGGCCAGGCGCCCAGGTCATGCGGCTCGCCTTTCGGCGCACACACTGCGAAGCGCCCTTCGCAATCGAGATTGAGCGCAGCGCTGGTCTGGTAAGGGCAGGCGGTGAGGCGTGGGCCGCCCGAAAGCCGCGAGAGGATCGACTCATACGTGCGGCGCACCTCCGGCGCATGCTCGTATTCGCTCAGCAGCAAGTGATAGAAAGAAACGAGATGTTTGATCGCCGCCGCGTCAAACGCTTGGATCTGATCCGTCGCCGTTTCGTTGTAGAGCCGGTTGATGAACTCGGCCACACGGAAGCGGACATACACGCCTTGCGCGCGTCCCCATTCGAGCACGTTGTGCAGCTCATACACGTTCTCGCGAACGATCGTGCAGCAGGCGATGACCTGAATGCCAAGCTCGCGCAGGCCGTCGAGTGTCTTGGTTGAGCGCTTGAATGCGCCGCCGCGCCCACGCACACGGTCATGCGCGTCTCCAATGCCATCGATCGAGACCATGCCGGAGAAATGCACGTCAAGAGCAGCGGCCGCTTCCGCCGCGCGGCCATAGTGGGTGATCGCTCGCGTTGGGCTGAAGCCGTTGGTGATGAAACTGAGGCCTTTTAGTCCCGGCAGCGCGCCAAGTGCTTCAATGTAGAAGTCCGAGAGGTCGGGCCGCAGCGTTGGCTCGCCGCCCGTGATGCCAATGTATTGAACATCGCGAAAAAATGGCCGCCGCAGCATGGCGCCGAACTCCGCCGGCGCCATTTCCTTCTCGCGCTTCTGCTTCCAGATGAAGCACATCACGCAGCGCGCGTTGCAGATGTCGTTGACCTGATAGTTCAGCACGCGCGGACGAACCGGCGCGAGATTGCTCAGGACCGGAGGCCGCGCCAAGTTAAGTGCTTCCCTGCTTAACAGAGACCGCATCCTGGCGTTCAGGTGCGTCGATCAGCGAGAGCGTTACCTCGCCCGCAAGGTTGGCCAACCCGTAGTGTGGCAACGCTTCGGCGCCGCGCTGCTCCGCCCAGATCACTTGAAACGCGCCGGCGATGGGCGTCTGCACTAGGCGCACGCGCATCTGATCGAACTCGGCGACCGTCATGTGCTCCGCATCGGCCGCATGCGGCAATGAAGCGAGGCCGACTTCGAAAGTGTACTCGCCCGCGGCGAGGTCGAGCCTGATTTCCTGACGCACCCGCACGCGCGCGCCGGCGCGTGCGAACGGCAGCACCGGCGCGCCGGCCTGCCAGGAATTCTTACCGTGAGCGATGGCGCCGGTCTCCGCATGGATTACCGTGCCAGCGATTAAGCCGTGCGCGTCTTCACCGAGCACATAATCATGCGTGACGACCGCCGTTTCACCGGCGCGAAATACGCGACGCGGCTCGTTGTCGATATTGGTCAGCGCCAGCATGACGCACTTAGCGCCGAAGGCGTTGAACTGCTCAATGTGATCTAGCGGCAAACACGCCTCGGGCGGGGGCGCGGCAAACGCGGGCGGCGCGTCTGCATCGTCCGTTGGCGCAGCAACCGGCAGAGCGCCCGCGGTGCGCAGGCGCTCCTTCTGCTCGAGCAGGTAATAGTGCTTGATAGCGCGTGACGTATCGGAGACCAGCGCGACGCGGCCATGATCCAGCACAGCCGCGCGCTCACAATGCTGTTCAACTTCGCCCATCGAATGCGAGACGAGTAGGATCGTCGTGCCGTCAGCCTGCAATTGCGAAAGCCGGCGGAAGCACTTCTGACGAAAGAACACGTCGCCGACGGCCAAGGCCTCATCGATGATGAGCACATCGGACGCGACATGCGCTTGCACGGCGAACGCCAAGCGCATGAACATGCCGCTCGAATATTGCTTCACCGGGTTGTCCATGAACTCGCCGATGTCGGCGAACGCGGCGATGCTATCGAAGCGTTCCTCGGTTTCGCGGCGGCTCATGCCCAGGATAGCGGCGTTCAGGAAAACGTTCTCGCGGCCTGAGAATTCAGGATTGAATCCCGCGCCCAGTTCCAGCAGCGCGCCGACGCGGCCTTTGATGTCCACCGTGCCGGAGGTCGGCGCCAGCGTGCCGGCGATGATCTGCAGCAGTGTGGACTTGCCGGAGCCATTGCGTCCAATCAGTCCGAACGACTCGCCGCGCTGGATTTCGAGCTCGATGTCCTGCAGCGCCCAGAACGGCGTGTAATAGGTTTTCGCCCACCCAAACATGAGCTGCATCAAGCGGTCTTCGCGCTGCTTGTAGACCGGATACGCCTTAGAGACGTTGCGGAGTTCGATCGCAAAATCAGATGACATCGGCGAACCCGCGCTTTGCGCCCATGAAGAACCAAAGGCCGAGAAGTGCGACGAGCGCGCACGCGCCTGTCATGATGCCGTAGCCCGTCCAATCCATCGGCCGCTGCCAGAACAGAACGTCCTTGGATGTCTCCACCACCCACGCGATCGGGCTGAAATCGTGAATCCAACGCAGACCCTCGGGAATGGCCGAGGCAGGGTAGAAGATGGGCGATAGAAATAACGCCATCGTCACCACCAACCCGATGACATGACGCACGTCCGGCAGATAGACGGCGATCGCCGACAGAAACCAGGACAAGCCGAGCGTCAGCAGCAGCAGCGGCAGCGCCAGGACCGGCAAGAGGACGACCGTCCACGGCGCGCCGAGGCCGGTGACCAACATAGCGGCGAACAGAATCACCGCGCTGACAAAGAACGGCAGAAGCGCGCTCAGCAGCGTCACGACCGGCAGAACCTCAAGCGGAAAAACAACCTTCTTCACGTAGTGCGGCGCTTCCGCGATGAGGCCCGGCGCGCGCGCAACCGTTTCGCCGAAGATGTTGAAGACCAGCAGCCCGCTAAACAGAAACAGCGCGACGTCCGCTTGCGTGCCGGTCGGCGTTTCCCAGCGCGCTCTCAGCACAGTGGTGAACACGAACAGATAAACGCAGAGCATGGCCAGCGGCACCGCGACCGCCCACAGAATGCCCAGCACGCTGCCGCGGTAACGCGCTTCGACGTCGCGGCGCGCAAGCTGCCAAATCAAGGCGAAGTCGAACGTTCTGGACACAGGCGCGCTTCGTCCCATTTTTTTCGCCACTGCACCCAAGGCGCGCCGCCTCCCATATGCGAGCCAAATGGCCCCGGAAACCTCTGCTGCGCCGGGTCTTACCAGCCTAGCGGCCAGCCTTCCACATAGGACCCTCAGTTGCGGGGCTAACGCGCTGTGAACACGGCCATATCTTGCCAGCCGTGGACGGCGTTCTGTACAATCTCACGCAACTCGAACTGCTCTTGCCAGCGGCTCCGCACATACTCTGGCGTCATCGCGGTGATGCCGAAATTGGCATAGTCGGAACCGACATCCTCGAACCGCTCATAGCAGGGCCGATAGCCGAAGCCGGTCTGGGCGATATCGGCCTCGATAGCGTCGAACGTTTCCTGCGGCGGCGCCAGCGGGCGCGTGTCTTGGCGCAGCGTCGCGATCGAGCTTGGTGGATGGAAAGTCATCATTACGAGGCCACCTGGGCGCAGTAGCCGCCGGAATTCCGACATCCAAATATCGCCGTAGCTTTGCGAGTAGTGACTGAAGATCGACCAAGCGAGAATAGCGTCGAACGAGCCTGTCTCGAAAGACGTGGGCGGCGTGTTGGAAATGACGCGGAAGTCGCCCTGAATGCCCACAGCGCGTATGTGGTCCAAGCCACCCGGCACAACGTCGCAGCCTGCAAACGTGTTCGGCGGATTGAATTGCGCCAAGTACGAAAGAATGCGACCGCTGCCGCAGCCAAAATCGAGGAAGGAAACTGGTTGCTCGCCAATATAGCGGCGCACCACATCGTCAGTGAGAAAGGCGTCGTGAAGGGCGCTCACGAGACGATAGCTGTAGTCGTTGTCGCTGAGCGGATTCACCGGATCGGCCGGCGGCGGGAACTTCAGCAGCGCTGCGCGTGCCTCTTCGGACGCGAGCAACAGGTGGCCGAACGCATCGCGAATTTGCCAGCCTGCCGCAGAGCGCAAGCCTTCGGGTGAGATATCAATGAACTCGGCCGCGCGGGCCCAGCCGAAATGCTTCTCTACGTGCTCATAGAGAGCAGAACCCGTCATCATCGGAACGTTTCCCCTGTGAGCTTTGTCCTGAACGATCTACCCTGTGTTTTCAAGGCTATGTGCGCATGCCGCGTTGGAGGCAGCAAACGCCCTAGTTTGGGCTTGAGCTTTTGTGTCGTGCTAGATAGTGCAAGTCGCCCGCCCGGGCCGAACCGAACTTATGCAGGGCAAGTGAGCGCGTAATGATCAGAGGCACAGGACTTGGCCTGTTGGCGCGGCGGCTCCTTGGCATCAAGGCGCCTGAGCGTGAACCCGAAACCGCCTTGCCGGCGCACGAGCAATCCATCAACGCCATGCCCGCTGAAGGCTTCGGCTTGCGCGCCGCTTTGGCCGGTCTGTCCAAGCGGGGATTCAACCCCGGAGTTGTTTATGACGTTGGCGCGTCGGACGGCATTCTCACGCGCGTTTCGGAGAGCATTTGGCCGTCGGCGAAGTACGTCTGCTTCGAACCACTTCAGGAACATAAGGCCGCGTTGGAAAAGCTGACCACTGACTATCCTGGGAAAGTTCAGATCGTTCCTGTCGGCCTCGGCGACGCTGACGCTGAGCTCACGATGGGCGTCTCCACCGATCTTTTGGGCAGCAGCTTCGCCTATGAAATTGGATCGGAGCGTACGCTGCCGGTGCGGCGGCTGGATGGTCTTCTGGCCACCGGTCTCATTCCTCCGCCCAATTTCATGAAACTCGATGTGCAGGGCTTTGAGCTGCGCGTGCTGGCCGGTGGCGCGAAGGCGCTCGAGACGACCGAAGTCATTCTGATGGAATGCCAGTTCTTCGCGTTCTGCCAGGACATGCGTACGCTTGACGAGACGATCCTGCATATGCGTGATCTGGGCTACGTGCCTTACGAGTTTGTCGACTTCATGCGCCGACCGCTCGATGACGCGATGGGCCAGTGCGACTTGATCTTCGTCAAGCGCGGCCATCCGCTCATTTCGAACAACAACTGGGCCTAACGCGCGGCGTGAAAAGCTTTGCGCGCCGCGAAGTGATATTCGGTCTGCGCGATTGCGAAATCGACCGAGCGCAACGCGTTCTTGAGAAAACCCAAGCAAACCATCGCCGCAAAGAACGGCGCGCTTGCATAGTAGCGCGGGATCACCGCCGTGCCGGTGCGCGCGCGCAGGAGCGTGACTTGGCTTTCGCCGTACGCCCGCATCAGTCGGCGTAGGTAGCGCCGGTCGAACCGTTCCGCTGCAATGTGGTGATCAAGCGTCAGGGCTGGATCGTAGGCCATCGCCAGCCCGACATCGTCGGCACAGCTCATCAGCAGTGAGTCATCGCAGGAGGCGAGGCCGCCGCCACTCCGGCCTAGCGCGAACGCCTCCGGCCGCTCGTGTGTGAGCTGCTTGAACCGACTGAGCACTGCGCGCTTCACGAACGCGCCCGCGCCCGGCGGTTCGTACTCAACCCAGACCGGCGAGCGCCCGATCTGCGGGGCGTCTCCGAGATCGCGAATACCCAAGAAAGGGAGGAAGGGCTCGCGGCCGGCAGGCGCCTCGATCTCGCGCGGCAAAATGAGCCGGCCACCGAAGCAACCGACCTCCGGATGCGCCGCCATGAAGCGCCGCCCTTCGCTAATAAAATTCGGTGCGATGACATTGTCATCGTCAACGAAGAGGATCCATTCGCCGTCGGTGGTGTCGATGGCGCGCAGGCGCGCCTGAACTAAGCCCGTCTGTGGTTCACGCACGAGCCGCGCCGTGATGCCGCGCTGCTGCAACGGCGCCAGCGCGGCCGCATCTAAGGGCGGACTGGAAGCGTTGTCGATGATCGTCACCCTAAACGCATCCGTGGGCGCGTCCTGCGCTGCGATCGCCTCAATCACCGTGGCAAGCAGAGGCCGCCGCGGATTATGCGTGCAGATACAGACGTCGATCATTGCCGCTACTTAGCGCTTCCAGCTTAGATCCCGAAGAAGTTGTCATTCTCCAGAGCGAGGCCGGGCGCAAGTGTCGCGAACTGCACAGCAGCCCCGCCACCATTTCCGTCTGCGTCATAATAGAGCGCACCGGTGGTGGGATCGTAGATGATGCGGTCGTCCGCGTCGCCCGCGGCGGCACCCATCACGAAGGCGCCGACTGCCAACTGACCCAAGCCGATCTGCGTGAAGATGGCACGGTCCAGATTGATGCGCTCGTTGGCCGCATCGAAGTCGGTGATCGTATCGATGTTGCCACCGCCGAGCGGGGAGGCGAACACAAACGTATCGACGCCAGCGCCGCCGGTCAGCGAGTTGGCAGCGCCGTTGCCAGTGAGCGTGTTGGCCAAACCGTTGCCCGTGGCGTCGATTGCGGCAGCGCCCGTCAGGATCAGATTTTCGACGTTGGTTTCGAGCCCGCGGCTCACGGACGAACGAACAGTGTCAATACCGCCGCCTGCGGACGGCTCGTAAACGAAGTCGCCCGCATTATCGACGATGTACGTGTCATTGCCGTCACCGCCGTCCATGGCGTCCGCACCCGCGCCGCCGTCGAGCGTATCGGCGCCCGCAAGGCCCCACAGCAAGTTCGCTTGCGCATTGCCGACGATGTAGTTGTCGAGTGCATTGCCGCCGCCATTCACGGCCGTGCCGGTGAGCGACAAGATTTCGAGATTCGTACCGAGCACCCACGAGATCGATGCGACGACCTGATCGATGCCGCCGGTCGTTGAGGCTTCGTAGGCGAAGTCACCCGAATTATCGACGATGTAGAAGTCGTTGCCATCACCGCCGTCCATTGTGTCGGCGCCGGCGCCGCCATCCAGGATGTCGCTGCCGCCGAGACCCCAAATCAGGTTCGCTGAAGCGTTGCCGATGATGATGTTGTTGAGCGCGTTGCCGCCGCCTTGCGCGGCAGTTCCGGTCAGCGTGAGATTTTCAAGGTTGGCGCCGAGCGAACGCGACACCGAACTGCGCACAGTGTCGTTGCCGCCTGTCGGCGAGCCTTCGTAAGCCACGTCGCCAGCATTATCGACGATGTAGACATCATCGCCATCGCCGCCGTCCATGGCGTCCGCGCCCGCACCGCCGTCGAGCGTGTCGGCGCCTGCAAGGCCCCAAAGCAAGTTCGCTTGCGCGTTGCCGACGATGTAGTTGTCCAGCGCATTGCCGCCGCCATTCACGGCCGAGCCGGTCAGCGAGAGAATTTCCAGATTGGCGCCAAGCATCCACGACACGGACGCGACAATCGTGTCCGCGCCGCCGAGCGCCGAGGCTTCGTACGCGAAGTCACCGGCGTTATCGACGACGTAGATGTCGTTGCCGTTGCCGCCATCTATCGTGTCGGCGCCTGCACCGCCATCGAGGATGTCGGCGCCATCGAGACCCCAAAGCACATTGGCGAGGGCGTTTCCGGCGATGGCGTTGTTGCCCGCATTGCCGCCGCCATTCACCGCCGAGCCCGTCAGCGTCAAGTTTTCGACGTTTGCCTCCAAGACGCGCGACACGGAAGAGAACACCGTGTCGGCGCCGCCGGCAGGCGAGCCTTCGAACACGACGTCGCCGACATTGTCGACGTAGTAGATGTCATTGCCGGCGCCGCCATCCATGACATCGGTGCCAATGCCGCCATTTAGCGTGTCATTACCGTTGCCGCCATCAAGCGTGTCGTTGCCATCTTCGGCGCCAATCGCTGGCGTCAGTCGCCAAATCGTTCCGCCATAGCCGATCGCGTAGAGCGCGCCGGCGCTGTCGGTGACGAAGTCGACCACCAGAGAAAGCGTAGCGCCTGCAATTTGAGCCGTGCGGTCTGTCGGATCGACAGCCACGCCGTTCTGCACGCCGAGCGTGAATAGGCGATTGCTCAAGAAGTCGGCGAAGACATACTGGCCGACGAAGCCTTGGTTGGTCCCGACATAGACTTCGCCGCCCGTGATCGATGTGCCGACCGTGCGCGGATAAACGTAGATCGGGTTGGTGAGCGACGGGTCGCCCGGTTGCGGCGTGCCCGGCGGGCCCGGATTGAACGGCAGATTGCCCTCCATGATGCGCCAACCGAAGTTCGCGCCGGCGAGCGCGTTAGCAGCGCGATAGTTCACTTCCTCAAGCGTGTTCTGTCCGACATCGGCGACGTAAAGATCGCCGTTGCGCGGATCGAACGCGGAGCGCCATGGATTGCGCAACCCGTATGCCCAAATCTCGTCGCCGCCGGCCGTGGCGCCCGCGAAGGGGTTGGTGGATGGGATAGCGTAGTTTCGATTTGGATCGGCTGGGAAGGCGTCCGCGCCGTTTACATCGAGGCGCAGCATTTTACCCAGCAACGAATCCAGGTTCTGCGCATTGTTGTTTGGATCGCCGCCGCCGCCGCCGTCTCCCGTGCCGATATAGAGATATCCGTCGACCGGCGAGAACGCGATCCAGCCGCCATTGTGGTTGTTCTCGCCTGGGTGCGGGATATCGATGACAACGCTGAATGTCGTTTCCGAAACCGCAGGGTTGGAGGAGCGGTGATACTCCCGCACTTGCAGATCGCCTTGCGCGTCGGTGACGTAGACGAAGTACCTTCCGTTGGTGGCGTAATCCGGGTGGAAGGCGAGGCCGAGCGCGCCGCGCTCGCCATCGTTCGTGAGTTGCTCCTGTGGGATGTCCAGGAAAACTGTGCGTTGGCCGTCGGCGACATTGGCGCGCCAGATCACACCGGTGTTTTTCTCAACGATGTAGATGAAGCCGGGGTCGCCGGCGGTTGCGGCGGCCGCGACCGGATTGGTCAATCCGGTGAACACTGCAGTCGCCTGGACTTCGCCAGTCGCGCCCGCGCTGTGACCATACAGAACGTCGTCTCCATCGCCGCCGCGCAGCGTGTCGCTGGCGCCGAGGCCAGAGAGCGTGTTGGCGTTGCCATCGCCAATCAGCGTGTCCGAGAAACTCGAACCGTTTATGTTCTCAATAGAGGTGAAGCTGTCGCCCGCCGCGTCGTTCGTGTTCGCGCCAGGCGATGACATGTTTGCCACCACGCCCGCGGTCGCGTTGGCGTAGGTGACGGTATCAATGCCGCCGCCGCCATCCATGGCGTCGCCACCTGCGCCGCCGTCGATGGTGTCGTTGCTGTTGCCGCCTGTGATGAAGTCGCCGCCGCCGTTGCCACGAAGCAAATTGGCGACGTCATTACCGATCAGTGTGTCCGCCGCAGAGCCGCCAATCGCGTTCTCGATCACCGCGCCGCGCGCGATGGAGATGTTGCCGACGGCGATGCCTTGATTTTGATTGCCGGGACCCGCGCTTGAGAACGCTTCCTCGCGCAGGTCGATCTCGGTCGGCGTCGTGTAGATCGAGAGGTCGATCGTATCGTTGCCACCCGCGTCCCAGATGGCGAATACCGGGCTGTCGCCATCTGCCGTCACCGTCATGTTGGCGTGGCCGGTGTTGGAGTTGAAACCGTACACCGTGTCGCCGGTGCGCGTGGTCATGTTGGCGCCGTAGAGCCGTTGCGCAGCGGCGATATCGTGCAGCTGTGGTCCGGAGGCGAATGCGTTGAGGCTACCGCCCAGTGCGAGCGAACCGAAATAGCTCATCACCGTGAACATACGCCCGTCTTGCCAATAGGTGGACGAGGCGGGGTAAGTGGGATCCGTCCCATCGGTGGCGTCGTAGTCGCCTGGATGCGAAATCCCTATGGCATGTCCGACTTCGTGCGCGATCGTGTGCGGACCAAACGCGCCAGTGACCAGATTGGAATTGTTGCTTTCGAGTGAGAAGTTCACCCACACATCGCCTGCCACACTCCCAGGCGTTGTTGAGCCTGGATAAAATGCAAACGCCGAGGCTCCATCGACGCCGGACGAGTAATTCCCGAACAGCATCGTGGCGCTGTTCGTGTAGCCCGTGCCATCCTGGATGCGCGTGAACGAGATGTTCGCAACGTCGGACCACAGCGCGAGCGCTTCCAGCGTCACCGCAATCTGCTGCGCCGTGAATTGCGTGAAGCCGGTGGTGCCTTCTGGCATCGTTGCCGGCGCCGAGAGGCGGAATCCGAAGGTGACGTTCGCTGCATTGCCAAGCCCGGCCCAGCCATTGCTTTCGCGCGTGAGCTGCGCTGCGGCTTGAGCCCAATTGAAGATCGGCAAGCCATTCGCAGCGATGCCGCTTTGCGGCGGCATGAACGCCTGTGGCCCTTCCGGACCGCTGAAGGTCTGCCATGGCGCGGGGTCGTCGTCGGGCGTCGTCGCCGGCGCGTTTCGTACGCTTAGGCGGTCTTCCCAGGTGAAGGGACTAAAATCATCCGCGGACACCCGCGAGAGGAACAAGAAGTTGCTGGAGAGCCGCATCAAACACCCGCTGGCTGAACGAACAGCAAGCTAGCGCTGGCGCGGCCCCAGGCAACAACAAGTCTCCGAATAACGCCTTTGTTAGCTCACGGACCAAAGCCGAGGAAGTCGACGTTGGTGAGCGCGAGCCCGGTGGCGAGCGTTGCGAACTGGATCGCGGCCCCACCACCATTGCCGTCCGCGTCATAATACAAGGCGCCGGTGGCGCTGTCGTAGATGATGCGGTCCGACGCGTCGGCCGCTGCAGCGCCGATGTGAAACGCGGCTGCGCTCAACACGCCGGCGCCGCCGATGCCGGTGAAGATCGCCGTGCTGAGGTGGATTGTATCGTTGGCTACATTGAAGTCGGTGATCGTATCGATATTGCTCGGCCCCAGCGCCGTGGTGAACACGAACGCATCGTCACCAGCCCCGCCGGTGAGCACGTTGGCGGCGCCGTTGCCGGTGATGACGTTGTTTGCGCTATTGCCCGCACCGTTGATCGCAGCGCTGCCGACGAGCTTCAGGTTCTCGAGATTGGTGTCGAGCGTGCGGCTGACGGAGGATTCCACTGTGTCGATGCCGCCGAGGGAGGAAGCCTCGTAGGTGACGTCGCCTATATTGTCGACGAGGTAGGTATCGTCGCCGTTGCCGCCGTCCATCGCGTCGGCGCCGGTCCAGCCGTCAAGCGTGTCGTTGCCGTCGGCGCCCCAGAGCAGGTTCGCGCCGGCATTGCCGACGATGTAATTGTTGGCGCTGTTGCCGCCGGCGTACGACGCGCTGCCGGTGATCGACAACACTTCGACATTGGCGCCGAGAATGTACGAGACCGACGAAACAACGGTGTCGGCGCCGCCGAGTGCGGAAGCCTCGTAGACGAAGTCGTTGTTGTTATCGACGATGTAGAAGTCGTTGCCGTTGCCGCCGTCCATGGCGTCGGCGCCCAAGCCGCCATCGAGGATATCGTCGCCGTCGGCGCCCCAGATCAAATTGTCGGCGCTGTTTCCGATGATGACATTGTTGAGGCTGTTGCCGCCGCCATAATAAGCGCTGGCGAGCAGTGTCAGGTATTCGATGTTCGGACCCAGGATCCACGAGAGCGACGCGCGCACCGTATCGACGCCGCCCAGCGCGGAGCCTTCCCAGGTCACGTCGTTGTTGTTATCGACGACGTAGGTGTCGTCGCCGTTGCCGCCGTCCATCTGGTCGGCGCCGCCGGCGCCATCCAGCCAATCGTTGCCTTCGAGGCCCCAGATCAAATTAGAGTTGGCGTTGCCGGTGATGTTGTTGTGAAGCCCGTTGCCGCCGCCATTGACGGCTGCGCCCACCACAATCAGGTTTTCGACATTGGCCGCGAGTGAGACTTCGACACTGGCATACACCGTATCGGTGCCGCCCAAGGCGGACGCCTCGTACGTCGTCTCGCCGAACGTATCGACATAGTAGATGTCGTCGCCATTGCCGCCGTCCATGACATCGACGCCGGCGCCGCCATCGAGAATGTCGTTGCCGTCTCCGCCCCAGATCAGATTGCTCTGCGCGTTGCCGGTGACCGAGTTGTTCAGCGCGTTGCCGCCGCCGTTCGCTGTCGTGCCCATCAGCACCAGGTTCTCGACGTTCGCCGTCAGCTGATAATTGCTGGCGCTCGAATTCACCGTATCTGTGCCGCCGCCTGGCGATGATTCGAATACGATATCCGACAGAGAATCCACGACGTAAGTGTCGTTGCCGCCGGCGCCTTGCATGTTGTCGGCGCCAATGCCGCCGTTCAATACGTTGGCAGCTTCATTACCGATCAGTGTGTCGTTGTTGTTGCCGCCAGTCGCGTTTTCGATCACGACGCCGTTGGCGATCGTCCACCCGCCATGCACACCTTGAACGAACGATACGTAGCCGCCGCCGCCGACAGCGTTCAGCAGCGTCGCGGCGCGTAAATCGATCGTGGCGTTGCCACCGCCGGAATACGAGATCGTATCCGTTCCGCCATTATCCCAAATTGCGCGATAGGCGGAGTTGGAGGCGGAAAGTGCGTAGGAGCTGTCGCCGAGCCCGGTCGTGGGATTGGCGCCGTAACGTTGCTGGATCAGTGCAATGTCGAGCGCCATCGGCG
>JAEUMT010000009.1 GCA_016791365.1 Hyphomonadaceae bacterium | reverse complement strand
TCTTCGCGTTGTCTTTAATGAGCGCGGCTTTGCGCTCTGCAGTTACCGACATCGGTACTCCTCTTAATCTGCGATGTTGAACACGCGGCTGGGCTCAAAGCGCCCCGCTCGCACGTCACCCAGCGCAACAGCCTTGCCCTCATAGAGAGCGATGGCCGCCCGGGACGCATCGACACCGCCGATAAAGCGATCCCGAAACTGCGGCTTTAGCGTCTCCACCACATGCGGGAGGAGGACGATGGGCCGTCCCTGTCTGAGCTTGAACGCGTCCTCGCCGTTGATGGCCAGTGCCGGGATGTCGTCCAGCGCGGTCTCAACGGGCTTCAGGCGTTCTGACGCGGCGCCCTTCTGACCTAAAAGCTGCAATTCGTCCAGTGTGACGCTTTCAGCTTCGGCGAAGGGCCCTACGGCTGTGCGGCGGAGCCGCCAGACATGGCCTTCCGCGCCAAGTTTTGCCGCCAAATCGCGGACCAAGGCGCGGATGTAGAAGCCTTTGCCCGACCGGAACCGGAAAGTAGCGAGGTCGTCGCCCTCGGTTTCGGCCAGCTCGGCTTCGTAAACGGTGACTTTTCGCGGTTCGAGTTCGACCTGCTCGCCCGCTCTCGCCAGATCGTAGGCGCGCTCGCCATCTACCTTCACGGCGCTGAACTGCGGCGGGATTTGCTCGATCTCGCCGATGAAGGCCGGCAGCGCGGCGCGGATGGCTTCGGCTGTCGGGCGAAAAGCGCTCTCAGCGATCGACTTGCCTTCGCGGTCCTGGGTGTCTGTCGAGACGCCCCATTTGATCGTGAAGAGGTAGGTCTTCCGCGCTTCCATGAGCCACGGCACCGTCTTCGTCGCCTCGCCCAGCGCGATCGGCAAAATCCCCGATGCGAGCGGATCGAGCGTGCCGGCGTGACCAGCCTTCTGCGCATTGAAGATGCGGCGGATCGCGGCGACAGCCTGCGTCGACGTCATCTCGTCGGGCTTATCGAGCACGACCCAGCCGGAAACGTCATTACCCTTCTTACGGCGGCCCATCAGCGCTCGCCCTCTTCCTCATCGTGCTTCAAATCGCGCGCGACTTCCGGGCTCGCGAGCAATTCATCGATGTGACGGGCTTCGTCGTAAGAGATGTCCGGCTGGAAGTGCAGCTCGGGTGTGAACTTCAAAGCAATGTTGCGGGCGAGACGGCCGCGCAAGAACGGCGCGATGCGCGTGAGGCCGTTGGCGATAAGCTGAGGGTCGCTGGGACCTAGCGACGAGACGAATGCCGTCATGTGCTTTAGGTCGGGCGAAGCGCGCACTTCGCCGATCGTGACAAAGGCGCCCTTTAAATCCGGGTCGCGCAATTCCTCGCGCTGGACGATCTCAACCAGCGCATGGCGCACCAGTTCGGCGGCGCGCAATTGGCGCTGCGAGGGTCCCTGCCCCTCGTGACCACGAGACTTGCGTTTCATCTTACTGCGCCGCGTACGAATAGGCGTTGCAAAGTTGTGGGTCCGTGCTGGAGGGCGGCTGCGCCTCACCGCTGAACGCGGCAATCTTGAACACCCAGCGGCCCGATGCATCCACAAACTCGCTGACGGCGAGATAACGCGTCACCGCATCGCCACAGAGTCCGCCACGCGGCGCGCTCGGCGTCACGTTCTCGGATTCAACCCGATACAGGAACGCATCAACCCGCGGATCGCCGCCAAGCAAGGCCGCGAAGCTCTGCCCGCCAACGCCCGAGCGTGAATCCGCCGGCACAACAGTGTAGGGCTGACCAACGACCGTAATCCCCGTCGCGAACGCAAACACCAACGGGCCGCCGCGCCGCCCCTGTAAGCTAACGCGCAGATTGCCCGTCACCGCGCGCGAATCCTCGTTCACGGCGCGCCATTGCGAACGTGCGATCGCGGGCTCCTCCTGCGGCACGGTATCGACGCGCGTTTCGGCATCCACCTGCGTTTGCGGGCGTTCGCCAGGCAGACTCGCGTCGCCATTGTTACGGTTGCAACCGGCCACGCCCAAGGCGAGCACAGCTAAGCTCACGAAAATTAGTCGCCGCATGACCGCCTCAGAGCGAGCGCTGGACCACTTCAACGTTGAAGCACTCGATGACATCGCCTTGCTTGATGTCCTGGAATTGGCCGAAACTCATGCCGCATTCCTGACCCATCTGCACCTGATCCACTTCCTCCTTGAAGCGCTTCAAGGTGGTGAGCGTGCCCATTTCCTGGATGACGACGTTATCGCGCAGGATGCGAACCTTGGCGCCCTTACGCACAACGCCCTCGGTGACCTTCACACCCGCGACCTTGCCAACCTTGGAAATGTTGAACACCTCCAAAATCTCGGCATTGCCAAGGAAAGTTTCACGCGTGTGCGGCACAAGCATGCCCGACATGACGCCTTTGATATCGTCAATCAGGTCATAGATGATCGCGTAGTAACGGATCTCGACGCCTTCACGCTCAGCCAAGTCACGCGCTTCTTTTGAAGCACGAACGTTGAAGCCGATGACCGGCGCGCCCGAACCTTTGGCGAGCTGCACGTCCGATTCATTGATCGCGCCGACGCCCGAGAGCACCACGCGCGCACGCACTTCTTCATGCGCCAACTTATCGAGCGAACCGACAATGGCTTCAGCAGACCCTTGCACATCGGCTTTGATCAGGATCGGCAGTTCTTTTGCCGTCGAATCCTTGAACTTCGCCATCATGCTTTCAAGCGACGTTCCGGTGCGCGTCGGGCCCGAGGTGGTCCGCAGCTTCTTGGCGCGCGCGCGATAGTCCGCGACTTCGCGAGCACGCGGCTCGTTCTCGACGACGTTCAGCACATCGCCCGGCTCCGGCACGCCTTCGAGACCCATAATCTCGACGGGCTCCGAGGGGCCTGCCGTTTGCAATTGCTGACCACGCTCGTTGGTGATCGCGCGCACACGGCCGACTTGGGCGCCGACGACAACGATGTCACCGCGCTTCAACGTGCCCTTCTGCACCAGCACCGTCGCGACCGTGCCGCGGCCCTTATCGAGCTTGGACTCAACGACCGTCGCTTCGGCCGGACGATCCGGATTTGCCTTCAGATCCATGACTTCGGCTTGCAGCAGGATCGTCTCGACCAGCTTATCGAGGCCAGTTTTTTTCAGCGCCGAAACTTCGACCGCGAGCGTGTCGCCGCCATGCGCTTCGGTAACGATCTCGTGCTGCAACAGATCGGTCAGCGCGCGCGTCGGATTTGCGTCGGGCTTATCGATCTTGTTGATCGCGATGATGATGGGCGCGCCAGAGGCGCGGGCGTGATGAATAGCTTCAACCGTTTGCGGCATGACGCCATCGTCGGCGGCCACCACCAAAACCACGATGTCCGTGACTTGCGCGCCGCGGGCGCGCATCGCGCTGAACGCGGCGTGGCCCGGCGTATCGAGGAACGTGACGCGCTGGCCGTCCGGCAAGCGCACTTGGTAGGCGCCGATGTGCTGGGTGATGCCGCCGTGCTCGCCCGACACAACGTCGGTTTGGCGCAGGGCATCCAGCAGCGAAGTCTTGCCGTGGTCGACGTGGCCCATGATGGTCACGACCGGCGGGCGCGGCAGCAGGTGATCGTCAACGTCTTCAGCGCCTGAGAGGCCCTCTTCAACGTCGGATTCCGCGACGCGCTTCACGCTGTGGCCGAACTCCGTCGCGATCAGCTCAGCCGTATCGGCGTCAAGCTCATCGCTTTGCTTCATCATCTGGCCTTGGCGCATCATGAACTTGATGATGTCCGCGACGCGTACGGCCATCCGGTTCGAAAGCTCTTGAACCGTGATGGATTCCGGGATGATGACTTCGCGCTTGATCTGATCGCGCTCGCCGCCGCCCATCAGCTTGGCGCGGCGTTCTTTTTCTTTTTGCTGCGCACGGCGATAGGCCGCGAGTGACCGGACGCGGTCATCATCGCCGGCAACTTCGCGTTCGACCATGTCGAGCGTGAGCTTGCCTTCGCGGCGCTTCGGCTCGCCCTTTTTCGCCGGCTTTACCGGCGCAACCGGCGCGGGTTTGCGCGCCGACTTCACCCGGCCGCCCAGCTCATCCAACAACGTTGGGCCGGCGCCAGCGCCAGGATTGTTAGCTTGTTGCTGGCTGGACGCAGCGCGCGCGGCGGCGCGTTCCGCGGCGACCTGCGCAAGCTCTTGCTCCGCCTGCTCGGCACGGCGACGCGCTTCGGCTTCCGCGGCGACCGCCGCATCTTCCGCGGCTTTGCGGCGTTGCGCGTCGTCGAGCGCGCGACGTTGATCTTCTTCAGCCCTCAGCTTCAGTTCGCGCACTTCACGCTCAGCCATGGCGCGGCTGACTGCTTCCTCGCGGCGGCGCGCCTCTTCATCACTGATAGAACCAGGCGCCGCCGGCGCCTTCGGCGCAGGCTGCAGCGGTTCGGGCTGCGGCGCGGTGCGCGCTTTGATCGGCGGGGGAACACCCGGACCTGGAGCCGCGCCGCCTGGCGTCGCGCCCGGGCGGTTGATGGAACGCTTCTCGCGCACCTCGACAGCCACTTGCTTGGTGCGGCCATGGCTAAAGCTCTGACGCACCGTGCCCGTGGCGGTGGTGCGCGTCAGCGTCAGCGGCTTGCGGCCGGAGGGAGTGTCTTTTTGTTCGTTGCCGTCAGACATGCAGTGGTGTTGCCGATCCTAAATTCGTCTTCACGCGTGGTATTCTCAAACGTCCTCGAGCCCGTCGCGTCGTTGCCCCGAGGGTGCAGCGTCCGCGCCGCCCAGTCCCAGACCAATAGAGCGCCAGGGTGTGGGCCAAGAGGTTGGAACGACGGGGCGAAAACCCGAAAGGCGGCCTATTTCAGCCGCCCAAACCGAAGCCAAGCGCTCTTGAAGCAGGCAAGCGTGTATCACACGTTCGCGCCCCAACGCCACGCCCAAATCCGAAGAGCTGAAGCAGCCAACGGCGGCGGGAGGCCGGCCCCAGAGCCCTATATGGAGGCTCATCAGCTTTTCGCGACCCTCTTCGGCGCCATCTTCCGCCTCGATCAGCAAAAACGGTGGTTTTGAGCGGATCGCGGCATCGACCTGCGTGGCCCCAACTGCGATCGCGCCGGCGCGCTGCGCCATGCCGAGCTGATCAAGACAACGGCGCGACAGCAGCGTTTCCACCGTATCCGCCAGATCGCCGGGAACCTTCGCTTGCGCTTTGAAGGCGCGCGCGAACGCACCCTTCTTTGCCGCCTGTTCAAGAACCGCGCGATCGGCGCGCACCCATGCGCCACGCCCCGGGAGCTTCGCCGCCACATCGGGCGTCACGACGCCATCAGGCGAGAGCGCGAACCTGATCAGGTTCGCGCCACTGTCGTGCTCGCCACTGACGATGCAGCGCCGCTCGCGTTCGCGGCGCGGCCCATCAGCCCTTATCGGGGAAGACGCGGGCGACATCGTCGGCGTCTCCTTCAACTTGTTCTTCTTCGTCCGCTTCCGGCAACGCATCGATCCAACCGGCCGCGACGCGTGCATTGAGCACCAGCGCATCGGCTTGTTCTTGCGTCAGCGCGAAATCTTCGAGAACGCCCGGCTCACGCACGCGCTCACCATTCTTGGTTTCAAAGTATCCGCGGATGTCGTCGCCAACGAGTCCGGCGAAATCCTCAAGCGTCTTCACGCCCTTTTCGCCCAACGCGACCAGCATCGGCGCCGTGAGGCCGGTAACGGCCTTGAGATCGTCGGCCACGCCCAGAGCAACGCGCTTGGCCTCCAATTCGGCGGCGAGCTTATCCAGGAAGTCCTGCGCGCGCGCTTGAAGTTCTTCGGCGATTTCGTCGTTGAGACCCTCGATCGCCGCAAGCTCGATCGTATCGACGTAGGCGATTTCCTCGACCGTCTCAAAGCCTTCCGACGCCAACAGCTGGGCAAACATTTCGTCCACTTCGAGCGCACGGATAAAGAGCTCGGTGCGCGAGGCGAATTCCTTCTGACGGCGCTCGGACTCTTCCGCTTCTGTCAGAATATCAATCGACCAGCCCGTCAGTTGCGACGCCAAGCGCACGTTCTGACCACGGCGGCCAATCGCCAGCGAAAGCTGCGCTTCCCCGACAACCACTTCAACGCGCGCATCCTCCGGGTCGAGCACCACCTTGGTGACTTCCGCCGGCTGCAGCGCGTTGACGATGAACGTCGCCGGATCCGGCGACCACGGAATGATGTCGATCTTCTCGCCCTGCATTTCACCGACGACCGCCTGCACGCGCGCGCCGCGCATGCCGACGCAGGCGCCAACCGGATCAATCGAGCTATCGTGCGAAATCACCGCGATCTTGGCGCGCGAGCCCGGGTCACGGGCGGCGGCTTTGATCTCGATCACGCCTTCATACACTTCCGGCACTTCTTGCGCGAACAGGCGCGCCATGAATTCCGGCTTGGCGCGTGACAGGAAAATCTGCGGACCCTTGGTTTCGCGGCGCACGTCATAGACGTAAGCGCGGGTGCGATCGCCAACGCGAAGGTTTTCGCGCGGAATGCTTTCGCTCTTGCGGATCACGCCTTCGGCGCGGCCGAGATCGACGATGACATTGTAGAACTCAACGCGCTTCACGACGCCATTGATGATCTCGCCGATGCGATCCTTGTATTCGCCATACTGACGTTCACGCTCGGCTTCGCGCACTTCGTGATTGATCACCTGCTTGGCCGTCTGCGCGGCGACGCGGCCGAATTCGATCGGCGGCAGGCCTTCGCTATATTCCTTGCCCAGCACCGCTTCCTTGTCGGACTTTAGCGCGACATTCAGCATGATGTCGGTTGAGGGATTGAACGGGCGCGTTTCCGGATCAAGGACGCTGTCGTCCACCACCGTCATCACGCGCTTCAATTCCATCTCGCCCGTCTTCGGGTCGATGGTGGCGCGAATGTCGTGCTCAGCGCCGTAGCGCGAACGAGCGGCCTTCTGCAGCGCGTGCTCCATTGCCTGGATGACGATCTCTTTATCGATCGACTTCTCACGCGCGACCGCGTCAGCGATCTGCAGAATTTCCATCCGGTTTGCTGAAATGCCGGTGCTCATAGTGTCTTCCTCTTCTCGTTCCTTAGTGCTCCCCCGCCTGCGGGGGAGCTGTCAGCACGCGAAGCGTGATGACTGAGGGGGCGCAGCGCCGGCGTCAGCCGGACTCGGGCCCGCCCCGCGGTTGAAACGCACCACCCCCCCCCGCCGGGGGGGGTGGCGCCGCCGCCGCCCCCCGCCCCCCG
>JAEUMT010000055.1 GCA_016791365.1 Hyphomonadaceae bacterium | reverse complement strand
CCGACCATTTGGAAGATCACGCGGCTTACGTGGCCGATTGGCTAACCTTGCTGCGCGATGAGCCTAGGGCGTTTCTGTCAGCGGCTGCCAAGGCGCAGAACGCGATCGACTGGCTGACGGAGCACGCTGGTCATCCGATGGTTGACGACGCGGTTTCTGAGACCTCAATACGTTTGTCGCGCGAAGCATTGGCGGAGCATCACGCTGGATGAATGCGTACCCGCTGCGCCTGCCAGGTTCGAGAGCAGGCGCGGCGGTCGGGGAGAAGCACGTATCGTCGGCGTGCTCGCGCGCGGGTCGGCGCCCTAACCCCATGACCTCCCGCGCGTCCGCACTTCATAAAACGTACGACCGGCCCTCCTCCGCACGGTCGGCTTCGCGGTGAATCTGTCTTCCACCGGCTTGTGTGATGCGCCGCTGACAGCGGTGGCGAAGGCGCGTTCACGGGCCCAGTCTCGCGCCGGGCCAATGCTTCATCGCACGCCGCCCTGCTTCTTCGGTCAAGGCGCGCTGCGCTCTTCGGCCTTGACCGCGCAGGACCGCGTGCAGGGCAACCTCGCCCGGCGCGGCTTCTCGCGTCTGGGCGATGGAGAAATGCACATGACCAACATCGTGATGATACCGCTCAGCAAACTCGTTGAGGACAAGGACAATGTCCGCAAGGTGGGTCGCAAGGACGGCATCGGCGAGCTCGCCGCCTCGATCCGAGCGCAGGGCCTGCTGCAGAGCCTCGTTGTGAAGGAAACGGCGGGCGGAAAGTATGCTGTATCTGCCGGCGGGCGCCGGCTTCGCGCATTGCGGCTTTTGGCCAAGAACGGCGACATCGACAAGGCGATGCCCATCCCGTGCACCATCGTTCCCGCAGACAAAGCGGCGGAAGCATCGCTTGCGGAAAACGTCGTGCGGTCGATCATGCATCCGGCCGATGAGATCGAGGCGTTTGCTCGACTCTGCGATGCGGGCGAAGGGCCGGAAGCGATTGGCGGGCGTTTCGGCGTCGGCGGCGTCCATGTCGCACGGCGGCTGAAGCTCGCGCGAGTGTCGCCGAAATTGCTGGCGGCGTTCCGCAATGACGAACTCGATCTCGACCAGCTTTCAGCGCTCGCGTTTTCCGACGATCACGCCGCTCAGGAAGCGGCCTTCTACGGCGCACCAGATTGGGCGCGCACGCCGGACCGGCTAAAGGCGCAATTGGCGCAAGCGCACGTGCCAGAAACCGACAAGCTCGCACGTTTCGTTGGCGTCGAGCCCTACGTCGCCGCGGGCGGCGCGCTGGCGAGCGATCTCTTCGCCGAAGACGACGAGACTCGTTGGCTGTCCAATCGTGATCTGCTGGTGCGGCTGGCCGAAGCAAAACTCTCGCCTGCAGCCGACGAAGTGCGCGCTGAAGGCTGGTCCTGGGTTGAGATCGCGATCGACGGCCCGGCGTGGTCCAAGTTTCCGGAACGGATCCGCGAACAGCGCCGTGCGCTCAGCGACACTGAGCAAGCGGAACAAGAGCGGCTTTACCAAGCCCTGGACGCCACCGAAGACGAAACCGAGATCGAGAGAATCGAGGCGGCGATTGATGCGCTCGCGCCAGCGGCGTGGGACGAAGACGAAGTGAAGCTGGCAGGCGCAGTGATCAGCCTGAGCCACGCCGGCGAGATCCGGATCGACCGCGGCTTAGTGCGTATCGAGGACGTGAAGGCTCTGAAAGCGCTGCGGCGTCAGGCAACGAAGCAGCACTGTGAGACAATCTCTGACGGTGATGACGCGGCCACTGCGACGCCAACTGCGGGCACCGGCCTGCCGGCGAAGCTTGTCGATGAACTCATGGCGCACAAGACGTTGGCGCTTAGGGCCCAACTGGCGTCACAGCCAGACCTGGCGTTGCGTTGCGTCGTCCTTGCCCTCACCGCCAACGCTATCAGTGCTTCAGGACCGCTTTCGGTAATTCGTCTTCGCGTGGAAGAAACCGACGTTGCCCGCTTAATCCAGCGATGCGACAGCCCAGCGCCGGCCGCGTATGCGGTGCTGCTGGATGCATGGCGTGAGCGTCTGCCGGACAATACCGAAGCGCTCTGGCGTTTCATCCAGGACGCCGACACGTCCACGCTGCTCAATCTGCTCGCTGTCTTGGTGGCGCCAGCCATCGAACTCAAGGCCGGACGCGCTGAAGCTCTAACCGACCAACTCTGTGCCGCAGCTGGGCTCGACATGAACAAGTGGTGGACCGCAACGGTTGACGGCTTCTTCGGGCATGTGCGCAAGGATGTCGTTATCACAGCGATCGCGGAAGTGATGCCCTCGATCGATCGCGCCAAACTTGAGAAGTCAGCGAAGAAGGACGTGCTCGCGCGGGTGAAGCGCGCGTTCAAGGGGAAGGCCTGGTTGCCTGTTCCGCTGCGGGTGGGTGTTTGCACAGCAAGGGATGCCGCCGAACACACCGCTGTGGCAGCCGAGTAGCGGCATCGTGCCGGTGATGAAGGTCCGAACCCTTCTCGCCGGTGCTTCCGGCCTGCATCGCCTCGCGAGTCACACGCCCACCGACATGTCAGCAGGCGAGACAACTGACGCGCGGACCGGCGCCTAGAGCGACGAAGACACCATCGATCAAGACACGGGGGTCCGTAACGGACCCGCGGCGTCCGCTGCGCGCCGCTAGGCGTCGCTTGCTCTTGATACGTTGAGTGTGTTGCTTCGCATCAGTGTGGGCGACTGCGCCGGCGATGCCGGCGCACCAGGCTCTCGTGCTGCGCACCGAGTCCGCGTCCCGCGGTCTCGGCCATTCGGCTTCGATCCTGGTCGCATGTCCGCGCCCGCCCGCCCAAACAAGAAACTCTTGACCAGCCCGAAGGGCAAGCGTGACGGCGCACCGCCGCGTTTACGCGCAATTGTGCTCGTAGCCGGACCAATCTTAGTGAGCGCGGTGGGTGCCTTCGGGTGCCGCGCTTGGAGGATGGTGTAGCAATAGCGGAGTCCATGTCAGGCTCTCAATCCACCTCGGAACCGCCGTGGCGAAGGCGATATTCCAGCTCAAGAAGTGGGCTTTTCTTCTTACTAGTCACGACGGTGGCTGCTGGCGTTTTTGTGGCGGAGTTCAAAGCTAACGACGTCGTCCTCTACAACCACAGTCCATCCATTCCAGTCGGCCTCTATGTGCGGACGAACGCCACAGCGACGCGCGACGCAGTTGTGACTGTGCGGGCTGCGGACGTCGCTCATGACTATGCGCACGCTCGCGGCTTCGTTGACGACGGCGACCGGTTCATCAAGCGTGTGGTTGGCGCTGAAGGCGATACGGTCTGCGCGGCAAGGGGCGTAGTGACGATCAATGGCACAGTGGCGGCGCATCGCCACGAGCGAGACTCCGCTGGATGCATGCTGCCGATTTGGTCTGGTTGTCGAACATTGTCAGCGAACGAAGTGTTCTTACTTGGCGATACCGAAGACAGCTTCGACAGTCGCTACTGGGGCGTCGTGCGAACGTCTAAGATCGAAGGCGTTTGGCGTCCGTTCGCGTTGACCTCAACTGCCGGGTGACTAGCTGATGGTTGAGACGGGCCGCGAATGGGACGTAGGGCAAGATAAAGGCGCGGCCCGTGGCCGCGCAAAGCGCTTGCGCGCGTTTAGTTTTTCACGGCCCGCAAACGTGTTCACGGCCCGCCGTACAGACCGCGACAAAGAGCACGCGGGATGAATTACGAGCGCCTCATCCGGTCCTCGCGTCTTGCGACGGAGGCAATCGGCAAGACCGAGTTTGTCGCTGATCGCTCGATCCACATGACGCGGCCAGACCGCGAGCGACTCGTTGGCAAGGTCAAGCAGAAGCACGGCGCCGTCAGCGGCGGTTCATCGAAAGCGCAGTCTCTCGTGAAGCAACTCGGCGCCAAGTTGAAGAAGAAGCCGCCGCGCATAGCCATGGCGAACGCGAAGGCAAAGGTTGGCGCTGGGTTCGATCGCCGCCAGCGCGCGGTGGTCAAGATCCACTACTTCTCTCACGCCGGAGGCGGCGGCGTCGCGCTTAAAGCTCACGCCAAGTATGTCGCCCGCGATGCGGCGACGGCCCGTGACGGCCCGCCGTTCGATGAGATGGCGCCGGCGGAGTCAAAGCAACGAGGCGATACGCAGGCTCACGCCGACTATTTGCAGCGCAACGGCGAACGGGGCTCGTTCTACGATGCTGCCGGCGCGAGCGCCGATGGCGCCGCGCGGCTCGAGACTTGGGCTAAGTCTGACCTCCGGCACTTCCGCATCATCCTGAGCGCCGAGGAAGGCGCGCGTTTGAAAGATCTGCCGGCCTTCACGCGGGAGGTAATGTCACGCGCCGGCGCTTCGCTCGGAACGAAGTTGAGTTGGATCGCGATCGACCACCACGACACCGACAACCCGCACACCCACATCATTCTTCGCGGGCGGCGCGCCAACGGCCAGGACCTCGTCCTGCCGCGGGACTTCATCAAGCACGGCTTCCGCAGCCTGGCGCGGGACGTCGCCACCGACTGGCTCGGCCGCCGCACGCCGAAACAGGAGCGCACCGCGCTTGAGCGCGAAACGCGCCGACATGGGCCAACCCGGCTCGACGCGATGATCGAGAAACAGGCGAACGTAGGCCGCGTGAAGGCAGCGGACCTCGACGCGCCCAACGGCAATGCGGCGCTGAAGCAAGCGCTGCAGGCGCGGCTCGGCGAGCTTGAACGCTTGGGACTCGCCAAGCGCATGACCGGCGGCGTCTTTCGTATGGCGGACGGCTGGCGCGACCAGCTGAAAGCCATGGAGCTGCATCTCGACATTCGTAAGCGCGTGGTGCGAGAGCGCGTCGAACGCTCGCTTGCCCAGCAGCAGCAAGTCGCCCGTCAGCTGCGCAAGGGGCTGCTGGATCGGTGAGCGTTACGACTCCCACCACGCCCAGCCGCGCGCCTTGGCGGCTTCCGCCGCCGGCGACAGCGGCGGGTCCACACACGGATAGTTCGGACCGAGCAAAAAGCCGCCGCCCGGATCGTCGGCGATCGCATGCGGCGGTCGACTATCAGACAACACCTGCACACAGGCCGCACGCAGCCCGCAACGCGAGCACCGCAGATCTTGCGCGATGTCGCGCGCGAATGTGCGCTCGCCCCAAAGTCTCAGCGCCACATCCAACCGAATGCGCGCGACGTGCTGGCAGTTTGTGCATGACACGCTCAGACCAAGTGTCGTGCTCGCGCCGAGCCGGATGCCGCGCTCGCGATCGTTCCACCACACCATGGCAGGAACGTATGCGTTCTCTTTTTGTCCTTGCAAGCGTTCGCCTGCTTTGGCACAAGAGCGACAGAAGCCCTTGTTCGCCTCGCTCTAAGCGGGAAGTGACCAGATTCCGTTGGGCCGGGATCGGCACATGTTCGGGCCCTCGCGATGACGCCTGCTACGCAAGAGGCGCATCGTGCTGTTGACCGCCATCATCTTGATCATCGTGCTGGGCGCCGTGTTCGACTTCGTACGCGTGCTGTTGCTGTACGCGCTGGTGTGGCTCGCGCCCATCGGCGTTGCGATGGCGACGCTGCAGATGATGCTCGCGTACTATCCTGACGATCCATCGATGATCTTTTTCGCGGTGGTGATCGCCGTCGTTGTCACCCGCGTTCTGATCGAAGCGCTCGCCGTCGCTGTTCGGAGGGCTCGCGCATGATTCTCCCGTCAAGCGTCCTGATCGGTGCCGTTGGTTGCCGCGTGCGGCCATGCGTTTGCGCGCGCGTTAGCGTGCGCGCACTATGGACGCGGAAACGATCTTCGCCGATGCGCCGGCGCCGCTCCTTACGGAGCTCGAAGTCGCGGCTCGACTACGCATCGAGAGCAACGATCCTGTTCGGGTCGTTCGTGAGATGGTGCGTCGCTACGGCGTGCCCTACACGCGCGTTGGCGCAAAGATGCGGCTCACCCCCGCTCAGCTCGCAGTGCTGATGGAGGCGATCACATGCTGCAACTCAGAAAGCGCGGCGAAATCTGGCACGTTAGAGGCACAGTTCAGGCCGAGGGGCGGAGCGAACAAGTCCGTGAGCGAAGCACGCGCGAAACTTCTGAAAGCGCGGCGCGCGCTTATGCGGACCGGCTAGAGCGGGAAATTCGCGCACGGCTCGTTCTGGGTCTTGCCGCGCCTGCGGGTGACGGACCGCCGTTGCTGTTCTCCGACGCCGTCGCGCGCCTGCTCGACGTCCGGCAAGTATCGAGCGGCGACAGCTATCGGCTGGAGTTCCTGCTCACCCATTTCGGCCCGATGGCGCTCAGGGACTTCGACGCCGAAGCGTGGCAAACCTTTTGCCGCCAGAAACTGCCCGGCCGGGCGCCGAACACACTCGCCCGCTACCAGATCACGCTGAGGCAGGTCTTCACCCACGCCGGCGGCGGCGTGGAGTTTCCCAAAATTCCTATCGGCACGAAGCGGGTCGAACTGGTTCGTTGGCTCACCATCGAACAGGCCGACCGCCTGGTCGATGCCTACCCAAAGCATGCGCAGCGGATTGCGATCTTCTTGCGCTACCAAGGCACTCGGACGCAGGAGACGCTCCAGGTTCAGCGTCCCGACATTGCGCTCGATCGAGGGCCGCACGGCGCGGTGTTCATCAGGCGCTCGAAGAACGGGGAATCGCGCTGGGTGCCGCTCCACCCGCGTACCCGAGAAGTCGTGATCCCGCTTCTCGAGGAGAAGCGTGAGCGCACGTTCACAACCCGCCAGGGCGAAGAGATCGATCCGCTGTTCCTGTCGAACCGAGGAACGCCCTATCCGGACACGCGTAAGACCGGCGCGGGGTCCAATCCGATGCGGCGCGCCCACGTGGCCGCATTGAAGCGCGCGAAGATATCGGACTTCCGTCCCCACGATTGGCGCCACCATTGGGCGACGTGGTGCGTCCGTGAGGGCATGGACCTGCGCACCCTGCAGGTGCTCGGCGGCTGGCGCGAACTCTCGATGGTGCAGCGCTACGCCGCCGTCGACATGGATCATGCTGCTGAGAGACTTGCGCGCTTGAAGTGACGCGAGCGCACGCGCATTCGGCGCGCGCGACGATTAGAATTTCTTACCTCTGTTCGCTCTCGCCTATGCATAAGGCAGTGGTTTGGGCGCCCAGTTTTTGCCCCGATATTCGCCGTTCGTTCAGGAAAAATTCTGGGCAGAAACGCGCGTTCTCGTTCGCGGAATTTCTCGGAAGCGCAGCATTTACAACGCGTTCAGCGCCAAAAGAACAAAGCCAGTTTGGCTGCTTAGAAGGCGGATGCTCTATCCAGTTGAGCTACGGGGCCGTGGCTCAGGCTCTATCACAAGCGGCGCTCAGTGCGACCAGGGCTCGCGGCGGCGGAAGGCGAAGTTGTCGCTGTAGGCGCGGATCTGGCGCTTGGTTTC
>JAEUMT010000054.1 GCA_016791365.1 Hyphomonadaceae bacterium | reverse complement strand
GTATGCGAGCGCGGTTGAGAGCGAAGCCGGTGCGGGCGAGGCTTGGCGGGCGGCGTTGGCCGGTTTCGCCGCCGCACGGCGCGGCGGCGCGCCTGCGGGCCCCTGAGTGGCGGACAAACAAAAGCCCGCGGCCGTGAGGCTGCGGGCTGAGACAAAAAATCCAACCAACCAATGAAGAAAGAAGAATGGCTCCCCGGGTAGGATTCGAACCTACGACCAATCGATTAACAGTCGATTGCTCTACCACTGAGCTACCGAGGAACATCTTCGTCGCCGCCAAAGCAGCGAGCGGGGTCTCTATCAAGTTCGGCGCCAGGGGAAAAGTCCCGATTGCGCTGAGCTGCAGGGGTCGCAAAGGAAAACGAGGGCCCCTTGCGGGGCCCTCGAAGGCGTTGGGTATGGTGGGGTGTCTCCAAGGGAAGACAAGGCGAATATGATCTTAACAGGTAAAGAACGCGTTAATTGGCAAACGCCGGCTAACGAAGCCTGCGAAAGCGTTGATGCGTAGGGGATTTATCTGTGGAGAAGGGTTGGAGGCCTCGCCCGGAATCGAACCGGGGTGCAAGGATTTGCAGTCCTCTGCGTCACCACTCCGCCACGAGGCCTCAGCCGCCGCTATATGACCGCGACGGGGCGGCACTCCTAGGCGTCCCGACCGGAATCGGTCAAGGCGCTCAATTCCTCAATGCGCATTTTAGGCATCCTCAAACCGCCGTCGAAGGCAGAGCACGAACGCGCCCGCATCTGGGCGGCGTCGGCTTTGGCCGGGCTGGCGCTGATCATGCTGATGCTGCTGATTGGCTCGCCGCCGCCTGAAGAGGCCGACCTGATGCCGGAAGCGCTGCGTGCGTCCCGCATCGCCGACTTCGCCACCGATGTGCCGGCGTGCCGCGCCGCCATTGCGGGTGCGGGCTTTCAGACCGAGCCTATTCCCGATGAAGCGGGCGCGAATGGATGCGGCTATCGAAACGCCGTCGAACTTAGCCAATCCGTTCATGCGTACTCGGCGCCTGTGGCGAGCAGCTGCGCCGCGGCTGCGGCCTTGGTCATGTGGGAGCGTGATATTGCGCGTCCCGCCGCGCAGCGTCGCTATGGACAAGATATTGCCCGTATCGAGCTGGCCGCGCCTTCGTATCAATGCCGTCGCATCGCTGGCCGGAGGGATCGGCGGCTGAGCGAACACGCACACGCCAACGCGGTGGACATCAAGGGCTTCACACTCGCCAATGGCCGGATGGTCACGGTCGCCGAAGGCTGGCGGGGCAATCAGCGCGACCGCCTGTTCCTCCGCGATGTCCGGGATGGGGCTTGCGACTATTTTCGGGCCGTCCTCTCGCCGGACTACAACCGCGCCCACCGCGACCACCTGCATTTCGACCTCGGCCGCGACGACATGTGCCGCTGATTGAGCCGGGCGCCGCCTTCGACAGGCTCAGGCTGACGCCGTCGGGCAGCCGGCCCATGAAATCGCGTCACCCTGAGCCTGTCGAAGGGCGACGCGACGCACTTGCCCCTGACCTCGCACCGGCTTAACCGGGGCGCAAACTGGAGCTGTTGATGGATTTCGCCCGCGCCCGCGACTTCATGGTCGAAAGTCAGGTTCGTCCGAGCGACGTGACCGACCCGCGGATCCTCCATGCCATGCGGACGCTGCCGCGCGAGCGCTTCGTGCCGGCGGCCAAACGCACGATCGCTTACGGCGATCTCGAAGTGGAAGTTGCGGATGGCCGCACTTTGATGCGTCCGCGCGACCTGGCGAAGCTGATCATGGAGCTGGCGCCGAAGTCCGGCGATCGGGCGCTCGAGATTGCGGGCGCGACCGGCTACGGCGCGGCGGTGCTGGCGGCATGCTGCAAGGATGTCGTCACGCTCGATCCGGATCTCTCGTTTGCGGCGCAGGCTGCTTTGGAATCGGTCGGCGTTGCGAACGCGAAGACTGTCTCGACCGCCGCGATTGATGGATGGGCTGATGAAGCGCCCTACGATGTCATCCTGCTCAACGGCTCCGCCGAGATCGTGCCTGACGCTTGGTTGAAGCAACTGGCCCCAGGCGGACGTCTCGGCGTGATTGTGCGCCAGGGCGCCGCGGGCTCGGCGCGAATTTACACGCGCTCGGCGGATACGACGGCGTACCGTTCGGCGTTCGACGCGGCGCCGCCCGTCGTGCCGGGACTTTCAAAGCCGCCGAGCTTCGCGTTCTGAAAACGCAACAATGTCGCGCCGGAGCGCACATTAACGATCCCTTATTTCATCGCGGACAGCATGCGCACAAGAGGGCGATGCGAGTCGCCTGTGCGTGTGCAGGAACAGCTACGCTCAGGTGGACCCGAATCGCCTTGGTCAATAACCTTTGAGACGCAAGCGACTCGTTTGCGAAAATTCCGCGGGGCTGGAAATGGCGCTTCAAGACCAACAGGCCGAACCTTCAATGGAAGAGATTTTGGCGTCCATCCGCCGGATCATTTCCGAAGAAGAGCAGACGCCGAATGCTGCGCCTGTGCTCGATCTCACGCAAACCGACGCGCCGCCGCCAGCGCCGGCGCCGGTTCAACACGTCGCTGCGCCGACGCCGGATGACGACATTGTATTCGAAGCGGTCGAAGAGGCCGTAGCCGAAAAGGAAACCTACGTGCCTGAAGTCGTCACCGCCCCGCAGCCGCGCCACGTCGTTGCCGAGCCGGCGATTGACACCATTCTCTCGAAGCCGACGACAACGGCGGCCGCGGGGTCGCTGGCCCGCCTCGCCGGTTCGCTGCGTATTGCGGATACCGCTGGTCAGACGGTCGAAGGCGTCGTGCGTGAATTGTTGAAGCCGATGTTGAAGGAATGGCTGGATCAGAATCTGGCCGCGATTGTGGAAGCCCGCGTCGAGGCGGAACTCGAACGCATCGCGCGCATGTCGCGCTAAGCGAATAGGCAAAAGAACAAAGAAGCGCCCCGGTGAAAGCCGGGGCGCTTTGCTTTGTGTGTCTCAGTCATCCTGGGGCGCACGCAGCGAGAGCCCGGGATCCAGAGCCACGGCCGCATCGTTTGCCCCTGGATCCCGGGCTCTCGCTGCGCGAGTCCCTAGGATGACGGAGATTGCATTGTGCGGTTGCGAGATCGCATCTCGCGCGCCCTGCCTTTGCCCTGCTATAGGCTGGGGAATGATCGAGACGACGTTTAATCCAAAGCAAGTCGAACCCCATTGGTCCAAGGCCTGGGAAGACAGCGGCGCGTTCAAGCCCAAGAACGACCCGAAGGCGGACCCGTTCTGCATCGTGATCCCGCCGCCGAACGTAACCGGGTCGCTTCATATCGGCCATGCGCTCAACAACACGTTGCAGGATGTGCTCGTCCGCTTTGAACGGCTGCGCGGCAAGAGCGTGCTTTGGCAGCCTGGCACCGATCACGCCGGCATCGCGACGCAAATGGTCGTCGAGCGCCAGCTTGCGCAGGCTGGCGGCAATGAGGATCGCCGCTCGCTGGGCCGCGAAGAATTCCTGAAACGCGTGTGGGCGTGGAAGGAAGAGTCGGGCGGCATGATCATGAATCAGCTGCGCCGGCTTGGCGCGTCGTGCGATTGGTCGCGCGAACGTTTCACGATGGATGAAGGTCTCTCGCAGGCGGTGCTGAAAGTTTTCGTTCAGCTCTACAAAGAAGGGCTGATCTACAAAGATAAGCGCCTGGTGAACTGGGACCCGCATTTCGAGACCGCGATCTCCGATCTCGAAGTCGAGAACCGCGAAGTGAACGGCCACTTCTGGCATTTCAAATATCCGCTCGAGAACGGCGAGACCTACGAGTTTCCGATCGCCTACGACGAGGACGGCAAATCGACCGAGTGGGAAACGCGCAACTACATCGCCATCGCCACGACGCGCCCCGAGACGATGCTGGGCGACGGCGCCGTTGCGGTGCACCCGAGCGATACGCGTTACGCGCCGATCGTCGGCAAGCGCGTGCTGCTGCCGCTGGCGGATCGCTACATTCCGATCATTGCCGATGAGTACCCTGATCCGGACTTTGGTTCGGGCGCGGTGAAGATCACCGGCGCGCATGACTTCAACGACTACAAGGTCGCGCGTGCGCACAATCTGCCGATGTACATTCTGATGGATACGAAAGGCCGCATGGCCGATGCCGAGCATGTGCCGACGAAGTATCGCGGGCTGGATCGGTTCGAGGCGCGCAAGCGCGTGGTCGAGGATATCGAAGCGATCGGTCTGCTCGATCGCATCGAGGACAAGAAGATCCAGCAGCCGTTCGGCGATCGTTCGAATGTCGTCATCGAGCCGATGCTGACCGACCAGTGGTACGTGAACGCGGGCGAACTGGCGAAGAACGCCATTGCGGCGGTCGAAACCGGTAAGACCAAGTTCGTGCCGGAGGCATGGACGAAGACCTACTACCAGTGGATGCGCAACATCGAGCCGTGGTGCGTCTCGCGCCAGCTTTGGTGGGGCCACCGCATTCCGGCTTGGTACGGGCCGGACGGTCACGTGTTCGTGGAAGCGAACGAAGACGCCGCCGAGAGCGCGGCGAAGAAGCATTACGGCAAAGCCGTGGAACTGCGCCAAGACGAAGATGTGCTGGACACCTGGTTCAGTTCGGGCCTCTGGCCCTTCTCGACGCTGGGCTGGCCGGAGAAGACGCCGGAACTCAAGAAATTCTATCCGACGTCAACGCTCGTCACTGCCCACGACATCATCTTCTTCTGGGTCGCGCGGATGATGATGCTGGGGCTGCACTTCATGAAGGAAGCGCCGTTTCACGAGGTGTATATTCACGCGCTGGTCCGCGACGCCAAGGGCCAGAAGATGTCGAAGTCCAAGGGCAACACGATGGACCCGCTGGACCTTATCGATAAGTTCGGCGCTGATGCGCTGCGGTTCACGCTTGCCGCGATGGCGGCGCAGGGCCGCGACATCAAGCTCAGCGAACAGCGCATCGAAGGTTATCGCAATTTCGGCACCAAGCTCTGGAACGCCTCGCGCTTTGCGCAGATGAATGAATGCGCGGTGTGGGACGAGTACGATCCGCGCTCGCCGGAGCAGACGGTCAACAAGTGGATCGTCGGTGAAACCGCGAAAGCGGCGGCGGCGGTGACGCGGGAACTGGAAGCGCGGCGCTTCAATGAGGCGGCCGGCGCGCTCTACAAGTTCGTCTGGAACGTCTATTGCGACTGGTATCTCGAGTTCATCAAGCCGTTGCTGAACGGCGAAGATGAAGCGGCGAAGCTCGAGACGCGGCGCACGGCGGCGTGGGTTCTGGATCAGATATTGATCCTTCTGCACCCGTTCATGCCGTTCATCACTGAGGAACTCTGGACGCGGCTCGGCGAATTCGGCGCCAAGCGCAAGGGCATGCTGATCGTCGAAGCTTGGCCGGAATTGAGCGACGATCTGATTGATGCTGACGCCGAGGCGGAGATCGACTGGATGGTGCGCTTGATCGAAGAAACGCGCTCTACCCGCTCCGAGCTCAATGTGCCGGCGGGCGCCAAAATCCCACTGCTGTTGATCGGAGCGGATGCGGCGACGCAAGTGCGTCTGGAGCGCTATCAGGACCTGATCGATCGGATGGCGCGGCTTGAGTATTCGACCAGCGCTGACGCGGCGCCAAAAGGTTCGGTGACGTTTGTGCTCGATGGCTCGACGGTGGCGTTGCCGCTTGAAGGCGTGGTCGATCTGCCGGCGGAGTCGGCGCGGCTCGCCAAGGAGATCGCCAAGCTCGAAGGTGAGGTCGGCAAGATGGATGCAAAGCTCGGCAACGCTTCGTTCATCGAGAAGGCGCCGGAAGAGGTGGTCGAGGAATTGCGCGAGCGACGGGCGGATGCGGCGGCGTCCGCGACGAAGCTGAAACACGCGCTTGAACAGATCAGAGGTTCGGCGTGAGAAGAAATATGGACCACCGGCGTCCCGCCGGCAAACGCCGCTGCTGGCCGGCGGGACGCCGGCGGTCCATATTGGGGATGCGCTGATGCGGATCTTTGTAACCGGCGGCTCGGGGTTTGTTGGCGGCGCGGCGATCACCCAATTTGCCGCGCAGGGCCATGACGTGCGCGCCATGTCGCGCTCGGAAAAGTCGGACGCAAAGATCAGAGCGCTGGGCGCCACACCGGTGCGCTGCGATCTGGAAGATGTGACGGCGGCGCATATCGGCGATGCCGAGGCGATCGTTCATTGCGCCGCCTTTGTGGAGCAATGGGGGCCGGTTGAGGCGTGGAAGCGTTTCAATATCGACGGCACGGATCGCGTGCTGAAGGCGTCGCGCGAAGCGGGCGCCGAGCGCTTCATCCATATCAGTACGGAGAGCGTGCTGTGGCGCGGTCAGCACCTGCGCGGCGTGGACGAAACCTACCCGCGCGCGCCGAATTCGCCCTATCCGTATTCGTGGACCAAGGCGCGGGCCGAAGAACTGGTTGAGCAGGCCAACGCGCCCGCATTTCAAACCATCATCCTGCGGCCGCGCTTCATCTGGGGACCAGGCGATACGACGTTGCTGCCAACAATCGAACATATGACCAAGACCGGTCAGTGGATGTGGATCAATAACGGGCAGGCCAAGACATCGACGACGCACATCGCCAATCTCGTGCATGCCATTGAACTCGCGCTGACCGAGGGCAATGGCGGGCAGGCATATTTCGTCCTTGATGACGGCGTGCGCACGATGAAGGAGATGATCTCCGGCATTGCCGCGACGCGCGGAATCACCTTGCCGGATAAAAGCGTGCCCTCTTGGGTTGCCGATACGCTGGCGGGCGTGATGGAAGGCGCTTGGCGCGCGTTCAATCTCAAAGGCGAGCCCTTAACGCGCTTCGGCGCGATGATCATGTCGCGCGATAGTGTGCTGATTGATGCGAAAGCGCGGCGCGAGTTGGGCTATGCGCCGGTGATTTCCGTGGAAGACGGGTTGAAGCAACTTAGGGCGCTCAAGGCGTGAGCGATCCGCAAGCCATCGACCTCGGGCGCCTGGACGACGCCGCGTTCGATCGGCTCTACAAGGAGCGCATCGAGCCCTGCTTTGCCGCCAATGAGAATGATCGATTGGGCGCGGTCGCGAAGTTCAAGCAGCGTTTGCTCATCGGCGGCGGCGTTGCAGCTGCCATCGCTTTCGGTGGTTTCCTGATCTGGCGCCAGTTCGATATCGCGGCGGTCTTGCTCTTGATGGCCGGTGTGTTCGTGTGGCTGTTCGCGTATCAACCGTTGGCAAAAGTGGGCCAAACGCTGAAGCATCAATATTGTTCGGCGATAGCGGAGGCGATGGGCGCGACCTTCACGATTTCGGGCTTCACGCCGCCGGCGTTCGATCGATTGCAATCGATGAACCTCGTGCCGGGTTTTTCGCGATCGCGTTTCGAAGACTTGTTTGAGGGCGCTTACAAAGGGTCGGCGTTCGAACTCTATGAAGGGCATCTCGAGCAGCGCCGTACGGATAGCAAGGGCCGAACGCGCTACACGACGGTGTTTCGCGGTCAGCTCGTTCGCATGCATTTCCCGCGCGAGTTCCTGGGTGTCACGATCGTGCGGCGCGATGCGGGGGTCTTCAACGTATTCGGTGGCGGCGATGCGGCTGGCAGGAAGCTGGAGCGGGTGCGCCTGGTCGATGCGCGATTGGAGCGGGCATTTGAAATTTGGGGCACGGATCAGGTCGAAGCGCGCTACCTTTTGCATCCGGTCATGATGGAGCGGTTGCTGGAGTTGGAGACCAAGCTCCATGGCAAGCGTCTTCGATGCGCGTTCGAGGGCGGCGATTGTCTGGTTGCGGTTGAGGGCGGCAATTTGTTTGAGCCGGGCGATCTTTTTAAGCCGCTCGTCGATCCGGCGCGGGCGCGGCGCATCGTAGATGAAATATCAGGCGTGTTCGGCGTGATGGATCAGGTGCTGACGGCGCAAGCACAGCGCCCGACGCGCGCTTAAACGTTGATAATCGCGCCGCGGCCGGCCTCGTCGGCGAGTGCGATCTGTTTGCCATCAGGCGACCATGCGAGTGCGCTGACGGCGCCTTCGCCAGGTTCTTCGAGTTCCATGCCCATCTGATCGGCGAGGCGCACAATGAGCGCCGCGCCATCGGCATAGCCGATCGCCAATACCTCTTCCGTCGGATGAAATGCTACGACGGTGACGAGCGCCTCGCGTTCGCCAGGCTGCATGGGCGGTTTGCCTTGTGGTCCCAGTTTGCCGACGAACGGCCACACGATCGCTGAGTTGGCGCCGGATGTCGCGAGCCAGCGACCGCGTTTGTCCCAGGAGAAGCTGCGCGTTTTGGTGGGATAGCCATCCATGCGCAAATCGGTTTTTTCCGGGAGGCGCCAGCCGTGCAGCGCGTTTTCCTGCATTCCGGTGATGACGTATTCGCCCTCGGGCGATTGCGTTACTGCAAGGTGTGAGCCCGCCCATTTGAGCGCGTTGCCTTTGTCGTCCGCCGCGAGCACGAGGCGCATGGTGACGCCGCCATAATGGCTGACGGCGAGACGCCGGCCTTTGCCGTCGAGAGCGAGGCCGCCGATGGTCGACGGATGCGCAAAGCGATGGGATTCTTTGTCGCCCTTGAAAACGATCGCGTCCTTGCCGACGCCAGCGACAATCACGCCGGAGGCCGCGTTTGCGACGAGGTGATCGACCCATTTGCGGACTTCTCCGAGCGTGGTGATTTCGCCGCCCGGATGAATGGATTTGATGGCGCCGTCGTCGCCGCCGGTGACGAGGCGCCTGCCGTCCGGATGGAGCGCCGCGCTGAGAATGACGCCGTCGTGCGCGGCGATGCGGCGGATGTCGCCTTCCCGCGCTGCCGCGAGCACGCTGCCGTCGCTCAGCGCGAAGAGCGCTTCGCCGCCGATCCAATGGACTGATGTGGCGCCCGCGCCGATCGCGAGGCGGCGGCCGTTTTCATACACTTGCGCCGTCACGCCGCGCACGCTTCGAAGGCGGTTTCCAGTTCGGCGCGATCGAGGTTCTTGCCGATAAAGACGAGGCGCGAGACCCGCTTTTCGCCCTCTTTCCAATCACGCTGCGTATCGCCTTCGACGATCATGTGAACGCCTTGGACGACGAAGCGCTTGGGTTCATCCGGGAAGGCGAAGATGCCTTTGAGGCGCAGGATGTCGGGGCCGCGCGCTTGGGTAAGATCGCTCAGCCACGGCAGCAATTTTTCGGGGTTGATGAGCTTTTCGGTCGAGAGTGAAACGCTGATGATGCCGCTGGCCGAGACGTGGTCGTGGCTGTGATCATGATGGTGGTGATGATGATCGTGGTCATGGTGGTCGTGATCGTGATCATGGTGCGCGCAGGTGTCGTCGCAATCGTGATCCGGCAGGAAGTGCGGATCGATTTCGGTGACGCGATCGAGATCGAAAGCGCCGAGACCCATGATGCTATCCAGCGCAATGTCGCCGCGCTGCATCTTGTGGAGACGGGCCGTTGAGTTCACCTGGCGGATCGCGCGCTCAACAGCGGCGAGTTCGTCAGCGGAGACGAGATCGACCTTGTTCAGCAGAATGACGTCCGCGAAGGCGATCTGCTCTCCCGCTTCCTCATTGTTCTTCAGCTGATCGAGCACGTGCTTCGCATCCACGACGGTGACGATGGCGTCGAGCTTTGTCTTCGCGCGCACATCTGCATCGACAAAGAAGGTCTGCGCGACAGGCGCGGGTTTCGCCAGTCCGGTGGTTTCCACAAGAATGGCGTCGAAGCCGCCCCCATTCTTTACACTTGGGCGCTTCATCAAACCTTCAATGATGCGGATGAGGTCGCCGCGCACGGTGCAGCAGACGCAGCCATTGTTCATTTCGAACACCTCCTCGTCGGCATCCACGATGAGGTCGTTATCGATCCCGATTTCGCCGAACTCGTTCACAATGACGGCGTACTTTTTGCCGTGTTGTTCGGTCAGGATGCGATTCAACAGGGTGGTCTTGCCCGCGCCCAGGAAGCCTGTGAGCACGGTAACTGGAACTGGCTGGGTCATGGCCCCTAGATAGCTATTTCGGCCCGTTTCGCTAGCCGCTAGGGTGCGGCCAAACGGTGGGGAAAACCGCATGAGTTGGAAGCGCGTGGCGCTGCTGGCGGCCGGCAGCCTGGTGACGGTGGTGCTCCTGGGCGCCGGCGTGCTGACGTATCTTGTTCTGCGTCTCGACGTCCGCGGCGAAATCGAGCGCAACGTGGAAGCCGCGACCGGCCGCGATCTTACGATCAATGGCCCTGTCGGCGTCAGCTACTGGCCGGTGCTTGGTCTGAAAGCTCAAGACGTGACGCTCGCCAATGTTGAGAATGGACGCGCGCCGTCATTCATCGCAGCGGACGAGATCGATATCGGCGTCGAATTGCGGCCGTTGCTGGATCGTCAGGTAAACGTTCGCCGCCTGGTGTTCCAGCGGCCGCGCGTGGCGTTGGAGGTGGACGCGAACGGCCAGCCTAACTGGTTGTTGCGGCCGCGCGCAAGCACAACGCCGCCGCCAACGACAACGCCGCCGTCGGAAACTCCGGTCGACGTGGCGCGCACCAGCCTGCGCAGTGTTCGCATCAATGATGGCGAAGTGAGCTTCTTCGATGCGCGCCAAGGCGCGGGTTGGGTTGTTGGCGAAGCTGACATCACAACGGCGCTGACAAGCCTCAATGAACCGATGCGCGCGCAAGGAACGGTCCGCTACAATGATCGCGAAGTTGAAATCGACGCGAGCATTGCGCGACCAGGCGCCGCGGCGCGTGGTGAACTCACGCAGCTTGTCTTGAATATTCAAAGTGAATTGTTGACCGCAGAATTTCGCGGCCAAACCGTTGCGACGTCCGGCGAACTTGCGGGGACTGTGCGGGCGTCGGGGCCGAGCTTGCGTCAGCTTGCGTCGTGGACCGGCACGCCGCTGCAGAATGCCGTTGGCCTTGAGCAATTTGCCGTCACTGGCCGTCTCACCATTGGCGGCGGCGCATATACCTTCTCGAACGCGGGTTTTGCGGTCGATCAGGTGCGCGGACGTGGTGACTTCGTGCTCTCAGAGCTCCGCGAAAAGCCGTACCTCAGCGGGCGTCTTGAACTCTTTGATTTTGACTTAAACCCCTACATTTCCGGCCAGGCGCCGCCACCGCCGACGGAGGGTCAAGCGGAAGTCGCCGCCGCCATGCCGGACGCCGCCCAGCCGCCGCAGGCAACCGCCGAGATCGCCACTGTCGAGGCCGCGCCGCGCGCCGTTGACGTGCGTCAAGCGCCGAGCGAAACGCCGATCGATTTTTCGGGGTTGAAGGCGTTCAACGCTGATCTCGAACTGGTCACCCATGCGGTGCTGATCCAGCACATGCGCGTGGAAGCGAGCCGTCTCAACCTCGTTTTAAACGACGGATACATGGCGGCGACCGTCCACAACGTGTCGCTGTACGGTGGTTCCGGCCGCGGGCGGTTTGAGATCGACGCGCGTGAGCCTGTAACCCGCATGACTCAGGACCTGGCGTTCAGCAATCTGGAGGCGCGACGTTTCCTGACGGACGCCATCAACTACGCCGGCATCGAGGGGCGCGCTGAACTTTCGCTGAACGTACGCGTTCAGGGGCGAACGCAGAGCGAGATGATCAACAGCGCAGATGGCTACGCTCACATCGAAGTCGTCACGGGGATTTTGCACGGCGTCGATATGGGCGGCGTCGCCACAACGATCCGCAACGCCTTGCGCGGCGAGTTGATTGCGCCGGAGGCTCAAACGCCGTTCCAGGGCCTGTCCGCGACTTTCGCGATTGCTGACGGCGTATTGGCTTCGGATTCGCTGTCGATGAACACCACGGATCTGCGTATTCCCGGGCTTGCTATCATCGATTTGCCAAACCGGCGGCTCGACGCGCGGTTGGCGCCGCGTTCGCCGCGTGGTGGGGTGGTCGTGCCGTTCGCGGCGCGTGGGCCGTTCGGCGCGTTCACCTATACGCATGATATTAGCGGCCGCGCTTTGGCGGAGCTTACGCCGCGTGTCGCGCAAGTGGAGGCCGCTTCGCGGGCGTCCGCGCGCGCGCAATGACCTGGCGACCTAGCGGCTCGCTGCGGCGTCGAGCGTGCGGGTAAGGATGTCCGGTAGCTGGAAGTTGTTTTCGAGGCGGCGGCCGTTGAGGAAGAAAGTCGGCGTTGATGTCACGCCTTGCGCTTCCGCCTCGTCGATTGCGCGAAGAATGCGTTCGCGGCCGGCGTTGTCGTTGAGGCCGGTCATGACCTGCGCCTCGCTCAAGCCCCACTCCGCGCCGGCGGAGACGAGCGCGGCGACCGCTGCGCCAAGTGTGGGCGACGAAAGAATCGTGGCCTGGCGCTCGAACAGAATGCCAAGACGCCTGAAGTATTCCGGCCCGTCAGCATTGGCGCAGCGCGCGAGCTGAAACATCGCGAAGGCGACCGCCGGCGGCGCCGTGAGCATTTCATGCAGCGTCAGCCGAACGCGGCCGGTGTCGATGTAATTTGTTTTGAGCGTGGCCCAATTCGTCGCGTGGAAGTGCGCGCAGTGCGAGCAGGCGGGCGACGCATATTCCGCCAGGTGAAGCGGGGCGCTTGGCGATCCGATGCTCATGCTATCGGCGCCGGCGCTCTGCGCGTGGGCGTTGGCGATAGTGGTGAAGCCGAGCGCAAGGCTCCCTGCGGCGACGGCCCGGCGGCTGGGAAATCTGATCATGGCCGCACCCTGGTCGAAAATCGGAGCAGGACTATGGCCGCGGGAATCCGGTTTAACGACCCGTGATGCCGGATGCGGGCCCGAAATCGTCGCGACTCGTATCGATTTCCTATGCCGACCGGCTCCACCTCCAGGCTGCGATGAGGGAGCTTAGGCATGTGGATGAAGACGTTTGGGCCCATTCTGTTCGGGGCCGGCTTCTTGCTGGCGACGCCGGCGCTCGCGCAGGGCGGCATCCGCCGCGCTGATGATCGCGTCGCGCCCCCAATCAAACGCGCGCTGTGAGCAAGTTGGCAAAGGTGCGCCGGTTCGCAATTTCCATGCTGGGCGGTGTCGTCGGAGTCTGCCTGGTTTCCGCGATGGCGGTTGGTTTGGATTGGGCGTTCACGCGCCTCGGCATCGCGCCGCTCTGAGAGGAAACGTCAAATGACCGACGTGATTTTCATTGGTTTGGGCATCGGCAGTTTCGCTCTGCTTGCGCTCTATGTGCTCGCTTGCGGGAGGGCGTGATGGGATTGGACTACGCTCTATGCGCCATCGCCGGCGTTGTTGTGTTGATTTATTTGCTCTTGGCGATGCTTCGCCCCGAGAAGTTTTGAGGGCGCGGCAATGACGATCCTTGGTTGGCTTCAAGTCGCTCTCTTCGTCGCGGTGATCGCGTTGCTTGTGCGTCCGCTGGGCGGCTACATGACTCGCCTGTTCAGCGGTGAGCGTGTGCTCCTGACGCCGGTTCTGCGTCCGCTCGAAAACGCTCTCTATTGGCTGGGCGGCGTCAAGGCGAAGGAAGAGCAGAGTTGGAAGGGTTACGCGCTCGCGATGCTCGCGTTCAATGCGGCGGGCTTTGTGCTGCTGTACGCGATCTTGCGGCTACAACATGTTCTACCGCTGAATCCGCAGGGCTTCGCGCCGATGAGCGATCACCTTGCTTTCAACACGGCAGTGTCGTTCGTCACAAATACCAACTGGCAGAGCTATGGCGGCGAGACGACGCTAAGTCATTTCAGCCAGATGGCAGGCCTCACTGTCCAGAACTTCGTATCAGCGGGCACTGGGATTGCGCTGGCGGTAGCATTCATCCGCGCCTTTGCGCGCTCGCGCGCGGACGCCCTTGGCAACTTCTGGGTCGATCTCACGCGCGCTAATCTCTACGTGCTCCTGCCGATCTCGATCGTCTTCGCGCTCTTCCTTGTTTGGCAGGGCATTCCGCAAACGCTGGACGCAAGCGCGACTGCAGCAACTCTGGAGGGCGGCGAGCAAACGCTGGCGCTCGGTCCGGTCGCCAGTCAGATTGCGATCAAGATGCTCGGCACAAACGGCGGCGGCTTTTTCAACGCCAACGCCGCGCATCCGTTCGAGAACCCGACAGCACTCTCAAACTTCCTTCAAATGGTGTCCATCTTCGCGATAGGCGCTGCGCTGACAAACGTGCTCGGCCGTATGGTCGGCGATGAGCGTCAGGGCTGGGCGATCCTTGGCGCCATGGGCGCGCTGTTCCTTGTTGGCGTTGGCGTAACCTATTGGGCGGAGGCGCAAGCGAACCACGCGCTGGTCACCGCCGGTCTCGACGCCGCCGGTGGAAACATGGAGGGCAAGGAGGTTCGGTTCGGCATCCTGTCGTCGGCGCTCTTCGCGGTGGTGACGACGGCGGCGTCGTGCGGTGCTGTGAACGCCATGCACGACAGTCTGATGCCGCTTGGCGGATTTATCACGCTCTTCAACATGCAGCTTGGCGAGGTCATCGTCGGCGGTGTTGGCGCGGGTCTATACGGCATTTTGCTTTATATTATCCTGGCGATCTTCGTGGCTGGTCTCATGGTCGGACGCACGCCGGAATATCTCGGCAAGAAGATCGAGGCGCGAGACATGAAGCTCACGATGCTGGGGCTTTTGGTCGTGCCGTTTGCGATCCTTGGCTTTACGGCGCTCGCGAGCGCGATGCCCGAATGGCGCGGCGCGTTGGGCGGCGGGCCGAATGATGCGGGACCGCACGGGTTTTCCGAAATTCTTTACGCGTACTCGTCTGCGGGCGCGAACAACGGGTCGGCGTTCGCGGGCCTTACCGCCAACACGCCGTTCTGGAATGTCACGCTTGGCCTCGCGATGCTGATCGGGCGCTTCGCGATGATCGTGCCGATGTTGGCGGTTGCGGGCTCGCTCGCGGCGAAGCCCAAGACGCCTGCATCGAGCGGCACTTTCCCCACACATGGCCCGCTCTTCATCGGTCTGTTGGTGGGCGTGATCTTGATCATGGGCGGTCTGACGTTCTTTCCGGCGCTCACGCTTGGCCCGATTGCCGAACATTTCGCGATGCTTCGCGGCGAACTTTATTGAGGCCGATGACAATGGCTCACAAAGCAGCTCCTTCCGTCTTCTCCTGGTCGATCATTGCGCCCGCCATCGGCGACGCATTCAAGAAACTCGATCCGCGTTGGCTGGCGCGAAACCCGGTTATCTTCGTCACGGCCGTGGCGGCGCTGCTGGCGACAGTGTTTTTTGTCCGTGATCTCATGGACGGCGAGGGCGCGCTGTTCTCCGGACAGATTACGCTTTGGCTATGGCTGACAGTGTTGTTCGCCAATCTCGCCGAAGCGGTCGCCGAAGGGCGCGGCAAGGCCCAGGCGGCGAGTTTGCGTAAGACGCAGACCGAGACAGTGGCGAAGCGCCTGGTCGATCAGCGATCCGGCGAGGTGCAAAACTTGCCCGCGCCGCAATTGAAGATAGGCGATCTGGTGCTGTGCGAGCCGGGCGATGTCATTCCCGGCGACGGCGAAGTGATCGAAGGCGTCGCTACCGTCGATGAGAGCGCCATCACCGGCGAGAGCGCGCCGGTTATTCGTGAATCCGGCGGCGATCGATCCGCCGTTACGGGCGGCACGCGCGTGCTCTCCGACCGGATCGTGGTGCGGATCACGGCCGAACGCGGGTCTTCCTTCCTGGATCGCATGATTGCGCTTGTCGAAGGCGCCGACCGGCGGAAGACACCGAACGAGATTGCGTTGGCGATCTTGCTCGCCGCGCTTTCACTGGTGTTTTTGGTGGCGGTGGGCGCAATCCCGCCGTTTGCGGGGTACGCGAACGGCGCCGCGGAAGGCATCGCCCTTGTCGCGCTTCTCGTCGCGCTCATCCCGACGACAATTGCGGGCCTGGTGTCAGCGATTGGGGTCGCGGGCATGAACCGTCTCGTGCGCTTCAATGTGCTGGCGATGTCGGGGCGTGCGGTTGAGGCGGCGGGCGACGTCGATGTGTTGCTGCTCGACAAGACGGGCACGATCACGCTCGGCAATCGTCAAGCGACCGAATTTCATCCGCTGCCGGGCGTGAGCGAGCAGGAACTGGCGGAAGCCGCGCAACTCGCAAGTCTTGCTGACGAAACGCCCGAAGGACGCTCGATTGTCGTACTGGCCAAAGAGCGCCACGGCCTTCGCCCCAGCGATCCGACCGAACACAAGGCCCGGTTCATTCCGTTCACCGCGCAGACGCGTATGAGTGGGGCCGATTGGAACGGCTCAAAAATCCGCAAAGGGGCGGTTGATGCCGTGATCGACTATCTCAGGCAGTCCAACGCCGCCGGCTGGTCTTCGCCGCCGGACTTGCAGCAAATCGCGGATCGGATCGGCAAGGCTGGCGGCACGCCGATCGCGGTCGCGCGCGATGGCCGCGCGCTCGGCGTCGTTTATCTGAAAGACATTGTAAAAGGCGGCGTCAAGGAGCGCTTTGCGGAACTACGCCAGATGGGCATCCGCACGGTGATGATCACCGGCGACAATCCGTTGACGGCAGCGGCGATCGCGGCGGAGGCGGGCGTCGATGATTTCCTGGCGCAAGCGACGCCGGAAAAGAAGCTCGAACTCATTCGCAGCGAGCAGGCCAAGGGTCGGCTCATCGCCATGTGCGGCGACGGCACCAATGATGCGCCTGCCTTGGCGCAGGCGGACGTCGGGGTGGCGATGCAAACTGGCACCGTGGCCGCGCGCGAAGCAGGCAACATGGTCGATCTCGACAGCGATCCGACAAAGCTCATCGAGATTGTCGGCATCGGCAAGCAATTGCTGATGACGCGCGGCGCGTTGACGACGTTCTCTGTGTCCAACGATGTGGCGAAATACTTCGCCATCATCCCCGCGATGTTCGCCGTGATCTATCCCCAGATCGCAGGTCTGAACGTGATGGGTCTTTCAAGCCCGCACAGCGCGATCCTGTCAGCGATTATCTTCAACGCGCTGATCATTGTCGCTTTGATCCCGCTTGCGCTACGCGGCGTTCCTTATCGCCCGGCGCCCGCGGGACAGCTTTTGGCGCGCAACCTTGTGATTTACGGGCTCGGCGGCCTCGTCGTTCCCTTCGTCGGAATCAAACTCATCGATCTCGCCGTGTCGGCGATCGGGTTGGCTTAAGGATCAATCTGATGTCTTATCTTCGTCCCGCGCTTGTTCTTATCGCGTTGTTCACGCTGTTGTTCGGGGTTGGCTATCCGCTCGCGATCACCGGGATCGCCCAGGCTGTCTTTCCGTCGCAGGCGAACGGGAGCCTGATTGAGCGGGATGGCCGTGTGGTCGGCTCGGCCTTGATCGGGCAGGCCTTCACGCAGCCGCGGTATTTTTGGCCGCGTCCGTCGGCGGCTGGCGACGGCTACAACGCCAGCGCCTCGTCGGGCGCTAACTTGGGCCCGACATCGCGAGCGCTCGTTGAGCGCGTGCAGGGAGATGTCACGCGTCTGCGGGAAGCGGGTGTCGAGGGCGCCATCCCGGCCGATCTCGCAACCGCGTCCGGCTCCGGCCTCGATCCGCATATCTCGCCGGCGGCCGCGCGCGTGCAGGTCGCGCGGGTCGCGGCGGCGCGTGGACTCGCCGAGGAGCAGGTTGCGGCGTTGGTGGCCTCCCACACAGAAGCGCCGCTGCTTGGGTTCTTAGGCGAACCGGTTGTGAATGTGCTTCGTCTGAACCTTGCGTTAGATCAGTTAAGTCAATCCACTCCATAAGACATGCCAAATTCCGATCAAACCCGTCCGTCGCCTGACGCCCTTCTCAAGTTAGTGGCGAAGGAAGGGCGAGGGCGCTTGAAGGTTTTTCTTGGCGCGGCGCCAGGTGTCGGCAAGACGTATGAGATGCTGATCGAAGCGCACAATCGCAAACGCGAAGGCGTCGATGTCGTCGTGGGGGTCATTGAGCATCATGGCCGCGACGAGACGCGGCAGCTGCTCCATGGTCTTGAGCTTATCCCGCGCCGTCAGATTTCCTACCGTGGGCAGACATTGAAGGAGATGGATCTCGACGCGATTCTGAAGCGAAAGCCAAAACTGGTGCTGGTTGACGAGCTGGCGCATACGAACGCGGAAGGCGTAAGTCATCCAAAGCGGTGGATGGATGTTCGAGACCTTCTAGCGGCCGGCATCGACGTGTTTTCGACGATGAACGTGCAGCACCTGGAGAGCGCGAACGACATCGTCGCCAAGATCACCCAGGTCCAGGTTCGTGAAACCGTGCCCGATAGCGTCCTGGACATCGCCGACGAAATTGAGGTCGTCGATATTACGCCCGAGGAGCTGCAACAAAGGCTGCGGGACGGGAAGGTGTATCCGGCGGAGGTGGCGCAGCGCGCGCTCGCGAACTTTTTCACCGCCGGCAATATCACGGCGCTGCGCGAACTGGCGCTCCGGCGTGCCGCGGACCGCGTGGAGGACGCCATGCGCGCCCATATGGCCGAGCATGGCATCGCGGGGCCGTGGGAAGCCACCGACCGGGTGCTGGCATGCGTGGATGCAACATTAGGTTCGCTGACGGTTGTGCGCCGCGCAAAGCGTTTGGCCGATAGGCTCCACGCGCCCTGGGAAGTAGTGAACGTCGCCACCCCGGAATCGGAGCGCGCATCGAAGCCGGCGCGGGCTGCCTTGCTTGAAGCCTTCCGGGTTGCGGAGGAACTCGGCGCCACGACCAGGTCCCTGACGGGCGATGATCCCGCCGCCGAGATCCTCGCGCACGCGCGTGAGCAGAACGTCACTCATATCGTTGTCGGCGCAGCCGCGCGTCCGCTTTGGTTTGAGCTGATCCGGGGCTCGTTGATCCGTCGGCTCGTCCGAAACTCCGGCGACATCGCAATTGAAATTTGCCCGCGCGATGAGAGCAAGACCAGCACGCTGATCGGCGACGCATTCCGTCCTCCGTCGTTAGGCAGCGCTGGCGGATATGTCGGTGCAAGCGTGTTCGTCGCGCTGGCGGCGGTGTTCGCGGTTGCGCTCGATCAGTGGATTGGCGTGGAGTTGCCAAATATCTCGCTGGTCTTCGTGCTGGCGATCATCGCGTCGGCGTTGCGCTATGGCATGGCGATTTCGATTTTCTCGGCGGTGGCGTCCGCGCTCACGTACAATTTCCTGTTGATCCCGCCTCTCTACACATTCACCATTGCTACGCCGTCCAACATTTACGCTTTCATCTTCTTCATAGCGATTGGGCTGGCGGTGAGCGGCGTTTCCGCGCGCGTGCGGGCGCAAACGTTGATCGCGCGGCGCCAGGCGCGGCGGGCGTCCGATTTGGAAGGCTTTGCACGCGGCTTGGTCGGAATGGAGGCCGAAGGCGAGATTGCCGCGAGCACCGCCGTGACAGCCAGCCGGTTGCTCTTTGCCCGCGTTGTTGTGCTCGCGGCGCGCGACGGCGAACTGGAAATGATAGGCGAGGCGCCGGGTCCGGAGTTGCTTGGCGCCGACGATTTGGCGGCTGCCAAGTGGGCGTTTGCAAATCGCCGTGAAGCCGGGCGCGGTTCGGACACATTGCACGGCGCCCGTTGGCTCTTCGTGCCCATCCCGGGCGAGCATGGTTTTGTCGGCGTCATCGGCATCAGTCCGCTGGACGATGCGCCGCGTCTCGATCCGGATCAGCGGCGGGTCCTCGATTTGGTTTCAGCTCAAGCGGGCGTCGCCCTGGATCGTTCGCGTTATCAACGCGAAGCAGCGGATGCGCGCGTCGAAGCGGAGGGGGAGCGGCTCAAAGGCACTTTGCTCGCGTCGGTATCGCACGATCTGCGGACACCACTTTCGACTATTCGCACCGTGATAGAGAGCCTGCAAAAATTTGGCGACAAACATGATCGCACTACGCAAAGCGAGTTGCTTGAAACCGCGCGAACCGAAGTTGGAAGGCTGACGCGTTTTATTGAGAACCTGCTCGACATGAGCAGGATCGACGCCGGCGCGGTGCAGGTGAAGCGCCAACCGGCGGAGGTGGCCGATTTGGTGGAAAATGCCCTGGATCGCATGCGCGGCGTGCTTCACAACAAGGTGATTTCGCGGGACGTTTCCGTTGGTCTGCCACAAGTGCTTGTTGATCCGACGCTGATCGAAGCGGCGATCGGCAATGTCCTGGAGAACGCCGCGAAGTATTCCCCTGAGGGCTCGGTGGTGTTGATCCGGGCTTTTCGTCAGGATTCGAGCGTCGTTATTGAAGTGCTTGATGAAGGCGCGGGATTTTCGCCGGAGTCGATGCCCAACCTGTTTGATAAGTTCGCGCGCGGTGTCGAGGGTGACGGCCGCCCGCCGGGGACAGGGCTTGGCCTGGCTATCGCAAAGGGGTTTGTCGAAGCGCAAGGCGGCTCGACCGGAGCGGCCAACCGCACTGATCGCGCGGGCGCGGTGGTGAGTATGCGCCTGCCACTCGCGGACTCTGAAACATGACAAATGACGCGCAACGGATACTGATCGTTGAGGACGACAAACCGTTGCGAACGACGCTCGCGGCCACGTTCAAGGCTGAGGGCTATGCTGTGTGGGAAGCCGGCAGCGTCACGTCCGCGCGTGATCGTTTAAATGAAACCAGCGCCGACCTCGTGGTGCTCGACTTGGGTCTCCCGGATCAAGACGGCATGACATTGCTCGCCGAGCGCCGTGCGATAGGGGACTTAACACCAATCATAGTGCTCACCGCACGGAACGACGAGGCGTCTAAGGTTCAGGCGCTTGATGCGGGCGCTGACGATTATGTCACCAAGCCCTTCGGCGTGGCTGAGCTCTTGGCGCGCATGCGTTCCGCGTTGCGCCACGGCGTCCAGATACGAGGCGTCGAGCCCGTGGTTAGAGTGGACGATTTAGAGATCGATCTCGCGCAGCGAACGGTGCAGCGGGGCGGTGCAAGGGTGAAGCTTTCGCGCAAGGAGTTCGATTTGCTCGCGGAGTTGGCGCAGCACGCCGGCAAGCCGGTCCCGCACGAGCGATTGTTGGAGGCGGTGTGGGGATCGCCTGACGCCGACATCCGCTATCTGCGTGTTTATGTTGGTCAGGTGCGCGAGCGCATTGGCGATGATGCGCAAGCGCCGCGCCTGATCATCGCGGAGCCGGGGTTCGGCTACAGGTTGGGTTGAGCCGCGATTTGCAGAAGGAGACGGATTGACATCAATCAAATGAGGCAGGCGAACCCCTCGTTATAGTCGCGCCGATATAACGGGGATTTCGGATGAACTTTCGGCGGATTGTGCTGGCGCTGTTGGCGCTGGTTTTTCTTGCGCCCACGGCCTGGGCGCAATCGCAAGAGCGATCCATCAGGGTGTTCGCGGCGGCGAGTCTCACGGACGCTTTAAACGAACTCGGCGATGCTTACGCATCGGCCGGCCATCCGCGGCCCGTTTTCAACTTCGCGGCCAGTTCCGTGCTTGCCCGCCAGATTGACCAGGGCGCCAACGCTGATCTCTACATTTCGGCGGATGAGCCATGGATGGATTATCTGGCGGAGCGGCGCCTCATCGACGCCAGATCGCGCGTGAGTTTTCTGTCAAACCGGCTCGTCCTGATCGCGCCGATCGATGAGCCGTTACGGCTCCAGATTCGCCATGGCTTCGATCTTCACCGCGCGCTGAATGGACGCCGGCTGGCGATGGCCGATCCCGACAGTGTGCCCGCCGGCCGATATGGCCGTGCGGCCTTGCAGAGTCTGGGCGTGTGGAGTGCGGTTCAAGGTGACGTGGTTCGCGCCGAAAACGTTCGTGCGGCGCTGCGTTTCGTCGAACTCGGTGAAGCGGCGGCGGGCGTCGTCTATCTGACCGATGCACGCGCCAGCAGTCGCGTCACCATCGTCGGCGAATTTCCCGCCGTCAGCTATCCGCGCATCTCCTATCCGATGGCGGTCGTCCGTGGTGGACGAGCGGCGGAAGCAAGCGCCTTCGCGGCATTCCTGCAATCGGGCGCTGGCGACGCAACGTTCAGCCGGCTCGGCTTCATCCTGCAATGACACGGGGGACACAAATGAGAAGTCGCATCGGCCAGGCTCTGCTGTCGGTTGGTTTGCTGGCGGGTATTCCCGCCACCGCCGCAGCACAGGAAACCATCCCGACAAATGAGGCGCCCACGCTCGCACAACAGATGCGGACGCAAGCTCAGCAGATCGAGACCCAGCAGGCGGAGATCGACGCACTCCAAGAACAATTGCAGGAAATGAGCGCCATCCTTTCAAGCCGTGTCGATCGTGTGGAGACGCAGACGGAAAACGGGCGCGTCAACCTCGCCAATCCAGGCCCACGGCTGGAGGGGCCAAACGGCCGCAACTCGTTCAACCTGATCGGCGCCGTGCAGGCGACGTTCAGTTCAGCCGAGTCGGAAGGCGACGGCCCAACCTCGCCCGCGCTGAACGGCGGCACGGAGATCAAGCGCGCGCGCATCGGCGTGCAAGGCGTCGCCTTCAACGATTTTGCCTATCAAGCCGAGTTTGATCTTGCCGCCTCGGGCACGGTCGCCTCTGCGGCGCGCGATCTTTATGTTCAGTACAATGGCTGGCGTCCTCTCGCGGTCACGGTCGGCAACATCAAGCCGCTGACTGGCCTTGAAGCGTCATTCAGCGATCGCAGCAACGCGCAGACCTTCGTCGAAGGATCAATGTTGACCTCGATGATCACCGCGCCCGGAACGCGTTATATTGGCGTGCGCGTTTCAACGGGCGGGCCACAATGGTCCGGGACGCTGGGGCTCTATGGCGACGACGTGAACAATAACGGCGTCGCGCTTCCCACCGAGGAGGGCTACGGCGTGAACGGACGTTTCACGATTGCCCCCATCGTTGGGCCGGACGCGCTGCTTCATCTGGGCGTCTCCGGATACTGGCGAGAGGTCGCGACAGGTCGCGCGACGACGTCCGACCCGATCGTTAGCCAGCTGCGGATTCGCGCCCAGCCTGAGTCCACGGTGGATGCGGCGCGACTCGTCGACACCGGCAATTTGAGCTTCGCTGACACGGTGCAGCTCGTGGCGGCCGAAGCGGCGGCGTTTCGCGGACCGTTCGGCTTCCAGGCCGAATGGGCGCGGATGGATGTGAGCCAGCTCGCCGGACGCCCGGATCTGCAATTCTCTGGCGCCTATGCCGGGGCCAACTGGTTTCTGACCGGCGAGAGCCGTGTCTATGATCCGCGCACGGGTGTGTTCACGCGGTTCGCGCCGGCCTCGCCCTTCGACCCGGGGCAAGGCGGTTGGGGTGCGTGGGAACTCGCGGCGCGGTGGAGCACACTGGACCTCAACAGCGCCGAGAACGTCGGCGCCGGCGCTGCGCTTCACGGCGTCCGCGGCGGCGAAGAGACCAATTACACGCTGGGGCTCAACTGGTACTGGAATCCGTACTTCCGTATGATGTTGAACTATGTCCGCGCCGACGCCGACAATGAGACCAACACATTTCCTGGTCCCGGCGCTCAGGAAGGCGCGACCGCGGATATCGTCGCACTGAGGGTGCAGCAGGAATGGTAGCTGTCATCGTTTCATGTCGGACTGATGCGCGCGCATGCTGAGCGCGAACGAATGGTCCGTGTTGGTGACGAGTTTCGGCGTCGCTTCGCGCGCCGTGGTTTGGTCGCTGCCGATCGCGATCGCGTTCGCCTACCTGCTGTCTCGCCGCGCATTCCCCGGCAAGATGCTGCTCGACGGATTGGCGCACCTGCCTTTGGTGCTCCCGCCCGTGTTGATCGGTTTCCTCATGCTGCTGCTGCTTGGACGCAGAGGCCCGATCGGCGCGTGGCTGGAGAATGTGTTCGGCGTGCATCTGGCGTTCACGGCGGAAGGCGCTTCGCTTGCAACCGCGGTGATGACCTTCCCGCTGACGGTCCGCGCCATACGCATGGCGTTCGAAGCGACAGACCGGCGTCTTTTTGAGGCAGCGGCTGTGCTCGGCGCCGGTCCCGTTGATCGCTTCCTCACTGTCGCCTTGCCATTGGCGGCGCCGGGAGTGCTGGCGGGAGCGGTGACGGCATTCGCCGCGGGTCTTGGTGAATTCGGCGCGGTCATCACCTTCGCGTCGAACGTGCCCGGAGAAACGCAGACGCTGCCTCTGGCGATCTATGCGGCGCTTCAAATGCCGGACGGAGAAGAGCAAGCGCTGCGGTTGGCTGGGTTGTCCTTTGTGCTCGCCATAACGGGCCTCGCCGCGGCCGAAGCGTTGCAGGCATGGTCCCGCAAGAGGCTTGAGCAATGACGGCGGGCCTCGTTGCGGATTTGCAGGTGCGGCGTCGTGCGTTTTCGTTGCGCGCGAGCTTTGCCTTGCCTGATGGCGTAACCGCGGTGTTCGGCCCCTCGGGCGCCGGCAAGTCGATGTTGCTTGCAGCGCTTGCCGGGCTGCTCGGCGCCGGAATTGGCCGAGTTGAAGTCAAAGGGCGCATTCTCGACGACGTCGATCGCAAACTGCATGTGAGGCCGCATCAACGTGGCGTTGGTCTTGTCTTCCAGGATGCGCGTCTGTTTCCTCACCTGACGGTGCGCGGCAATTTGGACTTCGCGGCGCGGCGGGCCACGAAATCGGTCGTCACTCCACAGGAAGCCGCTACCTATTTTGACATCCAGATGCTGCTGGATCGCTCCATCCGAAACCTCTCAGGTGGCGAGAAGAGTCGCGTGGCGCTCGCCCGCGCTTTGCTTTCGGCGCCTGATCTGCTGCTTCTTGACGAGCCGTTTTCTGCTCTCGATGGACCGCGTCGTCGCGCCTTCCTCGAGGTGCTGCGTGAAATGCATGATCGCTTCGGCCTGCCCATGCTTGTCGTCACTCACCAGATCGACGATGTGGCGGCGTTGGCGGCGCAAATGATCGCACTGGACAATGGGCGCGTCGTCGCCTCTGGTCCGGTCGCCGAGGTAGCCAACCGATCGGACTTTCAGGCGCTGCTCGATCCGAGTGATCAGGGTGCGCCCGTGACCATGACGAGTCCCAAGGGTGCGGCTCAGGCGTGGGTGCGGGCAGATCACGTTCTGCTTGCGAACGTTGCGCCTGTGGGCCTGTCAGCGCGTCACATCTGGGAAGTGAACGTTGTGGCGGTCGATGCTGAAGCGTCGGGCTCGGTTATGGTGCGACTTGCCGGCGCCGCCGGCGTCCTGCGTGCGCGGGTGACACAAGCAGCGGCCGAAGAACTTGCGCTTGCACCCGGGGTCAAGGTTTGGGCTATCGTCAAAGCGCACGCGCTCTGAGGCAGGCCATGACCAAGGCGAAGATCGAGATCAAACCGAGAGTGATCGCACGCGGCGAGCGGGCGATGGGGCCGGGTAAGGCCGACCTGCTCGAACTCATCGCCGAAACCGGCTCCATCTCGGCGGCCGCGAAGCGCATGAAGATGAGCTACAGCCGCGCATGGCACTTGGTCGATGTGATGAACACGGCGTTTCGCAAACCGTTGGTCGAGGCCGCGACCGGCGGCGCCCGTGGCGGCGGTGCGGTGGTGACCGAGCAAGGCCGCGAAGCGCTACAGGTGTTTCGCGCCATGCAGTCCAAGATCGAGGCGGCGGCGGAGCCGTTTCGAAAGACCCTCGAACCATTGCTCAAGTGACGAAGAGGCAGGCTAAATTTTTGATTTAAAACAAAAAATGGTGCCTGGGGCCGGAATCGAACCAGCGACACGCGGATTTTCAATCCGCTGCTCTACCGACTGAGCTACCCAGGCGACCGGTGTCGGCCCCGGGGGGCCGTCTTTCGGAGCGTGGGTCTATAGCGGGGCGGCCCCGGCCTGTCCACGTCGAGGTTTGAGCGCCCTGATCGGAGGCGAAACGCGCTTGCCTCCGACGCCCGGCGGCAGAGAATAGCCCCACTAGCCGGCCAGAGCGCCCGAGGAGGATATCCAACCATGTGCCAACAATTCTGCGGGACGGATTCGGTCCATTCCTCGCTGCGTTACCTCGACCGCCGCGGGCTGCTGAAAGGTGCGGCCGCGGGTGTTGCGGCGGCTGCGCTCGCCGGCTGCGAGACCACCACAAATCCCGAAACCGGACGCAATCAGTTCATCATCGTCGATGACGCGCAACTCGTGCAGGCCTCCCTGCAATCGTGGCAACAAGTGCGGGCGCAGACGCCGGCTTGGCGCAACGCCGCCGCGCAACGCCGCCTCGAAACTGTCGGCACCCGCGTCGTGCAAGCAGCCGGCCGCGGCAACCAAAGCTGGGAATTCGTTTTGTTCGATAGTCCGCAGAAAAACGCATTCGTGCTGCCAGGCGGACAGGTCGGATTTTACCGTGGCCTTTATGAAATCAGCGAACGCGACGATTGGATCGCAACGGTTCTCGGTCACGAAACCGGCCACGTCACGGGCCGCCATGCAGCCGAGCGCTATAGCCGTGAAGTCGCAACGCAAACCGTGGTGCAGGTCGCAGGCGCCGCGACCAACAGCGATCTCGCGGCGGCCGCTCTCGGTTTGGGCGCGCAAGTGGGCATCAGCCTGCCGTTTTCCCGCGAACAAGAGTCGGAAGCCGACATTCTCGGCATCCGCTACATGCACACCGCCGGTTATGATCCGCGCCAGGCGATCCCGTTCTGGCAGCGCATGGAACAGGGCGGCGGTTCACGTCCGCCGGAGTTTCTGTCGACCCACCCGAATCCGGACAATCGCATTCAGCGCATTCGCAACTACATCAATGAACAGGGTTGGGGTCCGGTCTAAGCTTCTGAAATCAGGGACCTGGCCCCGCCTTGCTTCGGCCAGGGCGTGGCGCTAGGTTCCGCGCCCCGAGCAATAGGCCGCCTTAGCTCAGTTGGTTAGAGCACTGGTTTGTGGAACCAGGTGTCCCCGGTTCGAGCCCGGGAGGCGGTACCATTGCCAATAGATGGCGCGTCACCTCTCCAGCCAATGCATTTGCTGAGCGCCCAGGCGCGCTACGCGCGGCGCGCCGCCGAGGCGTGCGGTTATGCATTTCGCTCGCTTGATGGCGTCGACGGCTATCTCTTTGAGGTGCGCGACGGGACGCGCGTGGCGACGTTCGCGGCGGGCGCCGGCACGCCATACGCGCTGAACGATGCGCGAAGCGCCTCCATCGCGCGCGACAAGGCTTTTTGCGCGCAGGTGCTGAGACAGGCCAATGTGCCGGTTCTTCCGGGCGAGATGTTTTTTGTGACCAAGCGCTGGTCGCAGATGCGTTCGCCCGGGCGTGAGCCGGAAGACGCGAGGCGTTGCGCGGCGACGGCGGTCTATCCGCTGTTCTGCAAACCGCTGTCGGCGTCGAATGGGCTCTACGCCGAGGTCATCGAAAACGCGGACGCGTTCGATGACTATCTCAGCCGTGTCTCGGCTGAGCACTTTGCGATTCTGGTGCAGCCATTTGTGCGTGCGCCTGAATTTCGCGTGTTCGTGCTCAACGAGCGGGCGCTGTTTTCCTACCAAAAGACGCCGACTTCCGTGATTGGCGACGGTCAGCGAACCTTGCAGGAGCTGGTGAGCGTTGTGCCGCGTGATGCCGGGGCACCGGCGTTAAAGGCGCGTGGCCGCGACGCGGAGGGCCATTTGATTTCGGCGACGGAGATACCTTTTGCGCGGCAGGAGATCGTTCTTGAAGGTCCGGCAAATCGCGCCGCTGGCGGCGGCGTCTCTGGCTTGCGCGACGGCGCGCCTGACGCGATGGGCGCCTTGGCGATCGATGCGGCGCGCGCCATCGGTCTTTCACTCGCTGCCGTTGATCTGTTTGATCTGGGCGATGGCTATTCGGTGATTGAGGTCAATTCCAATCCGATGATCGCGACTTTGGAGGACGCTGATCGCTGGGATTTGATCGTCGAAATATGGCGCGCAAATTTTGATGCTGCTCTTCGATGAACGTCTGGCGCGTTCCGTATCCGAAGTTTGGCGATGGGCCGGGATTGGCGCGCTGCGCGGGCGTCGCTGCAGAACTGGGCGTTGATCTTCGCGCCTTTGGCGAGAGCGGCGCGGTGATCGTTGGCTCGAACGGCAAGGGGTCAACAGCGGCGATGTGCGCCTCGCTGCTTCGGCAAGCGGGCGGCGGTGTTGGCCTCTTCACGTCGCCGCATCTTTTCGCGCTGAACGAGCGTTTTCGCATCGGCGATGAAGACATTTCCGATGCCGAACTCAGGCGCCACTGGAAACGCGTGGCGGGCGCCATTGATGCCTGCGGCGTCGCGTCCGCGATAGGCGGGTTCGAGTTCCTTTTCCTGATTGCCGCCGATTGGTTCGCGGCGCGCAATTGCGCGCACACGATCTGGGAGGCCGGCATCGGCGGCCGTCTTGATCCTGTGAAGCTTGTCGAAGCGAAACATGTCGCGCTTACGGCGCTGGATTTTGAGCACACGTCGCTCCTGGGCGAAACATTGGAGGCGATCGCAATCGAGAAGGTTATGGCCGCGCCGCGTGGCGGCCGGTTGTTTGTCGGCGCCGGCGCCGCGCCAGAACGCTCCGTGGTTCGTCAGGCGATCGACGGTTACTGCGCCGGCCACGACATCAAGGCTGATTATATCGAGCCGCTTGATCGCTCGATCGCATTGGCCGGTGAGCATCAACGCGCCAACGCGGCGCTGGCTTTGAGTTTGGCGCGCGCATTGGCGCCGCTGAGCGAGGCGCAAGTCGACGCCGGAATGCAATCAATCCGATGGGCGGGGAGGCTCGAAGTCTTGAGTGACGATCCGCTGATCGTCATCGATGTTGGACATACGCCAGTCGCCGTCCGCGCCGCATTGACGGGGTTCGAGGCGATGCGTGCGGCGCGCGAGGCCGTGCTGGTGTGCGGGGTGTCGACCGACAAAGACGCCAGCGCAATCATCGATCAGCTTGCGCCGGCTTTTGGAACGATCATTTGCGCTGCCGCGCAACACAAGGGCGCGTCAGCCGCCAGCATCGCAATGCACGCGCGAAAGGCCAACCCGGGTGCGGAAATTGCCATAGCCGAGTCGATTTCCGATGCACGCGCGCTTGCGATGCAGAAAGCAAAGGGCGGCGCAACCTACGTGGCCGGTGGATTATTCCTCGCCGCAGAGTTCAAAGCCGTGCATTTGGGCCGTGATCCGGCAACGTTGGTCTTCTTTTGACGCGCCCGCGCGTCTAAAACGGCTGCGCGGGGACCCATGTCTAAGACCTTATTCGAGCACCTTTCGCCTGATACCGGCCCAAAGCGCGTGTTGGCGCTCGATGGCGGCGGTGTGAAGGGACTTCTGACACTCGGCATGCTGAAGGCGTTGGAGGATGAGCTCCGCGCACGTGCTCATGGTTCTCCCGGTTTCCGGTTATCTGACTATTACGATCTGATCGGCGGCACGTCGACCGGCGCCATCATCGCATCAGGTTTGGCGCTTGGCCTCAGCGTCGATGAGATGATCGCGCTCTATCAGAGGCTGGGGCCTGAAGTGTTTGGAAAGAACGCTGGCGACGGCGTCTTCCTGCAATCGAAGTTCGACTCAAAGAAATTGCGGCGCGCGCTGCATTCGGTGCTGTCGACCAAGACGATCGGGTCGGAGGAGCTGAAGACCGGGCTCGCGATCCATGCCAAGCGCATCGATACGGGCTCGGCTTGGGTGGTCACCAATCATCCGCTCGGGATTTTTTACGATCCGCCCGCGGACAGCAACATCTTTCCGAACAAGCGTTATCGCTTGACCGATCTCGTGCTCGCGAGTGCGGCCGCGCCGACATTCTTTGACGAAATCACCATCGACATTGAGTTCGACGAACATCGCCGGCCAATTCAAAAGGGATATTTCGTTGATGGCGCGGTAAGCGCGAACAACAATCCGAGCATGCAATTGCTCATGCTCGCGCTTGAGCCCTCGTATAAGTTTGGCTGGAAGCCCGGCGCCGACAATCTGATGATGACCTCGTGCGGCACCGGCGCGCGCCGGCCGGGCGTCGACGGCAAGAGCTTTCAGGGTCTGCCGCCGGGGCTGCGCGGCGTGCATGCGCTTCGGGCTATGGTGTATGACACGCAGGTGCAGGGCATCATGATGCTGCAGGCTCTCTCGGAGCCGAAGCGTCCCTGGCATGTAAATTCGGAAATCGGCGACATGCGCGGCACATGCATCAGCGGCGTTCCGCTGCTGGACTATCAGCGCATCGATGTTGTGCTCGACACAAAGCCAAAGGTGCGGCGCGGCGATCCTGTGCCGCCGATGACGCCGATTGAGCGCTTGCTGGGCCGCGAACTCGACGCGTTGACGCTCGAGGCGCTGGATCAGATGGATAACGGCAAGAGTGCGAATCTCGATCTGTTGCTTGAAGTCGGACAGGCGGCGGGCAAGACGTTCGTGGACGCCACATATCCGGATCCGAAGTTCGACTTGCCGGAATGGCGAGGCGCCTGATCGGCGAAGCGATTTGCGCTTTAATAAAGACTTGCTGCTAGATTGGCGGCATGGCCCGATCCGCCAAAAGAAAAGCCGATCCTGTGCGGGAAGCGGCGGTTGATTACTTTGCCTCGCGTTCACACAACGCGTGGCGCAAGACGTTGCTCGAAACCAATCCGGAGCAGCGTGGCAAGCCGCGCCTTCGCCTGCGTGGCGGCGTCATGGTTGATATAAATAAACCATGGGCAAGCCTCGACGCCCGCGCGAAGGCCGACAATAAGCTTGCGGCCTACGATGCCTATGACGCCGTATTGCAGTTTCCCGGAGACCGTGAAGCGGCGTCGAACTATGTCCACGAACGTTGGATGCAGCGAAACAAGAATGACAAGGCGCAGCCGAAGGCGCTGTTCAAGGCTTATGCGCGCTTGCCCGAAGTGGAGAAGGATAAGGATCGGGCGCACGTTGACCGCATGACGAAAGCGGTGCGCGCGGTGAGCGCCAGGAAAAGCTCTACGCGAAAGCCAAAGAAGGCGGCTGGCACAAAGCAGATTCAAGTGGACGCGGCCGCGTGGAAGCGGATCGAAGCAGCGGCGAAGAGTCTCTCCGCCGCGGTAGGGCGTCCGGTATCGGCGCAAGCATTGTTGGTGGCGGGCGTTGAAGCGGTCGCTGCGGCGGTGAAATCCTCCTCGAAATCGAAGAAGGCCTAAGGCGCCGCGCGGCGTGCCGTCGCGCCGCCTTGCGCTTGGCGCCTTTTCGGGAGACATCGCCAGACATGAAGGATGTCATCGTTGTTGGCGGTGGCGCTATCGGATTGTTCTGCGCTGTGCGGCTGCGAAAAGGCGGTGCGCGGGTGTGGATGCTCGATAGCGGACCAGAACACCCGACATACTACGCGCCGATCGCCTCTGCCGCGGCAGCCGGGATGCTGGCGCCGGTGGGTGACGCGGCAAGCCCGCACGAAGGCGTGGCGCTGGAATCATTCGATCTTTGGCGCGCGATGCGCGAAGGCGCCGAGTGGTTTGACGCCGTCCGGTTCGATGGTGCGCTCGTGGTGCGCTCCTCCGCCGATGATGCGGCCGCGTTTGCACTGAACGCCGCGCGCTTGGGCAAGAAGGCGCAGTCGCTGTCCGCAGGCGAGTTTCGCAAGCGCACCGGATTTCGCGCGAGAGTGAATCACGCGCTTTTCGTTGAAGCAGAAGGCACGCTCGATCCGCTCCGCATGCTGACTGGCCTGGCGATGCAGGCGCATGCTTTGGGCGTGCTTCGGGCCTACGACACGGATGTGATGGAACTGACGCCAACAAGCGTCACTGCTCATGACGGCCGTGTCTTTGAAGCGGATGCGGTGGTGCTGGCGCCTGGCGCGTGGGCGACCGACAAGATCATGAGCGCCGCGCCCGGATTACGGCGCCTGCGCGCAGGCAAGGGCATGCTTGCCGAAGTGGAAATCGAACGGCCGCTCGGCCCGAACCTTCGGGCCGGCAATTTCTACCTGGCGCAGCGGCGTGAAGATGTCGTGCTTGGTGCGACGCTCGAATATGACCGGTTTGACCGGAAGGTGGATCGCGCCAAGTTGGCCGAACTTCACCGTGCCGCTGAACAGCTCCTGCCTGGCGAGATCAAGCTCACGGAACGCGCTTGGGCCGGCATTCGGCCAATGTCTCCCGATGGCTGGCCGATGATTGGCCCAACGGGCGACGGCGTTCTGTTGGCTGCCGGCCATTCGCGCGACGGCTGGCTTATGGCGCCTATTACCGCCGAGATCATAACCGCGTATGTGTTCGGCAACGAGATTCAGCCCGGCTGGGCTGCGCTGTCGCCTGAGAGATTTGAGACCCCATGACGTTCGCCCTCGAACTCACTGAAGAGCAAGCCGCGATCAAACACGCGGTCGAAGAAATCTGCGCCAAGTACGATGATCATTACTGGCTCAACGTCGACAATAGCGGCGAATTCCCCAGCGCGTTCGTGAACGATATCGCCGATGGCGGTTGGCTTGGCGTCGCGATGCCAGAGAGCGTCGGCGGCGCGGGGCTGGGCCTCACCGAAGCGGCGTTGATGATGCAAACCGTCGCCGCTTCTGGCGCAGGCTTCTCCGGCGCGAGCGCGATCCACCTAAATATCTTTGGTCTGATGCCGATCGTGAAATTCGGCACGCCGGAGCAGCAGCAACGCTTCCTGCCGCCGGCGATCAACGGCACGGACAAGGCATGCTTTGCCGTGACGGAGCCAAATTCCGGCCTCGACACGTCCAGTCTCGAAACGCGGGCCGAGCGCACCAATGACGGCTACCGGATCAATGGCCGCAAGATTTGGACGACGAATGCGCAGCGCGCGAACAAGATTCTGATCATCGCGCGCACGACGCCGAAGGACCAGGTGAAGCGCCCGACGGAAGGGCTGTCGTTATTCTATGCCGACTTCGACCGCAAACACATTGAAGCGCAACCGATCCCGAAAATGGGCCGCAAGGCTGTCGAGTGCAACACGCTGTTCATCGAGGATCTTGAAGTCTCCAATGCGGAGTTGATTGGCGAAGAGGGCGCCGGCTTCAAGATTTTGCTGTCCGGCCTCAATCCTGAGCGCGTGTTGTTCGCGGCCGAAGCAATTGGTCTGGGACGCGCTGCTTTGCGGCGTGCGGCGCAATACGCGAAAGAACGGGTCGTGTTTGGACGCCCGATTGGTCAGAACCAGGGAATCCAACATCCGCTCGCGAAAGCGTGGGCGGAGCTGGAAGCGTCCAATTTGCTGACCTTCAAGGCGGCGGCGCTTTACGATGCGGGCAAAGAGTGCGGGGCCGAGGCCAATGCTGCAAAGTATCTCGGCGCCGAAGCCGGATTCCGCGCGTGCGAGTCGTCCGTGCTAGCGCATGGCGGCATGGGCTACGCGAAGGAGTACTTTGTTGAGCGCTATTTCCGCGAGGCCATGATCGCGCGGATCGCGCCAGTCAGCCGCGAGATGATCCTGAACTTCATTGCCGAACGCGTGCTTGGTCTGCCGAAGAGCTACTAGTTCGCTTTAGAGGCGTTTGAAGCGGACTTGGGTTGGAGACCGGTGTCGGGTGGGAGCGAATTTCGTCGCATTGACGCGGCGGGTTGTGGCTCGATGGTGCCTGCCATGAAACTCCAAGCCTTTGCATCATGGACGCACAAGTGGCTCGCGCTCATTGTAGGCGTGCAGGTGCTGTTTTGGGTCGGCTCCGGTCTCTTTTTTTCGCTTTTCCCGATCGAGCGCGTGCGTAGCGAACATCGCATTGCAGAGGTGCATGCAGCGCCTTTGAGCGAGCCGGTGCGGGACGTGAGCGCTTTGCTGCCCGAGGCGCCGACGCGTGTCACCTACGAGCGCGACGTTTTGGGCGACGCGGTGGCGGTCGCGGAGTTTCCTGAGCGCCGTCCGATCCTGATTGATCTCAACGACTGGCGTGTGGTGTCGCCCTTGAGCGCCGAAGCCGCCGCGCAGATCGCGCAAGCTTACACAAGTGGAAGTCCGCGCGTTCGCGAACGGCGTTTGGTCACCGAAGAGACGCCTGAGTATCGCGGCCCGTTGCCGGCGTGGCGGATTGCGTTCGATGATGGCGAGGGCCTTGCAGTGTATGTCGCGGCCGACACCGCGCGCGTGACAGCGCGCCGGTCCGACCTTTGGCGCGTCTATGACGCGCTGTGGGCGCTGCACATCATGGATTGGCGTGATCATGAGAATTTCAATTCGGGCCTGCTGATCCTCACATCTTTCACGGCGCTGATTGTCGTGTTGGCAGGCTTCATTTTGTTTCCGTATCGAATGGGTTGGGTGCGGCGGCGGGCCGCTTAACCTCTCGTTTACCAAACCCGTCCCACCCGGAGGCATGACAAGTCCGATCGCGCCAGCCGGGCAGGACGCCGTGCGCGCCGCGATCCGCCGAGCAGCGGATGCGACAGGCGTGAACTTTTCGCTGCTTGTTGAAACGGCGCGCCGCGAAAGTGCTCTCAATCCGAATGCACGCGCCGGCACGTCGAGCGCGACTGGTCTGTTTCAGTTTATCGAAGGCACATGGCTCGACATGGTCCGCCGGCACGGGGCTGATCATGGCCTAAGCGCCGAAGCCGCGGCGTTGCGAAATGGCGCAAACGCTGAAACCCGCCGCGATATTCTGGCGTTGCGCAGCGATCCGGAAATCTCCGCGCGAATGGCGGCTGAGTTGGCGCGCGAAAATGCAACGACGATGGAAGCACGGCTTGGGCGCCCGCCGACGGCTGGCGAACTTTACGCGGCGCATGTGATGGGCCCGGGCGGCGCGCTTCGGTTGATCGAAGCGGCGCAGCAGGGTGCGCCGAGCGCCGCGGCGTTGTTTCCGCGTGAGGCGGCCGCCAATCGCGGTCTATTCTACGCAAGTGGTCAGCCACGTAGCGCGCAGGGATTGTTGGATCGCCTGCAACTCGATGCGGACGCCAGCATGGATGCACTCCAACAGGCCGGCGTCGGCGCCGGTCGTCTTGAGTATGGCCGCGACGGCGAGACGATGTCGCCCGCGCTCGCGCAGGCTCTGTTTGCGTTCGCGCTGCTTCCGTTGCTGCGCAGTGGCGCCGAGGATGAGCAGACCCAACAGCGCAGTCCGCTTGAAGCGCTCAGCGCCTATAATCGGGCGAACGGCGTCTAGCCTCATTCGCGAGAACCGCATCCATGGCCGGATCGCGCAGCGCCCGGTACGCCGCGAACGTGAGCGGCGCTGCAATGTCAGGCGCTAATGTGCGCACGCGCACTGGGTAGCGCTCATTGAGCCAAAAACATGTGGCCCTGTCGCGGCAGGGGCCATCGTACACGTGGCGCCCGCTCGCATAGTGAACCTGGAGAAACGCGTTCGGCAGAATGAACGTGCCGCCTTCTGCCCAGAAGTCGAGGCGATCGCCCACGGGCTCGCCGACGATGATGACTTGATCGCCGCCGGCATCTTTCAGCGCCGCGGCGGTGGTGATCGCGGCGGAGAACGTCCACGAAGAGGTGAACAGATAGATCGGCGCGCCGTTCATAGCCGCCGGCAGTTCGCGGGCGAACGAATAGGCCGTGGTATAGTCGCCGCCGCCATTCATGCGCAGATCTATGATCATGTAAGCCGGATGCTCAGCGCGCACGCGCGTAAGGACGCGGTTGAGGAAGGTGGCGATCGGCAGATCATCGGTGTCGCCGGTATGACCGATGCCCGCGTAAAGCCCGCCCTCGGGCGCTGCCTCAAGTGAAAACAATTGCGACCGATGTTGGAGATAGATTGGCAATGTGTCGCCGTCTTGCACGAGACTTTGCATCGGTGCGTCTTCCCAAACTGGGAACAGCTGACGCTGTGAACTCGATATCCACGCCGATCGATCCCGGTTCTCTGCGTTGACGCGGCGTTCGAATGGCGCGCCGTTAGCGAGAACACCTTGCAGTGTGAGTGCGTCGCGCGTTTCGGCGAGACCAGCGACCTGTAGCAGTGCGGGCGATTCAAGCATCGGCCCCAGCATGCGCTGACGATGGGCGTCCGTGCCGCCGGCATAGCGGCGCGTGCGCGCGTGGATGTCTGCAATGCTGTGGCCGTCGATGGCGTCGACACGCGCACCGAGAAGGTCGGAGAGCGGCGGTGACGCCCACACAACGTGCAGTCCGTCCGCGAATTGGTAGGTGCGAAGCGGAAGGCGCGGCGTATTTTTCTTGAAGGCGTTCTCGCCGATCGATGTGTGAGCGTTGTCCGCGAGGCCGGCAATCTCGGCGACGCGCAGCACAAATTGTTCGTGGCTCAAATCGCCGGCCTCGGCGCGCAGGCTCGTCAACATGTGTTCAGCCCGGATGCGGGCGCCGCGCGAATACGCGCGGTCGAACTCGGGAAATCGAGAGAGGTATTCCGCGTCGGCAATTTGCCCTGCGCGCTGATCCTCGATTTCAACGGGCGCCGCTGGCGGGTCGTACTGAAACCGCGCCGCCAATTCGCGGTCGAAGGTGGCGTCGTCCATCGTTGATGGATCGAGAGATCCGGCGCCCGCGCACGCGGCGACGAGCAACGCCAAAATCCAGCGCATGCGAACTCCTCCCCGCGGAACGCTAGGGACGCACTGTTGCGGCTTTATTTCAGGCGGCCGCGCCGCTTGCGTAGAGCGCCTCGATCTCGGCGGCGCTGTAGCCTGCCTCACTCAGCACCGCCCGTGTATGTTCGCCCGCGCGGGGCGAGGGACCCTTGGGCCCGTCGTCGGCGCCAGGAAAGCGCACGGGGCCGGCCGGTGCGTTCATCATGCCGCCGCCGTGCCTTGGTGTTTGCACGACGCAACCAGCGGCGATCGCCTGTGGATCGGCGATTGCTTCGCCGGCGGTGAGCACCGGCGCCCAGATCATCTCTTCGGCGTCGAGCGCCGCGGCGATGTCATCGAACGCGCGCGCGGCGAACGCCTGGTCGAGTAGAGGCACCAATTCGGCGCCGTTCTCGCGGCGTGCGCGACCGTTGGCAAAGCGCGGATCGCTGACGAGATGCTCTATCTTCAAGGCGCGCGCGAGCTTCGGCCAGTCTTTCTCGCCCTGACGCTGAAGCAGGCTGATCCAGCGCCCGCCGCCGGTTTGGAAATAGTTGATGAGCGGGTTCGGCGCGTTCTGCCTTGGCCGGTTCGACGCGATGCGGCCTCGTGTGTGTTGAATGGCAAGATCGCTCGATCCTGCGTAGTGCGCGGCGCGCAGCAGAGACGCGTCGATGAGCCGGCCTTTGCCGGTTTGTTGGCGCTCATAGACGGCAGCCATGACAGCGCTGACGATCGCGAGTGATGCGACGTGATCGCCAAAAGCCGTGCGCAGCATGACGGGATCGCCGCCCTTGGGGCGAAACATCGCCGCGAGGCCAGAGCGCGCCCAGAATGCGGCTTGGTCCATGCCGGGCCGGTCGGCGTCCGGGCCCTCGAGGCCGTATCCGGTGAGTGTTGTGTAGATGAGTTTGGGGCAGCGCTTCATCACCGTGTCCGGATCGAGCCCCGCGCGGGCGAGGCCGCCGGGGCGGACGTTGGTGAGGAAAATGTCCGCGCTGTCGATCAGCCGCAACAACGCGTCGCGGCCTTCTGGCTTCGACGTGTCGAGGATGATTCCGCGCTTGCCGCGATTGTCCATGTCGAAAACGGGGTTCATCTCCTCTTCGACGCCGAGCGATGAGAAGAACATCCGGATGGGGTCGCCTCCGGGGGGCTCGACCTTGATCACGTCCGCGCCCCAGTCGGCCATGATGCCTCCGGCGCCGGGGGCGGCGACATATGTCGCCATCTCGATGATCTTCAGTCCTTCGAGCATGACGGCCGTTCCTTCCTCGCAATGTTCGCAATCAAGGCTTCGTTAAGGGACGCAAACGAGGTTGGTCCCAACGGGTGCGGCGGGAGTCGCCGCCTGCCTTGGAGCGTGAGCGCCACATGTCTATCGTCACGATGCGCGCCAATCTCACCGATAGCGACATCCGGTCCCTGATCAAGGGGCCGAGCGAGGACGAGCGCGCGCACGCCGCGCACAAGATTTGCCGCTGCATCGAGGAGGGCGACCTTTCCCCAGAGGAACGGACGCACGCCGAAGGCATCATCGCGATCATGGCGCAGGACGCCGCCGTGCTCGTGCGTCGGGCGCTCGCCATTGCTCTTAAGAATTCGCCAAAGCTGCCGCGCGATATCGCCAACAAATTGTCGCGCGACGTCGACTCCATCGCCTTGCCGGTGATCATGAATTCGCCGTCGCTGACGGATGCCGATCTCGTCGCGATCGTTCGCGCGTGCCCGCCGAACAAGCAGGTCGCCGTCGCCAGCCGCGAAACGCTTACCACGACGGTGACCGGCGCGCTGTCGTCCTATGCCGTATCCGAAGCAGTCGAGCGCGCCTTGGCGAATGACAATGCGATATTTGACGAGGAAGGTCTTGATACCGCGCTGACGCGTTTTGAAGGATTGTCCTCGATCACGACGGCGATGGTCTATCGGGAAGAGCTGCCGGTCAGCTTGACCGAGAAGCTCGTTTCAATGGTGACGGGCGAACTCTTCGACCACCTGGTGAACAATCATGAGCTGCCGCCGCAGATCGCCATTGATCTTGCGATGGGCGCGCGCGAACGCGCGACTTTGGATATTGTCGAGCAGGCAGGCCGTCAGCGCGACCTGCCGAAGTTCGTGCAGCAACTGAATCTAAACGGACGCCTGACGCCGTCCTTGCTGATGCGCGGCTTGTGCCTGGGGCAGATCGATTTTGTCGAGTACGCCATGGCGGAGCTTGGCGGCATTTCGCACCAGCGCATGTGGTTGCTGATGCATGATAGCGGGCCGCTGGGTCTCAAGGCGGCGTTCGACCGCGCCGGCATGCCGCCGCGTCTGTTTCCGTCTTTCCGCGCGGCGATTGATGTCTATCACTCAATCGAGCGTGAAGGCGTCGCGCGCGACCGGATCACGTTCCGCAAGCGCATGCTGGAGCGGACGCTGACGCTCTTCCAGTCGGTGCCCAAGGATGATCTCGATTATCTCTTGGAGAAGCTCGACGCCTCCGCGCTGCAGATAGAGCGCGTCGCGATCTAGCGCAGGCCGGCTTCCGCGAAAGCGCCGCCGCCACGGTCGAAGCCTGCAATGGCCAGCATCCGGGCCTGCGAGGCCGTGAGCACGGTTTCCGCCGTGATGACAAGGCCCGCGGCTTTGGCTGCAAGAAGGCGGCGTCCCAGCGGCGAACGGTCTCCATCGTCCATGGCGAGGAACGGGTCAGGGATCGCTGGCGCTTGAACAACAAGCTCGGAGTAGAGGTTGCGCGCGCGTGCTCCGAACGGAAGCGGGCAGTCGGGATCGCCACGGAGCGCGATATTCCAGCCGCGTGCCCGCAGGTTCTCCGCGAGAGCGACCCCCGCGGCGACGAGTTCGCGCTCGTTCAGTTGGAAATTCAGCGTGCGGCGCGTGCAGCCCGCCTCAATGACCGCCTCGCTCAGCATATCTGCTTCAAGGACGTTCTGGATGCTGGCCGGCACCGCGAGCGTCAGCGTTGCTTGCGCGCCGCGCTCCAGCCACGCCATGCGGGCGCCGCGAACGAGGCGCGCGAGATTTGAGTATGCAAAAGCGTCCTCGGGCTCGCCAATGGCCCGGACGACGCCCGACGCAATCGCGCCCACGCGCAGATCGACGCGCGCGCCGATCGCGAAGGCGAGCGGCTCGGCTTGTGGCTGCGGCCGTGGACGGAACGGGATCACGTTCATTGAACCCGCGCTTATCGCACGTGACGGTTAAAACCGGGCGGACGAACACGGTAAAACTGACGTTAGTACTCAGCGCGGAGCGACGCCCAGATCGGCTACGCGCGCTTCCAAGGCCAGCAAGACGGCCCGGCCGATTTTGTTTTCGGTCGAGTTGATGCTGTCGCGAACCGAGGCGCGCAGCGCGTCGATGTGCGCGCGAGCCAGCGATGGGTCGCGATGGGCCAGGGCTTTGCCGGCGTCGGTCTCGATGAGGCGGCACAGCGAGGCGGCGATCTGCGTCGCCAGCAGCGAACCGTAGGTCGCGCCGAGGCCCTTAAGGTCATGCGCGATGGCGTGAACGTCTTCCTGCGCGAGCGGTGTCCATTGGGCCGCATCCGCGCGCAGGCGGGCGGCCTGCAGGCGCTCGATATCCGCATCCAGCCAGACTTGCAGTTCGTCACCCATCGCTTCGAGCGCCTGGTCGGCGCGGGCGACGGCGCCGTTGTCAAAGATGGGTTTCTTCATTTCGAACGTGCGCAGACCGGTGTCGCGCGGATTGATCAATTCGACTTTGGGCTTTGACATGGCGCGGAGAGATTGGCCGCGGAGGGTGAATAGAGCGTTGACGCTTGGTTACCCATTCAGGTGACGAACTGCTCTCTGACGATGCGTTCGTCCAGGGCATGGCCCGGATCGAAGAGCAATGTCAGGGCGGCGGCGCTGTCTTCGCGGACTTCGACGGCCGTCACGTTGCGTGTCTCGACGTTGTCGGCGGTGGCGCTGACCGGCCGGCGATCGGCTTCCAACACCTCAATGCGGACGAGTGCCCGGTGCGGCAGCAGGGCGCCACGCCATCGCCGGGGACGAAACGCGCTAATCGGGGTCAGCGCCAGGAGGCGCGAGTTGATCGGCAGGATCGGGCCGTGGGCCGAGAAGTTGTAGGCGGTTGATCCCGCGGGCGTCGCGACCATGAGGCCATCGCAAGACAGCTCCGGCAGACGCTCCGCGCCGTCGATGCATATCCGGAGCTTTGCCGTTTGCGCGGTTTGCCGGAACAGCGATACTTCGTTGAACGCTCGTTCCTCAACGATCCCCGCCGCGGTCTCGCAGCGCGCCACCAGGGGGCGCACGCGAATAGGCTCGGCCCTCTGAACCCGGGCGGGAAGATCGTCTTCGCCAAACTCGTTCATGAGAAAGCCGACAGTGCCGCGGTGCATCCCATAGACCGGCTTTTTGTCTTTCAGCCGGCGGCGCAGCGTTTCCAGCATGTGACCGTCGCCGCCGAGCGCGACGATGACGTCAGCATCGTCGGCGGCTTCCCCATAGACATGGCGCAGGCGCCGCAAAGCTTCTTGCGCCTCCGGACGGGCGCTGGCTGAGAACGAGAGCTTCATGGGGAGGTCGGGACGGCCTTTGCATATGGCCCCGGCGGGCCTAGTGTTTTCCTAACACAGTCACGAGCGGAGCGCGACCGATGGCCGATGACGCCGGAACATCATTGAAGGGCCGAGTAAGCGCCGAGGAATGGCAGGCGCGCGTCGATTGCGCCGCGCTCTATCGGTTGGTCGCTCTACACGGTTGGGACGACATGATCTTCACGCACATTTCCATGCGCGTGCCGGGCCCAGATCACCACTTCCTGATCAATCCGTATGGGCTCTTCTTCGAGGAGATCACGGCGTCGTCGCTCGTGAAGGTCGATCTCGACGGCAATATCGTCTCGCCGACGCCTTACTATATCAATCCGGCGGGCTTCACGATCCATTCTGCGATCCACGGCGCGCGCGAAGACGCCCTGTGCGTCATTCATTTGCACACCGACAGCGGTGTTGGCGTTTCGGCGCAGAAGGAAGGTTTGCTGCCGCTTACGCAAAACGCGCTGCTGATGATCCCGAACCTTGCTTATCACGGCTACGAAGGCGTTGCGCTCAATCTCGATGAGCGCGAACGGCTGGTGAAAGACATCGGCGACAAAAAGCTCATGCTGCTTCGCAATCACGGCACGCTTGCCGTTGGTTCATCGGCGTCCGAAGCATTCGTCGGCATCTTTTTCCTTGAGCGCGCGTGCGCGCAGCAGGTGGCCGCGCTGAGCGCGGGACGTGAAAACGTGCTGATTGCGCCGCAAGAAGCGCAGGAAGAGACGCGTAATGGCCCGGCGAAGGGCATGGGGATGGTATCGGGGTTGGCGTGGCCGGGGCTGAAACGGAAACTCGACAGGCAATTGCCGGGCTACGACTCCTAGTCGCCGCGGCAGCGTTTGCTCCGGCGCCGGCTGCGGCCGGCGCCTGGATCGCGCCTGAAGGCGGCCAGAACATACTTACGAGCACGCTCGTCGATCACGAAGAGACGGTGACCTATGAGGGCTCGGGGTATTACGAAGCCCCCGTTCGCGAAGATACGTCGCTGGTGCTTGCGCCGTGGGTAGAGACCAATCCTGAACTCGTCACGGGCTGGCGCGCCGAAGCGACAGCGGGCGTAAAGCACGTATTCTATCGAACCGACGAAAACGTCATGGCGCTGCAGGCGGGTGCGCTTTGGGTTTCGATGCCCGACGCCGGCTGTGGCGAGGGCGGCGCCGAGGTCCGTTGGCTCGGCGGTTCGTCCTTCAATGAAGGCCGCGCTTTCCTCAATGTTGAAGCGGCGGCGCGCGCCTTAAGCGGCGGCTGCGAAGGCGGCCGGCTGGACGTGACCGCGGGTTACCGCCCCCGCGAGAACTGGCTCGCCATGGGCCAGGTCTTCTTGGACTCTCCCGTGGAGGGGCACGATACGGTCCGGGCGCAACTCACGCTTGTCAGATTCAACAACGAGGGTACGGGCCTGCAGATCGGCGTTCGCGCGCGGCTCGACGGCGAAGACCTCGAGCCCGCGCTTGTGATAGGTTTGTGGCGTCGCGGGCGCGATTAGTCGCGGGGCGGGAGTGGACTTTCCGCTCAGTTGGTCACACATCCGCAAAACTTGCTGTGTAGGAACCACTACAGAATGATGGGGCTCTTCAGACGCTTTGGCTTTGCGGCGGTCGTCGTTGCTGGTCTTGCACTGATGCTGCTGGTGGTCGTCGGCAAGTCGGCGACCGATGCGGTATTTGGTGGAGATAACAGCGCGGCCCCGGCGGCGCCCGGGCCTGGTGGACGAGGTGGTCCGGGCGGTGGCGGCTCGCCGGCGGTGCTTGCCGTCGCGGCGGGCATGCACACGTTCACGGATGGGTTGCAGGCGATCGGGACGGCTCAGGCGCTTGAGAGCATCGTCCTGACTCCGAAGGTCGCCGACACAATCCGTCGTTTGCGATTTGAGAGCGGCGACCGCGTTCGCGCCGGACAAGTGCTCGTGGAAATGTCGAGCGTTGAGCAGGCGGCCGATCTCGCCGAAGTGCGTGCTTCGAACCAGGCTGCGCAGGAAGATCTGCGCCGAACGCAAGAATTGTTTGATCGCGGCTTTGCCTCGCAGGCGCGGCTCGACACTGTGCGCGCCGCCGCCGAAGCGGCTGAGGCGCGCCTGAATGCTGGCGGTTCGCGCATCGCCGACCGCACCATTCGCGCGCCGTTCGCCGGCATTGTCGGGCTTCGCCTTGCGAGCCCTGGGCAGTATGTGCGGCCGGGCGACCAGATCGGCACGCTGGACGACACGTCACAAATCAAACTCGATTTCACGATCACCGAAACGCAGATCGCGCGTGTGCAACAGGGCGTCGAACTTGTTGCACGCACGTCCGCTTATCCGGATCAGACGTTCACCGGTTCGATTGCGAGCGTAGATAGCCGCATCGATCCGGCGACGCGCACCGTGCGCGTCCGCGCCATTCTTCCGAACGCGGACGGAACGCTGCGCCCCGGCATGTTGATGACGGTCGATGTGCGCTCGAACCCGCGCCAAGCGCTGGCGATCCCTGAGATCGCCATTCTCGATCAAATTGATGGCGCATACGTATATCGGGTCGTCACGCGCGAAGGCGCTCAATCCGTGGAGCTTGTGCGTATCAGCACAGGGCAACGCGCTGGCGGCATGGCCGAGGTTCTGGAAGGCCTCAACCCGGGCGACCGGGTTATCACTGAGGGGGTGCAGAGCGTCCGGCCTGGGCAAACGGTTCAAATCGGCGACGCGCCGCCGGCTGCCGAGGGCTCACTCCCGCTTCGTCCGCGCGGCCGGTAAGCGCACGCCATGACGCTTTCTGATCTCTCTGTTCGCCGCCCCGTGCTGGCGACGGTGTTTTCGCTCATCATTATCGCGTTTGGCCTGATCTCGTTCACGCGGCTTCCGCTTCGGGAGTTGCCGGACGTTGATCGGCCGGTCGTGTCGGTGAACGCGAGCTATCCGGGCGCATCCGCGCAAGTGGTCGAAAACCAAATCACGCGCGTCATTGAAGATCAGCTGTCCGGTATCGATGGCATCGATGTGATCAACGGCACCAGTCGCGATGGGCGCTCGTCGATCAACATTGAGTTTACGCTCGATCGCGACCTGGAAGATGCAACCAACGATGTTCGCAACGCCGTCAGCCGCGCGCGGGGCCAGTTGCCGGCCGATATCGATGAGCCCGTAATCCGTAAAGCGGACGCGGATGCGGATGCGATTATCTGGTTCAGCCTCCAGTCGACGACGCTCGATCGCATGGCGCTGACAGATTACGCTGATCGTTACGTCGTTGATCGTCTCGCGGTCTTGAACGGCGTCGCTAACGTCCAAATCGGGGGCGGTTTCCGCAGAGCGCTGCGCATTTGGCTCGACACCAATGCGATGGCCGCGCGGGGCATCACGGTGCAGGACGTCGAGAATTCCCTCAGATCGCAAAACATCGAGCTTCCCGCCGGTTACGTCCAGAGCGAGGAACGCGACTACCAGGTGCGTGTCGCAAGGGCGTTTGAGACGCCTGAACAATTCCAGCGTTTGCCAATCGCCGGCGCGGGCGGTGACGATGCCGTGGTTCGGCTCGGCGATATAGCGCGCGTCGAAATCGAGCCCGAGGAACGGCGCAGCCTCTTTCGCGGCAACGGCGTTGAGCAGGTCGGTCTTGGCATCGTTCGGCAATCGCGGTCGAACGCGTTGGATGTCGGGCGCCTGGTCAAGGACGAGGTTGAGCGTATCCGGCCGACGCTTCCTGATGGAACCGACATCGTCATCACTTACGATTCAACCGTGTTTATCGACCGGGCCATCCAACGCGTCGGCCAGACGCTGTTGGAATCCACGGTGCTGGTCGTTCTCGTCATCTTCCTGTTCCTCGGATCCTGGCGTGCGGCCTTCATTCCCGCGGCGGTGATCCCGGTTTGCTTGATTGGCGCGTTTCTGATCCTGTTGCTGTTCGGATTTTCGATAAACCTGCTCACCCTCCTGGCGCTGGTTCTCGCCATTGGTTTGGTTGTCGACGATTCCATTGTCGTTCTCGAAAATGCGCAGCGGCGCGTCGATACGCTCGGTGAGCCGCCACTGGTGGCGGCCGAGCGCGGTTCGCGGCAAGTGTTCTTCGCGATTGTCGCGACGTCCGCGGTTCTTGTCGCGGTGTTCCTGCCGCTCCTGTTCGTCGGCGGATATGTCGGCCGATTGTTCGTCGAGTTGGCCGTTACGATCGCGGGCGTCGTTGTGATTTCGGCGTTCGCGGCGCTTTCGCTGTCGCCGATGATGTGCTCGAAGCTCATGAAGCCGGTGAAGAGCAGCACCAGGCTTTCACGCTTCGTGGACCATGTTCTCGACGGCTTGCGCGCATCCTATCGCGCCTCGCTCGAAGCCGCGATGAACGCCAAGCCGCTCGTCTTCGCGGTATTTGCCGGCGTGCTTGTGCTTGGCGGCTATCTGTTCACCCAACTTTCCTCGGAGCTCACGCCGCCCGAAGATCGCGGCAACCTCACGATCTTTGCGCAAGCGCCCGAAGGTGCGGGCTTTGAGTACATGAGCCGCGTCATGGGGCAGGTGGAGGACATTCTTCTGGCCTACGTCGAGAGTGGCGAAGCGCAGCGTGTGATGATTGTCGCGCCCGGATTTGGCGACGCCGGGACGAACCGTTTTTCGTCCGGCATCGGCCGTGTTTTCCTTGCCGACTGGGAGCATCGTGAGCGCAGCGGCGCGGACATTGAAACCGAGCTCAATCAGCGTTTCGCGTCGATCCCCGGCGCAACAGTCCGCGCACGCATGCAGAACCCGTTTCAAGGCGGCGGCGGCGGTGGCGGCGGCGCTGACGGGGCCTCTATCGTTCTGCTGGGTTCGACCTATGAGCAACTGGCTGCGGTGTCGGAGCGCATCATGGACCGGTTGCGCGAAAACCCGAACTTCCAGCGCCCGCGCATGAATTATCAACCGACCTCACCGCGGGTGCTGGTCAATATCGATCGGGAACGGGCCGCGGCGCTTGGCGTGTCCGTGCAAACGGTCGGCCGCACGCTTGAAGCCACCATGGGCGCGCGGCGCGTGAATACGATCAGTGATCGTGGCGAGGAATATTACGTTTACCTGCAAGCTGAGCGCGATGAGCGCTCCAACATCGCCGACCTTGGCAACAAATACGTGCGCTCGGAGCGCGGCGGCGAGCTTATTCCGCTTTCGACTTTGGTGACCTTCAACACCGTGGGCGATTCCGCCGAGCGCAGGCGCATGAACCGGCAAGCCGCGGTGACGATCTCCGCGTCGATCCCGGGAGATTACGCGATCGGCGACGCATTGAATGAACTGGAAAGCGTGGCGCGGACCGAAATCGGCAATGAGCCGATTGCGATCGACTACACCGGCGCCGCGCGCCAGTTCAAGCAATCAAGTGGCGCGATCGTGTTTGCGTTCATTTTCGCGCTCATCGTCGTGTTCCTGGTGCTTGCCGCGCAATTTGAGAGTTTCGTCCACCCGATCACGATCATGGTGTCCGTGCCGCTGGCGCTGACAGGGGGGCTATTCGGCCTCTTCTTGTTCAACGGTACCTTGAATATCTACAGCGAGATCGGCCTCATTATCTTGATCGCATTGGCGGCGAAGAACGGCATTTTGATCGTTGAGTTCGCCAATCAGCTGCGCGATGAGGGCAAGAACATACGCGACGCCATTATCGAAGCGTCGGATTTGCGCATTCGCCCGGTGCTGATGACGTCGGTCGCGACGATTGTCGGCGCGATTCCGCTGATTCTCGGCCACGGTGCAGGCGCCGAGAGCCGCTTCACCATCGGCACCGTGATCTTCTTCGGATTGTTGGTCGCGACGTTGCTGACGCTCTTCGTGGTTCCGGTATTCTACGATCTCTTGGCGCGGTTCACGAAATCACCCGAAGCGACCGCCAAGGAAATCGAAGCATATGAGCACGATCAGGCGGTCGCCCGTCCGGCCGAATAGTCAGGGCTGCGCTTCGACCATCAGGTAGGCGATGAGATCGCGGCGCTGCGTTTCATCACGCACGCCGGCGAACGCCATGCGGTTTCCGGGCAGGAATGTCTGCGGGTTCTGCAGCCAATGATCGAGATGATCGGCGTCCCACACGAAGTCGGCGTCCTGTACGGCTTGCGAATAGGCAAAGCCGTCGGCCGTGCCGATCGCGCGTCCAAAAATGCCGTGCAGGTTTGGTCCCACGCGATGCGGCGCGCCGGCCTGAATGACATGGCATGAGCGGCATTGTGCGAAGGCGCGGCGGCCAGCTTCGTAATTGGCCTGATTGTAGGGGGCGGCCAGCGCTGCGATTCTGGTCTGCATCTCTTCGGCGGCGGGATCCGTCGTCACTTGTTCGCTGGACGCCGGCGGGGTCTCTGCTTGCTCGCTGGGCGTCGGCGGCGCATCCGCGGATCCGCAGGCGGAGAGGGCAAAAAAAGCGGCGACGATCAAAGCGCGCATGTGAGTTCCCCTTAGAGTGCGGTGGACATTCCCGCCTGCCGAACGTGCGCGCAAGCGGGCGAAGCGTCTCAGGCCCGGGACGGTGGAAAAGAAAGCCGGTGCGAAACAGCGCCTTAGAAAACCGGTGCCGCGTAAGGGACTCGAACCCCTGACCCCCTGATTACAAAACAAGGGCCGCGCCTTTGTTTTCAAGGCGGATTTGTAAACCGTCTCGCCTTGGAACGCTGAAAACGTTCGCTTTCGTGTTTGACGCTGTAAACCGCCGAACGGCTGTAAACTGCTTGGTTAGCCCCTGTGGCGTTACGCGGCGAAGCACGGCGGCAATTCACAGTGGTCATCTCGCAAGAGAACGGCAGTATTCGCCGCGTCGACGGAATTGGGCGGCGGCCTCTGCGTATTCGTCTGCCGTCATGGGTGGGTTGAAGCGGGAGCGGATAGATTCCAAATCGGTGAAGTAACCCTGCTCCATTTTATCACACATGCGGAGCCATCGCTGTTGGCGCGATGTTGACGAGTTGGGTGCGGGGGGTGCGGCGTCCCGCCATCGCTGGGCCTCCGACAAAACGTCATTGCGCGGTGTGAAATCGAATCCCCTGCGATCCGAGTTTTGACTTTGCTGGTTGACGACACAGACGCCGCTCGGGCCTGCCGCCGCACGACACGCGTCCATGCCATAGTAGTGACAGTGCGTACCTGCGGCATCGACCGTGCAGAAGGGGGCGCTCCCTTCTGCCTGGGCGGTCGTCGCGAACGCCACAGCTGCAATGGTTGCTAGGGCAATTGCCAGTAGGATGCAGCGCATCGGTGCTCCCCATTACTTCGTAGCCGGAACATTTGCACAAACATCGACGGTGCGGCGAGGGGTCTTGTCCTAGAGAGAGTCAGGTGACCCCATGGTTCTCGATGTACGCCTCAATTGTGCGGGCGTAGGCAGCCGGTATTTTTGAAACAAAGGCTTGCGTCGCAGCCATGGCTTCAAGCGTACCTTGAAGGTCCAGCGAAACCTTGCCGTATGTGATCTTCGGTTCGCGAGCCTTCCCAATAGTCATGAGAATGAACCGGAAGCGTTCGACCGCACCTTGCTGGCCTCCGATACTCGGTGCGGCGTGGTAGGTCATCCAGCGACTTTCCCAAATGGCGCTCGCATCCCACCCGGTGTCTTGCTGAGCATATTTTTGGCACGCCTCGGCGGCATAGGCGAAACGCAGAGCCAAAGCAGCGCGTTCTTCGTCCACATAGCCGTCGTCTTCGTCTTGAATGTCCAAGTCGATCCATTCGGCCATAGGGATGTACGACTCGCGGACGGCGTAAACGGCAAAGGCGAGCGCCTCGAACGCCAGCAAGTCACGTTTGATCGATGCCGTGACGCGCGACATTTGCGGTGCGCAACTTCGGAGGAACGCACCCGCGCACGCCATCGAAAGTCCTGCGATGACAACCGGAAGCAGCACTTGTCCTTGCGCCGCAAAGCGCTTTTCAAGACTGGCAGAGTCGGTCGCCACAAGACGATCAAATAGCGGCGAGGTTGGTTTGCCGATTCCAAACATGGATCGCACCGCCCTTTGGATGGTGCCGCCTGAGGGACTCGAACCCCCGACCCACGGTTTACAAAACCGTTGCTCTACCAACTGAGCTAAGGCGGCGCGGCGTTTTCACTAGCGACGTTGCGAGCGGTGGCCAACACTTTCGTGCCAGAGCACCTGTCTAAAGATCAGGGGCTAGACGCTTGAAATGGCCTTTCGCGCTGTAAACCGGCCTGTGGGCAACTCTGTAAACTGCACATGCGTCTCAACAGGGAAATTCCCTTGAGTTTCTTGGGCCTAGGCTGGCGCGCCTGTGGAGTAGTGCCTGATTACAAATCAGATGCTCTACCAGCTGAGCTAACGCGGCGCGCGGAGCGGGCTTTTGCCACTTTGTGATCGTCAGCGAAAGCGGGACCTTCGCCGACATGTGGTTTGCCCGCCGCCATAGAAATGGCTAAGGCGGGCCGCTGCCTAAGTGGGACGCCGCCGAACGCGGTGTTGGCTGAACAACTAAATTCGGGGATGAGCATGAGCTTCTGGGACTCCGTTTTCCGCGCAATTTTCGGCACTCGCGGGAGCACGCGTCCCACTTCGCCGCCCCCGCCGCCGCCTCCACCGCGTGCGCCGCCGCCGCCGCCACGCACGCCGCCCGCGCCGCCCCCGGCGACTCCTCCCGCACCTCCGCCGGTGACGCCGCCTACGCCTCCGCCGGTGACGCCGCCTGCGCCTCCGCCGGTGACGCCGCCTGCGCCTCCGCCGGCGACGCCGCCTGCGCCTCCGCCTGTGACGCCACCCGCGCCGCCGCCGGTCACACCGCCGGCGCCGCCCCCGGTGACGCCGCCATCTGAACCGCCGCCGGTTACTGCGCCGCCGTCAGGGTTCTCGCTCGGCGCGCTCCGCGCGGTGGACGCCGCGCGCGTGCCCGATACGGAGATCGCTTCGCTCGCGCAGCGCTTTGGCGCCGATGCGAACGTCATCAAGGCGATCCTGCGCGTCGAGAGCGCGGGACCGGGATTTTCGAGCGGCAAGATTTTGATCTCGTTCGAGCCGTTTTATTTCAGCGAGCTCACGGGTCATCGTTTCGACGCGTCGCATCCGACGATCTCCAGCAGCACGAGCCGCGCGCCTGTCGGCGGCAACCAGGCTGCGCGTTGGGCTAAGGTCGCGGAAGCCTATGCGCTCGATCCCGCCGCGGCGCTCGGCGCCACGAGTTGGGGCGCGTTTCAGTTGCCCGGCCGCTATTTCGCGACCGCGGGCTACGCCAACGTGTTTGCGTTCGTTGATGACATGGCGAAATCGGAAGTGCGCCAATTGGCGGCTTTCGAAGCTTATGTTGCGCGCGCCGGGCTTGCCGATGAATTGCAGCGTCGGGATTGGGCGACGTTCGCGGGCGAGTATGAAGGTGGGCCCAACGCCGCGAGTTACGCCGCCGCGCTGGCCGCCGCTTACGCGGCGCTGCCGCCCACGGCCGACGATGGCTACCTTGCGTCACTCAAGGCGCAGAACAGCGTGGCGTTGACGCGCGAGGACTATGAAGCGGCGGCGGTCCAGTTGGGCTGCGAAATCGAAGCCGTGCAGGCCGTCGTTGAAGTCGAAAGCGGCCGCGCCGGCGCGTTCGGCGCCGATGGCCGCCCGATCATCCTGTTCGAGCCGCACATCTTCTCGCGCCGCACCAACCGCATGTATGACGCCAGCCACCCGACGGTGTCGTATCCGACGTGGGATGCCTCAAAGTACCCGCGCACACAGGACGAGCGCTGGAATCAGCTGAAAATCGCCTACGCTCTTGATCCGCAAAATGCGGTGGCGTCGGCGAGTTATGGTCTCTTCCAGATCATGGGATTCAATCACGCTGCCTGCGGTTTTGCCGATCCGAAGTCGTTCGTGACAGACATGGCGAAGAACCAGTCTCAGCAATTGAAGGCGTTCACGGCGTTCGTGCGCGCTAACAACTTGGCCGACGAACTGGTCCGCAAGGATTGGGAAGGTTTCGCGCGCGGCTACAACGGTTCCGGTCAAGTCGAGCGCTACAGCGGCTTGATGCGCGCGGCATACAACCGACTTAAGGGCATCGCGTAAGCGCGCCTTGCTGGCGCCAAGGAAGCGTCTTAGGTAGCGGGCTATAATGGCCCGCTACCTCATCACGTCCGCACTTCCGTACATCAACGGCATCAAACACCTTGGCAATTTGGCCGGTTCGATGCTGCCGGCGGATATTCACGCGCGCTTTCGCCGCCTCCAGGGCCACGAAGTGCTGTTCATCTGCGCGACCGATGAGCACGGCACGCCGGCTGAACTCGCCGCCGCCGAGGCTGGGCAAGAGGTCGCGACCTATTGCGCGCAGCAATACCAAATTCAGAAAGACGCGTGCGACGGCTTTAAGCTCTCGTTTGACCATTTCGGCCGCTCGTCCAATCCGCCGAACCACAAGCTCACGCAGCATTTCTGCGAGGTGCTGGAAAAGAACGGTTTGATCGAGGAACGTGTTTCGAAGCAGATTTACTCGATCGACGATAAGCGCTTCCTGCCGGACCGGTACGTTGAAGGCACATGCCCCAATTGCGGTTTCGAGCGCGCGCGCGGCGATCAGTGCGACAATTGCGGGACGCTTCTCGATCCGATCGAGTTGAAGAACCCGCGCTCGAAGATTTCCGGCTCAACCAATGTCGAGGCGCGCGACACCGCGCATCTCTTCTTGAAGCAACCCAAGATGCAGGACCGTATCCGCACCTGGGTCGATGCCGCCACCGACTGGCCGCCGTTGGCGCGGTCGATCGCCTATAAATGGCTCGATGAGGGCCTTATTGATCGTTCGATCACCCGCGATCTGTCGTGGGGGATCAAGATTACGCAAGACGGCAAGATACGTCCGGGTTTTGAAAACAAGGTGTTCTACGTCTGGTTCGATGCGCCGGTTGAGTACATCGGCTCGACCGTCGAATGGGCCGAAGCAAACGGCGGCAAGGATTGGGAGCGCTGGTGGCGCACTGACAAGGGCGCGGACGACGTCACCTACATCCAGTTCATGGGCAAGGATAATGTCGCGTTCCACACCGTCAGCTTTCCGGTGACGATCATGGGCAGCCAGGAGCCGTGGAAGCTTGTTGATCGCCTGAAGGCGTTCAACTGGGTTACATGGTACGGCGGCAAATTCTCAACCTCGTCCAAGCGCGGCATCTTCATGGATCAGGCGCTTGATATTTTGCCGAGCGATTATTGGCGCTGGTACTTGATGGCCAACGCGCCCGAGAGTTCGGATGCGGCTTTCACGCTTGAGCAGTTTCAGCAGACCATCAACGCAGACCTCGCAAACGTCTTCGGCAACTTCGTGAACCGCGTCACGCGGTTCGCTGCGGCGAAGTTCGACAGCGCCGTTCCAGAGGGTGGCGCGCCGGGCCCGCACGAAGCAAAGCTATACGCCGAATTCGCTGAACGCCTCGCGGCGCTGACGCAATTCCATGATCAAATGGAATACCGCAAGGCCGCCGCTGAACTTCGCGCCATATGGGTCGCCGGAAACGAGTACTTGCAGATTGCCGCGCCGTGGACAGCGTTCAAAACCGATCGTGACGCCGCCGCGGTCGGCGTCCGCACAGGCCTCAATGCCGCGGCGCTCTTTGCTATTCTCGCGCAACCCTTCATTCCCGACGCGGCGAAGATCGTGCTCGATGCGCTGGGCGTGCCGGAAAACAAGCGCGGCTGGCCGAAAGCAGATGACAAAAGCGTGTGGGACTTGCTGGCGCGCGGCCACGCCTTCACACCGCCCGACGTACTCTTCAAGAAGATCGAAGACGATCAAGTCGTCGAGCTCGCCGCCCGTTTTGGCGGCGGGGGCGAAGCGTGATCATCCGCCAACTCAATGCCGGCGATCTTGACGCCTATCGCGCCTTGCATCGCTTCGGCATGACCGAGTCGCCCACGGGTTTCGTCGATGTCGCGGCCACTGACGCGGCGCGGCCGGACTCTGACGTCACAGCCATGCTGGCGCGCGGCGACGCTTGGGGCGCTTTCGATGGCGATCGTCTTGTTGGGAAACTCACGATCGATGCGCTGCCATACCCTTCGCTGGCTCATACGTTTTGGGTTCACGCCGTCTATGTGCATCCTGACGCGCGCGGGACCGGCGCCAGCGCCAAGCTCATCCGTGCGGCGATCGAGGCCGCGAAGGGCAACGGTGCGCGCCGCATCGCCCTTTGGGTCAATGGCGTCAACACGCACGCGCGCGGACTCTATGAGCGGCTGGGATTCCGCCAGACCGGCGCGATCCCAGGCGGTATCGAAGTGGCGGGTGTCCTGGTGGACGACGTCCTGATGACGCTCGAACTGACCTAAAGGCGGCTGGACGGAACCCCGACTGGCGCCTAACAATTGGCCGAGGCCCTGGGGAGGGCTTGGGACAACGCGGAGGGGCGTCATGGAATTCGTCGATCAGGCAATCGCCTACATGCGTGATGGATTCGGCATCGTGAATGGCGATTGGCGCAATCTCGTCATCGCGCTCATCGCGGCGGTCTTCATGGGCAGCTGGAAACAGTGGGTGCCCTTCGCCGTGCTCGCGGTTGTCGCTCACATTGCGATCGAGAAATTGGCGCCGGTGCTGGCTGGTAGCGGCGAAGCGTTCAGCTTGCCGCCGATCATGGAACAGGATTTTTGGATTCGCGCCGGTGTTCTTGCGCTCGGATACATGATCACGATCGGCGTCTTCTTTCTGATCAAGAGCCTGATCTTCCGAAAGTCCGCCGCCGCCCACTAACGCGTGCGTTTAGCTTCATAGAGCGCGATGGCCGCGGCGACCGAGACGTTCAAGCTCTCGATCGCCGGCGCGATTGGTATGCGCGCGCGTTTTTCGCACGCTTCCGCAACCCCGGGGCGCAGGCCTTTGCCTTCGGCGCCGACGACGATGGCCGCCGAACGTTTTCCGTCGAGCGCATCGGCCAAGCCGAGTTCCGCTTCGCCCTCAAGCGCAATGGTGACGTAGCCAAGCGAACGCAATGTTTCGACCGCGCGCCCGAGATTGGTGACGCGCACATGCGGCACAAGTTCAATGGCGCCTGCCGCGGCTTTTGCGAGCACGCCAGTTAACGGCGGCGACTTGCGGTCCTGCAGCACAACGGCGCGCGCGCCGAACGCCACGGCGGATCGGAACGCCGCGCCGACATTTTGCGGATCGGTGACGCCATCAAGAACCAGCACACTGCGTCCGTCGGGCGCGCCACAGATGGCTTCGAGGTCCTGCGGCTCAAGCGGAAACGCACGAACCGCTATCCCCTGGTGCACAGCGCCGGGCGGCAACATGCCATCGATCGCATCCGGTTCCAGGATGTGTGGCTCGACCCCATCCGGCAGCCGCGAGGCGGCGTTGCGCGTGGCGACAACGCGTTCGACGCGCCGCGCCGGGTTTGCCAGCGCCGCGAGCGAGGCATGCACGCCCCAAATCCAGGACGGTCCGCCGGCCTCTGCCTCAAACTCGCGCCGCGGCAGCGGATTGATTGGTCGCGCACGATCCGCCTGGACCGGTGGGGCGCCGTGCGGCGGCTTTGAGTGGGGAGGGCGGCTCACAATGTCTGCTCATCTAAGACGCGACGAAGGCGTCAGCCATCCGAAGTTCGCGTCGGGGGAGGCGCTAGTCCTCCTACGCCAAGGCTTCGGAGGACATCCTACTCTCGCTTCGCGAGCGTAGGATGGTGGAAGGGGCTGGATTCGAACCAGCGTACGCTCGCGCGGGCAGATTTACAGTCTGCTGCCATTAACCACTCGGCCACCCTTCCAGCCGG
>JAEUMT010000021.1 GCA_016791365.1 Hyphomonadaceae bacterium | reverse complement strand
CATTTTCCTCCCCCGCAAGCGGGGGAGGTGTCGCCGGAGGCGACGGAGGGGGCGCAACGCGCGCCGACGCTTGATGACTGCGCCCGCATCGCCCCCTCAGTCAGCTTCGCTGACAGCTCCCCCGCGCGCGGGGGAGCAAAGTGAACGATGACATTCACAGCTTGCCAAGGCACCAGAGCAGCACTGCCTTCTGCGCATGGATGCGGTTTTCGGCTTCGTCCCAGGCGGCGGAGCGTTCGCCGTCGAGGACGCTGTCGGTGACCTCTTCGCCGCGGTGCGCGGGCAGGCAGTGGAGGAAGATCGCGTCCTTGCCGGCGCGCGCCATCATCTCGTCATTGACGGCGAAGGGCGGGAAGGCGGCGAGACGTTCGTCTTTGTCGGTGTCGCCCATCGACACCCAGGTGTCGGTGACGACGACATCGGCGCCTTCGGCCGCTTTCTTCGCATCGTTGTGCGCTTCGATGTCAGCGCCCGCCGCGATCGCGGCCGCGAGTTCCTGGCCGCGTGGCGCGTACGTCGCGGGCGTTGCGATGCGCAGTTTGAAGTCGAGCTTTTCGGCTGCATGCATGAAGGACGTGCAGACATTGTTGCCGTCGCCGAGCCAGGCAATGGTTTTGCCGCTGATGTCGCCGGACCATTCCTCGATGGTCATGATGTCGGCGAAGATCTGGCACGGGTGCGAGAGATCGGTGAGGCCGTTGATCACCGGCACCGTCGCCGCTGCCGCGAAGTCGACGACGTCCTGGTGGTTGTTGGCGCGGATCATCACCGCATCGACCATGCGCGAGAGCACGCGTGCGGTGTCTTCCACGGTTTCGCCGCGGCCGAGCTGTGTGTCGTTGGCGTTCAAGACAATGGCTTTGCCGCCAAGCTGATGCATGCCGATCTCGAACGAGACGCGGGTGCGCGTCGAGTTCTTCTGGAAGATCATCGCCAGGGCGTAGCCGTCGAGCGGGGCGTCTTCGTCAGGCGCGGCCTTCGGCCAATCGATGCGCGCGGCCTTGCGCGCATGCGCTTCGTCCAGGATCGCGCGCACGTCTTCGCGGGAGAGCGAAGAGATATCGAGGAAGTGGCGGGGCGTCATGGGGTTGTGGTCCGCTTGGCCTTCGACAAGCTCAGGCTGACGCTACTGATGAAGCGGCGCTGTTCTTGCCATGACGTCACCCTGAGCTGGTCGAAGGGCGACGCCACGCACCAGCGTTGCAGCGCGTCCATCACGCGCTCGCTTCCGCCATTTGCGCCGCCAGCACCGCATCGATTGCATCGATCAGCTGGCTGAGTTCTTCTTCCTTGATCGTCAGCGGCGGCGCGATGCGCAGCACGTTGTCACCGGCGACGCCGACCAGAACCTTTCGCGCGCGCAGCTTGGCTTGGATGTCCTTCGGATTGACAGTGAGCTTGACGCCCCTCAGCAGGCCTTTGCCGCGCACGTCCACGATGAGGTTCGGGTGGCGATCCTTCAAGCCTTCGAGCGATTGCGAGAGATAGTTTGCAACCTTGTTGACGTGCTCAAGGAATTCCGGCTTCGATAATTCGTCATACGCAGCGTTGCCGACAGCCATCGCCAGCGGATTGCCGCCGAACGTGGTGCCGTGCACGCCGACGACCATGCCTTTGGCCGCTTCCTTCGTCGCCATAAATGCGCCCATCGGGAAGCCGCCGCCGACGCCCTTGGCGACAGCCATGATGTCCGGCTCCATGCCGCTCCATTGGTGCGCCCACATCTTGCCTGTGCGGCCAGCGCCTGATTGCACTTCGTCGAAGATGATCAGGAAGCCGTTTTCGTCGGCGAGCTTGCGATAGAGGCGCAGCGTCTCTTCCGGCACGGCGCGGACGCCGCCTTCGCCTTGCACAGGCTCGATGATGAGCGCGGCGGTGGTCGGCGAGATCGCGGCGCGGAGCGCGGCTTCGTCGCCGTAGGGCACTTGGATGAAGCCGGGCAGGCGCGGGCCGAAGCCTTCGAGATAAGCGGGCGTGCCGGAGGCGTTGATCGCGGCGTACGAGCGACCGTGGAACGAGCCCTGGAAGCCGATAATGTCGATGCGCTCAGGATTGCCGTTGGCGGCGTGATACTTGCGCGCGGTTTTCAGCGAACCTTCGATGGCTTCGGTGCCGCTGTTGGTGAAGAAGACGACGTCGGCGAAGCAATCGCGCGTATATTTCGCGGCGAGTTCTTCCTGGCCCTTGATCTTGAACATGTTCGAGGTGTGCCAGAGCTTGCCGGCTTGCTCGGTCAGCGTCTTCACCAGGAATGGCGGCGCGTGGCCGAATGCGTTGACCGAAATGCCGGCGATGCAGTCGAGGTATTTGTCGCCCTTGTCGTCCCACATCCAGCAGCCTTCGCCGCGCTCGAAGATCTGCTCCGGCGGCGAATAGACGGGGAGAATATGGCTTTCTGCGGCGCTCATTTTGGCTCTCGGGATGTGGGGAAGGCGGGGTTTTGAGCCGCGCCGCTTGCAAGGTCAAGCCGCAGGGATCATCACCTTTTTATGAGACGAGACCACACCATTCCCCGCGGCGAACTGCATCGCTTGGTTCACCAATCTGTCGTTTTGCAAGGCAATCCGCTGAGCGATCCGTTTGAGCGGGAGCTCTATGTCTGGACGCCGCCCGGCTGGAGCGCGGCGGAGCGTTTGCCGCTGTTGGTCGACCTAAAGGGCTACACCTCCACGGCGCTCGCACATGCGAACTGGCAGGCATTCTCCGAGAATTTGCCGGAGCGGTTGGATCGGCTCGTGCACGAGGGCATGCCGCGCGTGGTGGTGGCGATGCCGGATTGCTTCACCAAGCTTTTCGGCAATCAGTATCTGAACAGCGCCGGAACCGGCCGCTACGCGGATTATCTCTGCGACGAGATCGTGCCGTTCGTGGAACAGCGCTTTGGGTGCGGCGGCAAGGGTAAGCGCGGCGTGTTCGGCAAATCCTCTGGCGGGTATGGCGCGGCGTATCACGGGCTCACGCGCAGCGATTTCTGGGACGCGATCTCGATCCAGAGCGGCGATATGGGGTTCGATGCGCTCTACATTCCGGCGTTCTTCGAGGACCTCAATGTACTGCGGAAGTACGACAACTCGATCGAGAAGATGTGGCGCGCGCTGACGGCGAAACCGAAGATGAGCTTTGCCGAGCAGATCGCGCTGATGGATTGCGCGCAGGGCGCGTTTTACGACCCGGACACCACGCAATTCATGAACATGCGGCTGCCGTTCGATCCCAATACCGGCGAATGGATTGCCGAGCGCTGGGACAATTGGATGAAGCACGATCCGGTGGTGATGTTCGACACACTGGGCGAGAATTTGCGCAAGCTGAAACTCATCTACATGGATTGCGGCGACCACGACAATTTCCGCATTCATTTCGGCATGCGCCGCTTTGCGAAGAAGCTGAAAGCGGCGGGCATTCCGCATGAATACGACGAATTCGACGACGACCACATGGACGTGGATTATCGGATGGATGTGTTTTTGCCGAAGTTGGCGCGAGCGCTGAGCGCTTGACTGGGTTAATTATTGTATATACATTAAATGCCGAACCCGCCGCCCGGATTTGAATGGGACGAAGCCAAAGCGCGGTGGAATCTACGTGTCCATGGCGTGTCGTTCGCGGCCGTTGACGATTTTGATTTTGCAACCGCCCTCGAGCTTGAGGGAAGCGACCATGAAACCGAAGAAGAACGCATCCTCGGCAAAATCAAGCGGAAGATCTACGTCTTCGTATTCACGCGGCGTGCGGGAAAGCTCCGCGTCATCAGCCTTCGAAACGCAACCGCGCAAGAGCGGCGCTTCTATATCGAAGCGAAAGGTTATTGATCCGGACAACCCGCCGCTCACCGCCGAACAATTGAAGCGCATGCGGCCAATTTTGAAGGAAACGCTTGATTTCATCAATCGCGCGCGCGGCCGGCCGACTTTGGCAAATCCCAAACAAGCGGTGAGCCTGCGTCTCGATCAAGACGTGATTGAGCACTTCAAGAAATCCGGGCCAGGCTGGCAGGGCCGCATCAATGCTGCATTACGTAAGCAGGCGAAGCTGAAAAGCTGAGTTGTTTGATCTGATCATCGAATAGATCGGCCTTGCCGAAGACGGCGCTCTAGCTCCGCAGCCGATAGCCGCTCTTGATCATCGCCCAGCTTGCGTAGCTTAGCGCCAGCGCCAACGCCCCGGTGATGATTGCGCCTGTCAGCAACGGCGCGTCGTGGTGGCCGATGAAGCCGTAGCGGAATCCGTCGATGAGCGAGAACACCGGATTGTAGTGTGAGATGGTGCGGATCGGTTCGGGCAGGATCGAGGTCGAGTAGAACGTGCCGGAGAGGAACGTCAGCGGCACGATGATGAAATTGGTGACGGCTGCGAGGTGATCGAACTTGTCGGCCCAGATGCCGCCGAGCAAACCGATGGCGCCGAAGATCACGGACGCGACGACGGCGTAGTAGAGCGCGGCGAACAGATTCACCGGCATGATGTTGGCGAGCCACGCGACAGCGATCAAAGAGGCGAGGCCAACCAGAAGCCCGCGCGCGGCCGCGCCGACGATGAACGCGATCGTCAGTTCAAGCGCCGAGAGCGGCGGCATCAGGAAGTCGACGGAATTGCCTTGCACCTTCGCAATGACAAGCGATGACGATGAGTTTTGGAATGCGTTCGAGAGGATCGACATCATGACGAGGCCGGCGGCCAGACCGTCAGCGTAAGCACGCGTGGTGCCCGGCCAGTCGCCTTGGCGCACCAGGCTGAAGACCAGCATGAAGAGCAGGGTCTGGATCAGGGGTGCAAAGACCGTCTGCGCGCCGACCTTCAGAAAGCGGCGGATTTCGCGCCAGACCAGGGTCTGCAGACCCAGCCAATTGACCGCTCCGTAGCGCCGCGACGTCAGCGCGGGAGGGGTAGTTCGTGTGGCCGTGTCCATACGCAGAACAGCCCTTTCATAAATTCTTAACGAGTCTGAGTGCTCGTTAACCATGTTGACGGACTAAGTCCTGGTCTCTGCACAATTAATGCGCCGAGTCCCTGCCGAAAGCCCGTTAGTAAGAAGTGAGTAACCCACCATATGTCATGGGATAACCACTGCATCTTGGGTATCCACATGACAAAACCACAACCCATTGACTTATTCGCCCAGAACGGGAGTGTGTCGCATTCCCGTCAGAAATGGGCGGGGCCATGGGCCAAGGGGGCTTGAACACATGGGCTGGTCAGAAGAGCGCGTTGCGCTGCTGCGTAAGCTGTGGGCCGAAGGGCTTTCAGCTAGCCAAATTGCGAAACAACTGGGCGGGGTCACCCGCAACGCCGTGATCGGCAAGGTCCACCGCCTTGGTTTGGCGGGCCGGGCCACCCCGTCACGGCCGGCCAAGCGGCCGGTCCGGACCGCGCGTCCGCGGGTGATGAGCCCGTCGGCCCCGCGCCTGCGGATCCCGTCGGCTGAGCCGCGCGTGATCATTCCTGACCTCGAGCCGGTAAAGCTGGAGGACGGCAAGGCCGCGACGGTCCTGACGCTCAATGAGAGCATGTGCAAATATCCCATCGGCGACCCGACGGACGCGGACTTCGCATTCTGCGGCCGCGGCGCCTTCGGCAATCATCCGTATTGCCAAGACCACGCCCGTCTCGCTTATCAACCGAGCCAAGCGCGTAAGCGCCGCACGTCCGGCGAGCCCGATGAACTCCGCCGCATGATGCGCCTGGCCGCCATGTAGGGTTTCTACCCCGCAGACTTGAACGCCGCTGTCGAAAGACGGCGGCGTTTTTGTGTGAGCAATCTCTGCTCGCCCTTGATGGGCGAGCTGTCAGCGCGCGCGCGCGATGACTGAGTGGGTGATCAGCGCAATCGCGAGGCCGGAGCAGCCACCCACTCCGGCCGCTTCGCGGCCACCTCGCCCATCAAGGGCGAGGAGGACCGGCGCCGCGTGCTTGTGAGCATCGCGGGTTCGGAACGGCTCTCCACAGAAATGATGCGCACGAGGGGCTACGCCGTCTCGCGATCGATCAGCACAGCCAGAAACAGCGCGGGGCCGCCATGTGCGGTCCAGCCGTGGCTGGTGCCGCGTTGGATGACGATTTGGCCTGGCTTGATGCGGGTTTCGGTGTTGTCGAGAACGAGCGAGGCTTCGCCGCTGATGAGGCAGATGATGTCGAGCGTCTGCGTTTGATGCATTGCCGGGTGGCGGGTTTGATCGCGCAATTCGTGCTCGGCGCCGAAATCGGCGAAGCGCTGGCGCGCGGCGGCGGCGATCATTTCCCGCGGCGCGCCTTCTGGTGTTGGCTGGATCATGAACCAGCGCACTTTCACTTTGCCATGCGCGGGCGAGAGGATGGAAACGCTCTCGCCGAGATCTTTCGCGTCTTTTGGATTGATCGCGCCACTTGTGGCTTCGTGCCAAATCTCCGCCAGACCGCCAAGCGCGGGATCGCCGATGCCGCCCGAAGGCGGACCGTCGATGATGATGGTGGATTTGCCGTTCGCATCGTCGCCGGTGACGATGCGGCGCATGGTTTCTTCGAAGCCTTGGAAGATCATTAGTTCACCAACCTTGAAACGTGTGGAGAGTCGAGCGCGAAGAGAGGAACATTGATGTCGAAGGCTTCGCCGTTTTGACGTTGCATCGAGTAGGCGCCCATCATCATGCCGGAGGGCGCGGCGAGCGGCGCCGCGCTCGAATAGCGGAAGGTGCCGCCTGGTGCGATGACGGGCTGTTGGCCGATGACGCCTTCGCCGCGCACTTCCTGCGTGGCGCCGTTTTCGTCGGTGATGCGCCAGAAGCGGGACATCAGCTGGACGGTGTCGGGGCGGCGGTTTTCGATTTCAATCGTGTAGGCCCAGACGAAACGGCCGTCCTCGGGGCGCGATTCCTCGGGCAGGAATTGGGGGTCGACGCGCACGATCATGCCGGCGGTTTCTTGTTCATACATGAGGCTGTTGTATCGGCGCCGGAGCGCTGGACAAAGCCCGCAATGCAAGCCAGTCAGGGCAAATGAGCACCACGCACGGCGTTCTTTCGGATAGCGAAATCAAGAAGGCGATCAAGCAGGGCTGGATCGCGGCAGACGCGGCCTATCTGGATGATCAAATCCAACCGGCGAGCTTGGATTTGCGTTTGGGCAAAACCGCGTATCGCTTGCGCGCGAGTTTTCTGCCTGGCGCGGGCGCCAAGGTGGCCGATCGCCTCGATGGCGAAATGGTGATGCACAGCATCGACCTCACCAAGGGCGCGGTGCTTGAGACGGGCTGCGTCTATCTCGTTCAGGTGCAAGAGACGCTGGCGCTGCCGCCGCACATGCATGGCGCCGCGAACCCGAAGAGCTCGACGGGGCGTGTAGATGTGTTCACGCGCCTGATCACCGATGGCGCGCAATCGTTCGACTACATTCCGATGGGGTATAGCGGGCCGATGTGGGCGGAGATTTCGCCGTGCACGTTCTCGGTGCTGGTGCGTACGGGCACGCGCTTGAGTCAGGTGCGTTTGCGCCGCGGGCCGCCGCATCCCAAACGCGAGATCGATTTCACGATGGACCTGGCGATGACAGGTCCAGTGGGGTTTCGCGCCAAGCGGCACTCGGGCGTGATCGATGTCGATCGCGTGGGTGGTTACGATCCGCGCGATTTCTGGGAGCCGATGGACGCGCGCAAGGGGCGCGTCGTGCTGGAGCCGGGGCAGTTTTACATTTTCGCGTCGAAGGAAAATGTCGTGATCCCGGCGGATGAGGCGGCGGAGATGGCGCCGATCCGCCCGGAGCTGGGCGAGTTCCGCGCGCATTATGCCGGCTTCTTCGATCCGGGCTTCGGCATCGCGCCGAACGAAGGCCGCGCCGTGCTGGAAGTGCGTTCGCGCGACGTGCCGTTCATCGTCGAAGACGGGCAACCGGTCGGCAAATTGGTGTTTGAGCCTTTGTCCGGCCCTGTTGATCGGCTCTATGGTGAGAGCGGATCGAATTATCAGGGGCAGGGGCTCAAGCTCTCGAAGCACTTTGCGCCTTGGCGATGACGGGTGATGGTATGAAGTCGTTTGTTGGCGCGGTCGCGGTGTTGTTGGCGTTGTCGCTGGCGTCCTGCGCTCAGGCGCCAGCGGCGCAATCGCAAGAGATCGCGCCGCTGCTTTACGCGGTGCGCGACGATGACTCGACGATGTATATATACGGCACCGTACATGTGCGCCCGCGAGGGTCCGATTGGGGCAATGCACGCGTGCGGGCGGCGCTCGATGAGTCCAGCGAAATCTGGACCGAGCTGATGATGGACCCGCAAGCCGATCAGCAGACGCAAGTGCTGGCCTTGCAGCTGGGCCGCGCCGAGCCCGGGCGGCCGCTGTCGAGCTGGCTGACAGCGGAGGAAAACGCGTCGCTGAATGAGATCACGACGCGGCTTGGCATGCCGCAAGGCGCGTTGGAGCCGTTTAAGCCGTGGATGGCGGCATTGACGCTGACGGTGGCGCCGCTGATTCAGGCTGGGTACGATCCGGACTCCGGAGTCGATCGTTCCATCGATCGTTATGGCGACAGCGCCGGCAAGACGATGCGCGCGCTGGAAACGCCGGAAATGCAGCTCAATTTCTTCGCCGGACTGGACGATGAGGTTCAGCGCGAAATGCTGCGTGAGGCGATCAACGAGGCTGAAAACCTGCCGCGGATGATCGGTGAAATGTCCTCGGCGTGGGAGCGCGGTGATGGTCGCGCGCTTGAGCGCTCGGTCGTGGAAGAAACGCGCACTGAATATCCGGAAATGTATCGAACGCTCTTTCTCGATCGCAACAATGCGTGGATGGAGCAGCTGACGCGTGAGATGAGCGGCTCGGGCGTCGACTTCATCGCGGTTGGCGCGGGCCACGTCATTGGCCGCGACGGCCTGGTCGCGCAATTCCGAGCGCGTGGATATCGCGTGGAGCGCGTGCGCTAAGCGGCTTTCGTCGCAATCGCGCCCGCATCGATCAAGGCTTCGCACGCGCGCTGAACGTGAGGCCAGCGCACGACATCCGTGTAGATGCCGGCCTTCACGCGCTCCTCGCCGAACACCTCATAGGCCGGCGTTTCCCGAGGTGTGTTGAGGATCGTCGTCAGCGAGGGTGCGGCGTTGAAGGTTTCGGCCGCGTGCGCTTCTTCACCTTCCGCCTCGTCGATGGCCGACGCTTCCAAAGCGATGTCAGGAATCTGACTCATCGCGCTACGTTTTTCGGCGACGGCGTCAGAGCTGAGCTTGAACTGCGCTAAGAGCGGCGCGTGTGAAGCTTCTGAGGTCATGACGAGAGGCACAACAGGGTAGGTGACAAGCACGACTTCGCGCCCGAGCGCTTCGCGCGCGCGCTGCGCGGCCAGCGCGGTGATCACGTACGCCAGATCATGAGCGACATTGTAGCGTTGCCAGCTGTCGGCGACGACCAGATCGACCTCGCGCGCAATGAAATCGGCCGTAAGTTGATCAACCCAGCTCAGGAGATCGTGATATCTGCCGTCCAGCAGCATATCGTAAAGGTCGCGGTCCCAGGCGCCTGCCCAAGCCTTCGCAACACTTGCGCCATGCGCTTCGATCAAACGTTCACTTGCGGCGCGCCGCGTGTTATCGGCGCCGGAGCGCGATCCCTGAGTGAGAATGTAAACGTGCGGACGGACAAGCGAGAGCCAGCGCAGAATACGGATTTCGTGCGCGGGATGCGCAATGACGAGCGCGGCGCGCCGCTCGGGAGCGATCATCCATGCTTCAAACTCAGCCGTGCTGAATGAGCGTGCCATAGTGACTTCGTCCTTGCGCATCTTGTTTACGACGCTTGAGCTTACGACGCGGCGGGGCGTTCAAAACGTTACGCGCGATCTGGCGCTCGGTCTTACCAAGGCTGGTCACCACGTTACGATTTTCGCCCGTAAGGGCGGCCCTGTCGCTGAAGACTTACGAAAATGCGGCATTGCTGTCGAGCATAGCGTCAGCGCACTCACGGGTTGTGAGTTTGACGTAATCCACGGGCACCACCTGGTGGCGTGTTCGCCCGTGCTCGCGCTTTTTCCAGCCGTTCCTGCCGTTTTTGTCTGTCACGATGACGCGAGCTGGTTCGATACCGCGCCCCGTTTACCGACCATCACGGCGTATGCGGCGGTGAGCGAATCCATGGCGCAACGTGTCATGACAGACACGGGCGTGGGCCGCGAAAGCGTTTCATTGTTGTTGAACGGCGTCGACACCGCGCGCTTCCAGCCGGGGCCGCCGCCGAACACGCCGCCGCGCCGTGCGCTGGCCTTTGCCAAGAACGCCGAGCATGTCGCGCTGATCCGTGCGGTCTGTGCGCAGCGTCGGATTGCCGTGGATTTCATCGGCGCGGCGGTGGAGACACAGGTCGATGATCCGGCGTCGGTTCTGCCCGGATATGACCTGGTTTTTGCGTCCGCGTTGTCGGCGATTGAAGCGATGGCGTGTTTGCGGCCGGTTGTTGTGTGTGACGGCCGCGGCATGGCGGGCATGGTGGACATGCCGCGCTACGAGGCGTGGCGGCCAAAGAACTTCGGGTTGGCTGCGCTTGATGGGCCGTTGAGCGTCGAGCGCTTGGCGGCGGAGCTCGACCGGTTCGATCCGGCCGAAGCCGCGCGCGTGGGTGAGCGCGTGCGCAACGAGGCCACGCGCGAAGCGTGGGTCGATGCGTGCGTTGCGCTCTATCAACGGGCGATCGCCGGGACGATTGAGACCGAGGCGGCCGCGCAGCAATGGTCGCGCCACCTCGAGGCGTGGACGCCGCGCCTGGCGGAGCATTGGGCGTTTGTTGAGGAGCGGCAGGCGCTCATCAACGAGGTGAGGCGATTGCGGGCGGGGCTTGATCTGTTGCCGCTCAACAACCGGATCACCTTCGGCGCCGATCGCGCATCAGCCCGCTTTATCGATGCGGTGGGGTTTGAGCGGCGTGATGGCTCAATGTGGACCTCCTCGGCGTTCGCGAGTTTGCGCTTTCACCCTGGGCCGTTGAAGCGTGCGATCGAGATTGATTTGGAGGCCGCGATTTACGCACCGGCCGCGGATTTCGGACTGGAGATCAGCGTTCTGGTGAACGGGTTTGAGATTGAACGCTGGACGGAGTCGGGCTTTGCCGGATGGGCGGAGCGGCGCCGAACAATCCGGTTGCCGCTTGAGATGTGCCATCCATCGTCCACTTGGCTGGCGTTTCAATTCGCGCAGGTCGCGGGCGCCGCGCCGACGACAGCGCCGGCGTTCTGTATTCGCGCGACGACGTTCCGCGAAAGCTAAGCGGGCAAAATCAGTTTTGCGCTGAAGCCGCGTGGTGACCGGTTTTCGAGCACAAGACGTCCGCCGTGGCCGTCGGCAATCGCCTGCGTAATGGCAAGGCCAAGTCCCGCGCCGGTGGCCTCGCCACGCGCATCATCGGCGCGGAAGAAGGGGTTTGTGAGTTTGCTCAGTAGATCCGGCGCGACGCCCGGCCCATCGTCGATGACTTCAACGACAGCATCGTTCGTCCCGCTTTCATAGACCCGCATGACCCCGCCGCCGCCATATTTGGCGGCGTTCTCGGCGAGGTTGCGCATGGCGCGCGCCACCTCGCTCGGCCGACATTCGACAACCAGGCTTTCGTTGGCGTCGGCGCGGACATTGACGCCCATATCGTCCAATTCACCGCAGAGCGTGCGCGCGATTTCGGCAAGATCGACTTTGGTGCGCGCTTCGTCGCTTGCGCCGGCGCGTGCGAGGGAGAGGGCTTGCTCGGTCAGCGTCTCCATCTCAGCGACGGAAGCGAGCAGGCGTTGGCGCTCGGCTTCATCTTCGATGAGTTCCGCGCGCAAGCGAATGGCGGTGATCGGCGTGCGAAGATCGTGACTGAGCGCCCAAAGCATTTGGCGCTGGCGATTGAGCTGGCGGCCAAGGCGTTCGGCCATCGCGTTGAAGGCGGTGGAGGCGCGACGTACGTCCTCAGGCCCGCTGACTGGCGCGGCGACATTGGTTTCACCCGAACCAAGCGCGCGCGCGGCGGTGGCGAGATCGGCGAGCGGCCGACCGATTTGGCGGGACACCAACGCGGCGCCGATGCCGACGATGACGATCGACGCGAGCGCGCCGACGATCGCGCTGAAAGGCGCGGGGCGCGGGCCTGGCAGGCGCGCGGTGGCGTTGAGCCAGGTCGTGTCATCGAGGCGGACGGAAATCCTGGCTTCCGTCACGCGGACCATGGGCGGATCGCCGGGGCCGTCGGGGCCGCCGCCATCGCCAAAGCCGCGGCCGTCGCGCGGCGGCATGCGTTCCGGCGGAGGGAAGCGCTCGTCGCCACCGGGTCCGGGAGGTCCCCCGCGCCGCCAACGGCGTGATGGCGCGTCGACGGTTCGCGTTTGCGCGTGGACCTCCGCGTTGGCGAGACGTTCGCCGATGGCGTTGGAAATGCGGGCGCCGCCGCCGCCGAGATTCGCGCTGACCTCCGGCGCCGGGGAGACGTTGAAGCGCAGTGAAAAGTCGCGCAGTGACTCGGCCGCCGCTGGACGCCTGGCGGCAGGGATTTCGCGCAAGCGTTCGGCGGCGAACACGATGCGCTCAGCCAGATTGGTTTCCGCCGCGCGCCGCAAAGCCGAGCCGCGTTCGTTGGTGTAGATCGCAAAGGCGATCGCATAGGATACGATCACCGCGACGATGGTGACGGCCACCATGCGCCCGGTCAGCGTGTTCAGCGGGTTCTTCACGCTTTTTCGACTGGCGCAGTGAAGACGTAGCCGCCGCCCCACACGGTTTTGATCAATTTCGGCGAGCGCGCATCGGCTTCGATCTTGCGCCGCAGACGGCTGACCTGGGTGTCGACCGCGCGGTCGAATACGTCCTTGCCGCCGTCGAATGCGAGGTCGAGCAATTGATCACGCGAGAGCACGATTTTGGGGCGCTGCAAGAATGTGAGCAGCAGGCGATATTCACCCGTCGACATTTCGTGCGCTTGGCCCTGATCATCGACCAGCTCGCGTTCCGCCAGCTTCAGCGTCCAGCGATCGAAGCGCAGAACATCGCCCGTCGGCGCTTCGACATTCGGAGGCAGTGCATGGGTGCGCCGCAGAACCGCGTCGATGCGCGCGAGCAGTTCACGCGGGTTGAATGGCTTCACGACGTAATCGTCGGCGCCGACCTCCAGGCCGATGATGCGATCAAGCTCTTCGGCGCGCGCTGAGAGGAGAATGACAGGGATGTGATTGGTCTCACGGATGTGCCGGCACAGAGAGAGGCCGTCTTCGCCTGGCATCATGATGTCCAGAACGACCGCGTCGATGCGGTTTTCCTTGATCGCCTTGCGGGCGGTCTCGGCGCTATCGACCGCCGTGGCGCGGCGGCCGTTCTTGCGCAGAAACTGAGCGAGCGACTCGCGAATTTCGCGGTGGTCGTCAACCACCAGGATATGTGGGTCCTCAGGCGTCATGATGATGGAGATGTGAGGCGCCGTTTGACAAAAATCTACCGGAAGCGCGTGGCTAACGCGTGCCAAACCTTGGCAGCACAGGTTAGACGACACACTTTGGCAAGAACGCGGGCTGTTTCGCCTTATGGCCGCCCAGGTCGGGCGGTCCTGTCTGGCTGACTTATGTGAGGGGACGTGGAATGAAGATTGCGACGATCGCGGTTGTGATGTTGGCGACGACCGGCCTCGCTGCCTGCGGCGGCGGCAGAGCCGTTCAAGACCGCACAGCGCCAATCCGCGCGCTGTTGTCCGCCGATGCGCTCATGCTGGTCAGCTTCGATACCAATGATGACTTGGCCGTATCGCGGGAGGAAGCGGAAGCAGGGCTGGCGCGTGAGTGGACGCGCGCGGACGCCAACAGCGACGGCACGCTGCAGCCGATCGAGTTCACGAATTGGTCCAACCTTGTATTGGGCGGTTCACAGATCGGGCCGTATCGCCTCGATTTTGATCGCAACGTGGACAACTCGATCACGCGCGAGGAGTTCGACGCCGAATTGCGCGCGCGCTTTACGCAATACGACGCCGACGAAAATGGCTCGCTGTCGCGTACGGAGTTTGTACGGCTTGTGGGGCAGGCGAGACCGCCGACAGCGCGCCGCGAGATGCCGCAGCGCGAAATGCCGGGAGGCAGAAATCCAGGCTGACATGTTTTGACGCACTTGCGCCAAACGTCCGGCACACCACCTAGCTAGTGTAACCAAATCGGCGATGCGCTCCCTCCCCCCTGCGCACCACCGAACCAAGGCCCGGCGCGACCCTCCCCCCAAGGCGCCAGGGCCAAATATAGCGGCCGGCGCTCTTCCCAGCGCCGGCCGTTTTCTTTTGCGCCATATCGTTCCACGACACACTTTGTCGCAATCGCGACCAACGGGCGAAAAGGCGCTGTCGTAGCAACCTGCGTTAGAGGGAGTTGCCGCCTCCAGAAGCGGCCGAAGGAGAGATCTCATATGAGAAAGATTTTGCTTGTCGCCGCGGGCGCTGCGGTATTGGCGGCGGGCGCGTGCGGTTTCGCGCAAGCTCAGAACGGTACGAACGCCGGCGGCGGCCGCCACGGCGTTTTCCAATCTGACGCAAATAGCGACGGCGTGCTGACGCGCGCCGAATTTGACGCCGGACGCGCGGCCGAGTTCGCGCGCCTTGATGCCGATAGCAACGGGCAGGTCACACGCGATGAGAGGCGCGCGGGCCGTCGCGAACGAGGCGAAGGCGGGCGTCACGGCGGGCGCGATCATCGCGGTGGTCCGGGCGGGCCAGGCGGATTCGCCGGCGCCGACGCCAACAATGACGGCAACATCACGCGCGATGAATTTCTCGCGCGCCCGCTTGAGATGTTCAATCGCCTCGATGCAAACCATGACGGGGTGATCCAGGCGTCTGAACGTCCGCAGCGTCCCGAACGCCAAGCGGGTGACGATGACCGCCGCGAGCGGCCGGATCGCCCGAACCCGGATGCGAACGGCGACGGCTCGTTCTCCCGCGCTGAGTTCACGGCGATGGGGACCGGCATGTTCGAACGTCTCGACGCCAACGACGACGGGCGTGTGACGCAGGAAGAAGCGCAGGCAATGCGCGGTCATCGTCGCGGCCGCGACTGACGGAACGTGGCGCGATCAGGCTGAGTTCAGCTTGGTCGCGCCATGACATGTCTTTGGTGTTTTGGTTTGCCGGCCGGCAGCGGTCGGGGACACTAGCGCGACGCGCCGGGTAAGGATGTGCAATGGAACTGACGGCCATCAAGGATCGCGTGCAAAGCACGGCGTCCGGGCTCTGGGACAAGCGCCCCGGGCTTCTGCGCGGCCGCAACCTTTTCATTGTCGGCGGCGTCGTCGCCGTCGGCCTTCTGGGCTGGACGATCTTCGGCGGAAAGGGTGACGAGGAACCGTATCGCACCGCCGCCGTGGATACGGGCTCGATCACGCGCGTGGTGAGCGCGACCGGCACCTTGCAACCGCTTGTGTCGGCCAATGTCGGCTCGACTGTCTCCGGTCCGGTTCAGGCGGTGCTCGTGGATTTCAATTCCCAGGTGCGGCAAGGCCAGGTTCTGGCCCGTCTCGATCCAACCCCATTCCAGCAACGTATCGTTCAAGCGCAAGCGCAATTGGCCCAGCAGCAGGCGCAGCTTGCGGTCGCCGAGTCCGACTATCAGCGTTATGCATTGCTGCAACAGCGTGGCTTCGCTTCGGAGCAATTGATGGCGCAGCAGCGCGCCGCGCGCGACACCGCGCGCGCCGCTGTCGCTTCTGCCGCCGCGCAGGTGGCGACCGCACGCACCGATCTTGATCGCAGTATCATTCGTTCGCCGATTGATGGGGTCGTTGTCGACCGTCAGGTCAATGTGGGGCAGCCGGTGGCGTCGAGCCTGCAGGCGGCGACCTTGTTCACGATCGCTCAGGATCTCTCGCGCCTGCAGGCGAACATCACGGTCGACGAAGCCGATATTGGCGAAGTGCAGGAAGGCCAAGCGGTTCGCTTCACAGTCGATGCGTTTCCTGATCGTGAGTTTGAAGGTCGCGTCAGCCAGCTGCGCCAGCAGGGCGTGGCTGAGTCCGGTGTTGTCAGCTACACGGTCGTCGTGGAAGCCGACAATCCGGGGCGCCAGCTTCTGCCTGGGATGACCGCAAACGCCGAAATCGTGTTGGAGCAGCGCGAGAACGTGCTGCGGCTGCCGAACACCGCGCTCCGCTTCCGTCCGGCGGATCCGGAATTGGTCGCGCAGGGCCAAGCGCTCGTCGGCGGCGGCGAACGGCGAGGACGCGGCGATGGCGAGGCGCAGGCCCAGACGCGCGGCGAGCGCGGGCAGGGCGGCGGCCAACGTGTACGGGGCGTCGCGCAAATCGCGGACTCTCTGCAACTCAGCGACACACAACGCGCGGCTGCGCAAACAGCGTTTGACAATGCGATGGCCGCGAATCCGCGCGGCCAAGGCGGCGGCGATCGTCGCGGCGCCATGCGTCGTATTCGCGAGCAAGTCATCACCGCGATCGAGCCTTCGCTGACCGCGGAACAACGCGAGCTGCTGACGCAAATGCGCGCCGGCGGCGGGGCGCGGCGCGAAGTGCGCAATCAGGCGGTCGTCTGGGTGTTGCGCAACAACAAGCCGGCGCCCCTGCTTATCGAGACAGGCGTCGCCGACAACGGGTACACGTTGATCTATAGCGGTCTGAGCGAAGGCGACGAGGTGATCATCGGCGGCGGTCCGCAGGCGGAAACCAATACGCAAAGCAGCCCGTTTGGCGGCGGCCGCGGCGGCGCGGCAGGCGGACCGCCGCGCATCCGGGGCACGTAAAGCGATGGCGCTGATCGAGGCCGACAATCTGACCAAGCTCTACCGCATGGGCGATGAGACGGTTCACGCGCTGGCAGGCGTAAGTTTCTCGATCCCGCAACGCGATTATTGCGCGATCGTCGGACCCTCGGGCTCGGGCAAGTCGACGCTGATGAACATTCTCGGCGGTCTCGATACGCCGAGTGACGGGCGCATCACCATTGCCGGCAACGATATCGGCGCGATGAGCGACGACGACCTTGCGATCTTTCGGAATCAGACGATTGGCTTCGTGTTTCAGAGCTTCAATCTGCTGCCCCGGCTGACGGCGCTCGAGAATGTCGAGCTGCCGATGATCTATGGCGGCGTTCTGCCGAAGGAGCGCCATGAGCGCGCCGCCGGCTTGCTCCAGCGCGTCGGCCTCGGTGAACGCATGGCGCACAGGCCGACGCAACTATCCGGCGGTCAGCAGCAACGTGTCGCCATCGCGCGCGCATTGGCCGGCCAGCCTGCGCTCATTCTCGCCGACGAGCCCACAGGCGCGCTCGACACCAATACTGGCGTCGAAATCCTTGGTCTGTTCGATCAACTTAACCATGAAGGCGCGACGATCGTTGTGGTCACGCACGATCACGACGTCGCGCGCGCGACCAAGCGCACGATTGAGATGCGCGATGGCCGCATTGTTTCCGACCACCTAAACGACCGGAGCGCCCGCCATGATGCGCACGTCTGATCTTGTCGCCAGCGCCGGGCGTGCGCTTCGTGCGAACCCGATGCGATCGGCGTTGACCGCGCTTGGCGTCATTATCGGTGTCGCATCGGTCGTCGCCATGGTGGCGCTTGGTTCGGGCGCGCAGGCGCAAGTCGAACGTTCGATCGCGAGCCTTGGCTCAAACCTGTTGATCGTGGTGCCCGGGGCCATGCGCGGCGGCGGCGGCGTGCGCGGACAGGCGGGCGCCGGCGGCGGCTGGGATTCCCTGACCATGGACGATGCGGAAGCGATTACCCAGCTTGAGAACGTGGCTGTGGTGGCGCCGTCGCAGCGTGCGCGCGCGCAAGTCATCGCGAATGGATTGAATTGGAATCCGGAGGTCAATGGCGTGACGCCTGACTTCCTGATCGCCCGCGATTGGGAGGTCGCGCGGGGGCGGATGTTCGATGAAACCGAAGAGCGCCAGGCGCGCCGGATTGTCGTTCTCGGGCGAACCGTCGCGGACAATCTGTTTCCGAACATGGATCCGGTCGGGCAGTCCGTTCGCATGAACGGCGGCACGTACGAGGTTATCGGCGTCTTGGAGTCGAAAGGCCAATCGGGATTTCAGGATCAGGACGACATCGTTCTTGCGCCGCTGACAACCGTTAAGCGCCGCATTGCCGGCCGGCGCGGGCGCGGCGACACGGTGAGTCAGATTTCGGTCAAGGCCGAGAGCGAACAGGTGCTCAACCGCTTGCAGGAGGATGTCGAAAATCTGCTTCGTCAGCGGCACCGCACGCGCGAGGGCGAGGACGATTTCACCGTGCAGAATTTGAGCTCGATCAGCGAAACCATGGCTCAAACGACAGGCGTATTCACCGCCCTTCTGGGGGGAATTTCGGCGGTTTCGCTGCTCGTTGGTGGTATCGGCATCATGAACATCATGCTGGTGAGTGTCACAGAACGGACACGTGAGATCGGGCTTCGCAAAGCCTTGGGCGCGCGTCAGTCAGACATTCTTCATCAATTCGGCTTGGAAGCCGTGACACTTTCCGTCGCGGGAGGGATTATCGGGTTAGTTATTGGCGTCGCTGGCGCCTGGGGCATGACAACCCTATTTAACCTACCCTTGGTGGTGTCGCCGTTAAATGCGGGGCTGGCGATCGCCTTTTCTGGTTTGGTCGGGGTCGTGTTTGGCGCGTATCCGGCTTGGCGCGCAGCGAAACTCGATCCGATCGAGGCGCTGCGTCGGGAATGAGGAAGAAGTCCTTTATGCGTACGTTGCTCGTTTCACTGGCCGCTCTGAGCGCCGCAATCGGTACGGCAGAGGCCGATACCCTCGCTGAGGCGATGACCTCGGCGCAGGAATCGAACCCGACCTTGGCGGCGCAACGTCAGCGGTTGCGCGCGACGCGCGAGGCGCTGCCGCAAGCGCTCTCGGCCGCGCTCCCGCAAGTTTCGCTCTCGGCATCGGCGAACGCCGTCGATCGCGATTTCGAAGATCCGTTGGCGATTGACAACGGCCGTTCAGAAACGTGGACGAGCTCCGCGAATATTTCTCAGCTGCTGTTCGGTTCCGGACGCGTGCTGGCGTCGACGCGTGCAGCGCGGGCGCAGATCGCGGGCGCAACGGCGGATTTCGAAGGCGCGCGTCAGCAGCTTCTGCTGGATGTAACGGCGGCGTACGCGAACGTGCGCCAGGCGCAGGCGGTCGTCGCGGCGAGAACGCAGAACGTTGCCAACTTGCAGCAATTGTTTGAGTACGCACAGGCGCAATTCGAAGCGGGCGTTGTGACGCGCACAGACGAAGCGCAGGCGCAGGCGCGCTTTGCGCAAGCACGTACGCAATTGGTGCAAGCGCAGGGCCAGATGGCGGCCGCTGTGGAAGCGTACCGCCGGCTCGTTGGCCGTCCGCCGTCGGATCTCCAAACGCCACCCGCCGCAACGGGGTTGCCCATGGATCTGGAAAGCGCCCTCGCGACGGCAGTTGAAAACAGCCCGACATTGATTGGCGCACAGGCCGATACGCGCTTGGCGGATGCGAACGTTGACTCCGCGGCGGCGCAAGGTCGCGCGAATATCACAGCGGAAGCGGGATTTTCACAGGGTGCCGATTTCGACGATGATCTCTCTGAGAGCTCAAGCGACTCGGTGGGCGTGCGCCTTTCTATGCCGCTCTTCCAGGGCGGCGCCATTCGTTCGCGGACGCGCCAAGCGCGCGCACTGCGCTCGGCTGCGAACCTCGATCTCTCTGCGACGCAACGCGTGGTGCAGGAAACGGTGACCAATGCCTGGACGGGCCTCGCCAGCGCGCGTTCGGCGGTGCAATCGGCGCAGGAACAGGTCGATGCGGCTGCACTTGCCTATGAGGGCGTGCGGCTGGAGCAGGAAACGGGTCTGCGTTCAACGGTCGAAGTGCTGGACCAGGTAGCGGACCTGCTCACCGCGCAAATCGCGCTGGCGCAGGCGGAGCGCGATTTGGTGGTCGCCGAGCGCCAGATGCTGGCGGCTGTCGGAACGCTCGACATCCCCGCCGGCTCAGGCGGGTTGATCGAAGACAACGACCAGCTGCGCGGCCGTTGATCGCCAGGTTGAGCCCGCACGACTAAGACTGGCGTGCGTCCCGCGCGGTTCGATGTTAGAGCCGCGCTGATGCTGGATTTCCTTTCTCGACGGTGGTTAGCGACACTTGCGCTTTTGTTGGCGCTATTCGCTGCGCTCATGTTTGCCGGCCTGGCGCTTACGCCGGACGCCGTTCGCGCCAACAATGCGCCGGATCAGTTCGATGCGCGTGCGTCGCGCGCGCGTTTGGAGCGCATCCTTGGCGATGAGACGCCGCATCCGGTTGATAGCGCCGCGCAAGATGTGGTCCGCGAAAATCTGTTGCGCGAAATCGAGGCGCTTGGGTTGGTCCCCGAAGCGCGTGACGCCTTTACGTGCCGCCCGCAGCCGCGTGGGCCGCTGATCGACTGCGCCCGCGTACGCAATATCATGTTCAGTGTGGGCCCCAATGAGGGGCCTGCGATCCTGGCCGCGGCGCACTATGATTCAGTCGCGGCGGCGCCTGGCGCGAGCGACGATGGCATTGGACTATCGGTCTGGCTCGAGATTGCGCGGTCGCTATCGCAAGAGTCGCTCACACGGCGCGTGATCTTTCTGTTCACGGATGGCGAAGAACCAGGCTTGCTCGGCGCGTACGCCTTCGCAAACGATGATCCGCTTATGGCGTCGGTGGAGTCGCTGGTGAATCTGGAGGCGCGGGGCTCACGTGGTCCGGCGATATTTTTCGAGTCGAACCAGCCCAATGGCGATGCTGTCGCGGCATTTGGTTTCGCGCCACGTCCGATCGCCAATTCCGTTACCGCGGACGTGTATGCGTTGCTCTCGAATTCCAGCGACGTGACGGCGCTTACGCGACCCGGCCTCGATGTCCTGAATATTGCTCTGCTTGATGGCCTCGAGGACTATCACACCCCGCAGGACAATATCGCGTCGCAGGATTTGCGCAGCGTGCAGCACATGGGCGACGTAGCGCTTTCGGTCATTCGCCGCCTGGCGACCGAGCGTGACCGGGATGATCCCACACCGGTGGTTTATACTGATGTCGCCTCGCGCGTGTTCTTGGCCATGCCAGTCTGGGTGGGGCAGGGATTGCTGGCGCTGAGCGCGCTGGTCGCGGCGTTCGCATTCTGGCGCGCGGCGCCTGAGGGCCGCTGGTCGGCGCTGGCGGCGCCGCCGTTGGTTGTGATTGGCGCCGGTGCGCTGGCGTTCGGCGTGGGCGCGCTGCTGGCAAGTCTCCGCCCCGGCAGTGACCTCGGGTTTGCGTATTCCGAGCCGATGCGAGCGTGGTGCATGGCGCTGCCGCTCTTTGTAGCGGTGTTGGCGCTGTTGCTGCTGCGCAGCAATCGCGACGCGGCGCAGACAGGCGCCGCGGCCGCGCTGTGGTTTGCTCTGATCGGCGCCGCGCTGTCGGTGTTTTTGAGCGGCAGCTCAATTCTGTTTGCGATCCCGGCAACGGTGTTCGCTATTGGCGCGCTGGTTTCCTTGGTGTGGAAGCTGGGCGAGCGCGTCGGGGCGTGGCTCGCGGCCCTTGTTGTGCTGGCGATCTGGGCGCCGCTTTTGTTCTTGATCGAGCTTGCGCTTGGGTTTGAAGCGCCGTTCGCGTTCTCGATCCTAGCTGCCTTGCTATTGTTGCCAGGGCTCGGCCCGATTGCGCAGGCGCGTGGGGGCGGCAGGTGGCGCGAACTGGTTTGCCTGGCGGCGCTTGGCGCCGTCATTCCAGTGTGGCTCGCCGCGGTGACGCCATCGATGTCCGTCGAACGGCCGCGATCACTGAACATCAACTACTTCCTGAACACGACGGAAGGCGACGCGCGTGTGCTTGCCGGTTCGGCCGAACGCGAATTACCCGCCGGCCTGGCGGACGCATTTTCTCCGGAGTTCATATTGCCAGGTGATCGCGCCCCGACATGGGCGGCGCCCGCAACGCCGATACCGCTTGCGCCGCCTGCGCTGGAAGACATCACGGTGACGCGCGAGGGCGACCACCGCGTCGTGCGCGCGCGCTTGAGCATGAATGGCGCCTATCGGGCGATCATCAGATTGCCAGCAGCGGCGCAGCCGCTTCGAGCAACGGCAAACGGCGCAGCAGCCGACTTCGCGGAGACGGGCGGCGAGCGATCCGATTTCCTGAACTTCGCATGCCAAGGCCGCGCCTGTGATGGCGCGGCGCTCGAGATTGTTCTGGGAAGCGAAGCTGCCGACGATTGGTTCATCATCGGTCAGTTCCCGGGGCCCACCTCACCCGAGGCGCAGGCGCTGCGCCAACGTCGCGGCGCCACCGCTACCCCGATCCAAGGCGGTGATGGCGCAACAACATTGAGCAGATTTTCGATTCAGTGACGCGTCTCAAGCGTGACCGCGACATCGGCATTAGTTGAAAGGCGAACCACGCCGTTTTCAATGTCGGCAACGAGGCCGCCGTCAATGTAGTGGTGGTGGTTATCGACGGAATCCTTTCTGGTGAGCTTGATGCGCTTGCCAGAGACATGGTCCACCGTGCCGACATGTACGCCGTCAGCGCCGATCACTTCGGCGTGCTTGCGGATTTGATCGAGATTGGTCATGGGAACTCCTGGTTGATCCAGGAAAACGCACACGAGCCGCTTGGGTTGCGCGCAAGACCGCAGGCTTGTCGCGCGATTACGGTTCTACTGTCGCCAAGAGCACGATTACGATCGCGACAACAAACGGAACCACGCCCATCACGCGCCAGAAGCCTTCCGAGCGTCGTCTTTCGCCCGTCGCGAGGCGGCGTCCCTCGGCGACAAGCACGCCATGGTAAGCGGTGAGCGCGAGCGCCAGCGCGAGTTTGCCCCAGAACCACACCGGAACCCCCGCCAGCCGATCGGCCGGCGTTTCCCAGTCAGACGCGAAATAGGTGAAGAATAGAAAGAGCCCGAACGCCCACGCGAGCGTCATGAAGGGCGCCAGGATGATGGTGCGGATTTGTTTGGCCGATTGCAGCAATGTCGCCACGCCGGCGTCGCCAGGGTTCAGAGCTGTGATGTTGGCATAGAAGCGCGGCAGCATCAGCATGCCGGAGATCCAAGCGATCACCGCGATGATGTGAATGCCGCGCGCAAAGTCATATGAGATGAAGTGTTGCATGAACGCCTGACCAAGGAAGGCCTATACTGCGGCGTTTTGAGCAGGGCCGCTTGATCTTGATCAAAGCGATCTCTTGAATCTTCGCTTTACCCTGCGCCAGCGCGACGGTTTGTCTTGCGCAATGCGCCTGTAATTTGATCCGCCTCAAGAGGCGGCGGCCCGGTGCGCCGAAACTTATTCACGTGCAAACATAGGGGCACGGGACATGAGTAAGTTTGGAGCTGCAGCGATTGCAGCATTCGCCACCCTCGCGCTGGCGCAGCCTGCGCAAGCGGATGTGTTGGATAATTTTCAGATCAAGTTCGGCGTTTCCGGCGTGCTGCCGGATGAGAACGGCGATCCGATCGACGTGAGCATCTCGGATGAGGTGGTGCCGTCGTTGCAGATTGAGTACTTCTTCAATGACAACGTCTCGGCTGAGCTGCTGTGCTGCGTCGCGACTCACGACGTGACGGCGGCGAGCGGCGCGATCGATTTGGGCGAAGTCACGCATTTTCCGCCGACGGTTACGTTGAAGTATCGCTGGACGGACTTCGGCCGCTTTGAGCCGTACGTTGGCGCAGGTGTGAATTTCACCGCGTTCATCGACAGCGAGCCGCCAGCGGGACGTCACGTGGAATACGATTCTTCGGTCGGTCCGGCGCTGCAAGCTGGTGTTGACTATCGTCTCAACGAACATTGGGGTTTGAACTTCGACGTGCGTCGTATCTGGATCAATACAGACGTGACGATCTCCGGCGATATCAACGCCACGGACGAAGTGGATATCAATCCCTGGGTGGTGTCGACGGCGATCGCGTATCGCTTCTGACGCCGCGAAGACGAACTCTCCCCCGGGCGGGCGCAGCAATGCGTCCGCCCATTTTTTATGTTTGGTTTAGGTTTGGCCTGGGCGGGCGCTGAAAGGCGCGCGCCTTTTCATGTTTGGAAATGATGGATTCAGGCGGGCGTTTGGATTTGCATCACCGCGGGGCGCCCGCTGGTCACCAACGCGGCGAGACCAGCCAGGATCAACATTGCAGAGCCCACCCAACACGCGGGGCAGTGGCCGAGAAGCGCGATCGCGCCATGTGCAGGCGCGCCGCAGATTGAGTCGCGAAGCGCTGCTTGAAGCGGCGACATCAAAGCCGACTCAAGCGCGGCGTACACAGACGGCCATGCGCCAGCCGACGCAAAGCAGATAAGTGAAACGATCGAGCGCTGCGACATGAGGTCCTCCGTCGCTCTTATGCAGCAAGCCGCATCGGTAAATTTGATCTGACGCAAATTGCGACTTGGCGGGCGCTGATATCGACCCCGTTGGAGACGGCACTGCGCGCCGTCGCATGAGGGCGGGCAATGACCCAAAGCAGCGGATTTCGTGGCGATGCGAGCGCCATTCTCGTCATCCTTGTTGGAGGGGCGTTCCTTGCGTTGCTCGGGATTTCACGCGCGATAGATACGCCGTTCGCGGTGCAGATGTGGACAATGTTCGCGGCCTTTCTGCTGGGCGGAGCGGCGCTCGCATGGGAGGTGGGCAAGGGCCCCCGGCAGGATCATTCCTCGCGCTACGAGAACGGCGTTGTTAAAGCCGGGGTCATTGCATCCATGTTTTGGGGCGTCGCCGGCTTGCTGGTGGGCGTCATTATCGCGCTGCAGCTGTCATTTCCGGAGATCTTCTATTTTCCGGATTTCGGCTGGCTCAATTTCGGCCGGTTGCGGCCGCTGCACACCTCAGCGGTGATCTTCGCGTTTGGCGGCAACGTTCTTATCGCGACCAGTTTTTATGTCGTGCAGCGCACCTGCCGCGCGCGCCTCGCCGGCGGCCTTTGGCCCTGGTTTGTGTTTTGGGGCTACCAGCTCTTCATCGCGCTCGCGGGCACGGGCTATCTCATGGGTATCACCGAGGGCCGCGAATACGCCGAGCCGCCGTGGTACACCGACATTTGGCTGACGCTCGTCTGGGTCGCCTACCTGCTCGTCTTCCTCGGCACGATCTGGAAGCGGCAAGAGAAGCACATCTACGTCGCGAATTGGTTCTACCTGGCGTTCATCGTCACCATTGCGATGCTGCACATCATCAATAACCTCGCCATCCCGGTGACGTTCGGCAGCTCGTTCAGCTATTCGCTGTTCTCCGGCGTGCAGGATGCGCTGACTCAATGGTGGTACGGCCACAACGCTGTGGGCTTCTTCCTCACCGCCGGCTTCCTCGCCATCATGTACTACTTCATTCCGAAGCAGGCGAACCGTCCGGTCTATTCGTATCGGCTTTCGATCATCCACTTCTGGGCGCTGATCTTCCTCTACATCTGGGCCGGTCCGCACCATCTGCACTACACGGCGCTGCCGCAATGGGCGCAGACGCTGGGCGCGACGTTCTCGATCATGCTGTGGATGCCGTCATGGGGCGGGATGATCAACGGCCTGATGACGCTCTCGGGCGCATGGGACAAGCTGCGCACCGATCCGGTGCTGCGCATGCTCGTTGTCAGCGTCGCGTTCTACGGCATGTCGACATTTGAAGGTCCGATGATGTCGATCCGTGCGGTCAACTCGCTCTCGCACTACACGGATTGGACGATTGGTCACGTGCACTCGGGCGCCCTCGGCTGGGTCGGGTTCGTGAGCTTCGGCGCACTCTATTGTCTGACGCCATGGTTGTGGCGGAAGCAGAAGCTGCACTCGCTCGCGCTTGTCGATTGGCACTTCTGGCTCGCGACGATCGGTATCGTTCTCTACATCACCTCGATGTGGGTGGCGGGTGTCATGCAGGGCCTCATGTGGCGCGCCTACAATGAGTACGGCTTCCTCGAATACTCCTTCGTCGAGACCGTCGAGGCGATGCATCCCTACTACATCATCCGCGCGCTGGGCGGCGGGCTCTATCTCTTGGGCGCCCTGATCATGGTCTATAATTTGTGGCGCACCGCCACGTCCAAAGAACCTGCGCATGAGCGCGTAACTGATGCACCGGCGGCTGTCGCCGTGCCGGCGGAATAGGGGGCGCTCATGTGGAAGTTTCACAAATGGTTCGAGCGCCACACGCTCATTCTGCTGATCGGCATTCTCGTCGTCGTCTCGATCGGCGGCCTGGTTCAGATCGCTCCGTTGTTCTTCATTGAATCGACGATCGAGCGCGTTGACGGGGTGCGGCCTTACTCGCCGCTTGAGCTGGCGGGACGCGAGATTTATGTCCGCGAAGGGTGCTATGTCTGCCACTCGCAGATGGTCCGTCCGCTGCGTGACGAAGTCGAACGTTACGGCCACTACTCGCTGGCCGCGGAGAGCATGTACGACCACCCGTTCCAGTGGGGATCCAAGCGCACAGGTCCGGACTTGGCGCGTGTCGGCGATCGCTATTCGGACGAATGGCACCGCGCGCACCTGGTCGATCCGCGCTCTGTCGTGCCGGAATCGGTGATGCCTCCTTACGCTTTCCTTGAGCGTCGCGATCTCGACACCGCGCATATGGATGCGCACCTGCGGGCCAATCGCATGTTGCGCGTGCCGTACACCGACGAGCAACTCGCGAATGCGAACGCCGACGCGCGCGCTCAAGCCGAGCCGCTGGCCTCAAACGCCTTCGACTTCGAACAGCGTTATCCAGGCGTCGCCATCCGGGATTTCGACGGGCAACCCGACCGCGTGACCGAGATGGATGCATTGATCGCGTATCTGCAGATGTTGGGCGTTGGCGTCGACTTCTCGACCTACCGCGCTGACCAACCTGAAAACGAGCGCTGAGATGACCTACGAAGCCGCTTCGCACTTCGCACAAACCTGGGGCATGGCGCTGCTCTTCGTGCTGTTTGTCGGAGTGATCATTTACGCATTCTGGCCGGGCAACCGCAAAAAGTTCAAAGACGCCGCACGGACGCCACTCGCCGACGAGGATGACAATGTCTGATAAAATCGATCGTGACGACGTCAGCGGGACCGAAACAACCGGTCACGAGTGGGACGGCATCAAGGAACTTGACACGCCGCTGCCGCGCTGGTGGCTCTACATCTTCTACGCCAGTATTGTGGCGGCGGTGATCTACTGGGTCCTGATGCCGGCGTGGCCTTTGGCGAACGGCTACACGCGCGGACTGCTGAACTGGTCCGATCGGCGCATTGTCGCGGCTGAGGTGCACGCACTGGAAGCGTCGCGCGCGCCAATGTTCAATCGCCTTGCGCAGGCCAGCACCGCCGACCTCGCGCGCGATCCGGAACTGCAGGAGTTCGCGCGCGCCGCGGGTGAGTCCGCGTTCGGTGACAATTGCCAAACATGCCATGGCGCCGGCGGCGCCGGCAGCACGGGGTATCCCGTGCTCGCTGACGATGTGTGGCTGTGGGGCGGTTCGCTCGATGAGATCGAGCACACGATCCGGGTGGGGATCAGATCGGGGCATCCCGATGCGCGCATCTCCCAAATGCCGGCTTTCGGCCGCGACCATATGCTGACGGTCGACCAGATCGGCAACGTCACGGAATATGTGATTTCAATGTCGGCCGCGCGCGAGCGGCTGCAGGCGGATGCGCGCGTGGCCGCGCTTGGCGCTCAAATCTATCAGGAGCAGTGCGCTGTGTGCCATGGCGCAACTGGCGCCGGGGATCGCGTCGTTGGCGCGCCGAGCCTCCTGGACGATGTGTGGCTCTATGGCGGCTCACGTGAGGAGATTCGCCGCCAAATCGACCTTGGCCGCAATGGCGTCATGCCAACCTGGGAACGCCGTTTCGACGACGGCACCATCCGGGCGCTGGCCTATTACGTCCACCAGATGGGCGGCGGTGAGCCCGATGTCGTCGCTCCAGCACCTGCGCAAACTGCCGCGCCGGCGCCTGGAATTGATCAAGGTCAAGGCTCGGGGGCCGGCGCCGATGCTACGCCCTGAACGTGGGCAAAGTAACACTCATCGATCGGCGCGGCGGCGACGAACAACACGGCATTGAGGCCGAGGCGGTCAACTCGAAGACGGCGCGCGCGCTCTATGCCAAGCGCCAGCAGATTTATCCGAAGCTCGCCCACGGCTTCTTTCGGAATCTCAAATGGACCGCCATGGTGGTCCTGCTGGCGATTTACTACGTCACGCCGTGGATCAGGTGGGACCGCGGCATAGGGCGCCCCGATCAGGCTGTGCTGATCGACTTTGAAGGCCGGCGTTTCTTCTTCTTTTTCATCGAGCTCTGGCCGCAGGAAGTCTATTACATCGTCGGCCTGCTTGTTCTGGCCTCGTTCGGCATCTTCCTCTCGTCGGCGCTATTCGGGCGCGTCTGGTGCGGCTACGCCTGTCCGCAGACGGTCTGGACCGATCTTTACATCTATGTCGAGCGCTGGATTGAGGGCGATCGCAACGAACGCATGCGCCTGGCGAAAGCGCCGCTCTCGCTCGACAAAGTTCGCAAGAAAATCTCCAAGCACACGCTCTGGCTCGCAATCGCCGCGGCCACGGGCGGCGCCTGGGTGTTCTATTTTGCCGATGCGCCGACTTTGTTCGGCCAAATCTTCACCGGGCAAGCCAGCGCCACCGTTTATTTGTTCATCGGCCTGTTGACGTTCACAACGTACTCGCTTGCGGGCACGATGCGCGAGCAGGTCTGTACCTACATGTGCCCATGGCCGCGCATTCAAGCGGCGATGACGGATCAGCACGCGCTTTCCGTCACTTACCGCGCCGATCGCGGCGAACCGCGTGGCCCACACAAGAAAAACGAGACCTGGGAGGGGCGTGGCGATTGCATCGATTGCCGCCAGTGCGTCGCCGTTTGTCCGCAAGGCATCGACATTCGTGACGGCGACCAGTTGGAGTGCATCAATTGTGCGCTCTGCATCGACGCTTGCGACGAGATCATGGTCAAAGTCGGCCGCCCCAAGGGGTTGATCGCGTACGACACGCACGTAAACGTCGAGAAACGTGAGCGCGGTGAAGCCGCCGGCATCCATCTCATGCGGCCCCGCACGGTGCTGTATGCGGTGTTGATGGTCCTGGTCGGTGTGATCATGACGTACGCTTTGGTGACGCGCTCGACCCTCGATCTCAACGTCATTCGCGACCGCAGCCCGCCCTTCGTGCGTCTTGCGGGCGGTGACATGCGCAATGATTATGCGCTGAAACTAATCAATATGGCGCCGCGCGCGCGTCATGTCCGCATCTCGGTGTCAGGCGTTGACGGCGCGCATTTCATTTCAAACGGCCACCGGGTCGACGCCAACGGCGAGATCCAGGTGGACGCTCAGCCGGATGCGGTGTCCAACGTTCGCGTGCACGTGGTTGCGCCGTCCGATATCGGCGCCGGTTCCCATCGGCTGCGCTTTACCATCATCGACACGGCAACCGGCGAGCAAGCCGGCAGCGCGTCCGTCTTCTTCGCAGGAGCCGCACCATGACGACGACAGCGACGGCAAAATTGAGCGGTTGGCACGTCCTGATTGCGCTCCTTGCATTCTTCGCCGCGATTATCGCGATCAACATCGCGTTCGCGGTCGCCGCGGTGCAGACTTTTCCGGGCGAAGATGAGCGGCGTTCCTATACGCAGGGCCTCCACTACAACAATGTGCTGGCGGAGCGGCGCGCGCAGGCCGAACTCGGCTGGCGTGCGCGCAGTGAGCTGACGACCGACGCGCAAGGCGTTCTGCTTGCCGTTGATTTGCGCGATCGCCAGGGGGCTCCGATCAACAACGCGAACATCGACGCGACGCTTCGCTGGCTGCCGAGCGAGTCCGGCGATCGTGCGCTGGTGTTCGAGGCGCAAGGCGGTGGCCGCTATGTCGCGCGTATCGGCGCGCTGGACGCCGGCAGATGGGATCTGCGTGCGCGCGCGCAGGATCAATCTGGAAACGCTCTCAACTTTGAAGCGGAGCTCACATGGCCACCGGGACGTTAGAGGCGCCAGGCTGTCCATCGGGACTGGCGCCGCCTTCGGATGAAGCGCCGGCGACGCATCTTGAGACGTTCGTGCGGCACGATGCGCGCGGCAATGATGTGCTCGAATTGATGGTGGATGGCGCGAGCTGCGCTGCCTGCATCAAGAAAATCGAGGGCGGATTGCTGGCATTGCCGGGCGTTGTCGATGCCCGGCTCAATCTTTCCACCAAACGCCTTCGCGTTGCCTGGACGCCGCACGCTTTGGGGCCGGAGGCCGTGTCCGAAGCGCTGACGCGTCTGGGGTACCGCGCCTCGCCGTTTGATCCCGAGCGCGCGCAACAATCCGTCGACGCGGAGGGGCGTTTCCTGTTGCGTTGCCTCGCTGTGGCGGGCTTTGGCGCTATGAACATTATGATGTTCACGACGCCGGTTTGGTTCGGCGATGATATGGGCGAGAACGCCCGCACGCTGCTCCATTGGTTCTCGGCTCTGGTGGCGGTTCCGACAGGGCTCTACGCGGCGCAGCCATTCTTCCGCTCCGCCTGGAAAGCGCTCCGCGCCGGCCGGGCCAATATGGACGTGCCGATTTCGCTGGCTGTCGTGCTGACCTTCGGCATGAGCATCGCCGAAACAATGCGCGGCGGGCCGCACACGTATTTCGACGGCATCACGATGTTGCTCTTCTTCCTGCTGATCGGGCGGTATCTCGATCACAGGTTGCGTGAGCGCGCCCGCACCGCCGCCCGTGAGATACTTGCTCTGCAAGCGGTAAGCGCGCGCCGTGTCGGCGCCGATGGCGTGGTCGAGGCGATTGCCAGCCGCGATATCGCAATTGGCGATCGCCTAATGCTGGCCGCGGGCGAACGCGCGCCATGCGATGGAGTGATTGTCGACGGCGTTAGCGATCTCGATTGCTCAATGCTGACCGGCGAGACGCTGCCCGTCGCCGCGCGTTCCGGCGATCGCATTCTCGCCGGCGCTATCAATATCAGCCGGCCGCTGACCATGCGCGCCGAAGCGCGCGCCGAAGACTCCGCCGTCGCCGAACTCGCGCGCCTGATCGAAGTGAGTGAGCAGGGGCGAGGCCGCTTCGTGCGCCTGGCCGACAAGGCGGCGGCGCTTTATGTGCCGGTGGTGCATGGCGCGGCGGCGCTGACCTTCCTCGGCTGGCTTGTTGGCCCGCTAATGCTTCAGGCCGCGGGCCTCGACGTCAGCGGCCCCGATGTGCGCGTCGCGCTGACCAACGCTATCGCGGTGCTGATCATCACGTGCCCGTGCGCGCTTGGCCTCGCTGTGCCGGCTGTGCAGGTCGTCGCGACCGGGCGCTTGTTCAAGGCTGGCGTGCTCGTCCGCTCCGGCGATGCGCTCGAACGCTTTGCGCAAGCCGACATGGTGGTATTCGACAAGACGGGGACACTGACGCTCGGCAAACCGAAGCTGATATCGACGCCGGATTCCGCGTCGTTGACACTGGCGGCATCGCTCGCGCGCATTTCGCGTCATCCGCTGTCGCGTGCGCTTGTCGAGGCCGCGGGCCCGGGTACGGCGTGCGCTGGCGCTATCGAAGTTCCCGGAGAGGGCATTGAAGGCGTGATTGCGGGCGAGCCCGCGCGGCTTGGCAAGTGCAGTTTCGCGGCGCCGCAGCAACCTGAAGCCGATGATGGCGCGCCGGAATTGTGGTTCGCGCGCGGTTCGGAGCCGCCCATCCGCTTTGTGTTCGCGGATGCGCTTCGGCCGGATGCGGCCCGCGCCGTCGCGGCGTTGAAGGCGCGCGGTTTTGCCGTGGAGATGTTGTCGGGCGATCGAGCGCAAGCGGTGGAGGTCGCGGCGAAGGCGGCTGGCATTGAGAACTGGCGCTCGTCGGTCACGCCAGCGCAGAAGACCGCGCACATGCAGGCGCTGCGCGGACTGGGCAAACGGCCGCTGATGGTAGGCGATGGGCTGAACGACGCGGCTGCCTTGGCGGCGGCGCATGCATCGGCCTCGCCAGGGCATGCCGTCGAAGCCAGCCAAGCGGCGGCGGATGTCGTTATGCAGGGTGACGCTTTAATGGGGCTCGTCGAGGCGATCGACGTGGCCAGATTGGCGCACAAGCGCGCCGGCCAGAACCTCGCGTTCTCGGCTCTCTATAATGTCTTCGCGGCGCCGCTTGCGGCGGCCGGGTTCCTTACGCCGCTGATCGCCGCGGCCGCCATGTCCGGCTCTTCGCTCATCGTAACGCTGAACGCGCTGCGCATGCGGGGGCGCACATGAATCTGCTCATCTTCCTGGCGCCGGCGGCGATCTTGATGGGCGCCATCGGCTTGGCGGCGTTTCTCTGGAGCTTGCGTGAGGGTCAGTATGATGACCTTGAAGGGGCGGCGCACCGTGTCCTGATCGATGACGACGATGATGCGTGATCTTGAGCGTGCGCAACACGTTCCGCAGAAGTGCGTGGTCGGATGGCTCAAGATGGGAGAGCGATGATGTCGTCAAAGTTGCCGGCTAATTTCCGCCGTATCAGGCTCGAACTGGCGCGCGAACCGGGGCATCCGCAGGGTGAGCACGGGATTGGATATACGCTGATCGCACCACTCTCCGCTGATGGCCATCTTGATGTCGATGCCGCCAACTATTTTCGCGAGTATTGCAAAGTCGTCCGCTTCAAATCGGGTGAGGATTCCGTCGACGGTTACCTGCGTCGCCGCCCTGGCGGTTCGTGGGCGTTCCACTACGATCTCGCCGACGGCAGCGAAGACGATGATGCCGCGTATCGATTGGGCGATCATAAGTTCATCATCGGCGAGTATGTGACCGTCGTTGAAGACGAAGGCGCGCATACTTATCGCGTGGCTTCCGTAGATCATCTCTAGTCCCGCATGGGAGACGATTGGAGCCGTCTGGGAAGCAACCTCGCGCTTGCCAGCGTCATGGTCGCGTTGACCGTGACCATGCACTTTTGGGGTTTGGTTCTGCTTACGCGCGCGGTGTCGGGCGGCGGCCGCCGGTTGCGCGCGCATGAAGGGCACGGTCGCGCCGGGCTCGTCATCTTGCTTGGCGTGTTTGGCATCTTCGCGCTGCACACGGCCGAGATATGGGCCTATGCGGCGCTCTATCGAATGCTTGGCGAGATCGCCGTCTTCACCGATGCGCTCTACTTCTCGACCACGGCATTCGCGTCACTGGGCTTCGGCGACATCGTGCTCTCGCCGCGGTGGAGATTGATCAGCGCTATCGAGGCCGCGAATGGGGTCATTCTTTTCGCCTGGTCCACCGCGTTCCTGCTGACGCTGACGCGACGCGTCGGGGTGTTCAACCACGACTGGTTGGGCCGCCCGGATTAGGCGCGGCGTCGCAGGCTTGGCGCGTTATTGATTTGGATCAATACGCTTCCGGTAGTCCCGCTAAAGTTGACGCCAGCGTCATTTTCGGGAGTGTAGCTATGCGCGTCACAATCGTTGAATCTCCACCTCAAGCCGTCCGGTTCTTTCCGTCTCCGGAAGCAAGCGACCTCAATCAGGATGACGTTGAGACAATCCGCGAGATTTTTCACACGCCGCTGACTGGCTCCTTCAATTGGGATTACGACAGCGCCAACGCCAAAATCCGGCGCCTTTACGAGCTCGGGAAGGTGCACAATTGGAACACCTCCGTTGATATCGATTGGGACGCCGAGTGTGATCTCAATGACTTTCCGACCGACCCTGAACTCAGCGCGCTTCGGGGCTTTCCCGCCTATGAGGCTCTAAGCCGCGAAGACAAAGTCCGCTTTGCCTGGAAGGCGCACGCCCAGACGATGAGCCAGTTCCTTCATGGCGAGCAGGGTGCGCTGCTGGTCGCCTCGCAGCTCGTTTCCTGTGCGCCTACCTCGGACGCAAAACTCTACGCCGCGTCGCAAACCTTCGATGAAGGGCGCCACGTGGAAGTGTTCAACGCGTATCTGCGCCGGCGCTGCAAGATGGTCTATCCGATCAACAAGAATCTGAAGGCCCTGATCGACAAGGTCTTGGCCGATGAGCGCTGGGATTTGAAATTCATCGGCATGCAGTTGATCATTGAGGGCTTGGCTCTCGCGGCCTTCGGCGCCCAAATCCGCACTACGCGCGATCCGCTCTTGAAGCAGGTGCTTGAACTCGTGATGCGCGATGAGGGCCGTCACGTCGCCTTTGGCGTCAACTACCTTGAGGATTGGATCAAGGCGCTGCCGGAGAATGAGATCGAAGATCGCGCCGAGTTTGCCTACCAGGCGTGCCTGGTCATGCGCGACCGGTTGTTCGGTATGGACGTGATGCGCGAGTACGGTTTCGACGAGGAAGCGGCGCGCCGCCATATCATGGACTCGACCGTGATCAGCCTGTTCCGCGAATTGCTCTTCGAACGGATCATGCCAAACCTGAAACGGGTTGGCTTGTTGACGGATCGCATGCGTCCAAAATACGAGGCGCTCGGCGCGCTTCGTTACGAGGATATGGCCGGCGATATCATGATCGACTGGACCAATCTGGAGCGGCCGCTGCCGACAAAGCAAAATCTCGAAGCCGCCCGCACAGCCGCCGAATAGGGACTTTGGCTTCCGGTTTGCGCTGAATCAAACGTGTCGCCGCCCCATGGCGCAAAGTCCTCATTGGAGGATCGCGCCATGGGGCGAGTCACAGGCAAAACGGCGATTGTCACGGGCGCTAGCCTGGGATTGGGCCGCGCGGCGGCCATGCTTCTTGCGCGGGAGGGCGCGCGCGTCGTGCTCACCGACCTGCGCCGTGACGAAGGCGCTGAACTCGCCGATCGCATCGTTTCGGATGGCGGCGAGGCGATCTTCCTGGCGCACGATGTCGCTGCCGAAGAGGATTGGCGGCGCGTGATCGCGAGCGCGGTCAGCCGCTTTGGCGGGCTCGATATCCTGGTGAACAATGCTGGCGTGGCGTTGTCGGCGCCGGTCGAGGACACAACGCTCGAACAATGGCGTTGGCTGATGTCGATCAATCTTGACGGCGTTTTCCTCGGCGTGAAGCACGCGGTAGGCGCGATGAAAGCCAAAGGCGGCTCGATCATCAATCTCTCTTCAATCGAAGGTCTGATCGGAGATCCGAATCTCGCCGCCTACAATGCCAGTAAGGGCGGTGTGCGTCTTTTGACCAAGTCGGCCGCACTGTCCTGCGCCAAGGCCGGCTATCGCATTCGCGTGAACTCCATTCATCCCGGCTACATCGATACGCCGATGGTCACCGCCTACGCTGACGCTCAGCCTGATCCAAAAGCAGCGCGCGTGGCGATCGCGGCGCTGCATCCGCTGGGACACATCGGCGAACCGGACGATATCGCTTATGGCGTGCTTTATCTTGCGTCCGACGAGAGTAAGTTCGTCACCGGCGCTGAACTCGTCATTGATGGCGGTTACACGGCGCAGTGAGCGGGCGATGACAGAAGAAAACGCCGCACCGATTTCGACGCGTCCAAGGTCGCGGATCATCGTGACCGCGGCTATCTACTTTCTTCTGGTTTTTGTCGTGGGCTTAGTGCTGGGTCCGGTTCGCGTGCTGTGGCTTGAGCCCGTGCTTGGCCGCACCATCGCGGTCCTTTGTGAAACGCCGTTTCTCATCGCGGCAATGGTTTTTGCCGCCAGGTGGTCGCCGCGATGGACCAAGTTGTCGGGCGGTTGGCTGTCTTATCTTGCGGTCGGATTCATTGCCTTGGCATTGCAGCAACTTGCCGATCTTGCCGTGGGCTTTGGTTTGCGCGGCATGACCTTGAATGACCAGTTGGCGTTCTTTGCAACACCGCCCGGCTACATCTACGCCGCCAACCTAATCATCTTTGCCGTAGCGCCATTGCTGGTGCGGCGTCGGCGCGTTGCGGAAGATCAAAGCGCGATGCCTTCGCAGCCTTAAACCGGCAGCCAGGAGATCGACATGCCCGCTTCATTTCGCGCTGCTTTCATGGCAGCGGCACTCGCTCTTGCAGCATCGGGTTGCGCCAGCACGTACCATGCGCGCGCCGATGGCGCGTCAGACGGCTACTCCGATCGTCAACTCGCGGCCGATAGATGGCGTGTCGAATACGTTGGCGAGGAGCTTTCGTCGGAGCAGCAGGTTGAGACTTTTCTCCTGCTTCGCGCGGCGCAAGTGACTGTGGCGAATGGCTATGATTGGTTTGCGCCGTCCGCACATGAAAGCGAGACGCAGGAAGAACTGGTCGTCGAAGCGATGAGGCGGCCCTCAGTCGTCTGGCGTCCCCTTTGGCGTCAACGACAGCGACCATTTGCCTGGAGCGACTGGAGGGTGCGAGGGGCGCCGCCGCCAAGTGCGACGCCGCCGCAACCGTACGTGGCGCAGCGATATGCGGCGCGCGAGGACATTCTACTCGGTCGTGGGCCAACTCCGCCGGATGCATTCGACGCCCGGCATGTTATCGAAACCGTGGCGCCCGGCGCGCAAGGCTGGCGGGACTAGAGCCCGCTAGGGTTGGAGGCGGCATGGCTCATGGTCGCGAGAGGCACGCAGGCGAGCGTATCAATTGGCTACGCGCGGCGGTGCTTGGCGCAAACGACGGGATCGTTTCCACATCCAGTCTTGTGATCGGCGTTGCCGCGGCAGGCGCCGATAAGAGTGCGGTGCTGCTCGCTGGCGTCGCTGGTCTGGTCGCAGGCGCGATGTCGATGGCCGCCGGCGAGTACGTGTCGGTCAGTTCCCAGTCGGACGCGGAGAAGGCCGACCTCAAGCGCGAGGCCGCTGAACTCAAGACCGATCCTGAGTTCGAACTCAATGAGCTCACGCAAATCTATGAAAGCCGTGGGCTGGACTCGAATCTCGCGCGCCAGGTCGCCGAGCAATTGACGACGAAGGACGCGCTGGCCGCCCACGCGCGCGATGAGCTTGGGATCAATGAACTGACGCGCGCGCGCCCGCTGCAGGCGGCGCTTTCGTCGGCATGGTCGTTTGGGGCAGGTGCGCTGATATCGTTGCTGGCTGTCAGTTTCGCGCCGCAAGGCTTCATCGAGATCGTGTCGGTGGTGACCGCGCTGGCGGCTCTGGCTTTGCTGGGCGCGCTCGCTGCCGCCGGCGGCGGCGCCTCACCGGCGCGCCCCATCATTCGTATCGTGTTCTGGGGCGCTGCCGCGATGGCGGCCACCGCAATCGCGGGGCGACTATTCGGGGCGGTCGGCTGATCGCTCTGTTACGCCGCCTCGTAGTGCATCAGCGCGGAGGGATTGCGCATCACAACGTGGCGTGAACTCGGCAGCGCGATCGCGCATTCGCGTTCAAACTCGGAGAATGCGCGCGATACGGTTTCAATCGTGAGGCCAAGATAGTCGGCGATATCGGCCCGCGACATGGGCAGATCGAGTTCGTTCTTGGAAACGAAACGCCCGGCAAGCTCGAGCAGGAAGGCGGCGACGCGTTCGCCCGCGCCTTTGCGTCCGAGGACGAGAGCGTGCGCGCGGGCGCTGGAAAGGTGTTCGGAGGTGAGGGTCAGGAGCGCGCGGGCGGCGCCGGTATTTTCGCTGACGGCCTTGTCGACGCAGGAGCGCCGTACCAGCACGACATCGCAGCCGGAGACAGCTTCGGCCGACAGGCTGTGGGTATCGCCGATCTCGACCCCGAAGATGTCGCCCGGGAGGTGGAAGCCGAGGATTTGCCGGCGGCCGTCAGAGGTGAAGCGCATGGTCCGAACCGCGCCCGAAACGACGCGATAAACGTACTCGGCCTCTTCGCCTTCACCGAAAATCTCGGCGTTGCGGGCAAAGTGCATGCGCACGCCGCGAAGACTGAGTTGTGGTCCGAACTCGATGATGTCGGTTGCGGCCTCGAACGAAGTGATCATGGCGTCTGCTCCTTGATAAGAAGCAAGCTACGGTGCTTTCAGACAGCCAGAAATTCGGGATGGACGCTTAAGGATAAACCCCTAGCCGTAGCGGCATATGCCGTACGGCGCGGCCCCTGAGGGCAATCCCGGGAAGCGAGTGTAGCTTGAAAATACCACCCCGGCGGGGCGCCTGCGATGATCGAGATCAAATGGGCGACTGGAGCTTCGCCGGAGGCCGCCCTAAACTGGGCGAAGCGGCCGCTGGCTGCCCCCGAGGAGAGGCCGACGGCCCGTGAACGAACAGACGACGCGGCCCCAACCAACCACTGAATCGCTCCGGCGCTGGTTTTCGCGCGAGCGCGCGGCCGAGTACGCGCTCGGCGCGCTTGTGCTCGTCGTCGCGGTGTGGGCCATCAGCGTATCGCCGAGCACGATTTCCGTCGACGCTGTCCTCCTCGTGCTGGCGCCTGCCGTAGCGGCCGCCGCGTTTTGGCGCGGATGGGTCCCCGGATTTGTGACGACGGGATTGGGGCTCGCGCTTGGGATGGGGCTGGGCGTCGAACGCGGTTTCTCCCATCCGGGAGACGCCTGGATATTCGGCGTTGTCGGCGTAGCCGTTTCAATCGCCGGTGAGATGGCGGTGCGCAGACGCTTGCGGCGCGAGGCCTCGGCGCGAGTGTTGGAGGAGCGCGAAGCGCATCTCCGCTCGATCTTTGACACTGCGCCGGAAGCCATGATCGTCATTGACGATGTCGGCATTATCCAGTCCTACGGCGCGTCATCGGAGAAGATGTTCGGGTGGCGGCCCGATGAGGTGCTGGGGCGAAACATCAGCATGCTCATGCCCGAGCCGTTTCGCACGCAGCACGACGCTTACCTGGAACGCTATCTCGCGACCGGCGAGAAGCGCATCATTGGCATCGGCCGCATCGTTGTCGGCGCACGCAAGGACGGTTCGACCTTTCCGATGGAATTGGCGGTCGGGGAAGTGAACTCCGGCGCGGCGCGCGTCTTTACCGGTTTCGTCCGTGATTTGACCGAGGCGCAAGAGAGCGAGGCGCGTTTGCGCGAACTGCAGGCGGAGGTCGTGCACATCTCGCGTTTGAGTGCGATGGGGGAAATGGCGTCCGCTTTGGCACACGAGCTAAACCAGCCCCTGAGCGCGATCGCCAATTATTTGAACGGCGCCCGGCGCTTGCTTGAGAAGGCCCCGGAGCGCGACGGGCGCATCGATGAGGCCATGGAGAAGGCGGCCGAGCAAGCGCTTCGGGCAGGTGAAATCATCAGGCGTTTGCGCAATTTTCTCTCACGCGGGGAAGGCGAGCGCAGCAGCGAGTCATTGGCGAAGCTGGTTCATGAAGCTTGTCATCTGGCTTTGTTGGGCTCGCGCGACGCCAATGTCGAAGTCCGCTATGCTATCGACCCGCATCGCGATCGCGTGATGGTGGACCGAGTTCAAATCCAACAGGTCATCGTCAATTTGGTCCGCAATGCCTTGGACGCCATGCATGACCAACCACAGCGGCTTTTGAGCGTTTCAACTTCCGTCGCGGACGAGATGGCGACCGTCACCATCGCCGACACCGGTCCGGGCTTGGATCCTGTTGCCGCTGAGAAGCTGTTTCAGCCTTTCGTGACAACGAAGGCCAGTGGTATGGGCGTAGGCCTGTCGATTTCACGCACCATCGTGGAAGCGCACGGCGGACGCATCTGGACGGAATCGCAACCAACGCGTGGTGCGGTGTTTCATTTCACAGTGCCTCTCGCGCACGATGAAGGAAGCGTGGTGGAATGAGCATGGCCGCGAACCCCGTCATCCATGTCGTCGACGACGATTCTGCGGTGCGTGATTCACTCTCGTTCGTGTTGGGCACGGCGGACTGGGATGTCCGCTCCTACGCTTCGGGCGCGGATTTGCTGGCGGTAGCGGATAGCCTGGCGCCAGGTCTCATCATCACTGACGTGCGCATGCCGGGAATGACCGGCCTTGAACTCATCGAAGCGCTGAAGCAACGCGGCGTGCGTCACCCGATCATAGTGCTCACCGGACACGCCGATGTCGCGATGGCGGTTGAGGCCATGAAGAGCGGCGTCGTCGATTTTCTTGAAAAGCCATTCGATGACGGCGCGCTCTTAGCCGCGGTTGAACGCGGGCTCGAACTGCAGGCCAATCTCGGCGCCTCCCCGGAGCGCTCGGAGATTGTCGAGCGTTTGGCCCAGCTGACGGCGCGCGAGCGCGACGTGTTCAATGCGGTAGCGGCTGGCGAGTCCAACAAATCCGCGGCCCAATTGCTGGGCATCAGCCCCCGAACGGTCGAAATTTACCGCGCGAACGTCATGGAAAAGATGCAGGCCCGCACGCTGGCGGACCTGGTCCGGATGTCCTTGATCGCCTCCGATTGACTCAGATCAACACGTGAATCCCAGACGCGCTCACAACGGCGCATGGTCAGCGCGCGCCACCTGGTTCTCGTCGATGACGACCCGCATGTTTTAAATGCACTTCGCTTTTCGTTTGAGACCGAGGGCTACGAGGTTCGCACCTTCGCGCGTGGCGAAGATCTCCTGGAAGATCCGCCGACCGATCCTGGGACGTGCCTTGTCATTGACGAGCGCCTGCCTGGCCTTTCCGGCCTGGACACGGTGGCCCGTTTGCGGGCGCGCGGCATCAGCATGCCCGCCGTCCTAATCACAACGCATCCCACCGAAAGCATGGTGCGACGCGCGGCGACAGCCGGGATCGGCATCGTTGAAAAACCACTTATCGGCGATGCGTTGGCGACCACGGTTCGCGCCATGCTCGGGCCGTCCTCGTGACCTGAAACCTGGAGCGGGCGGCGGGAATCGAACCCGCACGAGAAGCTTGGGAAGCTTCCAGGCTACCACTACATCACGCCCGCGCCGCTTGCGTTTAGCCGCTTTCGCCAATGACGCATAGGCCCAAGCGTGATGCGGCTTCGTTCGCGGCGACCGTGGCAAATTTGCGCGACTTGATGGGCGTCAAACCGCCGCCGCGTGGGATGCGGCACCTTCGCTCCCGGAGCGCAATCCATGATGATGATGATGACCGAAGCCGATACCGCGATGGAAGGGTCGTTCGTTTCCGAGCCCGGATTGGATATCTCGTTGGAGCGACGCGACAAGGGCTCCGATCCGCCGGACGCGTTGATCGCCTTCATTCTTGATCGGTTTCACGAGACCCACCGGCGCGAACTTCCGGAGCTCATTCGATTGGCGGAACGCGTGGAGACGGTTCACGCCGCACATCCCGAGTGTCCGACGGGTCTCGCGGGGTTTTTGAAAGTCACGTTCGCGGAACTGGAAGCGCATATGATGAAGGAAGAGCAGATGCTCTTTCCCGCGCTGCTCGCGGGTGGTGCGGGGTGTGCGCCGTTTGCGATACGGCGAATGCGCTTTGAGCATGCCGAGCATGACGCTCGTCTTGTGGAGCTTCAGGCGGGCGCACGCGCCTTCAAGCCGCCCGAGGATGCATGCAAGAGCTGGCGCGACCTTTATGCCGGTTGTCGCAAGCTCCACGATGATCTGCGGGCGCACATAGATACCGAGAACAATGTGCTGTTTCCCATGTTCGAGTAGGGCGCGGAAACAGCCAGAAATTGCGCGCGCTCAACGCGCAGGTTTGGCCAGTGGCGCAGTCTGGTTGGCGAAGGATCGAAGATGCATGACTATGACCCCGCGCTCAGAACCCGCACGTTGGCCCGTATCGTCGGCCCTTATCTCATCGCCATGGCGGTCGCCTTATGCGTCCGCCGCGACACCATCCCAGAATTCTTTGCAAGCTTCATGCAAGATGACGCGCTTACCTTCGTCGCCGGCGCCTTCACGTTAATCGTCGGGCTAGGCATCGTTGCCGCGCATCATCATTGGTCGGGATTCAGCGCGGCGTCGATTTCACTCATCGGGATCGGCGGCTCGTTCAAAGGGGCCGCGTTGATGATCGCTCCAGGCCTGGGCTCGGAGATGACGGATGCTGTGGTCGCGGCGCCAATCGCGCTGCAGATCATTGTTTGCCTGCAATTGCTTCTGGGGCTTTGGCTGAGTTTCGTTGGCTGGGTGCGCGAGCATCTCAAGTTTGCGTTGGCGCTTGATCGCTAACGCCGCCGCGCCAGTATCGCCCAGATCACGATAGCGACCGGCCCAGCTAGCGCGAACCATGACAGCACGTCCCATATGTCATTTCCGACAAGGGCGGCGATCAGGCCAGCGAGGCTAAGGCACGCCAAGAGGGTCGGCATCGCGAAGATCGCCGCTATCGATCGGCCGGATCCGGGTTTTGGTTTCATTTGGCGCCATCGCCGTTTGCGAGCGCATCGAGGACGTCTGATCTTGCGTCACCGCGTGATCGCGCCAGCCAGAGGTAGAGGCCGCTAACCAGCACAAAGATGGTCAGCAGATCGAGCAGCGTCCAAAGGATTTTGAGCGGTAAGCCGCCATAATCGCCAAAGTGAAGCGGCTGAGACAGCGACAGCGCCTTTGCGTACCAGGGCATTTCACGCAGGCCAACAACGCGCCCGCTTTGTGCGTCAACGAGCACTGGCGTGATCAAATGCTCCGTCAGCGGTGTGCGGCCGTGCAGGAAGACGGCGATGTGCGCGTCAGTGGAAAAGGCGCCGCCCGGAAAGGCGACGAATTGCAGCGTCATGCCGGGGGCCGCGGCTTCCGCAGCGGCGATGGCTGCGTGCACGGAAGTGAATTGCCCGGGAGCAATTGTCCCACCCTGATGCTGAGCGGTGAGATCGGCGAGCTGATCCGCTTTCCAGTAGTCCAGGATTGGGGTCGCTAGCGTGTTGATGACGCCGGTGAAGCCGACCACAAGCACCCAGGCAACCGTGACGACGCCAAGCAGATTATGGTGGTCGAGCCATGCGAGACGCGCGGAGCGCGTCGTGCGCAGCGTGCCAAAGTCGAGTTTTCGCATAAACGGCGCGTACAGCACGATGCCGGAGATGACGGCAAGGATGAACAATACGCCCATTGCGCCGAGCAGCAGCATGCCCGGCAAGCCTAAAAACATGTCGGTGTGAAGCTGCAGCAGAAAGTCCATCAACCCGCCGTCGCCGTTGGACGGCGCCACCAGTTCGCCACTCGTGTGGTCGAATGAAGCGAAATGCATTTCGCCGGCGGCGGCGTCGGGGCGTGGGCCGGTCGTCACATTCACGACCGGACGATCGATGTCGAAGCTCATGAACAGCGGAACTTCGCCTGGCCGATTGTGGAGCGCGCGCGCAAGGATCGCGTCATAGTCGAGCAGCGGCCCCTCGGGATGGGCGGGGCGCCAGGTCTGTGTGTTGAGCGCCTCGTCGATCTCGTCGTGAAAAATCAGGGGCAGGCCCGTGACGCACAGCATGAGGAGGAACAGCGTGCAGATAAGGCTCGTCCACTTGTGGACGAAGGCCCAAGCGCTGAGCGTGCTCCTCCTCACCGTGGCGCGATCCTAGAAATCTATCGAGGCCGAGACCACGATCGTGCGCGGTGCGCCAAGCACGAGATAGTTCGCGCCAGGATAGCCGCCGGTTGAGGCCCAGTAGTTCTCATCGGTGACGTTCTCCACGCGGGCGCGCAACGCTATCGGACGTCCGTCAAGATCGACCGTGTAGCGTGCGCCGAGATCCAACCTCGTCCAGGCGTCGAGTTCGACGGTGTTGCCCTCGTTCACCTGTTGGTCGCCGGTGTATTGCACGCGTGCGTCCAATGTGAGCCCCGGCGCAAAGGGGACATCCCATTCGACGTTCATGTTTGCTTGCAGCTCCGGAATGCCGATCGGGCGATTGCCTTCGTTGATGCCGCCCTGGGTGCTGGAGAGTTCAGCGTTGAGCCAGGTTAGACCGCCAAGCAAACGCACGCCCTCTTGCGGCTCGCCGAATACGGTGAATTCCAGGCCTTCGACCTGCTGCTCACCTGACGCCTGAAATACTTGCGAGACGACAATCGCGTTCGGCCGCGCGAGAGAGAAGGCGCTGAACGTCGCGCCAAATGTGCCTGCGTCATACTTCACCCCGGCTTCGTATTGCTCGCCGGTGAACGGCGCCAGTACTTCACCCGCGTTGAGGACGGGCGAACCGCCGCTGGTCGCGGGCGCGGTGGCGCCAGGCTGCAGGCTCTCCGCATAGTTTGCGTAGAGGGACAGTTGATTTGACGGCTGATAGACGATCGCGAAGGACGGCGTCACGGCGTCGCCCTCATAGCGGGAGACGAGAGCGCCGCTATTGTAATCGAAAGACTGCGTTTCGATCCATTGTTGACGCGCGCCGATCGTCACGATGAGCTGGTGATTGAACATGCTCAGCATGTCAGCGATAGCGAGACTGGAATTGTCGACCTGTTCGGTCTTCAACGGGTTGGAAAGATCGCCGCCGACGAAGAAATTGGCGGCGGGTGGCGCGACGGCGAACGGGTCGTAGAGATCGCCCGTGAAGCCGGCGAAGCTCGAGAACGCGTAGGCGTTCCGGGATTCCGACTTGATCGCGCTTCCAGATAGGATGAGGCGATGGCCAACGGGGCCGGTGTCGAATTCCGCGCGCAGTCCCGCATCGGCGGAAACGACGTCGTCCTCGCGCGTGTTGTCAAACCGATATGCCGACGTAACGCCATTGGCGGCGGCGCTGGGGTTGGCGAGCACGTTGGCTTCCTCACCGTGACGCGCGCCGGCGGCCAGCCATGCCGTCAGTTGGTCGTTGATGTCCCATTCGCCGCGCGCGGCGCCAAACAATTGGCGCTCGTCGGTAAAGGTCCAGGGCTGGGCGAAGTTGCCATCGGCTTCAGGCGCATCGGGGATGGCGCCCAGCGGCGTCACCTGCGGCCTCGGCGCATCAATGGTGTGATCCTGGTAACCGGCGTCAGCCGCGAAGCGAAGCCGATCGCCGCGATAATCAGCGCCCAGCGAAAGCACGGAGAGTTCGCGCGACTGATCTTCAATGGCAGTCTCGCCGTCCCGGCGCACAAGATTGAAGCGCACGCCGAAATCATCGTCCGCGAAGCGGCGGCCGATATCTAATGCGCCGTAGAGCTGACCGCCGCTTTCTATTCCAAGCGTCAAGCGGCTGAGCGGATCATCCGGCGCGCGCTTCGGCACCAAATTGAAGGCGCCGCCCACGCCGCTCCCGCCGGGCGCGGCGCCGTTCAAGAACGAGTTGGCGCCACGGAAGACTTCGACGCGTTCGAGCAACTCTGCTGCAACGTATTGGCGCGGCAGGATGCCATAGACGCCGTTGTAGGTCATGTCGTCCGAGAAGACCGGAAAGCCGCGAATGACATAGAGTTCCTGGAAGTTGCCGAAGCCCTTGGCGACGCGCACCACCGGATCGTTCTGCAGGATATCGCCGACGCTGCGGGCTTGCTGATCGTGAATGAGATCTTCGGTGTAAGCCGTGCCGGCGAATGGCGCGTCCATCATGTCGAGATTGCCGAACAGACCGACGCGGCCACCGCGGGCGACTTGGCCGCCGGCATAGGGGTCGGTCAATCCAACCTGCGAACCATGGCCGACCACGACGATCTCTTCGGCGGCCTCATCGCCACTATTGGCTTCTTGGCCGAAAGCGGGCGTGCAAAGTCCAGCAGTCAGCGCGATGGCGCTGACCCACGTAAGCGATGGGCGCATAAATCAGTCCTTCCCCTTGTTGCGAACGCTAGTGCGACTTAGTCGCATTTAGTATCCTCTTTGGCAACGTCAGTGGCCGCGAAATGCTCCACCTGCGATTGCCAAACCTTGGGCGGACTTACCTGAGCCGGGCTCGATTGTGCTTGATCAAGGTCAATCGAGCCAACACGCCGCACCCGGGGCGTCCGGCGTGCAAAGAGGGAGTATGCGCCGCGCGTGCGGGCTCGAGCGCGGGATTTGAGATGTTGCTTCGTTCAGGCGCCAGCTTGCAGCAGCGAGATGAACCCAAGCGCGTTGTGCGTGCGCGCGATGCTGACGATGAAGAGAAACACGACAATCGCCGCGCTGGTGAAAGCGAGTTTCGCGGCGCGGGTCCTGGCGCGCTTCAACGCATAACTTCCAAGCACGATGTAAGCCGCCAGCAATAGAACTTTCGCGGTGAGCCAGGCGTCGACGAAAGGAAATTGCTTCACGATCGTCATCAGCATGAGCGCCGCGGTGAGCAGAATGGTGTCGATTGTGTAGCTGAGATAGCGGATCGGAGCGGCCATCGGCCAGCGGGCGTTGAATACGTTGCTGGCGAGCGCGCGCACCAGGAAGAGAAGCCCGCTCAAACTTACTGCCGCGATGTGGACGTTACGTATCTCAAGATAGAAGGTGTCCATTTTCGCCTCTTGCAACGGACGGGCGCCGGCCTGATGACCAGCGCCCCCACGTATCACGCCGCAGTGTGAATTTGCGCGGCGTGTTCCGGGTAAGGCGCAATTGACGAGGTAACGTCCGCGCCGTTCAATTCGCTGGCAAAGGCGTGATTGACATCGCGGTGGTGGGCTTCATCGGCGCGCACGACCAGAACGACATCGCGCAAGGTCGCATCATGCGGCAGTTTCCAATAGCGCTTGGCGATCTCGGGCGCCGGCACGTTTGCGGTGCGCCCTTCGTCGATTTCGGCCAGATATTGCGTGTAGCTGATGACGGCTTCTTCCTCGAAGTATCCGACCACGCGGTGCGCCGTCTTGGAGCTGACGAGGTATAGGACGAAGAAGCCAATATAGAACACCCATTGCGCCGCCAGCACGACGAAGCGCTCAAACAGGGTGGGTTTAGCGACCTCGATGAAGGTCATCAGGTGCATGCGCTCGTTCTCGGCTTCCTCCATCAGGGTGCGGATCCAACCGTTGTCATCGCACATACGCCGCAGGCATTTCAGGTGCGTGATTGTGGCGCCTACCATGCCTGGCACGGCGGCCACCGTCTCCAGCACCACGGCGCGATGGCCGTACTTCCTGGCGAAGAAGGTATCGGCGCAGAAACGCAGCAGCTTTGTGAAGCCGAGTGCGAAACGGTCAGAAACCCCGTGCGGTTCATGGTGAACTTTAAGATCAACGAATGGCGCTGCGGGCATCGGTCTGTTCCTTGAAAATCAACACGCTCAGTGTCTCGCGCCCGCACCATGGCGGCCTTGATCTAGATCAAGCGAAAGAGGTTTAAGCAGTCCGTGACTGCACAGCGGAACCTAGAGTCCGGCCGCCTTCGCAAGCCAGTAGGTCGCCCCGGCGGCGACGTAGGCGAGCGCGAAAAGATAGGCGACGGTAAAGATAGTCCAGCGCAGTGAATTGGTTTCGCGGCGCGCCACCGCGATGCTGGCAAAGCACTGCGGCGCATAGACGTACCAGGCGAGGAAGGCCAAAGCCGTGGGAAGCGACCAGGCGTGCTGCAAGCTCGCGGCCAGGCTGGCGTCCCCACCCTGCACCGCATAGACGGTGCCTAGAACGCCCACCGCAACCTCTCGCGCGGCGATGCCGGGGACGAGCGCGATCGCGATTTCAAGGTTGAAGCCGATCGGCGCCAGCAGCGGTTCGAGCCAGGACCCGATCATGCCGGCGAATGAGCCGCGAATTCCTTCGGCTTGCGAGGGAAAGCTGGCGAGAAACCAGAGTGCGATCGAGACCGTGAAAATCACGGTGCCGGCGCGGCGCAGGAAAGCTCCCGCGCGCGCGTAAAGATTGATCGCGAAATCGCGGAGGTCAGGGAGCTTGTAGGTCGGCAGTTCGATCAGCAGCGATTGCGGCGGTCCTTTCGCGACGGTGCGCTTCAGGACGAACGCGACCGCGAGCGCGCTCACTATTCCCATCGCATAAAGCCCAAACATCACCAGACCCTGTAGCCCAAACGGACCGATGGTGTCGGGGGGAATGAAGGCGGAGATGATCAAGGTATAAACGGGCAGTCGCGCGGAGCATGTCATAAGCGGCGCGATCATGATCGTTGTCAGCCGGTCGCGTTCATTCTCAATCGTTCTTGCGGCCATCATGCCTGGAATTGCGCAGGCGAAACTGGACAGCAGCGGAATGAAAGCGCGGCCATTGAGACCGACGCGCAGCATTAGCTCGTCCATCAAAAAGGCGGCGCGCGCCATATATCCTGAACCCTCAAGCAGCAGGATGAGCGCGAACAGAATGACGATCTGGGGCAGGAAGATGATGACGCTGCCGACGCCGGCAATGACGCCGTCGACCAGGAGACCGCGCAACAACGTGTCGGGCAGGATGGCTGTCAGAGTCTGGCCTAAGAACGTGAAGCCAGCATCGATCGCCGTCATCGGCGCCTGCGCCCAAGCGAACACGGCCTGGAACATCAGAAACAAGATGGTCGCGAGTATGAATGGGCCGGCTATCTTGTTGAGCACGACGCGGTCGATCGCGCGCGTGAGTCGATTGATCGGAGGCTCGGCCAGAATGACTTCGCGGGCGATTTCGCGCGCCTCGCGCTGTAATACAGGCAAGGATTTTTGTTCAGCGGGGCTGCTCGCAAGCGGCTGCGTCGCGGCAAAGCAAGCATCCAGCCGATCGATCAGCGCGGTGCGCCCGCTTTCGCGCGTGGCCCGCGTTGGAACCACCGGGATTCCGAGGCGCCGCTCCAGCGCGGCGACATCGATTTTGACGCCATCACGTTCGGCAAGATCGAACATGTTGAGGGCGAGGAGCATCGGAAGTCCGAGCGCCCGAATCTGCAGGATGAAATGCAGCTGGGTGCGGATATCGCTGGCGTCGATCAGCACCAGGAGTGCGTCGGGCGCCTGTTCGCCAGGCGTGCGGCCGAGAATTGTGTCGACAGAAATGCGCTCATCCAAGGATCGCGACGTGAGACCGTAGATGCCGGGCAGGTCAATCAACTCGATCGACAGTCCGGCCGGCGTGCCGAAGCGGCCGACACGGCGTTCGACGGTGACGCCAGCATAGTTCGCGGTCTTGGCCCGTCCTCCGGTCAGGCCGTTGAAGAGCGTGGACTTGCCGCAATTGGGTGCGCCGACAAGAGCGAGCCGGAGCTCAGCCATGATGCACGTCGACCACCAGGGCGGCAGCCTCGTCCAGCCGCATGGCGATGATGCGCCGGTTCAGCCGCACGGCGAGGGGCTGACCGCCCAATGGACCGCGGGTGATGACTTCGATCAGATCGCCTTCGCAAAAGCCGATTTCGCGCAGCTTCGATTCGAGACCTGCCTCGGCGTTCATCAATACAACGCGGCCGTGCTGGCCATCAAAGAGATCGGCGACTGTCATGGAATGATCCTGGCGGATATGGCCGCCGTTTTGCTTTGATCATGATCAAGTTGTGCGAACGCGTCGCACCCGCAGCGAGTGTGCAAAAAAGGGAGGGTCGAAACGACCCTCCCTTCATGGTCTTCCTGGCCGGGTGGTTATTCCGCCGGGATCGAGACTGCGTCCGGCGTTTCCGCGGGCTTGCGGGGCGCCAATACAAGCTTGCCCGCGAAGATGGCGATGCAGACGGCGCCGATCGAGAAGATCGTGTCGCCTGGCACTCGCATCCACACCAGCAGCTCCATCAGCGGCGAATGGATGACTTCCGGTGAGCGTGCGAACCAAAGGCCGGTGTTGATGCTGTGATAGGCCTGCAGAATGCCTTGCGGCAGCAGGCAGAGCACCGACATCAGGCCGAGCCCGATGTTCATGCTCCAGAACGCGGTCTTCAGAAGACCGTCATCCCAAGCCAGCCGCGAGGACATGCCGCGCAGGCAGAACAGCATCAGCCCGATGCCAAGCATGCCATAGACGCCGAAGAGGGCGGTGTGGCCGTGGTTCGCCGTCGTGTTTAGCCCTTGGATATAATAGAGGCTGATCGGTGGATTGATGAGGAAGCCGAACAGACCGGCGCCAATCAGATTCCAGAACGATACCGCCACAAAGAACAGGATCGGCCATTTGTAGGTCTGCACCCAGGGCGCTGCCTTGGTGTGGCGATAGGTTTCGAGCGCTTCCGCGCCGATGAGCGCCAGAGGAACGACTTCGAGGGCGGAGAACATCGCGCCCACGGCGATCACCGACACCGGAGTGCCCGAGAAGAACCAGTGGTGCGCGGTGCCCAAGACGCCGCCGAACATGAAGACGATCGTGCCGAACAAGACCGCGACGTTTGCGGTTTGCGCGCGCACGAGGCCGAGCTTCACGAACAACAGGCTGATTACCGCTGTGGCGAACACTTCGAAGAAGCCTTCCACCCAGAGGTGGACGACCCACCAGCGCCAGTACTCAACCATGCTGATGTGGGTGTGTTTGCCCCACATGAATCCGGCCGCGTAGAACAGCGCAATCGCCACCGTCGAAAGGAAGAGGATGGCAAGCACGGGCTTGCTCTCGGACGGTTTGGTCAAGGCGGGCCAAAGCGCGCGCGTGACCAATACCAGCCAGAGCACCAGGCCAACGAAGAGCAATGTCTGCCAGAAGCGGCCAAGGTCGATGTATTCCCAACCTTGGTGGCCAAACCACCAATTGGTGTCGAGGTCGAACACTTGTTGTACGCCCAGCCATTCGCCGGCCATCGAGCCGAGAACGACGAAGACAAGCGCGCCCCACAATATGTTGACGCCGATGGCCTGGAATTTCGGCTCCTTGCCGGAGACCAGCGGCGCGATGTAGAGGCCCGTGGCGAGCCAGGCTGTTGCGATCCAGAAAACGGCAAGCTGTGTGTGCCAGGTTCGTGTCACCGCATACGGGATCCAGTCTGAAATCGGGATGCCGTAGAAGTCATGGCCTTCGACGCCGTAGTGCGCTGTCACCGCGCCCAGGCCGACTTGCAACAAGAAGAGCCCGATCACGGTGAGGAAGTATTTGTAGGTGGCGCGCATCGACGCCGTTGGCTTGAAGTTAAAGAACGGATCGGCGGCCGGCGGCTTGACATGTTCATCATGCTTCATCCGCGCGTGCATCCAGGTCAGGAACGCGACGCCGGCGATAAGCAGGATAACGCTCGCGATCGACCAGATGAAATTGGCCGGCGACGGCACGTTGTTGATCAACGGCTCGTGCGGCCAGTTTGAAGTATAGGTGATGGTGTCGTTAGGACGATTGGTGCCGGCGGCCCAGCTGGTCCAGAAATAATACGCGGCGATCTGTTCGCGGCGCGTCAGATCCGGCACCGCATTGTTGGCGATGGCGTAGTCCTCGCGAAGCGATTCCAGTGCCGGATCGTTGCCAAGCAGCGCGACATAGTGAGCCTTCACCTCGCGCATGGCCGCTGCGCGATCTTCCGACACGACAATGCGGTCGGTGGCGGCATTGTACGTGTTGGTGCGCATTTCGCTCGTAAGCCGCTCGCGCAAGCCCGCTTGATCCTCTGCGCTCAGGCTGGCGTAAGGCGTGCTGTGCTCGCGCTGGGCCCAGATATCCATCAGCGCCAGCGATTCCCGGTGCAGCTGGTCAGCTGACCAATCGGGCGCGATGTAAGCGCCGTGCCCCCAGATCGATCCGACCTGCATGCCGCCCATCGACTGCCATGCAAGTTGACCATTCTGAATGTCGTCGCGCGTGTAAATTACCGCGCCTGATGTATCGACAATCTCCGCCGGCATCGGCGGAGCCTGACGATGGATCTCTCGGCCCAAGAACCCCAAGGCAGTGAACGATGCTGCCATGAAGACGGCGAGAGCGATCCAGAGTCTTTTGATGCTCATGACTCGCTTCCCCAATCCTCCACGAGACGTCCCGTGGAGTTTTGCCGACAATCTCGCGTCTCGCTGATGTCGTGTTTGATGTAGATCAAGCGGGCGACACAAAGCGTCGCATCAATGCAGAGGAAGAACGCTGACACGACGTCGCGCTTTGCGGACTGTCATTGAATGAAAATCAAGCGCCGCGGCGGGCGTGCAGCAGGAGCGGTGCGTAGGCGATGACGAAGCCCGCGAATGCGGCGCTCCAGGCTATGGCTGATGCTATAATCAAGACGAGATAGGCGTCCGCAAAGAAGGGTGACGCGACCCGCAGCAGCGCTCCGAGATTGACCAGCACATAGATTGCCTGTGTGCCCGCGCCTGCCGAGAGCGACTGCCCGGTGTGACCGCGGCTCGCACGTGTCATAACCGCAAGCGTCATGACGCCGAACGCGCCGGCTGTCAGAGCGTGTATCCCGGCGACGCCGGCGATCCATTGCGGCGCCAGAGCCGATCCGCCGAGCAGCAGAAATGCGACGCCGAGCCACAAGTAGCCCGTGTGCAAAATGATAACCAACGGCTCGGCCGCGGTGCGCCATCCTTTCCAGCGCGACAGTCGAGCAAGCGTGAGTACGCCTGCAACGACAAGCGCAGCGCCGGCGGCCGGCGAATTGGGGGCAATGACCCAGGCGCCAAGCGCGGCGGCTGTAGCGATGAGAGCGACAATATCGAAGAGGCCCGGGGATGCGGGTTCAGGCGCGAGTTTTTGTTTAGCCATCCAGTTCCGCGTGAAGCTGGGCGTGATGCGCCCGCCAATCAGCGCGACAAGCATGGCGATCACACCCAAAGCGAGGCGTTCACCGAGGAGACCAAGGGCGGGATCGAGAGAGCGCAAATGCGTGAGCACATTGGCGCCCGCTAGAATGAGCACAAGCGCGCATACCGCGAGATTTCTCTTGTTGCCCGCGGCGATGACCTCACGCGCGATGATGCCGGCGAGGGCGAACAAGAACGCGGTATCGATCACGGCCGCCAACAAGGTCCCGGCGCCGAGCAGCATGACAAGGCGTCCCGCGCACCATAGCGAAAACAGCGCTGCCAATGGCGCGCCGGCGACGGGCAGGCGGCCGGTCCAATTCGGGACGGCCGTCAGCAGAAACCCCGCGATGACAGCGGCGAGATAGCCGAAGAGCATTTCATGTACGTGCCAGTCGCGATTGACGCCCGGAATCCAACCATGAAAGCCGATGATCCAAAGCGGCAGGGCGCAGGCCGCGAAAGCGGCGCCGAATAAAAAGAACGGCCGAAAGCCCATCGCGAATACCGGTGCGCCGCGATAGCTGCGATAGCGTTCCGCTGTTGTCATTGCTTCATACCGCCCTGGAATGGCGCGCCGCGCCTGAAGCGGCGTAGGCGTCAAACGCCATCGCCGTCAGCCGGCAGAACGGGCGTGCTTTCTCGCTGAGCAAGATTCGATCGCCTTCAAGCTGAACCATCCCGTCAGCGAACATCGGCGCAAGCGTTTCAAGTTCACTTGCACACGCCTCCGCGCCGCCGAGTGGCGCGAGATCAGCGCTAAAATCGCACATGATCTGTTCGATGAGCCGCCTGCGAATGCGATCCGCGTCGTCAAGCTTGTGTCCGCGCACGATGGCCAATTGACCTTGCGCGATCATTTGTCCCCAAGCGCCAGGTTCCGGCGCGTTTTGCGCGTAACCTTGAGGCAGCGTTGAAATCGCCGACGGGCCGAAGCCGACAAGTGCGTCTGCATCTTGAACGACATACCCCTGAAACGAACGCCGCAAACGGCCTTGATCGCGGGCGAGAGCGAATTCGTCCTCCGGAAGCGCGAAGTGGTCGAGACCGATTGCTACATAGCCGAGCCGCTGCAGTTCAATTCGCGCGGCTTCCGCTTGATCAAAGCGCTCCGACGCGCCTGGCAGCGCCGCTTCCGGGATCAGCCTTTGGCGCTTCTTGAACCACGGAACGTGTGCGTAGCCAAAAAGCGCGATGCGGTTGGGAGCCATCGCCGCCGCGAGCCGGATCGTATTGGATAAATCGTCCGTCGTCTGATGGGGCAGGCCGTACATGAGGTCCATGCTGATCTGGTTCAGCCCGGCCGCGCGAAGCGTTGCGACTGCCGCTTCGACAATCTCGAGCGGTTGCACGCGTCCGATCGCTTGCTGAACGCGGGCATTGAGATCCTGAACGCCGAGCGATGCGCGATTGACGCCGGCGCGGACGTACGCGTCCGCTTTGTCCCTGGTGATGAAGCGGGGATCGAGTTCGATCGCGTGTTGTGCGTTGGCGGCGATGTCGAATCGTCGCGCCAGGCGTTGCGTGATTGTCTCGAACTGTTGCTCCGACAGGATGTTGGGCGTGCCGCCGCCCCAATGTATCTCCACGACCTGACGTGCGGTCAGCTTGGATGCGGCGAGTTCGATCTCCTTAAGGACGGTATCGACATAGTCGAGAACCGGCTCATCGCGGCGGGCAGCGTAAGTGTTGCATCCGCAGTACCAGCACAACGATTGGCAGTACGGAACGTGCAAATAGAGCGAAAGCCGGGACGTGGCGGGCAATTCGGCAAGCCAACGGGCCACGGTGTCGGCATCGACGCCGGTGTTAAAGTGCGGCGCGGTCGGATAGCTCGTATAGCGAGGCGCCTGTCGTTCCGCGTAGTGCAAGTGCTCGGGTTGCATATGGGCGATTGTGAGCGCGAAACGCGGGGCGTGATTTGATCTACATCAAGCTTGATGCACAGTGGGTCGCGCCAAGGTCGCGCGGCTGGCCGGAACCGGACAAAATCCGGGCATTCCCGGGCTATTGGGGGCGCGGCGTGGCGCCAGGCGGAGGAGGAAGGTGGTGAGCCGTTCTTTGGGTGCTATTCGGCAAAATGGTTACGTCGTGCGCGATATTCGTGCGTCGATGGATTATTGGCTCAACGTGCTTGGCGTCGGACCTTGGTTCTATGTCGATCGGGTGAAGACCGACTATTTCCGCTATCGTGGCGAGGAGTCGGACATGCAGATGAGCATCGCGCTTGCGAACTCGGGTGATTTGCAGATCGAACTTATTCAGCAGCGCAATGACGCGCCGTCGCTCTATCGGGATTTTCTGAACGCGGGAAACGAGGGCCTCCAGCACCTCGCCTATTGGACGACCGACTTTCAGGGACTCTACGACGCTCTGTGTGAAAAGGGGCATGTCGTCGGACACGAGGGCGCGATCGGCGGCGCCCAGGGACGCTTCGCCTATTTCGACGCGCCGGCGCCGCATACGGGCGCGATGATCGAGATTTCTGACATTAGCGGGCCGAAGGGCAAATTTTTCGAACATATCCGCCGGGTCGCCGCCACATGGGACGGCTCGGACCCCATTCGTGAGACACGTTGAGCCTGGCGCCGAGGTGAACTAGGCGATCGACGGAGTGGAAGTGGGCGCGCGATGGGCCTAAATGTGAGCCAGAGGAGCTCCGTCCATGGCCGAGATCGCACAAAGCGCGCTACGTAAGTTCGTTGATGAAATCTGGCGCGACGAGGTTGTGCCAGCGCTGACGACTTACATCGCTATTCCCAACAAGTCGCCGTCGTTTGAACCTGATTGGGAAGCGACCGGCCATATGGAAAAGGCGGTCGATCTTTTTGTCGGCTGGGCGAAGTCGAAACTGCCGATGCTGCCAGGCGCGGCGCTGAGCGTTGAGCGCTTGCCGGGGCGCACGCCGCTGATCTTTATCGATGTTCCCGGCGCCGCGAAATCGGGCGACACCGTTTTGCTCTATGGTCATTTGGATAAGCAACCCGAGATGACGGGTTGGGCCGAAGGTAAGGGCCCCTGGATCCCGGTGCTTGAAGGCGACAAATTGTACGGGCGCGGCGGCGCCGACGATGGCTATGCGATGTTTGGCGCGCTTTCGGCGCTCCTCGCATTGAAGGCGCAGGATGTGCCGCACAAGCGCGCGGTGATCGTGATCGAAGCAAGCGAAGAGAGCGGATCGCCGGACCTGCCATTCTACATGGACGCGCTGGCCGAGCGCATCGGGAAAGTCTCGCTGGTTGTTTGTCTCGATAGCGGCTGCGGCGACTACGAACGCCTGTGGCTGACGACGTCATTGCGCGGCCTGGTCGGCGGCGCCTTGCGCGTCGATGTGCTGGAAGAGGGCGTTCACTCCGGCGATGCGTCCGGCGTCGTGCCGTCCAGCTTCCGCGTCGCGCGGCAATTGTTGGCGCGTATCGAGAATATCGAAAACGGAGAGATCAAGGGCGCCGAGTTCAACGTCGAGGTTCCGGCGGACCGGCAGAACCAGGCAAAGGTCGCGGCCAGTGCGCTTGGCAAGGAAGTCTATGCGAAGTTTCCCTTTGTCGAAGGCATGAAGCCCGCCGGGACCGAGGGCGATCAGCTGGTGCTCAATCGTACGTGGCGGCCGGCATTGTCGGTCACGGGTTTCGCCGGCGCGCCGACGCCTCGCGACGCTGGCAACGTGTTGAGGCCGTTCACGGAACTCAAGCTTTCGCTGCGCGTGCCGCCGACGGCGGATGCGAAAAAAGCCAGCGCCAAACTGAAAGAGATTCTCGAACGCGATCCGCCCTACGGCGCGCGCGTCAGCTACGAAGGCGAGAAGGAGGGCTCGGGTTGGAATGCGCCCGCGACCGCGCCTTGGCTGGAAGCCGCGCTCGAGGATGCTTCGCATGCCGCGTGGGGCAAGCCGATGGCGATGATGGGCGAAGGCGGCTCGATCCCGTTCATGGGAATGTTGGGCGAGAAATTTCCCGAGGCTCAGTTTGTTGTGACTGGCGTGCTCGGTCCGCATTCAAATGCGCACGGACCGAATGAGTTCCTGCACATTCCGACGGGCAAACGCGTCACGGAAACAGTTGCGCGCGTTCTGGCGGCGCACGCGCAGGTCTAGCCGGCCGCGGCTTTCGCCGCCGATTGCGGGTTTGATGTGAGTGCGGGGCGCTTGCGTGCGTACCGCATGACGGTGGCCGCGAGCATATCGCGATCCGCTGGTTTCACGACGTGCTCGGCGGCGCCGAGGGCCAAGGCGTGCGCGCGGTCTTCGTTGACGGACAGCACGACGACCGGAATGTCTTGCGTCTTCGGATCATGCTTCAAGCTTTGAAGCACGCGCCAACCTGAGCGATCCGGCAGGAAGATATCGAGCAGCACGAGCGCCGGCGCTTTGGCGCGCGCAAGCGCAAGCCCGGCCTCGCCGCCGCCAACGCCCTGAACAGCAAAGCCGGCGCGCGTCAGGGCGCGGGCGGCGAGTTCGCGGGCGTCGGCTTCATCCTCGATGACGATCACCAGCGGCGCATCCTGGTTGCCCTGGACGTCATCCACCTTCGCCGCCGCCCCAAGCGCCGCCGAGGCGTCGCTGAAATCCGCCGGCACATGCAGCGTGAATGTTGAGCCGGCGCCCAAGGCGCTTTTCACGGTGACGTCGCCGCCAAGTAGCTGACTCAACCGGCGCGTGATCGTCAGGCCCAGACCGGTGCCGCCATATTGCTGTGTGATGGACGGATCGGCCTGCACAAACGGTTGGAAGAGCCGTGACACGTGCTCCTTGGACATGCCAATGCCGGTGTCCCGGACGATGATGAAGAGTTGATCGACGCCGTTATGAAGCTTGCGCTCAAACGCGACGTCGATCTTGCCGTTCCTGGTGAACTTTGCGGCATTCGACAGGAGGTTCAACACGCATTGGCGAAGCTTCATCGCGTCCGTATTGACGTCGCCCTCTAGCGGCGAGCCGCTCAGGATGATCTCGTTGCCATTGCCGCTTGCGATTGGGCGGACGGTTTCGATTAATTCTTCGAGCATCTCGCCCGGATCGAACTTCGCCGCGATTGCTTCCATTCGGCCGGCTTCGATCTTCGAGAGGTCGAGGATTTCGCCGATGAGCGAGAGCAGGTGCTTGGCCGCGGTCAGGATGCGGCTGAGATCTTGAACCGAGGCCTGGTCGCCATTGTCTTCGGCGTCCTCCTGCAACATCTCGGCGTAACCAATGATGGCGTTGAGCGGCGTGCGCAGCTCGTGGCTCATGTTCGCTAGGAATTGCGATTTTGCGAGATTGGCCGCATCCGCTTCGTGGCGCGCATGGGCCAGGTCATCGACGCCGCGGCCGAGCGCTTCGCTGTGCTCGACGAGCAATCGCAGAACCTGCGGCAAGGTCGACGCCGTCGCGCTCACATCGGCGGCGCAGGCCGCGGAGAGTTCGTTGTTCAGTGTCCGCAGTGTTTCGGTTTGGAGTGTGAGCGCAGCGTGCGCATCGGCAAGCGTTCCCGGTGACGCGACGTTTGATGCAACGGTTTCGGCCGGACGCGTAACGCAGGTGATCCGTACGGGCGTCCCGTCGGGGGTTGTCCGGACAAAGCCCTGGTGGCGCACGCGGATTGATGTGCCGTCGGCGCGCACCACTTCGTGTTCCAGCGCGATACGGCGCACCGCGCCAGGCGCGGGAGAGAAGGCGGCGTTTACAAGCGCGCGATCGGCGGCCGGCGCAAAGAACGACCGCTGAGCGATATCGGAGAAAGAGATCGGCCGGCCGATGAGGGCGCCGAGCCGTTGTGCGCCCGAGACGCGGTCGCGTTCGAAATCGATTTCCCAGCCGGCGGACGAACCGTCGCCGAAGCTCATATTGAGTTGGCGCACCCATTCGGCGTCCTGCATGCGCGCGTGCGACGCGCGGTGAGTCTGCTGGATGCACGCGCCGAACACATAGGCGATTACGCCGCCCGCGACGGCGACGGCAGCGAACGTCGTAAGGTCCACGCTTTGCGCAAGAAAAGCTAACCCCAAGAGTGCGTATGGCGTGCAAACGATGAGCGCGTGGACGCGTCCACGCTTCGCGTTGAGCGCGGCGTCGGCAATGAGCGCGATGAGAAGCGCTACCGCGACCATGGCGCCAGGCGCGGCGTCCGCGTACCAGACGATCGCCGGCGCAACCGCGAGGCTAGCGGTTGTGGCGACGTCGAGGGCAAGCGCCGCGATAGCGGCTTGCGACGCCGAGAGCGATTTGAATTGCGCCGCAAGCAGGGGGCGGGTGGCGTCAACCAGCAAGGCGAGGCCAAGCCAAGTCGTGGCGAGCGCGAGGCCCGCGACCGAGGCTACAGCGAGTGCAAGCAGGCCGTGCAGATAGTATCGCGCGCGCGGGCCGGAGAAGACTTCAGCCGCAGCGCGTTCGATCGCCGCATGGTTGATGAAGTGTTGCACAGCGCGTCCTGATGACTAATTTCCTGATAACGCTAGCGCAGCACTGTAAAGCAAGCGTTCGTGACGCTGCGAATTCGTGTCGTTTTGAAACGAAGATTGCGCAATGCGTGTATGAGAGATGAATAGAAGCGTGCGTCGCCGCTCAGAGGATAAGAGCTTATGAACTTCCGCTCCGACAACACAGCGCCCGCCGCGCCGGAAATTATTGCGGCGCTAACGTCCGTAAATGAGGGCGCTGCTTCGGCTTACGGCGAAGATCAATGGTCGAAGCGTTTGGATGAAGCGTTCAGTGCACTGTTCGAGCGTGAGGTTCGCGTTTTCACGCTAGCGAGCGGAACGGCGGCGAATGCGATCTCCGTTGCGACGCTGGCGCCGTCGTGGGGAGCGATCCTCTGCCATCGCGAAGCGCACATTGAGTGTGATGAATGTGGGGCCAGCGAATTCTATTCGGGCGGCGCAAAGCTTGTGCTGCTCGATGGTGATGCGGCGAAACTCACGCCTGACGGTCTGCGCGAAGGCGTCGCCCGCAATGCGCGCGGGATACACTCGGTTGTGCCATCGGCGGTGTCGATCTCCCAAACTACCGAGCGTGGCGCGGTGTACCGGCCCGCGGAGGTCGCGGCGCTGGGTGAAGTTGCGAAACACGCCGGACTGGGCTTTCACATGGATGGCGCGCGCTTTGGCAACGCCGTGGCCGCGTTAGGATGCAAGCCCGCCGACATAACATGGCGGGCCGGTGTCGATCTTTTGTCGTTTGGCGCGACCAAGAACGGCGCGATCGCGGCCGAGGCGATCATTTGTTTCGATACGGCGCGCGCCGAAGAGATCGCGCGGCGGCGCAAGCGCAGCGGTCACCTCCTCTCCAAGGGCCGCTTTGTGGCTGCGCAATTGCTGGCTTACATCAAGGACGATTTCTGGCTGACGTCGGCGCGGCGATCAAATGCGCTGGCGCGGCAATTGGGAGAGGCCGCGGCGCCGTTCCTGTCGCACCCGGCTGAGTCCAATCAGATCTTTATCAAGCCAGGCGCTGACGGGTTGCGGAAGCTTCGTGCAAATGGCGCCGAGTTCTACGATTGGGGCGTGGACGGGAGTGGCGAGGCGCGGCTGGTCGTGTCGTGGAATCAAAGCGAGGCTGACATCGAGAAGATGTGTTTGCTGCTGAGGTCGCTCAGCTAACGAGCGAGGGCCGCGCCGATATGCCGTGCGCCGTTTTCGACCAATAGTGCGGCCGAAAGAACAGTTCAAACAGCGCGCAATATGCCGCGATCGAAGCCAGCGGCCAGTAGAGCGGCATCGTCGGCGCAGCCCATGCGTGGCTGAGCGACCCCGAAAGCGCACACGCCGTGAGAGCGGCGAAGATGGCGACGCAATAGCCGGAGATCGCCAAGACAAAGTCCGAGGCGGTGAGGAGGTCGTAGGGGCTAAGCAGCGCTGTCAGCAAAATGAGAGCAAGCGGGCCGTGGGCGAAAGCCGCGACAAGCCCCGTCGCGAAAACAAGTTGCATTGAGATGAAAGCGGCCAGCCCCATTTGGCGTGCGCAGCCAACCGGATCGCGCATCAGCACCAGCCAAGTCTGTAAGTGGCCCTTGATCCAGCGCGTGCGCTGCTTCAGCCACGCGTTGAGCGTTACCGGCGCTTCTTCCATCGTCGGTGGTCCGATGACATCGGACCGGTAACCTGCGCGCGCGAGGCGATAGCCGAGATCGGCGTCTTCGGTGACATTGTATGGATCCCATCCGCCGACTTGCCGCAGCACGTCGGTTTGGAAGTGGTTGCTGGTGCCGCCAAGCGGCAGCGGCAGCTCGAGGCGCGCGAGCAGGGGCAGCATCTCGCGGAATTGGATGGCGTATTCGGCAGCGAATTGCCTGGATATCCAAGAGGCGCCGGCATTGTCGATGCTGAGCGGCGCTTGAACACATGCCAAGCGCTCGCCGCCTTGTTCGAATGCGGCGAGAGCGGCGCGAAGCTGTTGCGGGTGTGGCCGGTCTTCGGCGTCATAGACGCAGACGAAGCTGCCGCGCGCCTCGGCAAGGCCCACATTAAGCGCCTTGGGTTTCGTGCGCGGCGCGCAGGGCGGGATAATCACAACCTCAATATGCGGCTTTTCGGCGGCGGCGCTCTGCGCGGCGGCAATTGTGTCGATGTCGTCGGCTTCGACCAGCAATCTTATGTCCAGAGCGGCGGTGGGGTAGTCGAGGCGCGACAGTGCGGTGACCAGATCATGGGCGACGTTCGCCTCGCGATAGAGCGGGCAGAGGATCGTGTAGGTTGGAAAGCGCTCCGGGGCGGCGAGACGGGACAGGGTCGGCGAGAGCGAAGCGGCGGCGACAAGCCGGATCAGGATCGCGGCGCCAAAGAGTACGAAGAGAACGAAATAGGCGGCGCCGAACGTGACGCCTGGCGCTTGCCGCGCGGCCCAAACCAGACCCGCGATGAGGACGGCGATGGCGAGCAGCTGGGTCCAATATAAGCGTCGCTTCGCCGACAGATGCGGCTTGGTTCGCGCGAGCCCGTCGCACGCATCTTCAAGCGCCGCGGCGCTGACCGTTGAAGCCGTTTCGTTGAGGCCAGTTGGCCTCACGCCCCCATCCATCCCCATGGCGGGCATCAGCGATATGCGCAGATTACTCACAACCACCTTCTGGTTGTGATGGATCATGGCCGCCTAAAACGCGATGTGAAAATTTGCACTCAGGACGGGGCGGCGGCGGCCGTGGGTTTGTCGCCGCCGTCGCTGAGACGCTCCGCGAGTTTGAAGAGGAGCGGATTGAGCGCGATCGAGATCAGCGCGCTGGCGAGGATGAGGTTGTATGTCCCGGTCGATAGAAGTCCGAGGCCAACGCCCATGCCGGCAAGGACAAACGAGAACTCGCCAATCTGCGCCAATGACGCCGCGATCATCATGCCGGTGCGCATCGGCAGCTTGTAGAGTGATGTGATCGCCAGCGCGGCGCCTGTTTTGCCGATCATGATGATCGCAACGACAGCGAGGACGCCTAGCGGAGCACGCACGAGCGTCATCGGGTCGAACAGCATGCCGACGGAAACGAAGAACAACACCGCGAACGTATCGCGAAGCGGGAGCGAGTCTTCGGCAATGCGGTGAGTGAACTTCGTGCCATTGAGCACAACGCCCGCAAGGAAGGCGCCTAATGCGAAAGAGGCGTCGAACAGCTCGTACGCCACCCAGGCGATGCCAAGCGCGAGCGTCAGGGTGCCGAGCGAAAGTAGCTCCCGCGATTTCAGATGCGCGATCTGAACAATAAGCCACGGGAACACGCGTGCGCCGACAAACAGCATCAGGGCGACGAAGATGCCGATCTTTCCAATCGTTAGCACAAGCGCGGTGATCGTCGCCATCGGAGTCGCGCCGTCCCCGCCGCTTGCTGCGCTTGCCAGTGCGGGGAGCAACACAATGCCGAGCACGATCGCGATGTCTTCGATAACCAGCCAACCGACGCAAATCCGGCCATTGTGGGTTTTGACCATGCCGCGCTCTTCGAGCGCACGAAGCAGCACCACCGTGCTGGCGACCGAAAGCGAGAAGCCGAGCATCAGCGATTCCGCCGCGCCCATGCCCATCAATGCGCCGACGCCATATCCCAACAACGTGGCGGCGGTCATCTGAACGAGAGCGCCGGGGATGGCGACGCCGCGTACGGCCCAAAGGTCAGCGAGCGAAAACTTGAGGCCGACGCCGAACATCAGAAGGATCACGCCAATCTCGGCGAACTGCATGGCGAGCCCGGTGTCGCCCACAAATCCCGGCGTGAATGGGCCGACAGCGACGCCCGCGAGCAAGTATCCGACCAGCGGCGAAATGCGCAGACGCTGGGCAATTGTTCCAAAGAAGAACGCGAGCGCGATCGCCGCTACGAGATTGAGAATAAGGGCGTGGCTTTCCAGTGGGACCTCGCAAAACAGTGGCGCCGGCCGTCGCTGGCGCGGCGGTCGCCGATCGGCGAATTGATGTGATGGGGTCAATCGAACGGATCGGGGCGCTCATGTCAACGCTGTGAGACGATTTCACCGTGATCGCGCCAATGCGCCGCGCTAAAGAACGTGCGGAGGGAAGAATGAGTGCTGAAGAACTGCGCGTCGTGCTGCACAAAATTGCCGATCGCGCTGTCGCGTTCCGTGAGAGCCGCGCCGATGCGCCGCACCGGCCACTGGCGACGTATGCCGAGATGAAGGCGGCGTTCGATGCGCCTGCGCCCGAGCACGGCGCGCCGATCGGCGATCTCATTGATGAGCTAGCGGCGCTGACGACGCCCGGGCTCGCCAACATGGTTGGGCCGCGATTTTTTGGTTGGGTGATTGGCGCTACCCATCCCGCGGGACTCGCCGCCGACTGGTTGACCAGCGCCTGGGCTCAGAATGTCGGCAACGCGCATGCGACGCCTGCCGCGTCCGCTTGCGAGGAAATCACCGGCCGTTGGCTGCTCGAATTGCTCGATCTGCCGCGTTCGTCGTCGGTCGGCTTTGTGACGGGCGCGACGATCGCGAATTTTACCTGCCTGGCCGCCGCGCGCGGCGAGGTGCTGCGCCGTGTGGGCTGGGACGTGGAGGCTGATGGCTTGTTCGGCGCGCCGCCTGTGCATGTCGTGCTGGGCGAAGAGGCGCATTCGACGGTGTTTTCCGGGCTGCGCTATCTGGGCCTGGGTTCAAAGCGTGTTGTGCGTGTTCCGGTAACGCCGCAGGGCCTCATGCAGCCTGGCGCGTTCGCAAAGGCGATCGCGACTCTGGAAGGGCCGATCATCGCCATCGCGCAAGCGGGCCACATCAATTCCGGCGGCTTCGATCCGTTCGCGGAAATTGCCAACGCGGCGCGGGCAAAAGGAGCGTGGCTGCATGTCGATGGCGCGTTTGGCCTGTGGGCGCGCGCGTGTCCTGATCGCGCGCATCTCGGCCGTGGGTTGGAGCTGGCGGATTCCTGGGGCGTCGACGGGCACAAATGGCTGCAGACGCCGCACGACAGCGCCTACGCCATTGTGCGCGACGCCGAGGCGCACAGGCGCGCGATGCTGATTGCCGCGAGCTATTTGCCGGAAGGCAGCGAGCGTCATCCCGCTGACTACGTGCCTGAGCTTTCGCGGCGCGGACGTGGTTTTGCAACGTGGGCAATGATCAAATCACTTGGCCGATCCGGCATCGCCGCGATGGTCAGCCGTCATTGCGCGCAAGCGCGTCAGATGAGCGAACTGCTTGGCGCTGAACGCGATATCGAAATTCTGAACGATGTTGTCCTCAACCAGGTCGCGGTAAGGTTGGGCGTCGATCTTGATGGTGCGCAAGCGGATGCGCTGACCGATCGAACAATCGCCCGCATTCAGCAGGACGGAGTCTGCTTCGTTGGCGGCGCTAATTGGCGTGGCCGGCAGATCATTCGCGTTTCCGTGATAAGCGCCAATACGACCGACGCGGACATTGTCAAAAGCGCAGAGGCAATCATCAGCGCTTGGCGCGCTGAGCGGCACGCCAACGCTGTCTAACGAAGCGCCGAGCGCGCCGTGGGTTGGAGGCGGCGCACCATTGTCGGCGCGGTTAGCATTGATGTGTCCACGCTCGCGCCGGCGGTATCGGCGTGAGCTTCGATGGATGGGAAGCGCGCGAGAGTTAAAAGCACGCACTCATTTTCGCGAACAGGCAGGCGCGGATAGGAGTTAGGGGCGTGCTCGGTGATAAGGGACGCAAATGGCACGGCCGATCCAAGCGCGGGAATGACGTCGCGCGTAAAGTGCGCTGCGAAGTCGCGCTCCGCGTGCGGCGCGATGAAATATGCGGTGGCGACGATTGGAGCGCGATTGGAGATATCGCCGTGAGCCTGGGCGCCGAGCGATCCGGATAGGAGCCGCAACTGCATGACATTGTCCGAGTCCACGATTGTGGCGTTGGCTGCATTTCTATGCTGACGCCAAACAGCGCCGGTATAGAACCCATCGAGCGCCGAGTAGCGGGCGTCCGCGTCCGCGAAGCTTCTGATCCAAACGAAACGATCGGGATCGTCGAGGTCGCGGAAGGTCGCGCGAACGTGTGAACCGAGGGCCTCCTGCGGTTCAATGAACTCACGTTCGAAAAGTTCGATGAGGACATCGCGCTTGCCGGGGTGAAGCGTGTAGTCGCGAAACTCGTAAATCGTATCGTTGGGCATGCCGGCGCTTTATCAGCGGTTACCTGACATCGCGTGGCAGGATTTCTACGCAGCTTTCAGCAAATCGCCGGCGAGTCCCTTGCGCAACAACGCACTGGTTTCGCGCACGCCGAAGATCGCCGCGAACTGACCGAAGCGCGGGCCGCTCTCGACGCCGAACAGCACTTCGTAGAGCGCCTTGAACCAATCGCGCAGCGGCTCGAAGCTGTGATCCTTGCCGACAGCGTAAACTTCGTTCTGGATTGCTTCGCCGTCAGTGATATCGGCCGGCAGTGCATCGAGGCGCTTGATCAAATCCTCGAACGCCGCGCGCTCTTTATCGGTGGCGGCGCGGAATGTCTTCGTCGGCTTCACGAAATCGTTGAAATAGGCGATCGCGTAGTCGGTCAGCTTGTCGAGGAAGGGGTGGGTTTGCGGCGTCGTGCCTGGTGCGTACTTGCCAATGAACGCCCACAACAATTCCTTCGTCTCGGCGTTCGACGCGGAAACGAGGTTGGTGAGCAGCGCGAACGAGATCGGCGTCAAGTCCTTAGGCGGATTGCCGGCATGGATGTGCCAGGCCGGATTCTCCAGCTGCTCGGCGGGGTTCTGGTTGTGGTAGCTCTCGACGTACGTCAGATATTCATCGACCGCTTTGGGGATGACGTCGAAATAGAGCTTCTTGGCCGTGCGCGGCTTTTGGAAATTGTAGAGCGAGAGTGATTCCGGCGCGGCGTAGCTTAGCCATTGCTCGACGCTGATGCCGTTGCCCTTGGTCTTGGAGATCTTCTCGCCGTGCTGGTCGAGGAAGAGCTCGTAAACGTAGTTGACCGGAGGTTCCGCGCCCAGAGCCTTGCAGATGCGCGCATAGACACCCTGGTTTGGCTGGTGGTCCTTGCCGAACATTTCGAAATCGACGCCGAGGGCGGCCCAACGCATGCCGAAATCCGGCTTCCATTGCATCTTGGCGCGGCCGCCGGTGACCGATTGCGTGATCTCCTCGCCGTCCTCGTCGTCGAAGGTGATCGTGCCGTTTGCGGCGTCGATCTTCTTCATCGGCACGTAGAGCACGCGTCCGCTCTTTGGTGAGATCGGCAGGAAGGGGCTGTAGGTCTTGCGGCGATCTTCGCCGAGCGTCGGCAGCATGATGGCCATGATCTCGTCATAGGCCTTCAGCGCGTTGAGCAGCGCCGCATCAAATGCGCCCGAGTTGTAGAGATCGGTGGCGGATTTGAATTCGTACTCGAAGCCGAAGCCATCCAGGAACGCGCGCAGCCGCGCATTGTTGTGATGCGCGAAGCTTTCGTGCGTGCCGAATGGATCGGGCACGACGGTGAGCGGCATCTGCAAGTATGGCTCGAGCGCTTGCGGGTTCGGGATGTTGTCCGGAATCTTGCGCATCCCGTCCATGTCGTCCGAGACGCAGATGATGCGGGTCTTGATCTTGTCGCCGGTGAGCGCGCGGAAGGCGTGGCGCACCATCGAGGTGCGCACGACTTCACCGAACGTGCCGATGTGCGGCAGGCCCGAGGGGCCGTAGCCGGTCTCGAACGTCACCACGTCTTTCGGGTTTTTCTGGTGACGTTCGAGGACAAGGCGCGCTTGCTCGAAGGGCCAGGCCTTGGCGGCGGCGGCGAGGGTGGTGAGATCTGACATCAGCGAATCCAGGTGGAGCACCGATGTAGCGACGCCGCCGCGTGAAGCAAAGCGCGCGTATTACTCGCGGATTTGCTGGCGCTTCCCAAAGAAGCGGTCGCGCAGGCGCCCGAGCGCGGCGCGGCGTTTGGCGAGGAAGCCCCAGCCAAACACGCCCGCGGCCACCCAGAGGAACCCTTCGGTCGCAAAGGCGGCGACCGTGACGACGCCAGTCCAGACCACAATCGTGGGGTCAAAGAAGAAATAGGTGATCGCCACCGATGCCCATGCGCCGACCAAAACGAGGCCGGCGAGCGAAAGAATGATCCAGCGCGCTTTCATGTACTGCTCCTTGGTTTTGCGAGATAGCAGCCGCCGCGACGCGCATCGGATGCGCCCCGTTGCACTTTTCTCAGAGCGGGGCAGACTCAGCTGAGTCATGCGCACCCTAATCCTGCTCCGCCACGCCAAAGCCGTCCGCGCTCACGAGGCCGATAGCGATGAAGAGCGGGGGCTGACCGGACGCGGGCGGCGCGACGCAGCAGCGGCTGGCGCGGCGATGGCGGCGGCGGGACTGAAACCCACGGCGGCCTTGGTTTCGACCGCCGAGCGCACGCGGCAAACGGCGGAGCATGGTCTGGCGGGGTTCGCGGCGGAGACGGTTTTTGAGGATGCGCTCTATCACGCCGCGCCGGAGAGTATTTGGGATGCGTTCAGCGCAAGCGATGCGGAGAGTGTCGTGATCGTTGGGCACAATCCTGGGATCGGCGATCTGGTTTCGATGTTGGTGCATCAAGCGCATGATGGCTCGAAACTCGCCCGCGATCTGAGCGGGCACTTCCCGACAGCGGCGTTTGCTGCGTTCGAGATCAAAGGCGAGTTGATGCGCGCGGCCGGTTCGCGATTGATCGCGGCGTGGAAGCCGGATCGCGGTGACGATTAGACCGCGGCTGGCGCCAATTCTGACGTTCGTGTTTCAGTAGCGTCACCTGAGCTTGTCGAGGGCGGCGGCGGCCACGTCAGTTCGGAATGAAACGAGCGTCGCCGAGCGCCGAGTCCGCCACGGTGCGGTTGGCGCTGACGTAGGTTGTGCCGTTCCATTCCGAAACCGGGAACGAGAAGCCTGGACCGCCCGTGGCGATGTCGTTGCCGTTATTGTGTTGCGTCGAGAGAACGATCGCGCCGCCAGGGCTGCCCCGCCAGATTTCGCCCCAGGCGCCGTTGTTCTGGCGCATGAAGGTGGTGAGCGCGCCGTCCCCGTAGCAGGTGAGCATGTTGGGCCCGCCGCCAATGGAGAATGCGATGACGCGGCCGGGGCCGCTGCCGAGGTCGGCGACGGTGAATTGCGGCGTGACCATCTCGCCGCAGTCGTTTTGCACTTGGCCTTGGCCGTTTGACCGTAGTTGCAGCGCCGTGAGGATGGCGCTGCGCTCGGCGCTGGTGACGTCGCCGCCTTGTGCTGTGGCAGCGCCGGCGGGCTGTGCATCGGCCTCGGTGGGCGCTGTCGCTTCGCCGCAGGCGGCGAGGGCGAAAAAGAGCGTAGCGGAAATGGCGTGAACTAGGCGCATGTGAAACTCCCCGCGGCGAGCTTTGCACGAAGACGGAGGGGAGTCATGCGGACTCCTGTCCGCAAGCCTACTGGCTCGCCCAGACGATGCGCGCGATCCACTCGATATCCGCCGCTGCAAGCTCGCGCGGCTTGTGCGCCGCGTTCAGCGAAACCAGCTCAATCGTCTGATCGTTCTTACGGCCGAGCACCTTGGCCATCACCTCGCCGGCGCGCGTGCGCACGACAACACGATCTCCGCGGCGCACGGCCGCGCCGGGTTGAACAATGACGACGTCGCCCGCGCGATAGCTCGGCTCCATGGAGTCGCCGGCGATCTCAAGCGCATAGACGCGATCCTCGCCAAGGTCCGGAAAGCGCACGGTTTCGTCCGCGCCGACAGGAAAGCCGCTTTCGTCAAAGAAGCCGTCGGCGCCCGCGCGCGCCATGCCCACGATAGGAATGGCGCGGCCGGCCGCGCCGCTGCGGCCCGCGAGCAGCGCGGCGAACTCATCCCAATTGGTTTCAGCGGCGGCCAGCGCGCGCGAGATGCTTTCAGTGGAGGGCCAGCGTGGTTTGCCGTCCGGCGCCTGACGTTTGGATTTGTTGAACGTCGTCGGGTCGAGCCCCGCGGCGCGCGCGAGGCCGGACGTGGTCATGCCTTTGCGGGCAGCCAGGGCATCGATCGCGCGCCAGATATGGGCGTGGTTCATATCCTGGTTATAGCGGTCCGCGGAGGACTTTCAACCCATATATAGGATAAAAGTCCTCGACGCGGCGCGGGGGCGAGGTAGCAGGCGACATCCTGCGCAGAATCGGTAAAGCGCAGCGATCGTGATTTCTCCGCATGATCTTGTGACGCGCGGCTTGCGCGTAATCGATCCCGAGACCGCACATCATGTCGCGCTGTTGGGGCTGCGCGCGCAACTTGGACCGCGTGCGCGCGCCGATCGCTGGCCGCGCCTCAAAACGACATTGGCCGGGCTTGAGCTTCCCAACCCTGTCGGCATGGCGGCGGGCTTCGACAAGAATTGTGAAGCGCCTGATGCGCTGTTGCGTTCGGGCTTCGGCTTTGTGGAATGCGGCACCGTTACGCCGCTGCCGCAGGAGGGCAATCCGCGGCCGCGCATCTTCCGGCTCAGCGAAGATCGCGCGGTGATCAACCGGCTCGGCTTCAACAACAAAGGTCTCGACGCATTCGCTGATCGTCTGGCGGCGCGCGAAGGCAAGGCCGGCATTCTCGGCGCGAACGTCGGCGCCAACAAAGAGAGCGCGGATCGCGCTGCCGACTACGTGCTGGGCATGGGCCGGGTTTGGAAGTACGCCTCGTATGTGACCGCGAACATTTCGTCGCCCAACACGCCGGGCTTGCGTGGGTTGCAGGAGCGCGGCGCACTGGAGGATCTGCTGGGGCGCCTGCGCGAAGCGCGCACGCAACTTACCGCCGCGCATGGACGCCGGCCGTTGTTCTTGAAGGTCGCGCCCGATCTCGACGAGGCCGCCATCAGCGATATCGCCGAAATCGTGCTGGCATATGAGCTCGACGCGCTCATCGTTTCAAACACCACGCTGCAGCGGCCGCCGCATCTGACGTCGGATAACCGCGAAGAGGCGGGGGGCTTGTCCGGTCAGCCCTTGTTTCAGATTTCAACGCAAACACTGCGCCTCTTCGCGCAGGCGCTGAACGGACGCTTGCCGCTCGTCGGCGCCGGCGGGGTCGAAAACGGCATGACGGCGCTGGCGAAAATCAAAGCGGGCGCAAGCGCGGTGCAGCTTTATTCAGCGATGGTCTTTCAAGGCCCCAGCCTCGTGGCGCGCATACTCGACGAACTCGACGGCCTGTTGATGGCCGAAGGCTTTGACACTGTTGCTGAAGCAGTCGGCGTCGAGCGCGCTTAGCTGCGCGCCAGAATGCGCTGACGCATCGTGGCGGTGCGGCCGCGAACGTCATTGATCAGCGCGCGAACGTCGCCGTTGTTCTGGTCGAGCTGCGCCAGGAATTGGCGCTGCTGGATCTGACCCAGCCACACGCCGTCGCGGCCCGCCGCGATATCGACGACTTTCCAGCCGCTGCCGGCGCGCAAAACGCGCCATTGCACGCGCGTGGGCGCGCCAGCCGTCGGGCGCACCTGGCTGTCGACGATCACGTCACGGCCGGCGATCCGCTCTTCGGAGCCGGTCACGCGCACTGCGCCGCCGCTCATGTTTTGGAACTGGTCCTCGTATGTCGCCATCGCGAATTCCTGGAACGCCGCAAGCCAATCACGGCGCAGCGCTGCGTCAGCACGCAATTGCGGCGAGTAACGTCCGACCATGTATGTCGCGATGCGATCCATGTCCGCGAATTGCGCCATTAAACGCTGGAATTGCGCGCGGCGCTGGGTTGCGTTCGCGTCGCCAAGCGCCGCGAGCGCGGCTGTTGCGTTTTGCTGGACGTAAGTCTCGGCGTCCGCGTTACGCGCCGCATGCGCTTCAGGCGCAACGGCCAATGCGCCCAGGCCAAACAGGCCTGACAAGAACGTGGCGCGGGTAACGGGACGGTTCACGACAATGCTCTCCTTCAGTCCGGTAGCGAAGTGGGAAGCGTGGACGCTTCTGTGTAGGCTACGGAATTCTCCGCTCCCTGGATTTGATCCGCCTGTGGCTGAATTGCTTCAGCGCTGCCGTTTGGCGTGTCTGTTACCGGCGTTTCATCAATGTCGTTGAAGTCCGGCAAATCTTGGACATCGGCGCGACCGTTTTGGATCGCCGCTTCGCGCGATACTTCATAGGCGCTGCGATACGCGACGTAGGTGTCGCCGCCTTGCGCGTCGATCGAGTCAATCTGCTCAATCAGAAGTTCGCGCTGGGCGACGCCGGAAATGACGGTGCGCGCGGCGCGCGCGGTGTTGACGTCATCGAATTCCGCCCAGGTGAGGGGATCGAACGCGACGTCGATGATTTGACCGGCGCCATCGCGAACAGTCGTTGGCCCCATCAGCGGGACGAAAATATATGGCCCTGACGGCACGCCCCAAACCGCGAGCGTTTGACCGAAATCTTCGTCGTGATGTTCAAGGCCCATGCTCGTGGCCGGATCGAAAACGCCGCCAATGCCGATTGTTGTGTTGATTGCGAAGCGCCCCGCCGTGCTGCCGGCGCGGTTGACTTCGCCTTGCAGAAGATCGTTCGCGAGCACGACCGGCGCTTTCAAATTGCGCAGGAAATTCACGACGCCACTGCGCAGCGGGCGCGGCGTCACCGCGCGATAGCCGCGTGCGACAGGGCCAAGCACCGCATGGTCCACGGTCTGATGGATGCCGAAGAGGTTGCGGTTAAATCCCTCCCAGGGATCGTTGCTCGCCTGTGTTTGAACCGGCGCAACGTCGGACGTTGCCGCCTCTTGGGCGAACGCGATCGACGGGGCCGCCAAGCAGACGGTCAGCGCTAGTATCGAAACGAGTCCCCGCATATTGGCCCCCCTTCAGGCCCAGCGCAGATAATGCCGGGGTAGGGTTAATCAACTTGCCTGTTCCGCACCTGAACCGTCCGTTCAAGTCCGATCGCCGCCGATGCCTTATAACTCTATGAAATATTTGATCTAAACCGCTGCGCGACGCTGAAGTCACACTCGCGCTCATTTTTATTCACCGAGCGGCTGGGAGCGGCGCTAGCCAAGCGGACTTCGGACTGTCATATAAAGATATGTTTATATCTCCAATTCAGCCAGCGCCTGAGCTGCGCGACGCCGACCGCGTGGTGGCGGCGTTGCGCGCGGCAGGGGAGCAAACGCGGCTTCGCGCTCTGGCGCTGTTGACCGAAGGCGAGTTGGCGGTGGGCGAACTCGCTCAAGCGCTGGGGCAAAGCCAACCGCGCGTGAGCCGGCATTTGAAGTTGTTGACTGAAGCGGGGTTGGTGGAGCGCGCGCCAGAGGGCGCGTGGGTTTTCTATCGCTTGCCGCGCGCGCACACGACGGAGCGTCAGTTCGCGGAAGCGGCGCTGGCTATGCTCGATCCGAGCGATCCTGTGTTGGCGCGCGATGTGGAGCGCCTGCATGAAATCCGCGCCGCACGTGATGAAGCCGCGGCTGAATATTTCGAGCGCAACGCAGCTGACTGGGATCGCGTGCGCGCGCTGCATTTGCCGGAAGCCGATATCGATAGCGCGATCCTGGAGGCTGCAGGCGCTGGGCCGTTCGATCTCATGGTCGATGTCGGCGTCGGTCAGGGCCGCATGATCCAGCTTTTCGCCGACCGCGTGCGCCGCGCCGAAGGCTTCGATACTTCGCGCCAGATGCTGGCGATCGCGCGCGCCTCGCTGGACGACTTAAAAGCGAAAGCCGCGGTTCAATTCGGCGACGCCTATGCGCCGCCCATGAGTGCGGGTGCGGCGGACCTGGTGACGATCCACCAGGTGCTGCACTTCCTTTCCGATCCGGGACGCGCAATCGCCGAAGCGGCGCGTCTGCTGAAACGCGGCGGGCGCTTGCTGATCGTTGATTTCGCGCCACATACGCTTGAGTTTTTGCGCGAAGAGCATGCGCATCGCCGGCTTGGTTTCACGGACGCCGAGATCGCCGAATGGTGCGAAGCGGCGGGACTCCCGCGACCGAAGACAACGACCCTGGCGCCGAAGAAACGCGAGGCATTGACTGTGAAGATTTGGGCCGGGGCAAAGCCATGAGCGTTGAGCATCTGCAGGATTTGATCGCCGACGCCGCACCGCGCGGGCGCCAGACGCGCGTGTCGTTCGAGTTCTTCCCGCCGAAGTCGGAAAAGCTCGAGGCGGAGCTGTGGACGTCGATCCGCAAGCTTGAGCCGCTGGCGCCGAGCTTCGTCTCGGTGACGTACGGGGCAGGCGGCTCAACGCGCGATCGCACGCACCGCACCGTGGCGCGCATGGTGAGCGAAACGACGCTAAAGCCGGCCGCCCACCTCACGACCGTCGCGGCGAACAAGACCGAAGTCGACGCCGTGATCCGCGATTACTGGCGCGCCGGCGTTCGCCGTATCGTGGCGCTCCGCGGCGATCCGCCTGGCGGCGTCGGCATGCCATATCTGCAGCACCCGAACGGGTATGCGAGCGCTATCGAGTTGGTGGAAGCGGCGTCGCGGATTGGCGCGTTCGATATTTCCGTTGCGGTGCACCCCGAAAAGCACCCATCGAGCCCGAACTTCGAGCACGACATCGAGAACTTCAAAAAGAAGCTCGGCGCCGGCGCCTCGCGCGGCATCTCGCAATTCTTTTTTGAGGCCGACATTTTCTTGCGTTTCCGCGATCGCTTGGCGAGGGCTGGCGTCTATGCGCCGATCCTACCGGGGATCATGCCGGTGACCAACGTGACGAGCTTGCGCAAAATGGTCGAAGCGTGCGGCGCGACGCTGCCGCGTTGGATGGTGCGCCTGTTTGAAGGCCTGGACGATGATCCCGAAACGCGCCGCCTGGTGACGGCGGTGACGACGGCGCAATTGTGCGCGCGCTTGGCGGCGGAGGGCGTGGAGGACTTCCACTTCTACACGCTGAACAAAGCGGACCTGGCGTATTCGATCTGTCGCATCCTGGGTGTGCGTGCGAAGGAGGCCGCGCAATGAATCGCACCGAACGTCTAGCCGCGCTCAACGCCGACCTCGCCAAGCGCATTTTGATCCTCGACGGATCCATGGGCGCTTACCTTCAGGGCTTTGGGCTCAAAGCCGAGGATTTCCACGGCGAGCGCTTTGCCGAACACGCCAGCTCGCTCAAGGGCAACAACGATCTGCTCTCGCTGACGCGGCCGGAAATTATCACGCAGGTGCATGATGCTTATCTGAGCGCGGGCGCGGACATTATCGAAACCAATACGTTCAGCGCGACGCGGATCAGCCAGGCCGAGTATGGGCTCGAAGCAGTGACGTATGAACTCAACGTCGAAGGCGCGCGTCTGGCGCGGGCGGCGTGTGATAAGTTCGAGAAAGCCGATGCAAAGCCGCGCGCTGTCGCTGGCGCGCTGGGGCCGACAACGAAATTGCTCTCCATGTCGCCGGAAGTGAATGATCCGGGCCGTCGCGATAGCGATTTTGATACGATGGCCGCGAATTACGAAGAGCAAACGCTTGGCCTGATCGAAGGCGGCGCCGACCTGCTGCTAATCGAGACGATCACCGATACGTTGAATTGCAAGGCGGCGTTGTGGGGCGCGTGGGAGGCGTTTGACAAAACCGGCGTGGAGGTGCCGCTGTGGATCAGCGGCACCATCACCGATCGCTCGGGGCGGACGCTTTCGGGGCAAACGGTGGAAGCGTTCTACAATTCGCTGCGTCATGCGAAGCCGTGGGCGATCGGTTTGAATTGCGCGCTTGGTCCTGCCGACATGCGTGCGTTCCTGGCCGATCTTGCGCGCGTGGCGGAGTGTGCGGTGAGTGCCTATCCGAACGCGGGCCTGCCGAATGCGATGGGGGCTTACGATGAAACGCCGCATTCAATGGAAGCGCACTATGCCGAATGGGCGAAGGCGGGGCTGCTGAACATCGCCGGCGGCTGTTGCGGCACGACGCCGGATCACATCGGTCATCTCAAACATGCCGTCGAAGGCGTGAAGCCACGCGTGGCGGCGGCGCGTGATGCGCGGCTCAAGCTTGCGGGCCTCGAACCGTTTACGGCGGCAGCATGATGGATTTCTGGAGTTCGGCCACAGCCCGCCCTGACCTGATCGTGCCGGCGCTCATCGCCGTGCTTGGTCTTTGGTTGACCGCGCATTCAATCCGTTCGCAGACGCAGAACAGCCGTGTCGAAAAAATCGCCGATGTGCTGATCGCCTGTTCAGACCGTTTCCACGCCATTGATTCCGTTCGTGATGAGATTGAGGCGAAGCTGCGTCGCGGTGAGCTTTCCCAAGAGGAGGCATGTGAGCGCTACTTCTTTGAGTATTGGCACTTCCAGTGGGATCAGTGGAACTACTTCAAGCTCGGCCTGATCCCGCATGAGATGTACGCGGATTGGTTTTACCAACGCTTGGTGATTGTGCGTTTGGGATCGCTCACCTGTGGGATCACTTTTCTTGAGGGCTGGCAAAAGGTGCGCAGGCACTTCGAGACTTACGAGGACTTCAGCGTCTTTGTAGATAATGCGCTGGCGCTCGCGGGCGCGGAGGATGCGGTCGCGCGGCGCAAGTTGGCGCAGTTCGTCGATCGCGCGTTTCGGCAGGCCCGTCCGATGCGCCGCGGCTTTGCCCGGCGGTCGACAGGTGGATGGGCATGAGCGGCGCCAATCCATTCGCCAATTTCATCGTTGTCGGCGAGCGCACCAACGTCACGGGCTCGGCGAAGTTTCGGAAGCTTATCGAGGCTGATGACTATGCGGGCGCGCTGGTCGTGGCGCGCCAGCAGGTCGAGTCGGGCGCCAATGTGCTCGACGTGAACATGGATGCCGCGCTGATCGACGGGCCGGCGGCGATGCGGAGGTTCCTGAACCTGATCGCGTCGGAGCCGGATATCGCGCGCATTCCGCTGATGATCGACAGCTCCAAATGGGAGGTGATCGAGGCGGGCCTGAAGTGCGCGCAGGGCAAGGGAATCGTGAACTCGATCTCGCTCAAGGAAGGCGAGGAGAAGTTTGCCTACGAAGCGCGCCGTGTGCGCCGCTATGGCGCCGCCGCCGTGGTGATGGCGTTTGACGAACAGGGGCAGGCCGATACCGCCAAGCGCAAGATCGAGATTTGCACGCGCGCGTATCGTTTCTTGACGGACAAGATCGGCTTCCCGCCGGAAGACATCATCTTCGATCCCAACATTTTTGCGGTGGCGACCGGGATCGAAGACCACGCGGACTACGCAAAGGCGTTCTTCGAGGCGACGGCGTACATTCGCTCTGAGCTGCCGCATGCGCATGTGTCAGGCGGGGTGTCGAACGTATCGTTCTCGTTCCGCGGCAACGAGCCGGTGCGCGAGGCGATGCATGCGGTGTTCCTCTATCACGCCATCCGCGCCGGCATGAATATGGGCATCGTCAATGCCGGTTCGCTGACGCTCTACGACGACGTCGAGCCGGAATTGCGCGAACGCGTCGAAGATGTGCTGCTCAACCGGCGCGAGGACGCGACGGAGCGGCTTCTGGAAATTGCCGAGCAGGCGAAGGCCGGCGGCAAGAAGCAGGCGACGGAGCGCGATCTTTCCTGGCGCCAGGCGCCTGTGAAGGAACGCCTCGCTCATGCGCTCGTGCACGGGATCAACGAGTTCATCGTCGAGGACACAGAAGAAGCGCGTCTGCAGGCCAAGCGGCCGCTGCACGTGATTGAAGGGCCGCTGATGGATGGCATGTCCATCGTTGGCGATCTCTTCGGCGCGGGAAAGATGTTCCTGCCGCAGGTCGTGAAGTCGGCGCGGGTGATGAAGCAGGCCGTCGCGCATCTCTTGCCGTTCATGGACGAAGAGAAGGAGCGGCTTGGGCTCGTTGGAAAATCCAACGGCAAGATCGTGATGGCGACCGTCAAAGGCGACGTGCACGATATCGGCAAGAATATCGTCGGCGTTGTGCTGCAATGTAACGGCTATGAGATCGACGATCTCGGCGTCATGGTGCCGTGCGCGCGCATCCTGGAGCGGGCGAAAGAGATCGGCGCCGACGCCATTGGCCTCTCGGGTCTGATCACGCCGTCGCTCGACGAAATGGTGTTTGTCGCAAGCGAAATGGAGCGGCTGGGGTTGAAGCTGCCGCTGCTGATCGGCGGCGCCACGACCTCGCGCACGCACACGGCGGTGAAGATCGCGCCGGTGTATTCGGGGCCGATCCTCTATGTGCCGGATGCGTCGAAGGCGGTGCCGGTGGTGCAGAAGCTGCTGGGCGATGACCGCGACGTGCTCGTGAAGGAAACGCGCGCGGAGTACGACGCGGCGCGCGAGGCGTATTTCTCCGGACAGGACAAGCGCCCGCGCCTGCCGCTGGCGAAGGCGCGGGAGCGTGCGCCGAAGCTGGAGTTCGCGCCGGTGAGGCCGAGCTTCCTGGGCGTGCGTTCGTTTGAGGAATATCCGCTCGAAGATCTCGTGCCGTACATTGACTGGACGCCGTTCTTCGCGTCCTGGGATTTGATCGGGCGCCATCCGGCAATTCTGGAAGACGACATTGTCGGTGAAGCGGCGCGGAATTTGTATCGCGATGCGCGCGCGATGCTGGAGCAGCTTGTCGCTGAAAAATGGGTGAAGGCGTCTGGCGTTGTGGGCTTCTGGCCGGCGAACCGTGATGGCGATGATGTCGTGCTGTTCGCGGATGAGGAGCGCAGCAGGGAGATCGCGCGACTGCACACGTTGCGTCAGCAGATCGATAAGGGCGAGGGCAAGTTCAACTTCGCGTTGGCGGATTATGTTGTTCCGTTGGAACCCTCTCCCCCCTTGCGGGGGAGAGGGCAGGGTGAGGGGGGGCGTACCGACGCACCGCGCGTGGACGATCGCCCCCCACCCCCCGCCCCACGAGGGGGCGGGGAGTCGATCGTGGATTATGTCGGCGCCTTCGCGGTGACGGCGGGGATTGGCGAAGAAGATGTCTCGATCCGCTTCAAGCGCGCGAATGACGATTATTCGGCGATCATGGCGCAAGCGCTGTGCGATCGTTTGGCTGAGGCGTTTGCCGAGGCGTTGCACGCAAAAGTGCGACGCGAGTTGTGGGGCTATGCGAAGGATGAGACGCTGACGCCGGAGGATTTGATCGCGGAGAAATATCGCGGCATTCGCCCGGCGCCCGGCTATCCGGCGCAGCCCGACCACACTGAGAAGCGCACGATCTTCGATCTGCTCGGAGCAACCTCGCGCACCGGCATCGATCTCACCGAGAGCATGGCGATGACGCCGCCATCCTCCGTCAGCGGGCTCTATTTCGCGCATCCGCAGGCGGAGTATTTCGGCACCGGCAAAATCGATCGCGATCAAGTCGAGGATTATGCGCGGCGGAAGGGCTGGGATGTGGCGATGGCTGAGAAGTGGCTGTCGCCAATTCTGGCGTATGACCCGCTCATCGCCAAGGCGGGCTGATCACGACGAGCGAACGAAGCTCCAATTGCCTCCGCACGTCCCCGGCGTGCGTGGCCGCAAGTACTCGACGCCCCAGTCGTGATGAAGCAACACATCTTGGACGACGTTGGTGTCGCCGTAATAGATGCTCAGAAGAATTTCATCCGGCGCGGTGAACTCAAGGCCGACGCTATAGACATCGCTCGCGCCGCTGTCGCCATTGTCCGGCGGACCGAGCAGCGCGCGGATTTCCTCGCGCGTCGCGCCAGGCACAACGCCCGCCGCGATCGTCGGACACACCATTGATCCGCGTGGGCTGTCGGTGATGTCGGCGCCGCGAGCTGAGGCCCAGCGCTCGCGATCAAATGCGGGCTCACACGCGGTGAGGGCAACTACCGAAAGGAATAGGACGAGTGCCCGCATACGCCACACGGTAGTCGGGCCGCTCATAGAGGCAAGGCTCTGGGAACTTTCTCAGTTCGTTCGTCTGCCGTGGGCCTGCAATCGTCGCATCCGGGGTGGCTCCGGGCGGCGGGCGGCTGCTAGAACGCCCCGAATCTCTCGGGGACCATTCATGAAACGTCTGATTACGCTCGTCGCCGCGGCGCTGGCGCTTGTCGCTTGCGCGTCGTCGTCCACGCCGCAGAACGGCGAACTGCGCGTCGCGCCGCTCGCTTACACCACGCGCACGCTGCCGAATGGCCTGCGCGTCTATGCAATGCCGGACCGCGACACGGCGAACGTTTCCGTTCAAGTTTGGTACGACGTCGGTTCGGTGGATGACCCGGCCGGCCGTTCGGGCTTCGCGCACCTCTTCGAACACATCATGTTCAAGTCGACGCGCAACATGCCGGAGCAGTTTTTTGACCGGCTGACCGAAGACGTGGGCGGCTACAACAACGCGTCAACCTACGACGATTTCACCAACTATTATGAAGTGGTGCCGGCCAACCACCTGCAGCGCGTGCTGTGGGCGGAAGCCGATCGCATGGGCTCGCTGGTTGTCAACGAAGAGAGTTTTGATTCCGAGCGTGACGTCGTGAAAGAAGAGCTGCGCCAGCGCGTGCTCGCTTCGCCATATGGCCGCTTATTCTATCTGTTCCTGCCGCAAGTGAATTACGACGTTCACCCGTACGGCCGCCCGGGCATCGGTTCGATCGAGGATCTCGATGCGGCGACAGTTGAAGACGTGCGCGCCTTCCACGCGCAATATTATCGGCCCGACAACGCCATCCTCGTCGTTTCCGGCAATTTCGATCAAGCGCAGCTTGATGCGTGGATCGACCAGTATTTCGGCGACATCGCACGCCCGACGCGCGCTATCCCGCGTGATTACCCGACTGAGCCGGTGCGCACGCAGCCGCGCGAGTACACTGTGTATGCGCCGAACGTGCCGCTGCCTGCGGTGATGATCTCGTATCCGCAGCCTGCTTCGACCGATCCGGATATCCCGACGCTGATGGTCATCGACGGCATCCTCTCCGCCGGTGAGAATTCACGCCTCTACAATTCGCTGGTTTATGAACAGCAGGTCGCGGCGCAAGTTTTCACGAACCTAGAGGCAACGCAGGATCCCGGCGCCTACGGCGTTTTCGCGATCCTTTCTGACGGGCAAACGGCGGAAGCAGGCCAAGCAGCGCTCGCCGCGCAAATCGCGCGCATGCGCGATACGCTGGTGACGCAAGCGGAGCTGGATGAAGCCAAGAACGAGCTCGTCACCGCGACGCTGCAACAGCGCGAGACCGCGGAAGGGCGCGCCGATGAGCTCGCCGACGCTGTCATCCGGTACGGGGACGCCGCCTATGCCGATCGGCTGCTTGCCGCCGTGCAAGCGACGACCGCAGCGGACGTGCAGCGCGTCGCGCGCCGGATTTTCGACGAGAACCGCCGCGCTGTCGTACGCTACCTTCCGGAAGCGCAGGGGCAGACAGGGGATACGATCCGGACATCGTCACGCATCCAGGCGCGCACGCTGAACATCCCAGCGTCCGAAATCACGACCTATACGCTCGCCGCCGAAGGCCAGCGTGAACAGCCGCCCGCCGCGTCGACGCCGGTCGATGCGCGTATTCCGGCCACATCGCAACGCAGGCTCGCGAACGGCGTTCGCGTCATCGTTGCGCCGAACCCGGCGGTGCCATTGGTCAGCGCTGACTTCCGCGTGGCCTCGGGCGCTTCGTCAGATCCCGACAATCGCGCTGGCCTTGCCAGCCTCACCGGCGATCTGTTGACGCGCGGCACGACCACGCGCAGCGCGACCGAGATCGCAAGCCAGATTGAATCGCTCGGCGCTTCGATCAGTTCAGGGGCTGGCGTGGACTCATCTGCAGTCTCGCTGCAAACGCGCAGCGACCGCGTGCAAGAGGCGTTCACGGTTTTCGCCGACGTTGTCCGTAACCCGGCGTTCGCCGCCGAGGAGTTGGATCGCGCGAAGTCGCAAGCGCTCGACGGCTTGCAAGTTGCGCTGAGCCAACCTGGCAGTATCGCGGGCTTTGCGATTACGCGCGCCATCTACGGCACAGCGCCGTATGGCGCGATCGCGTCGCCGACAAGCATCGGCGCGATCACACGCGAAGATCTCGCGGCGTATCATGAGATTCATTGGCGTCCCGATGACGCCGTGCTCGTCATCACTGGCGATGTCTCGGCGGAAGAGGGTTTTGCGCTTGCTGAAAGCTACTTCGGCAACTGGCCGCAACCGGCATCGCCGCTCCCGCCGCCGCCGGATGCGACTGAGTATGCAGCGCCTTCGCGCACGATCGTGGTCGACCTCCCAGGCACCGGCCAGGCCGCGGTATTGATGGGTCTTCGCGGCGTGTCGCGCACTGATGCGGATTATTTCCCGCTTCTCGTCGCGAACAACGTCTTGGGCGGCGGTTACTCCGCGCGTCTGAACAACGAGATACGCATTCGTCGCGGCCTTTCGTACGGCGCGGGCTCCAGCCTGCAGGCGCGTAGGGCGCCGGGCCCGATCATCGCTTCCGCGCAAACGCGCAATGATGCGGCGGTGCAGGTTTACGAACTGATGCGCGCCGAAATTCAACGCATCGGCGCCGAGCCTGTCGCCGTGTCGGAACTCACGGCGCGCAAGGCCGTGATTATCGGCAGCTTCGGACGTCAGATCGAAACGACGGCCGGCCTTGCTGGTCAGATATCGACGCTCGCGCTCTATGGCCTGCCGCCGGAACGGCTCGGCACGTATGTCGCTGACATCACCGCTGTAACGCCGCAACAAGCGCAAGCGGCCGCCCAACGTTACTTCAACGCGGCGCAAGCGGACGTGGTGGTGGTGGGCGATGCTCAGCACTTCTACGACGGCCTGCGCCGAGTCCGGCCCAACGCAGAACGCATTCCGGCATCGGAACTAAATCTCGATACCGAATCTCTGCACTAGTCGCGGAAGCGGCGTCGCGCGCGATCGCGTGACGCCGACCGCGACTCGGTTAACCATGCGCGGGCGTGGCTCATCCGAATTTCATACGTATTGCCGCGATGGCGATTGGCTTGAGTACGCTCTCTTTTGCCGCGGGCGTGGCGGGCGATCTCTCGATCATGGAGCAACCGCGCTCCGGTCAGCGTGTGGTTCTTCGTATTCCGCCTGAAATTCCAGCCGATGCGCCGCGCGCCGCGCCATTGTTATCCACAGCTTCAGCGGCGGCGCGGCCGGTTCGCCGCGCCCGCCAGACGGGCGCCGGGGCGCCGGTCGAAGTCCGTTTTCTCGTCGAGTCGGTTCAGGCCGCACACGAGGACGGCTTCCAATGGACGCCGGTTTTGCTTGAAGCGTCGGCGCTCCAGCAGTTGAAGCCGCAAACCGAAGGCCCGGTAAAACCCGCGCCGTTTGCCGCCGCGCAGGCGAATGAGACGAAAGTCGCCTGATTTAGTGCGGCTTTGCCGCAACACTGGCGCCTGGCGTCTGCAACAGTGTCAAAAAACTGCCCCGTTCGGAGCGCTCTCCTCATGTGCATGAGAGAGGGCATTGGGCCGAGTCTGTACGGGCGGGGCGCTGCGGTGATCGCTGCGGCGTTGACGCTCGCGGCTCCCGCCGTCGCCGACGCTCAGCAACAACAGCCTCGTCAGCCGCAAAGCGCCGCCCCTCAACGCCTGGTCCCGGTGACCGGCGGCGCGAGCCGCTACGCCACGCCCGACGGCGCCGTGCGCTTTGTCCTCGATCGCTCCGGCGGCCGCGCGGCGTTGGTGCAGTTCGAAGGTGATCCCGAAGTCCACGTGCTGCGCCCGACAATGGGCGCTGGCGGCGATGAAATTTACCAGACCGAAAGCGGTGACGTGCGCCTGCGCGTGACCTCGCACGGCGGCATCATTGTTTATACGCGCGCGATCCGCACCGGCGCGGCCGCCTCCGAAGAGGGGCGCGTGGCGCCGCTGACGCCTGAGGCGTTGGCGTTCGCGGAAATGCAGGCGCGCTTCCGCGCCATTCAAAGCCGCGCACGCCGTACCGTGGGGCAGCCCGTGTTGTTCACGGTGCCGGCGCAGATGTCGCCGCTGGTTGCGGGCGTCGTAACTGATGCCGCCGAGCGCGCGGCGGAAGGCTTGGCCGAGGCGCCGCTGACGAATGTGCGTCAGGTGATTATCGTCGTTGGCCGCACGCCGGCTGTCGCGCTTCGCGGCAGCGTGCTCATGGTGCAAGTTGCGCCGCAGCTTGGGTACGCGGGCCGGCCATCCTCCAGCACCATCCGCAACGTGGTGATGGGGCAGGTCCAGGGTCCCGAACAATAACAGCGCGAACGCCGCCCGAGGGGCGGCTTTTTCTTAGCCTTTGAAATTGTCTTTCTGTTTGCGGATATCCGCGAACGCTTCCCAGTCGGCCATGCCTGGCAGCAACGCCGGCGCACGCAAGAACGGGTTGGTTTCCTTTTCCATGCGCAGCGTCATCGGCACCGTTGGTTTGCCGGCGGCGCGAAGGCGATCGATGTCGGCGGCGCGTGTTTTGAGCGCGATGTTTTCGGGGTCCACCGACAACGCAAAGCGCGCGTTGGATTGTGTGTATTCGTGCGCGCAATAGAGCGTTGCGTCGTCCGGCAGGGCGGTGAGCTTTTGCAGACTCGTCCACATTTGCTGCGGCGTTCCCTCGAACAAACGCCCGCATCCCAACGCAAACAGCGCATCGCCGACAAAGGCGACATTGTCCGCGTCGAACACAAAAGCGATATGCCCGAGCGTGTGCCCGCCGACATTCAGGACGCGGGCTTCGATCTCGCCAAGCCGCACGCGATCGCCTTCATCGACGACGCGATCCGGTGCTGTCCCGATGCGCTCAACTTCGGCGGGGCCGGTCACGATCGCGCCCGTCTTGCCTTTGATTGCGGCGTTGCCGCCCGCGTGGTCCGGATGCCAATGCGTGTTCCAGATATCGGTGATCCGCCAGCCTTTGGCGTCTGCTTGGCGCATGATCTCTTCGGCGTCCGGCGTGTCGATCGTTGCGGTCGCGCCGGTGGCGGGATCGTGAATGAGGAACCCGTAATTGTCGGAGAGGCAGGGGAATTGATGGATTTGAAGCATTGAACAGGGACTGGGGGTTAGGGATTAGGGACTAGGATGCGGCGTGCACCAACCACTAATCTAGTATCCGCATAAGCTTGAGCCCACGCCAACCCTAATCCCAAGTCCCTGGAAGCTAGTCCCTCGCAAATGCGCGTCGACGTCCTCGCACTCCAACGCTTCTATGCCTCCTCGTTGGGCGAAGCCGCGCGCCGCGCCGCTGCGCGGCGATTGGCGGCTTTGTGGCCGCACGCGGATGGGCTGGACGTTCTTGGCGTCGGGTATCCATCGCCTTATCTGGATCGCTTCCGCGAACGCGCCCGGCGCGTTGTCACCATGATGCCTGCCGCGCAAGGCGCCGAGCCCTGGCCGGCCAACGCGCCGGTCGCGACCGCGCTCGCCGAAGACACGCGCCTGCCGTTCATGGATTCAGTGTTTGACCGCGTGCTGCTCATTCACGCTTTGGAGGAGTGCGACGCCGTTCCCGCCATGCTGCGCGAGGTTTGGCGTGTGATGGCGCCTGAAGGACGCCTCGTTGTCATCGCGTCCAATCGTTGGAGTTTGTGGGCGCAATCCGATATTTCGCCATTCGGCCACGGGCGTCCGTACTCCCGGACGCAGCTTGCGTCGCTGCTGGGTGATTCAATGTTTGAGCCGGTCGTGTCGGCGCGCGCGCTTTACGCGCCGCCCTGGCGCTGGGCCGCCGGCGCGGCGGACGCGTTTGAAAGTGTCGGCGAGTTGGTTTGGCCCGCGCAGGGTGGACTTGTGCTCATGGAAGCCGTCAAGCGCCTCTACGCGACTACGGCCCGCTCGCAGGGGCGTGTCCTTTTGGCCAAAGCGCCGCCAAGAACGCGTCCTGAGGCGAAAGGCGCATTGCCCGAGAACAACCGCGACTCCTAGAAAGAACGCGACGTCTCGTGACGGCAGCGTTTGGGGTGCGCGCACATGAAACTCATCACCGCGATCATCAAACCGAGCCGCCTCGATCCTGTGCTCGATGCGCTAAAGGAAGCCGGATGCGGGGGCATCACTGTTTCCGAGGTGCGTGGCTTTGGCCGTCAGAAGGGCAAGACGGAAGTCTATCGGGGCGCCGAATATGAAGTGAAGTTGCTCCCGAAGGTGAAGATCGAAATTGTCGCTAGCCCCGATGCGGCCGAGCGCATCGTCGACGCCATCGCGACGTCCGCGAACACAGGCAAGATTGGCGACGGCAAGATCTGGGTGGCCGATCTCGACAGCATCCAGCGCATTCGCACCGGCGAGACCGGTCAGGCCGCCGTCGAGGGCTAGGGGCCGCTACTCCTGGTTGCGCTGGGCTCCGGGTGGGCCGGTTCCCAATCGTACGCGCAAGGCGGTTCGTCGCACCCCCGGTGCAGACCCTTTCTGTTGGGCTAGGATCGCGCGGACGACAGGAAACCCTGGTCGCTTAAGGGGAATTACACATGCAAATGTCACGGCGCTCGCTGTTGAGCGCATCGGCTGCCGGCGTTCTGCTCGCGGCGTGCACGCGTCCGGCCGCGGCCGGCGATCTCAATGGAATCCTCAATCAGCTTTCGACGGACCTTCTCCGCGAGTTGCCGGAGTACGCAACGTCGCTCTCGGTTTCTGAAGAGCAGGCCGGCGGCCGTTACATCGATCGCCTGAGCGACGCGTCGCGCGCCGGCGCCGAGCGTCTGACGGCAATTTCGCAAAACGCCATCACCCAACTCCAGGCCATCAGCCGCGATACGCTCTCGGCGCAGGATGCTGTCACGCATGACGTCGTGCTGACCGCGCTCCAGGATGGCGTCGCGTCCTCGCAGTATAAGAGCGGCGGCGGCGCCCAGGCCCCGTACACGGTCACCCAGCTGACCGGCGCTTACACAAACATCCCGGATTTCCTGGCAAGCCAGCACCCGGTCACCAATCGCGAGCAAGCTGACGCGTATCTCGCGCGTCTCACGGCCTACGGCCGCGTGCTTGACCAGGAATCCGAGCGCATCGGCATCGATGCCGGCGAAGGCGTGATTCCGCCCGACTTCTCGCTCGACGGCGCGCTGCGCCAGCTCGGTCAGTTCCGCGGCACGGCGCCGGCGCAAACGGTTCTCGTCACGTCGTTCCAACAACGCCTTGCCGGCGTGGCGGACATCAGTGACGCCGACAAAGCGACGCTGACCAGCCAGGCCGAAACCATCGTGCGCGATACGGTGCTGCCCGCCTATCAGCGCCAGATCGATGCGATCACGGCGATCCGTCCGCGCGCCACGCATGATGCAGGCGTGTGGAAATTGCCGGAAGGCGAGGGTCTCTACACGACCGCGCTGCGCGCTTACACGACGACGTCGATGTCGCCGGATGAGATCCACCAAATGGGTCTCGACCTCATCGCGCAGTTCACTGCCGAGATGGACACGATCCTTCGTGCGCAGGGCCTGACCCGCGGCTCAGTCGCCGAGCGCATCACCGCGCTCGGCCGCCGCCCGGATCAAATCTATCCGAGCACGCCGGCTGGCCGCGATCGCCTGCTGGCCGATCTCAACGCGCAAGTCGCCGCGATCCGTGCGCGTATGCCGGAAGTGTGCGGTGTGCAGGCGCGTGCGCCGCTCGAGATCAAGCGCGTGCCGGAATACACCGAAGCAGGCGCGCCTGGCGGCTATTACCAAGGCGCGGCGCTCGATGGCTCGCGTCCTGGCGCTTACTACATCAACCTGCGCGACCCGGCGACCGAATGGCCGAAGTTCACGCTGCCGACGCTCACCTATCACGAGGGCGTTCCAGGCCACCATTGGCAGATCGCGATCCAACAGGAATCCGGCTCGATCCCGTTCATCCGTAGCGCGCTGCTTGGTTTCAGCGCTTATTCCGAAGGCTGGGGTCTCTATTCAGAGCAACTCGCCGACGAGATGGGCATGTACGCCAACGATCCGTTCGGCAAGGTCGGCTATCTGCAATCGGCGACGTTCCGCGCATCGCGCCTTGTGTGCGACACGGGCCTCCACTCGAAGCGTTGGACGCGCGAGCAGGCCATCGACTCGATGGTCGCCGCTACTGGCGATCAGCGCTCAAGCGTCACGACCGAAATCGAGCGCTATTGCGTGTGGCCGGGCCAAGCCTGCAGCTACATGGTCGGGCGCCAGGCGATCAACCGCATGCGCGACGGCGCGCGCACGGCGCTCGGTCAGAACTTCGATCTGAAAGGCTTCCACGACGTCGTCCTGACGAACGGCTCAACGCCGCTCTCAGTCACCGAGTCGCTGGTGAACCAATGGGTCGCGACCGTTTCCGGTCCGGCGCAAAACTAATCTGTGCTTAAGCGCAGTGCGGGCGGCGGCGTGAGCGATCACGCCGCCGCTTTTGTTTTTGGCGCTTGTGGTTGCGCCGGCGTTTGCCCGCGCCGTCCAAGATAGCGGACGCCTTTGACCATCATCAGTGCGGCCTCCCAGTGAATTCCGGCAATCACTTTAAAGGTCATCAAGGGATTGTTGAGCCAGGCGCGGACGAGTTGCGCATCGTTAAGCTCGCGCCGTTCGCCCGCGAATGACGCCGTCAGCGCAACATCATCGCCGCGCTTCACGATCATCGCGACAGCGACGCGCTCGCCCGGCGGCGTGACGCTGAACTCATAGCGAAGGCCGCCTTCGAGGAATGGCGAAACAAAAAAGTCCTTGGCGCAGCTTTGCGTGATGGCGCCGCCCGCTTCCATGCGTGGCGGCAGCACATAGAAGTGGCTCTCGCCAAATGTATTTGAGACCTCGTGGACCAGCGCCGCGACGGTCCCGTCCCGCCGATAGCAGAAATAGACGCTGAGCGGGTTGAACACATAATTGAAGAGACGCGGCATCGTCAGCAGGACGACGCGGCCGCTATCCCAAGCGATGCCCGCTTCGCGCAGTTTCGCTTCGATCTGGGGTTTCAAAGCCGCATCGCGCTGCGCGCCATGATCGCGGTCATACAAGGCAAAAAAGGCGCGCTGGTTGTGTTTGAAATGCTTTAGTTTGCTTGGGACGTCATCGAGATCGAGCGTGAGCATGAACACCGGATATCGCAGGCGGTGCTTGCCTGGCCGCATGTGGGCGACGTGTCCGGTGTAGAGCGCGTTCATGCCGCGATCGCGTCCGGTCGTTGTGACGGCGCGCCGACATAGATGCGGCTCGACTCGCCCTCCACCGTCCACGGCCTGCGCACGCCGCCAAGTTGTTCGGCAACGGCGAGCCCGGATTGCAGTCCGTCCTCGTGGAAACCTGAACCGAAATGCGCGCCGCAGAACCAGGTGTTGCGCACGCCTTGCAGCGACCAGAGATGCTCTTGCGCACGGATGGCGGCCGCGTCGAAGAGGGGGTGGTCGTATTCGGTCTCGTAGAGGATTTTCGCGGGGTCTGGAGAAGTGCGCGGGTTGAGCGTGAGGAAGATCTGTTCACGGCTTTTGATGTTCTGCAGCTTGTTCATCCAATACGTGACGACGCAGCCGCCGTCCGGATTGTCGCCGACATAGTTCCAGCTCGCCCAAAGCGGCTCGCGGCGTGGCATGAAGGCGGTGTCCGTGTGCAGCACGGCGCGATTTTTCGCATAGCGGAAGGCGCCCAACAAATTGCGTTCCTCGGCGCTGGCGTCCTCAAGCATCGCCAGCGCTTCATCGCCATGCGTTGCGATGACAACGTCATCGTATCGTGCGCTGTGTCCCAACGCGTCGCGCACCCATACGCCGCCCGCCTCGCGCCGGACGGACACCGCGCCGGCGTTCAATCGCGCCTGATCAGCGTAGGGCGCCGTCAATTTCCCGACATAAGAGCGGCTGCCGCCCTCGACCGTGCGCCATTTGGGCCGACCTTTTAGTTTCAGCAGGCCGTGGTTTTCAAAGAAGCGAACGAACGCGCACGCGGGATAGTGATGAATATCACCCATCGACGCCGACCAGATCGCCGCCGCTTGCGGCAATAGGTGGTCGCGCTGAAATGCGTCGCCATATCCGTGGCGGCTCAGATAGTCGCCGAGCGAAATCATCTCATCGCGTGCGCGCAGCAATTGCAGTGGCGCGCTGCGATAAAAGCGCAGCAAGTCCCAGGTCATCGACCAAAAGCGCGGGCTGATGAGATTGCGGCCGCCACATAGGAACGCTGACGTATCGACCGAGGAATATTCAGTTTCGCCGCCGCGCAACGAGACGCCGAACGACATATCCGACACGTTGGTCGCGACGCCGAGATGCTCGAACAGGGCAATGAGATTGGGGTAGGTGGCGTCATTGAAGACAATGAAGCCGGTATCGACCGGCGTTTCGCCCAAGCTGGTCTTCACCATCACGGTGTTCGAATGACCGCCAAGGCGATCATTTTTCTCGTAAACGGTCACGTCGTGTTTTTGGCTGAGTAACCACGCGGCCGACATTCCCGCTATGCCCGAGCCGATGACGGCGATACTTTGTCTGCGCGCGCCGTCGCTGGAGGTAAAGGCCATTGAGCGTTCCCATCCCAGCGCGCCGAACGCAGGCTGGTTTGTCGAGGGATACGGTTTGAGATCGGCTGCGGTTCACACTGATCCAGGCAGGGAGCTGCGCCGTATCATCGCCGATGCGTGTGCTGGACTTCGCCTTTGCTGGTGCAAAACCGGCCTCTTCATCGCCAAGGAGGCTGCGCGCGGTGCATGATCGCCTCGACGAGACGGACGAAGCGCTGCTCGCCAGGGTGGCCAGCGGCGATCGTCAGGCGTTCGAGCGCATCTTCGCGGCGTACGCCGGCAAGGTGAAAGGGTATCTGCTCCGTCTGGGCGCGCCCGCCGCCGCGGCTGAGGATTTGGCGCAGGACGCCATGGTCGCGATCTGGCGGCGCGCCGCTTCGTTTGATTCCACAAAGGCGAAGGCGTCGACTTGGATATTCGTCATCGCGCGCAATGCCTGGATCGACAAGCTTCGTCGTGAGAGGACCGAGCTGGCGTATCGTTCCGTGCTTATTGTAAGCGATGAGAGTGCTGACGAAGCGCCCGATGACGCTGCGATGCGTGGGCAAACGGAAGAGCAAGTTTCCGCGGCGATGGCGATGCTGTCGGAAGAACAACGGCAAGTGGTGCGGCTGTCCTTTTTTGAAGACCGGCCGCATTCGGAAATAGCGGAGCGTCTTTCGCTCCCGCTCGGGACTGTGAAGTCACGTCTGCGGCTTGCCTTGATGAAGCTCCGCACGCATTGGGAGAAGTATCAGTGAGCCTTCGGCATCACCCTTCGGACGATATTCTGACGGCCTACGCGTCCGGCGCGTTGGAGGCCGGCTTTGGCCTTGTCGTCGGCGCGCACTTGGAAGTTTGCGCAACGTGCCGCGCGCGCGTGGGAACGTTTGAAGCGGTTTCAGGTGCGGCGCTTAAATCTCTACCGGACGCTGAAATCGGCGCCGATGCGCTGTCGAACGTCTTGGCGCGTCTGGAAACGCAGGCTGGCGCTTCGGATAGGCAAGATACGCGGCCGCTGCTCGAACGTTTGTCACTGAAGCCGAAGAAGTGGATTGCGCCAGGTGTTTGGGTTGCGGCGGTGAATACGCCGCACGCGAAGGACAACCGCGTCTATCTGCTCTCTGTCGCGCCGGGGATGCCGGCCGCGCGTCACGAGCATTCTGGTGCGGAGTTTTGCACAGTGCTGAAAGGCGCGTTCCGCGACGAAGTCGGGCTTTTTCAGGCCGGCGACTTTGCGGCGGCTGACGACAATCTCTGCCATTTGCCGGTGGTCGAGGGTGATGAGCCTTGCCTGTGCCTGTTTGCAACCGAGGGCCGGCTGAAAGCGCAAGGCCTTCTCGGCCGCTTGGCTTTTGCTTACGCCGACGTTTGATCGGCGCCGGCGCAACTCGCTTTCAGGTTTGATTTGAGGCATATCTTCGGCTGGTCGTTCGGTTTTCCGTACGCCTTCTTTCTGCAAGTGATCTGGGCCATTGGCGTTTGCATGCTAGCGCTGGCGGCTTTGGTGTGGCTGCCGCGTCTGACGGTCCTCGTCATCGGCGTCGTGATAATTGCCGGCCACAATCTGCTGGACCCGCTCAGCGCCGATCAACTTGGCATGGTCCGGACGTTCCTGCATGACGGCGGCCCCGTGATCGTCGGCGGTACGCCGATTGGTCTCTTCGCTTATCCCGTGCTGCCTTGGATTGGCGTCATCGCGCTGGGTTACGGTTTGGGCGGCGTGTTCACGGAAGCGCCGGAAAAGCGCAATCGCACTATCTTTTTGCTCGGCCTCGGCATGCTTGCGCTGTTCGTCGTGTTGCGCGTCACCATGATCTATGGCGATCCGGCTTTCGCCACCGGCCCGGAGGGCGCTTGGCGCGATTGGCGCGATCAGTCCACGCCCGGCGCTGCTGTCATGGTATTCCTGGATGTCCAGAAATATCCGCCGTCGCTGCAATACACGCTCGTGACGTTGGGCATCATGTTCGCGATGTGGCCGGTGTTCTCCCGCCTGCGTGGACCCGTGGCGTCAGTGTTGACCACGTTCGGCGCAGTGCCGTTCTTCTTCTACCTGGTGCACATCTATCTGATCCACGTTCTCGCGATCGCGGCGAACGCTGCAGTGGGCCGAAATGTCGACGGCCTGTTCGACTACATGATCAACGTTTTCATCGCGCCCGAAAAACTCGAAGGGCTCGGCTTTTCATTGGGTTGGGTTTATCTCGCCTGGGTTGTCGTGCTCGCGCTGCTCTATCCGGTCTGCCGGTATTGGCAGCTGCTCAAGGCCCGCCGGCGCGATTGGTGGTTGTCGTATCTTTAGGCGGCTTCGCGCTGGCGCATCGATTGTAAAATGCGATCGGCGAAAGGCGCGAGCAGCGGCGGCCGGTAAGTCGCATTCGCCGCGAAGCGAAGCCGCGCCGTCTCGTGGATGTCTTCATACCGATTGAGGCCGGTGCGCCAGCGCGACGTCAGCGCGCGAATGATCGGGAATCCCTTGCCGTCGACAGGAGGGTTGATCGGATCGATATCGGCGAGGCACCCTGAGATCACCGACCCTGGTTCGCGTGAGATCGCTAAGCCGGCGAGTTCCGCGCCTTCGAGCACCCACATGAGCGCGCAATTGGAAAGCCCACGCGTGCCCCCGCCGCCGACGCCGCCATGGTCGCCCGGAAACCATTGTTGCGCCACGCGTGGCCGTGCGCCTGGCGCGTTGAACGCGTCGATGTTGCTCCACAGCGTCGGCCTAAACGGCGCACGTCGTTCATCGATCGCGACCGCGTGCCGCGCATGTTCGACCGACCGTGACAGCGCGGTGTCGTGAAACTCGTAGCGCGTGTTCATGCTGATCGAAACCGGCAGAACGCGCGGGATGCCAAGCGAGCCAACCGTATCCCAAACACCGAGATAGCGGATCGAAAGATCGACGGGCGGCGAGGTGAAGGGACGTGCGAGGCGCGGCCATGCAATGGCGTGGGCGACACGAAAGCGCTCGGCTTCTTCGCTGTCCGCCGTGAGTTCGCGGCGGCGATAGAGGTCGAGCGCGGCGCGCGATTTATCGACATGCTCGCGACGAAGGATGCCGCATTTGCGCAGCAATCCCGCCAGCGAACGCACGGTGTAGGCGCCGCGTGAAAAGCCAAACAGATAGATCTGATCGCCGGGCTCGTAGTTCAGATTGATGAACAGCCAGGCTTCCAGCAGGTTGTCGTCAAGATCGGCGCCGGTCATGCCTTGCCAAAGGCTGACGCCATCGACAGACGCGCCGACGCCCGCCGAATAATAGACGATCTGCAGATTGCCCTTTGCGTCGCGCGAGGCGACCGCGCGCGCGGTCAGCGCCACATTGGTCAGGCTATTGCCGTAGAGGCGTTGCCAAGTCCCGTCGCAGCAGATCACGAGGCGCTTCATGCGTGGCGGATCACGTTGTCAGCAGAAAGACGGCTTCTTCGCAGAACCAGTTTGCGCGCCAGATGGTCTTTGCGAAGGGCGCGCCCGCGTGGCCTTGCGAAAGCGGCACCGCGCGTTCGATGCCAAGCCGCATCTCCCGCGCGATGTCCGCGAAATCGCGCACCGAGTAGCGGTGGAGGCGTTCGTTTGGCCCGAGGCGGCCCTGCAACAGCAATTGCGCACGCTTGTTCCAGCGGCCGGCATTGGTGATCGAGACGATGACGCGTTCGCCAATGCGCGCCGCCTGCTTCAACGCCGCCTGTGGCCGACGAAGATCCTGCAGCGTCCGCGAGAAGATGACGTAGTCGAACGCGCCGCTTGGAAATTCGCCAAGATCGCGCTCGGCGTCGCCTTGCACCACCGACATGCCGCGCACGACGCAACGGTGCGCCTTGTTCGGGTCGATCTCCAGCCCGCGCGCTTTGGCGTCGCATTCGCGCGCCAGCAACTGCATCAGCGCGCCGTCGCCGCAGCCGACGTCAAGAACCTTGCCGCCGGTTTCGACCATGCGGGAGATGACGAGGTGGTCGCCGCGCGGCTCGGCGCTCGTGAGTTCGAGCGGCGCGGGTTGGACGAGTTCGAGCTGCGCCATCAAACGCCTCCGCCATTGAGGGCCAGACCACGCGCAGCTGCGGCGGAGTCGATAAAGCCGGTGAGTGCTGCTTCGAAGGCCGGTTCATGACCCAGATACGCATCGTGACCATGCGCGCTGGTGATTTCCAGGAACGAAGCTTCCGCGCCAGCGGCCGCGAGCGCGCGTGCGAGTTCGCGGCCGTCCTCCGGCGGATAGCGCCAGTCGCTTGAAAACGAGAACACGCCATGACGCGTTGAACCGCCTTGGAAGGCATTCGCCAATCGGCCGCCGAAATCCGCACCGAGATCAAAACCATCCATCGCGCGCGAAAGATAAAGATAGGAATTGGCGTCGAAGCGATCGACGAACCCGGCGCCCTGTTGCGGCCGCATCGTGTCGTTTGCCCCTTCGGCATTGAACACGAAGCGCTCCTGCGTGCGCGCGCCTTCGAACCGCGAGCGCACATCTTGCGGCGAGAGGCCCGCAAGTTGCGCCGACGTGCGCGCCACGGCCCCGCCGCGCGTCGGCCGCACGCCATGCTGCAGGTACGCGCCGTTGCGCCAGTCGGGATCGGCCATGATTGCCTGGCGTCCGAGTTCGGCGAGCGCGATGTTGTGCGCCGATTGCTTGGCCGCCGCCGCCACCGTTACGCACGAGAACACGCGCTTGGGATAAGCGCTGGCCCATTGCAGCGCCTGCATGCCGCCCATGCCCGGGCCGATCACGAGAAAGAGGTTCTCAATGTCGAGCGCTTCCACGAGCATGGCTTGCGCACGCACGATGTCCGCCATGGTGATCGCCGGCAGACGCAAGGAATGGGGCAGGCCGTCGGCTGCAATCGACCCCGGTCCGGTCGAGCCCATCGAGCCGCCCAATACGTTTGAGCAGATCACAAAGAAGCGGTTGGTGTCGATCGGACGCCCCGGGCCGACAATGCGCGGCCACCAGGCGGGACGGCCCGTGATCGGATTTGGGCTGGCCACGAATTGATCGGCGGTGAGTGAATGGCAGATCAGGACGGCGTTGCTGCGATCCGCGTTCAAGGCGCCCTGGGTTTCAAACCCGACCGTCAGCGGCGCCAATGCTTCGCCGCTGGAAAGCTGCAATGGCGTTGATGTATCAAAAACAAGCGAGCGCACACCGCCCGCCGCTTGTAGTTTCGCTGCTGCGCCGCCTGCATGAATCATCTGCAGTCGTATAAACTGCGTCGCGGGGGAAATATCCCCCTGGGGAGGGCTGCTGCTGTTGAAGACTCGCGTTGCACGCTGGTCGTTGGCGTGGCGTATGAAAGACCGCTAAGGTTCCAAGGATGAACGACCAGAGCCCCCCCGGTTCACCACTCGAAACGATCCGCACCGAGATCGACGGCATCGACAAGCAATTGCTTGCGCTGTTTGCTGAGCGTCTGCGTGCGATTGATAAATTGGCTGGCCTAAAGCCGTCTGAAAGCGGCCTTCCGATCCGCCCTGGCCGCGAGGTCGCTATGCTGCGCCGGCTCGTTGCGGAAGCGCCGGCGCCGCTTGACCGCGACCTCGTTGTCGAACTTTGGCGCGCGATGATCGCCGCATCACTGCGCCGGCAGCGCATGTTTGACGTGGTCGTCGGTGGCGGCCGCGGCGACCCGACGCGGCTCTTCGATATCGCCCGCCGTCATTTCGGCGCCCGAACGCGGATCAAGGATCTGGGCGAACCGCAGGCGGCGCTGCAGAAGGCGGCGGAAAATCCGGACTCGGTCGTCGCGGTAACGAGTTGGCCCGCCGCGCCTGGTGTCGGCGCTTGGTGGCCGGCGCTGTCCGAGCGCCGCTTTCACAACCTTCACATCATCGCGGGCCTGCCGCTGCTCGGGGGGACGGACGAACCGGAAGCAGCCGTGTTCGCCGCATCGCAAACCGAAGAAGCGGGCAATGACGTCACTATTCTGATCGCTTTCGATCCACACCACCGTTTGCAACGCGCGCTGAATGAAACTGGGCTCACTGGCCGCGAGTTGGCTCGCGCCGAGCCACGCGTGCTTGTCCGTGTCGATGGTTTCATCGGCCTCGATGATCCGCGCGCGGCCGCGATGTCGCGCGCCGGCCTTGATAGCGTCCGTGTCCTCGGCTCCTACGCGCGCGTCTGATGGCCGTTGTGTTCGACCGCATTGCGATCATAGGCGCGGGCTTGATCGGCGTGTCGATCGCGCGTGGCGCGATTGAGTTTGGCGCCTCAAACAGCGTTGCTTTTTTTGATGCTGACGAGTCGGTTCGGAAGCGCGTACGGGCGCTTGGGCTGGGCGAGACTTTCGATGATGCGGCGAACGCTGTCGCCGGCGCCGACTTGGTCGTGCTTGCTGTTCCGGTCGGCGCCATGAGCGCTGCGGCGGCGGCGATTGCGCCGGCCCTAAAGCACGGGGCCGTCGTGACGGATACCGGCTCTGTGAAAAACGCGGTGATTGCGGCGGTGTCGCCGTATTTGCCGGAACACGTTGTGTTCGTGCCAGGCCATCCGCTCGCCGGTACTGAACATTCGGGCCCCGAGGCGGGTTTTGCGACGTTGTTCAAGGGGCGCTGGCAGATTCTCACGCCGCTGGATGACACAGCCGAAGGCAAGCAGGCGGTCATTGACCTCGGCGAATTCTGGGAGAAGCTGGGCGCGCACGTTGATGTGATGGATCCAGAGCGTCATGACGTCGTGCTCGCTGTCACCAGTCACTTGCCGCACCTGATCGCCTTCAACATCGTTGCGATGGCCGAAGATCTGGAGAGCGTGACTGAGAGCGAAGTTGTGAAGTATTCCGCTTCCGGTTTTCGCGATTTCACCCGCATCGCCGCCAGCGATCCGACAATGTGGCGTGACGTGTTCCTGAACAATCGCGAAGCGGTGCTGGAAGTGCTTGGGCGCTTCTCGGAGGATTTGGCTGCGTTGCAGCGCGCGATCCGCTGGGGCGAGGGTGAAACGCTCTACGATCTTTTCGATCGCGCACGCCGCATGCGTCGTGAAGTCATCGATGCGGGCCAGGATACGCCCGCGCCCAATTGGGGCCGCGACGAGCCGCAGTCCTAATAGACGGGCGGCAGCGGCCGGACAGGCAGGCCTTCAATGCGCAAAATGCCGTCGTGCGCGCCGATATCGAGCGTGACGTCGTTGCCGGTGACGACATAGCCCGCGGCAAGCAAGCCCAGCGCGCGGCGCGCATCGTCATCGATACGCGGTCCATTGGCGATGGCGGTGAGCACCGGAGCGGGCCGCTCCACCGGCAGCACGAGGCGGCCATCCAGGCGGCGCTGGGCGTCCAAACCGCCTTCGCCCGTCCCTGTGGTTTCAAGCGGTCCCCACACAAGCTCAAGCGCGTCAAACCGCAAGCGCCCACCACCTTCGCGCCATGGCCCGAGCGGGTCGCCCGGAGACGATTGCATCAACAGCGCCCCATCCCCGATCACGATCGCAGCGCGCATACGGGCGACGTCCAATCCAAAAGACTCAAAGCTCCGAACCGGCCGCGGCAGGGTCAGCGTCTGCGCGTCGAATGCGAATTGATATTCGCCCGCCGCGCGCGGATCGGGCCGCACATTGGCGACCACTTTCGCGGCGTGCAGCACGCCTTCCTCCGCCGGATCATCCAGCACCAGATTGTCGGCCTCGATGCCGGCGACGGCGAGCGCGCCGTTTTCGGTGCGCAGGCTCGCAATCAGCGCGTCCGCTGAAATGTTGGTTGTCGCGCCGCCGGCGCGCGTGATCGCGATTGGCGCTTCCGCTTCGAGGATAACGTGGTGGGGGTTCAGCACCTGGACGTGAAGATCGGCGCGGTCAGTGCTCACGCTCCAGCCGCCGCGCGCGGCCATGTAACTCATGCCTTGCAGTTCCAGGCGCATGAGCACCGGAAATCCGTGGCGGACGATCTTGTCGATCTCCACCGTTGCGCCGCCGGCGTTTTGTTCAAACGCCCAGCCTCGAATTTGTCGCTCGGCTTCGTTAGCCAGATAGTGCCAGTAGAAAACCCAACCGAGCGCCGCCAACACGAATAGCGCCCAAGGCGCAGCCAACCAAAATCCGCGAACCTTCATGACGTCAGCGTGCGACGCTTATCGGGTGGCAGCAAGGCCTGGCTCTCGGTTTCAAGGACCCGCTCAAGTTCCCGCATGAATTCGTCGCGCGGCAACCCCGGGGGAATGGCGGGCAGCACCTTGAACGTCACGTGCCCTTTCGAGCGCATGATGCCTTTGGGTTTCCAGATGAGACCGGTGTTGAGCGCAACCGGCGTCACCGGCACGCCGAGGTCCTTGTACATTGCCGCGATGCCAGGCTTGTAGTCCGGCGGAGCGTCCAATTCCTGGCGCGTGCCTTCCGGAAAAATCAGAACCTGTCCGCCCTTCGCGACCGCCTCACGGGCGCCGCGCATCAGGCTCTTCAGCGCTTTCGCGTGTCCGCTGCGATCGACCCCGATCTGGTTGCGCTTCAAGTACGCGCCCATCACCGGCACGCCGCCGAGTTCTTTTTTATAGACGTACACAGGTCGCGGCAAAAACAGTGACGGCGCCACCGTGTCCAACGTCGATTGATGCTTCATCGCGATCAGCGCGCCGCCGGCTGGGACGTTCTCAAGGCCTTCGAACGAAACGCGCGCCCCGATGATCCAGCGCAAACCCCAAACGGTCGCGCGTCCCCAGGAGCGCAGCGCCGTCCAGACGTGACGCTCATCGAACACGACGAATGGCCATAACACCAATCCGACGACCGCCATCGAGGCATAAAGCCAGACGACGAAAATAACCGAACGGATCAGATTCATGCGTCGCCTTGAGGAGCCTCGGTCTGGCTTTCACCAAGGCCGATCAACGCTTCCCGTCCGCGAATGACAAGATATTTCACGTACTCGGCGCCCAAACGACTCGCGGCGCCCAGGTCGCTCCGCCACAGCGCCGGGTCCGTCCAGCGCGTGCGGACGGGATAGGGATGAATGTTGGCTTCCGGCAGCGCGACCTCAAGTTCGGCTTGGCTGCGCGGCATGTGATAATCGTCGGTGACCAGGATGATGTCGGTGTAGCGATGCTCGCGCGCCCACGCCGCCGTCTCCGACGCATTGCCCAACGTGTCTTCCGCCGAGCGCCCGACATCGATGCAGCACTCGCCAATCGCCGGATCGACATTGAGCGCGTCATACAATTCGGCGTCCGTGACGACGCGATTGACGCCGGAGATCAGGAGCCGCTGGCCCTTTTGTTCTTCAAGCAAGCGTACGCCGGTTGTCAGCCGGTCAAGCGAGCCGCCCGTGAGCGCGACGATCGCTTGCGCATGTGCTGGCTCTTGCGGTTCGCGGCGGACATTTTCCGCAAAGCTCCAAAACCCGGCGACGAACGCGACCAGCGCAATGATCGCCGCCCAGAAAAGCACGACGCGCATCAGCCAAGCCTCGCCGCCTGGCCGTGAAAGTGTCCGGCCGCCGCACGCGCGCCGGCGCCCGCGGCGATCGCCGTGCCGAGCGGCGCGGCGACAACGGGAACAAGGTCGATCGGCAGAATCATGGCGGTGAGAGTGTTCAGCGTTGTGCCGGGAATAGCCAGCAGCAGAACGATTACGCCTGCGATAACCGCCAACACGCCTCCTGCGAGCCCGGCATAGAGTCCGGTGACGGCGGCTTCATCGGCAATCCGTCCCGCGGTCTGGCTCCGTGTCGCGCCGAGGTCGCACATGACGGTCACCATCTCGCGCCGCCGCGCCGCGAGTCCTCGCGCCGCGAGCCAAGCGATCACAGCCATCATGCCAGCGAATACGATCGCGCCCCAAAACGCCGCGTTGCGCACGCGGGGCGCAAGGCCTCCGCCGCTTGCTCCGTCAGGCGCCGCAATCACCTCCGCCGTCACGCCGCCGGCCGCGAGCGCCGCCACGATGTCGCCCGCGACGTCGGCTTGCGGTGAGGCAGGCGCGAGTTCGATTTCGATCAGCCGAAGGTCAGGCATGTGCTCGGGATCGATGGGCTCGCCACTCGCTTCGCTGAGCAACGCCGCCGCCCTGCCTGCGGTCATTGGCGCGGCGCTTGTGACATGTGGGGCGCTCGCAAGGGCGGTCTCCGCCGCCGCCATGCCGGCGGGGCCGTCCGGCGCCAACACTCTCACGATGGCGTAGGCGTTGCGCGATTGCTCGTAGCCGACAGCCACGCGGTCGACGGCGCGCGCCGCCAGTCCTGCCGACGCGGCGGCGAATGCCGCGAACGCCAGTGTCCAGAAAAGGGCGCGCTCGACGCCGAGAAGGCCGCTTCTCATTCGTAGGCCTCCGCATCCGCCGCTTCGGTTTGTTCGGGCTGAGATAGCCGGCCGCGGTCGATCCGCCAGACCCACATCGGGGCGCAATCGGCGAGGGTGTCGTCCTGGCTCGCGATCACAACGCCCGCGCCGACGCGGCGCATTTCGGACAATAGCTTCACAATTCGCCGTCCGTCCGCTGGCGACATGCCTGCGGTAGGATCGTCCGCCAGGATCAAAGAGGGCTTCGCCGCCAGCGCGCGCGCTATGGCGGCGCGACGTCGTTCCGCTCCAGAAAGTTTCTCCACCGCCAACTCCGCGGCGCCGCCTAGACCTACAAAATCCACAAGTTCTCGCACGTCATGCTCGTATTCGCGCGGCCGCTGACCAAGCATACGTAACGGCATGGCGACGTTGTCGAATGTCGACCATTGCTCAATGAACACAGGATTTTCAGCAACATAACCGATGCGCCGCTTGGCGTCGGCAATGTCGCGCGGCCGGGCGCGTATAACGTCCACGCCAAGTATTACGCTTCGGCCACACCTGGGCTGCAGGGCTAGTCGCAAGAGATGCGTAAATGTAGTCTTCCCTGCAGCTGCGGGGCCGGTGATGAGATTAACTTCTCCAGCGCGTGCTTCAAAGTCTAACCCCATCAGAACGGTGGATGCGCCATAGCCGGCGTCAACATTCGAGAGGCGAACCAATACGCCGCGCTCGAATAGATCGGTTTCAATACTAGCGCGGGGTCGGGCCATGACTGGACAAGCTAAATAGAATCAATGCATCGAGAACAGTTATTGGGGCAGCTGAACGTATTAACATGATCCTTACCTGCACGTCTTGCTCGACCCGCTACTACGCGGATGACGCAGCGATCGGTCCGGCCGGTCGGACGGTGCGTTGCGCTGCATGCGGTTTCTCCTGGTTTGCCGAGCCGCAATTGGAGCTTCGTGCGCCGGCCGAAGCGCCGTTGGCGCGGGTTGCCGAAGCGCCCGCTCAGGAACCCCTGACACGTGAACGTGTCGAAAGATTGCGCCGCGCCGCCGAGCAACCGGGGCCGGCGCCATCCGCCGCTGCGAAATTCCGTCAACAGCAGGCTGACCGCATGCGTCGCGATCGTACGCGCGCCGCCGTCATCGTGTGGGGCGCGACCGGCGCTGCCCTCGCGGCAAGCGCCAGCGGCATGGTCATGTTCCGCCAGGACGTCGCCGAGCTGTGGCCGCGTTCGGCCAGCGCCTTCGCCGCGCTCGGCTTGGACGTGAACGTCTATGGCCTTGAATTCTATGACCTGGCTGTCGAGCGCGATTTCAACGGCGCGACGCCGGTGCTCGTGGTCAGCGGTGAAGTCCGCAACATCGGCCGCGATGACAAAGCCGTGCCGCCGGTTCGCATTTCGCTGCGCGATGGCAACTCGCACGAAATCTTCGAGCTGGTGAACGCGATCACCGATCAACCGGTCGCCGCCGGCGCCGCGGTGCCGTTCCAAATTCGCGTTGAGAATCCGCCGACGGATGCCGTTGACCTCGAAGCGACGTTTGCGAGCTTCGGTGAACTGTCGATGGCTGGCGGGCCGGCGCACGTCTCGCCGGCCACCGCGCCGCAAGGCGAGTTGCTTCTCGATGAACCGATTGAGCCTGGTCATGAGCTGATCGATCCGTCGCATCCGACGACGACGAGCGAGATCGGACCGATCGACGGTCTGCGCTTCACCGCCGGCTGAGTTGCGTATCCTTCTTTCTGCGGAAGACATCAGCCAGCGCGTCAATGCGCTGGCTGATCGCTTTTCGGCGCAAGTAAACGACAGCTGGACTGTCGTTGCGCTGCTGCAGGGCGCCATTCCATTCGCCGCTGATCTGATGCGCGCGCTCGAAGTGCGCGGTTCGCATCCGATCTATGACTCGCTTTGGCTCGAGAGCTATCGCGATGAACGCGAAAGCAGCGGAAAGGTCGTTGTGCGTGCGGATGTTTCGCGTTCTGTCGAAGGCCGCGGCGTGCTCATCGTTGACGACGTATTCGATAGTGGGCGCACCATCGCGTTCGCCCGCGCGCATCTGATGGCCAAGGGCGCGACGCAAACGCTCGCTTGCGCTTTCGTGCGCAAACCCGAAGCGCTGGGGCAGGACATCGATGCTATCGGTTGGGACGCGCCCGCCGACTTCCTCATCGGCTACGGCATGGATGACAAAGGCCGCTATCGCGGGCTCCCGTACATCGCCGCGATCGACTAGCGCGTGATCAGCGCCTTGAGCGCCTGGATCTTCGTCCGGTCATGATGCGCCGCGATGAGGCGCACTTTGCGTTTGCCGAAGCGCAGCTCGTACGCTGGCGGCATGCCGGTCGGCGTATCGAGCTCTGACGAGGTGAGTTCGCTCCACGTCGATCGTTTCACGCCCAGCATATTGCGCGCTTCGATCCATTCACGCGTCGCGCGATAGCTCGTCCACGCGAGAACGCGCCATACAGCGAGCAGCATCAGGATCGGGAGCAGCAACCACAGAGTCGCGAAGAAGCGTGACGGACGCTGCTCCGGCCCCAAGCCTTCAAACGGGTTGGGCACAAAGCTCAGCGCCGCCGGCGCAAGCACAATGGCGGCGATGGCGCCAAGGAGCAGCCAGAGCTTTGGGCGGATCACAAGCGGCGCATCCATGACGCCGCTCTGGCGCGACGCACGCCGTTGCGCACTCCCATGTTCGCGGGATCAGGCCGCGAGTTTCATTGCAATGCGCGTGCCCGCGGTGTTGGAGTCGATCGCCAGGTCCGCGCCGATCTGCTGCGCACGTGTGCGAATGTTGGTGAGCCCGCGCCCCGCCGGCGCGCCTTGCGTGAAACCCGCGCCATCGTCGGCGAGCGCAATCTCGATCTGATCACCTTCGCGCCTCAGCACCACCCCGATGCGCGCCGGCGCGCTGTGCTTCAGCGCATTCGTGCACGCCTCCAGCAAGATGCGATAGATTTGGAGTGTCTTGTCCGGACCAATGTTCGGCGTCGCGCCGACATCTTCAATCTCCCAATCCAGCGCTACGCCGGCCGCCTCGCAGCGCGGCTCGATGCGCGCCCGGAATGCACCCAGCGCGCCGGTGAGGGAGCCTTCGCCTTGCTCCAGCGAATCCACCACGAGCCGCAGGTCGTCCAAGCTCTGTTCCAAACCATTCACCAGCGCATCGTCGGAGAGCTTGCGCGAGCGCGCCTGTAAGATGAGGCCAAGCAATTGCCCGCCAATGCCATCATGCATATCGCGCATGATCCGGCTGCGCTCTTCCAGCAGCATCGCCGCGCGTTCGTTGCGCCGGATTTCTTCCATGTTGGCGACGATCTCGCGCTCACGCTCCGCCACCAGCAGGTTGAGCTTCCCGGCGGTTGCGGTCGCCGCTTCGAATACGCCGCGCGCCCGCGCCGCGAGCGAGAGCAGCAACGCCAGAGGAAAGAACATCACGGCGGCGCCCAGCGACACGCCGTAGATGAAGAAGAACCGCACCATAATGATGTCGGCGACGGCCGCGATGAGTACGAAGATGAACGCCGACGCCTCGAACGGATCACGAAAGCCGTTGCGCCGGTAGTAGCTGACGACGCGGGTCAGGCAAAACGCAATCACGGCAAGGCCAAGAAAGCCGCAGATGCGATCAACGTTCTGCGAGCCAATCGCCGGATCATTCCAAAGCACCAGCGCGATGATCGCCGGGCTGATCGCCATCGCCCCGATCGCAGCCAAACCCAATTTGCGCCGCAACGCGCGCGGCCATGGCGCGGTCAGCCACCCAAGTTTGTGGCGTCGCGCGCTTGGCGCGGCAAACACCGACGTCCACTCGATGAAAAACCAAAGCAGGAAGACGCTCGTGCCGAAATATCCGGCGAAATAGATGCCGTTCGCAACCGTCCCGTTCCACGGCGGATCGCTCGGCGACAGCCCAATCACCTGCAGCGCCCAAGACGCAGCAAGCCCGCCCAGCGCATACATGAGCCCACGCATGCCAAGAAGCGGGCCGGCAGCGAAGCAAAAAGCCGCGACAAACGCCGCGATGATGCCCGTCGCCACGTGCATATCCGCGCGCAAGAAGCGCAGCGCGCCGTACGAGGCATAAAGCTCATCGTATTCGCCGAGATAGATCGGTCGCAAATGGCCGAAGCCGACGCCGCGTTGCACTTCGATATCAAGCACCGCTCCGGGATGCGCGACCTGCGGTGGAATGCGGATCAAGCGCGGGCGGCGGCTCCAATTGGTCGGATCGCCGCGTGTCGGCCCTTCGCCGCCAACAAGCACGCCATCAACGTAGAGCCGTGCATTGTCATGCGCGCTGACGATCAGAATCGCCGGCGCGTCCGCACGCGCTGTGGCGTCGTCCAAGGTGGTGCGGAAGATCAGCGGCTTTGTCGAACAGCACTCCCAGTGCGGCAATGTCGCGGGCCGGAACGGCGCGCCGGGCGTGGACGCCACAAGCACCGTCGTCACCGGCCGCCCCGGCACGTTCTCCGCCGTTGCATTGATGACGAGCAGGCCCGCGCAGAACGCGGCGAGCAGCAGCAGAATCGTGAGAACCGTCGGCCAGCGAGGCTTTGAGTTGGGGCTTAGCCGCAGCGTCATCCGCTTGGATTGGCGGAGGCAGCCACTCCGCGTCAATCCTTCAAGTTGATCAAACCGGCCTGCACCGCCTCAAACACCGCTTCGCTGCGCGAGTTCACCGCGAGCTTGCGATAGATCGACTTCACGTGATCCGCGACCGTGTGCGGCGAAATCCCGTGGAGACGCGCGACTTCCTTGTAGCGAAAGCCCTTGGCGAGATCGGTCAACACCGCCGTCTCTTTCTCGGTCAGCGGCACCTCGAGATCAGCGCCGCGCGGGGACGATGTGCGCTCGCGCATGCGTGTGAGGATATGGCTCGCTACCGCCGGTGAAATCGGCGCGCCGCCGCCCAGTACGCTGCGGATTGCTTCCTCGGCCTGCTGCTCGCCGGCGCCTTTCAGCAAATAGCCGTCAGCGCCTGCTTCGATCGCGCGCACCACGCTGCGCGCATCGCCGAAAATGCTGACGACAATGATCTTGATGTTCGCAAGCCGCTCGCGCGCTTCGCGGATAAGTTCGACGCCGTTGCCGTCAGGCAGCGCCAGATCGATCAGCAATACGTCCAAGGCCGTTTCAATGAGCGCGCGCCCCGCGGCCAGCGTGTCAGCGACACCCGCGATCTCCAATCCGTCAGCGCGCGTCACCAGGCGCGCCAAATCCTCGCGCAGAATCGCATCGTCTTCGACGATTGCGACTCGTGCGCGAGGGGGGGATTGGTTCAATTTTCAGGTGTCCTGTGCGGCGCGCCACTCTGGGGCAGGACGCGCCGCTTAGCCAGTCGGGTTACTGGGCGATCTGTGGCGCCGGATCGTCGTCGTCCTGGCTCTCCTCATAAAGCCAATACGCGGCGCCGACGCCAAGGCCGATCCATACCCAGTTCATGGGCTTCGAGAAAAAGCCATCGCCATCGGCCGCGCCCAGCGCGAACGGCGTCTCCAATTGCGGCGGCGCATCGCCTGTCAGCGAAAACGAAAACATGTCGAGATTGCGCACACGGCCTTCGCCGTCGCCTTGCTGCAAAGCGAACGAAACGCGCGTGTCGCGTTGCTCGGCTTCGCGCTGGAATGGGATCGTCAACCGTACGCGCACGGCTTCACCCTCGGAGGCGCGGGCGTTGTTCAGGCTGTCGAAGTCGCGCATGTCCTGCGCGGCCGCGTTGCCCGCCATCAGCCCCGCGCTGAGCGCCGCGGCCATGGCCAAACTGGTGGATGTCTTCATGCGTATCCCTCCGCTACGGTTTCACCGCGCTTGAAAGGGATGGCGCGCGCCGGGGCGCGCTCACAACCGCATGAATATGGGGGCTAGCCGCGCCGCTGGAAGTGCAGCGCCAATTGGCCGCCCGCGCCGTCCTGGAGGCGGAGCTGCAGCGCATTGCTCTGCGCCGCGAACTCAGCCGCGACTTCACCTATCCGCCCGCACGTATAGGCAAGGCGCGGCTGCGGCGCTTCGGTGAAGCTGGCGGCCCAGCGGTCCGTGGCGCCGCCGGTTTCCGCGCCCGCCCAATCGAACGTTACGCCGCCGTTCTGAGATTCGGTGACTTCGAGCGCGACCGCGCGCGTGCCAGCCCAGCCCGCCGCCGCGCCGATGCGTGACGCACTCGTCAGATCGTACGTTCCAGGCGCGATAGAACCGCCGCGCAAGTCCGAAGCGGCGGCAGCCGTCGCCACTTCATCGCCGACCGCAACCTGCCGCGCCGCGTCAGGTGTTACGTCATTGCACGCGACTGTCGTTGGTCCGGGCGGGGTGTCGGGTCGTTCCGCCTGCTGCGCCGGCGGCGAACACCCGGCGACGAGTGCGGCGAAGGCAGTGGTCAGCAGAAAAGCGCGCATGAAGTCCCTCCGGTGATGGAGATGACAGTGGCGCGCGCCGCGTCGATTTCAAGGCGGGCCGCTGCTCAGCTATCGCTAAAGCGATCCAGCAAGCGCCGCAGGTATTCCCGCTCCGCTTCCGGCCGGTTCGGATCTTGCGCCCGCCTGCGGATCTCATCGAAGATTTCGCGCGCCCGCGCGGGATCGGCCGTGTTCGGCACGAACCCTTCGCCATCGTCGCTGCCGCTTCCGGTCTGGCGCCCGAGCGGATCGCGGCTGCCGCCTTCGCGGCCCTGCTCTTGGCCGTTGCGGCCGCGCTCGCGCATCTCCGCGCTCAACGCATCCGCGCCTTGGCGGAGATTTTCGAGCGCCGCGCTCTGCGCCGCCTCCGCGCCTTCGAGATCGCCGCGGCGCAGCGCGTTTTCCGCCTGACGCATCGCCTCGCCGGCGGCGTTGAGGTCGTCGCTCGGCGCGGCGCCCGCCTCGTCGGCCATGCGCTGGGCTTCGCTCAGGCCTTGGCGCAATTGCGCCTGGCGTTGCGCGAGTTGATCGCCGCCTTCGCCGCCCTGTTGATCGCCGCCGCTGCCGCCTTGACCCTGCTGTTGCTGCTGCTCCTGGCGTGTCTCGTCCCGCAATGCGCGTTGCTCGCCCATGGTCTCCGAAAGCTCATCGATGCTCTGCTGCATCTGTTGATCGCCTTCGCCTTCCTGACCTTCGCCCTGGCCGCCCTGGCTAAGCTGGACGTCCAGGTTTGAGAGGATTTGCGCGAGTTGCTGGAGGAGCTGTTGCGCTTCTGCGTTTCGTCCTTGCTCGCTCAACTCCTGAACGCGCCGCAGCATATCCTGAATGTCGCGCTCGCTCAGCGAGGCTTGCTCTTCGGTGTCATCCTGGTTCTGCGCGGTTTCGCCATTGCGCAGCGCTTCCTGCACCAGGGCCTGCATGTAGTTTTCGGTCGCGCGTCGCAGGGCTTCGAGCAATTGGCGTATGCGCTCTTGCGGCGCGCCTTGCGCGAGGGCTTCCGCCAGTTGGCGCTGCGCTTCTTCGAGCGCGCGCCGTGCGTCCGCCGCGCCGCCATATTCGGCTCGCAGCGCCGTGCGCCACAACGTATCCGCGGCGATGTCGGCTTCGTCCGGATTGCGTGCGACGGCGAGTTGCGAGCGCGCCGTGCGGAACCCGAAATACACCGCGAGGTCGCGGAAATACCCATCCTGCGGCGCCATCATCAGCGCATCCATCAAGCGTGCTGAACGCTGGATGCCGGGCGGTGCGCGCAGGAGCGCCGGACGGCTATCGTAGTCGCGAACCTCAATGCGCTCGTTGCCGAGCAGAATATCGCCGGCCGGCACGCGATGTTGTTGCACGCCCGGACCATCCCGGTAGGGGCGGCGTTCCGCCAGAATGTGACGGCGTATCTCGATCGCGGCGCGCGCCAATGGCTGCAGGAAGACCTTCTCCGGCAACGTGAAGTGCAGCGGATCGCTCACGCCTTCCTGGCCGAGCGCATCGATCGCCACGATGCGTGCTTCAACTTCCATTCCCGCATAGGGATGCGCCGCGAGATCGACTTCGCTTACGCCTTCCGCTTCGCGCGGATCGCCTGCCGGCGCTTCAAGTTCGGTGTCGACCGGATCGGCGCGCACCAGGCCCGCGGGCGGATGCAGCGGACGCACGCGCAGCACCAGCCGCCGCACGCCAAAATCGTCGCGCGCTTTCCACGATAAGTTCACGCGCTCATCCGAGAGCGTGCTGATCGGCGCATCCCAGGACGCGCGCGGGGACTGATCCGCGGCTGGCGCCAAATGCCAGCGCGCGCGCGTATGAAAGCGCACGATCCGCAGTTCGCCGCGGCCCGGAATATCCATCTGCGCTTCCCAGGCGCCGTCGGCCGCGCGCACGAAGCGTTCGTTGCGCGCGCCGCCCTGGCCGTTGAAGCGCAATACCGGCGCGCCAGCGGGGCCGGTGACACGCACGGTGACGCGCACCGTAGGCGGCGTCGCCACGCGCTCGCCGATGAGATCGCTCAATGAGACAGGCGGCGCGCGCGTGTACTCGGCCGGCGCAACCCACGCTTCGATCGCCATTTCCTGATCGCCGAGCAAGGGCCCTGGATCAGGCAGGAACGCGCGCGCCAACCGGTCGCCGGATTGTGCGCCCGCCACGACGAACGCGCCGATCAACAGCACCACCAGCACATAGCGCAGCTTGTACGGATCCAGTTCGTCCAGGCGCGGGCGCGGCGGGCCCAGCCTGACACTGTCGGCGTTCTCGAGCAGTCGTTCGCGCTCGCGATTCCAAAGCGCGACGGATACTGGATCGTAGCGCGTTGGCTGGTCGCGCAGCGCATCGAATGCGCCCGCATCCATCGCCGAGTCCGCCGCCAGTTGCGCGCGCGCTTCTTCTTCAGTCGGCGCGCGCCATTCGCGCCGCGCTCGCACAGCGAGATATCCGAACAGCAACAAAGCAAAAATCGCGCTCAGGCTTTGAAGCAGCGGCGGCAGGCGCTCGTGTCCGCCCAGCAGCGCAACCGCGGCCCAGACTCCGACCGCGCCCGCTACAACGAGACAGGCGCGAAGAAGCCGCTCCAGCGCCAGCCGGCGCCGGGCCCGGTTCGTTTCCCGGGCGAGTTGATCGAGGGCGTCCTGGTGCTTCATTCCGCGCCGCTGACGGTATCAGCCCGTTTTGAGCCAAACCATGACCATCCCACGCAAAGGCACAGCCAGCCGGCCGTGTTCCTCATGTTGACGGCTATTTGGCGAAGTCTAAGGTCCGCTTCGCGCTTGAGGGGGATTGCCATGAACATTCGGACAGCTGCGGCCCTGATTGTGGCGGCCGCCTTGGCGGCGTGCGGTCAGCTTGGCGGCGGCGGATTGCAGCCCGGCCAGCCGGTGAGCGGCACGCTGGAAGCGTCCGAGACCAAGTCCGATCAGGGTGGCGCGGTCGCTGACACGTTTGAGCTTCGCGGGCGCCAGGGCGAACAATTCACACTGACGCTGACGTCCGACGCCTTCGATCCGTACCTCTATGTGCGCGGCCCGGGCGACCTCTCGCAGGACAACGACGACGACGGCTCCGGCAGCTACAATTCGCGCCTCGCCATCACATTCCCCGCGGATGGCACGGCGCAGGTTTACGTCACCAGTTTCAGCCGCAACGCGACCGGCGCTTACAACTTGCTCGTCGAGCGCACCGGCCAAACCAACGTCGCGGGCGCCACGCCGCCTCCGGGCCAGGCCCCCGCAATCGCCGCTCAGCAACTGACCGGCCAGCTTGCGCAAGGCGACACACAACTCAACTCCGGCGAATACATCGACACCTACCCGCTGCAAGGCGTGGCTGGTCAGCAAGTCGAAATCAGCCTCTCATCGCCGCAGTTCGACACCTATGTCGCGATCAGCGGCCCCGGCGGCTTTCAGCAATATAACGACGACGACACCGAGCGCGGCGTGCGCGATAGCCGCATGAACGTGACGCTGCCGGCCACCGGCGAATACACAATCCACGTGACGTCTTACGCTGCCGGCGAGACCGGCAATTACGCGCTCAACATCGCGCCGTCCGCGACCACCACCGCGACAGACGCGCTGGCTGGCGGCAATTCCCAAGCCTTCACCGCCGGTCAGACCATGAACGGCGAACTGGCCGAGGGTGATCAACAGCTGAATTCCGGCGAGTTCATCGACAGCTACAATTTCCAAGGCACGGCCGGTCAGCGCGTCACCATCGATATGCGTTCGACCGCGATGGACCCCTATCTCATCCTGCTCGCGCCATCCGGCGCGCAGGAGGACAATGACGATATCTCCTCAACGGACCGCAACGCGCGCATCGAGACGACGCTGAGCGAAACCGGCAATTACCGGATTGGCGCGACGTCGTATCAGCCTGGTGAGCGCGGCGCGTACGTCGTGACGCTGCAGCAAGGTACGGCGCCGCAGGTGTCCGCGAACAATAGCGCGCGCCGTGTCTATGCGGTGATGGTGGGCATTTCCGACTATCCTGGCTCGGGCAACGACCTGCCGCTCACGGCCGAAGACGCGCGCAAGCTGCAACAAGCCTTAGGGCGCCAAGGCACGCTCGCTCCCGAAAGTGTCACCCTGATTGACGGCCAAGCTACGCGGGCTGGTCTTCGCCAGGCGTTCCAGCGCGTCGCCGCCGCCGCCGGACCGGATGATCTTTTTCTCTTCTTCTACTCGGGGCACGGCAACCAGGTGCGCGGCCAGGTGAACGCCACCGAGCCCGATGGCAAAGACGAGACGATCGAAATGGTCGATGGCTCGATCACCGACGACGAGCTGAACCAGATGTTCCAGCAAGTTCGTGCGCAGACATCTTTGCTTGTGCTCGACTCATGCTTCAGCGGCGGCTTCGCGCGCGACGTGGTGAGCCGCCCGGGCGTGATGGGGCTTTTCAGCTCCGAGGAAGACCTCACCAGTTCAGTGGCCGAGAAATTCCAGGCTGGCGGTTTCCTCTCGCACTTCATCCAAACCGGGCTGGAAGGCGGCGCCGATGAAAATCGTGATCGCGTGATCACGGCTGGCGAACTCGGCGCCTATGTGCGTCGCGAGTTCGCCCGCGAAGAGCGCATCAGCGCTTCGACGCAAGAGGGCCAGAGCAATTACCAATTCCCGGTGGTTGAGCGCGGCGCCGTGCAGGTCGATGCGCCGATCCTGGGTCTGGGCCGCACCTGACGCCGTTTCGCTCTGGTCCGCGCCCCAGGGCGCGGGTGGGGCGGCGACGGGGCGCGTAAGGTCGAACTCGACACGGAAGTGCCGGTTCGGTCGCCGCAACTCGTACGCAAACATGCGGCCAGGATGCACTTCGACTGCCCAGATGTTGTTCACCGACTGCGGAATGTTGTTCTGCGTGAACAGCGTTCGTGAGAACGCATCCGCCGGAAACGCCTGTCGCTCCGCCGAGCCGGCGCTCAGTGTGTCGCCGCCATACTGCGTCAGCGCATCTTCGCTGCCGTCTTCATGCCGGTGATCGTGTTTCAGACGCAGCCCGTCAGCCGTGTGTGTAATCACCCAGGTCCGCGACCGGTTCTCGCCGACATGAAACGGAACCCGCACCTCATCGGCATTGCACTCGCGCACCTGCATCACCAGCCGTGCGTTCGCGAAGCTGGCGTCAGCCGCATCCGTCGAGACAACACGGCCCTCAAAGCTCTGCCCGCACAGCGCGCGCAGATTGGCAAAGAACTGATCTTGCGGCGAAGCCGGCGCGGATGCGCAGGCGCACAGCGCCAAAGCCAAACCGCCGACGACGAATGCGCGCCTGATCATGCTAGCTCTCCATCCAAGCCGGCAAGCTTTCCAGCTTCAACTGCTCAGCCACATCCCAGCGTCGCCGCACGACCTCGAATTTTTCACCGCTCACAAGTACTTCCGGCACGAGCGCACGGGCGTTGTATGTCGAAGCCATCACGGCCCCGTAGGCGCCAGCGGTCATGAAGGCGACCAGATCGCCGGCCTCCAAGGGCGGCAGCATGCGATTGCGCGTGAACGTATCGCCCGTCTCACAAATTGGCCCGACGACATCAACCGCCTGCTCAGGCGCTGTCGCTTGCTTTAGCGGTTTGATGCCGTGATAGGCGTCGTAGATCGCCGGCCGGATCAGATCGTTCATCGCCGCATCGAGCACCACGATCGGCCGCGGCCGATCCTGCAAGCGCACCACACGCGATAGCAGCACGCCCGCGTTCGCCGCGATCATCCGGCCCGGCTCGAACGACAAACCAATGTCGAAGCCATCGAAGACCTCGCCAACCATTGCCGCATACTCCGTCGGTGAGGGCGGATCAGGTTCGTTGAAATACGGCACGCCCAGGCCGCCGCCGAGGTCGAGCCGCTCGATCGCGATGCCTTCGTTGCGCAGCTTCTCCGCTAGCGAGCGCATTACGCGGAATGCAGCCTCAAGCGGTGCGAGATCGCGGATTTGGCTGCCGATGTGCACCGCTAGGCCCTGCGCGTGCAGATGCGGATCGTCGGCCGCGCGCGCGTAGAGCGCCAACGCTTGCTCCGGCGAAACGCCGAACTTCGCGTCACCCTTGCCGGTCGAAATTTTCTCGTGCCCGCCCGCGCCTACGTCCGGATTTACGCGGATGGCGATTGGCGCTTTTTTCCCGAGCCCGCGCGCGATCTCCGACAGCAGCTCCAACTCGGCGCGGCTCTCGACGTTGATCTCATGAACGCCCGTTTTCACCGCGAACGCCAATTCATCCGCCGTCTTGCCGACGCCGGAGAAGATAATCTTGTCGGCAGGCACGCCCGCCATCAGCGCCCGTTCAATCTCGCCCCGGCTCACGGTATCGGCGCCGGCGCCTTTGCGCGCCAATGTCGCGATCACGGCGATGTTCGCGTTCGCCTTCACCGCAAACGCGACCAGCACGCTGCGCGGCGCGAATGCGTCGCGGAAGACCTGGTAGTGCCGCTCCAGCGTGGCGGTCGAATAGACGTAACACGGCGTCCCGACCGCTTCGGCGATGTCGGCAAGCTTCACGGCTTCGCAATGCAGTGCGCCGTTCCGGTATTCGAAGTGATTCATCTGGAAGAGAGCAATCTGCTCGCCCTTGATGGGCGAGCGGTCAGCACGCGCAGCGTGATGACTGAGTGGGTGACAGCGCCGCGCCCGAAGAGATTGAGCAGCCACCCACTCCGGCGCTTCGCGCCACCTCGCCCATCAAGGGCGAGGAGAGCGGGTGCGTGGTTCACGGCGTTGTCTGAGCGCCAGTTTGATACTGCGCGCAGCGCGGGTCTTGCGGCTGATTGCGCTCCGCGGCCGCCTGACAATCGCGTCGGATCGCTTCTTCGCGATTCCAGAGCGGATCGGGGCGTTCGAGGTCGCCTTTGATTCCGCATGCGGAAAGGAGCGTCAGCGCCGTGAGTGCCAGAACGATGCGGCTCATTTGAACATCTCCTTCCACCGCTCAACCGGCTCGCGCCCGCGCTGAGGGGCGGTCCCGCCATAGCTATCCCGGCTCTCGACCGATTTTTCAACCGTCAACAACGCCCGCGCGCCCTCATTGATGCGCGGATCGACGGCCAGGAAGGCGTCCAGCGGTAAGTGTGCCAACTCCGCCACGCCCGCATCCTCTGCTGCGCGGACGATTCTGCCGGTGATCTCGTGCGCCTCACGGAATGGCACTCTGAGTTCACGCACCAGCCAATCAGCCAGGTCCGTCGCTGTGGAATAGCCCATGGCAGCCGCGGCGCGCATCTTCTCGCGATTGAAACGCATCGTATCCATCATCCCGATCATGGCGGTGACCGAGAGCGCGAAATCATCAAACGCCGAGAAGGTGAGCGTCTTATCTTCCTGGAGGTCCTTGGCGTAGGCGAGCGGCAGCTTTTGCACGATGGCGTTGAGCGCGGAGAAGTCCGCGGCGATCCGGGCGGACTTCGCGCGGACGAGTTCAGCCGCGTCCGGATTGCGCTTTTGCGGCATGATCGACGAGCCCGTCGACCAGGCATCGCTCAAGCGCGCGAAACCGAATTGCGGCGACGTCCACAACACGATCTCTTCCGCAAGCCGTGAAAGATGCGTGATCGCGATCGCAAGATTGCTCAGCGCCGCCAAGGCAAAGTCGCGCGAGCCCACCGCATCCAGCGAGTTCGACGCTGGCGCATGAAAGCCCAAAGCCTGCGCCGTCGCTTCGCGATCGATCTTGTATCCGGTGCCCGCCAGCGCCGCGGCGCCCAGCGGGCACTCCCACGCAGCCTCCAAAGCACCGCCGATGATCCGTACCCGATCGCGCTCCAGCATCGTCACGTAAGCGAGCAAATGATGCCCCAGTGTGATCGGCTGCGCCGTCTGCAAATGCGTGAAGCCCGGCATCACCCAGTCCGCGTGCGCCTCGGCCTGGCGCAGCAGGACAATCTGCAGCGCCCGCAAGCCCTCAGCCGCCTCACGCGCTGCGCGCATCGTCCAAAGCTTGAAATCGGTCGCGACCTGATCGTTGCGCGAGCGGCCTGTATGGAGCCGTTTCCCGGCTTCCCCGATCCGTTCCGTCAGCCGGGCCTCGATGTTGAGGTGGATGTCCTCGAGCGCCACGGAGAATTGGAACGTCCCTTGGACGATTTCCGCGGCAATCTGGTCCAATCCGGCTTGTATCGCGGCGTTGTCTTCCGCCGTAATAATCCCTTGCGCCGCCAGCATGGCCGCATGCGCTTTCGAGCCTTCGATGTCCTCGCGCCACAAGCGCTTATCGACATCGATCGAAGCGTTGATGGCTTGCATGGCGTCGGCGGGTTGGGCAGCAAAGCGCCCGCCCCACATCTTTTGACCGCCGCCCGAGGATTCTGAATTGGACACGAACGCAAACTCCGCGCCCCCGCAAAAACCCTGGGCGCTGTGGGCTGCACTAACGCTGATCGGAGCGGGGGCGATCGCGCTTCTCTACGTGCTTTTCATCGCCTCTTCAAAGCCCGAGACGCAAACAGGGCTCAGTCAATTTGCGCAAGGCGAGATGTCGCGGCTTTACTTGACCGAAGCGCCGCCGCCGATGCCGGCGCGCACGCTGCGTGACGCCGCAGGCAACGAGACGACTCTCGCCGCCTATCAGGGCCAGGTCATTGTCCTCAATCTCTGGGCTACGTGGTGCGCGCCCTGCATGGAGGAGATGCCCTCGCTGGCGCGGCTTCAGCACAATTTTGAGGGCCGTATCCGCGTCATCCCCATCAGCGTCGACAGTGAAGGCGAGCGCGGGAAGGCGATCAGCGAACTGCAGCGCCTTTCCGGCGGCGCCTTGCCGTTCCTGCAGGACATGACCCGCGGCGTTCTGTTTGACGTCCAGGCCGCCGGCATGCCGGTGACGATCATCTACAACACACGCGGCGAAGAGGTTGCGCGCTTGGCAGGTGGGGCCGATTGGTCCAGTGAGGACGCTTCGCGTCTGATTGAAGCCGTGCTTGCGGAGGAAGAATGATCCCGGTCATTGAAACCGAGCGCCTGCGTCTGCGCGGTCACGAGCTACGCGATTTCGACGCCAGCGCGGCGATGTGGGCCGATCCCGATGTCGTGCGCTTCATCTCGGGCAAGCCGTCATCGCGTGAGGATAGTTGGGGCCGCTTTCTGCGCTATCTCGGTCATTGGCAGGCGCTCGGCCATGGTTTCTGGCTGATCGAGGACAAGGCAACCGGCGCCTTCATTGGCGAGGGCGGGTTTGCCTCCTTCAAACGTGAGATCGAGCCGCCGCTCGATTCATATGAGCAGGGCTGGGCGCTTTCGTCATCCGCTCAGGGCAAAGGCTATGGCTTCGAGGCCATGAACGCCGCGATAGGCTGGGGCGAAAAGCACTTCGGCCGCTCGGATTTCGTTTGCATCATCGCGCCCGATAACGCGCCTTCGCACAGCCTCGCGCACAAGCTCGGCTACCGTGAATACGGACGCGGCCGTTACAAAGGCGAGACCTCGGTGATGCTCCGCCGCTCTTAGAGGTACGGCGATAGCGCCAACCGCACGCGTGAGCCCTGCACCAGCACCTGCTGGTACGCGGCCGGGTTCTCCGGCGCTTGATACGACGGAAAGAGCGCGACGAAGCGGTTGAGCTCTCCAACGGCGCGGCTGTATGCGGTCAAATTCGCGCGACGCATCTCATCCTCGCGCAACAACATGGCTTGCTGGGCGGCGAGCGCCGCGCCCATGCTGTGCTGGTATTCGGTCGGATCAGCGACGCCGTCGATCAACACATGCTGGTAGAGGCCGGTCGACAAATCGACCATCCGCACCACGAGTTGCGCTTCGTCAAAGTCCAGCCGCCCGATCGCGTGTGTCAGGTTTTCCTGCGCCGTTCGCAGGCGCTGCATCATCTGCGCGCGCGTAAACGTCGTGCCTGCGGCGGCTTCCCGCAGCGGCGTTACATCCAGCGTGCCGAATTGATCCGGCGCCGCGTCATAGACTTCGAGCAAGCCCTGTTGAACGAGGATTGCCGCGTCCGCCGGGTTGCCGCTGTTGCTGCCGCGATCGGCGACAACCTGCGCGGCCGCCATCACGAACCCGCGCAGGTGCTGGATGCGCATCGCCGTCAGCTGATCGCCGGAAAGACCCTCGTACGCAGTTGCAGCGCCGGCCTCGCCGTGCTCGCCGCCGCTTTCGCCGATGGCCGCCTCGCCGGCTTCAATGCCCTGGGCGGACACCGCGGGCGTCGCACCGCCATTTTCGCCGATGGGCGCGGGCCCCGCTTCACCGTCGCCGCCTTCGCCGGTGTCGGCGCCGCGCTCGCCGCCGCAGGCCGCGACACCCATTGTCGTCGCCGCGATCCCCAATGTGCGCCAATGTTTCAATTTCAGCGTGATCATGGGCGCGATGCTCCTCCAACCTTGAGCGGGCGCACCTTGCCTGATATGCGAAGCACTCGCAACAAGGTGCGACCGTTAGCCCGCGCGCGCCGTTCCTCGTGTTCCGGCGTGCGGCACATTAGGTCTCGGGTATGAGCTTGATCCTTCAAGGGGTGCTGGAAGCCGACGATATCGTCCGCGTGCGCACGGAATTGGCTGAGTTGGATTGGGCCTCTGGCAAGCGCACGGCAGGCGCCGCCGCGCGCGGTGTGAAGGAAAATCTGCAGGCGGACGGCGCCCACCCGCGTACGCGCGAACTCGAGCGTTTTGTCGCCGAGGCGTTGCGGCGTCATCCTTTGTTTGAGATCGCGGCGCGGCCTGCGCGTCTCTCGCGGCTCATGTTCTCGCGCTACGAACCGGGGATGACATACGGCGCGCACACCGACGATGCGCTGATGGGCCGAGGCGAAGACAAGCTGCGTACCGATCTTGCCCTGACGATCTTCATCGCTGATCGCGAGAGCTATGAAGGAGGCGAGCTGGTTGTGGATTCCGCGCTCGGCGAGCAGGGCGTGAAATTGGAGGCCGGCGACGCGTTTCTCTATTCCGCCGGCTCCATCCACCATGTTGCGCCGGTGACGTCTGGCGTGCGGTTCGCGGCTGTGGGCTGGGTTCAGAGTTTCGTTCCCGATCTCACGCAGCGCGAAACGCTGTTCGATCTTTCTGTGACGCGGGGCCGGCTCGCGGAAGCAGGCGTGGCGCGCGAAGAATTGCTCCGCCTCGACAAGAGCATTTCCAATCTGCTGCGGATGTGGGCGCGCTAGCTACTTCTTCTCCGCCCCCAATTGTTGTGCGTAACCGCCCGCAACAAGGCGCGCCATCGCATCGAACAGCGCGTTCGGATCGGCCCGCCGCAAGCGGGCGATTTCCGCTTCCATGCCTTCCGCCAAGATCAACTCACGCTCGCCATTGCGCAGCGCCGTGACGATCCGCTCCGCCGCGACATCAGCCGGCATGCCCGCTTCGATCACGCTGTCGCTGAAACCCCGCGCGCTCGCATTTGCGTCAAGCGCGTTCCTGGACACGTTCGTTTTCACCGAGCCCGGGGCTACGACCAGCACGCGTATCCCCAAATGCGCTGTCTCGGCCCGAACGCTATCGTGGTAGCCAATGAGCCCGGCTTTGGCCGCGCTGTAAGCGCTGCGGAGTGGTGGGCCGGCAATGCCGGCTACGCTGGAGATCGCCACGATGTCGCCGCCGCCGGCGCCCGCCATCCTTGGCAACAAGGCCTGCGTCAGCGCAATCGGGGCTATGAGATCGATGCCGATGATCTTCTCATAGACCTCGAACACCGTGTCGATCGCCATCGAGCGCTGTGAGATGCCGGCGTTGTTGACGAGCCCGTCAACACGCCCGCTCCAGGTCCAGGCTTGTTCAACCAGGGCGGGGATGCGCGCATAGTCCGTCGCTTCAAACGGCAACACCAAGGCGCCCGCGCCGCACTTGGCGGCCACCGCATTCAGAGCCTCAACGTTGCGCCCCGATAGAATGAGCTTTGCGCCGTCTTTCGCCAGCGCTAGGGCCAGCGCTTCGCCAATGCCGGAGGAGGCGCCGGTGATCCACCATGTCTTGCCTGCGAACATCACAATCCTCCGCCCCGCGCTGTGCTCCGCGCCTGCTTCGTTCTCAGTCGCAAAGCGCTGTGGCGCAAGCCTTAGCGAAACGGCTGCACGTCGTGGCGATGATCTTCCGTTCGGTCAGGCGGTGTGTCGCGCTTGAGGGCTGTCCAGGCGAATACGATGCCGGAGATCAGCACCACCGGCAGTCCAATCATCACCACCAGCGGCGTTGTCGCGAACGACATCGCAAGCGAGACATGTTCGGCTTCGCCATTGGTCTCGAACCTGGTCGTTGAGAGCAGCCATGTCAGCACAAAGGGCGCGGCGATCGCGGTGGCGACGCCCGCCATCACCACGTGCAAGACCACGATCCGCCGCGATCTTGGCGCGCGCCCCAGCGCCCAACTCGCGCCAAGGCTGATGAGGGCCAAGGCGAACACAGCGAAAAGCGCGGCAATGGTCAGCCGCTGCGGAGCCAGGGCTTCGTAGAACAACGCCGCTGGCCAGCCGATCGCGAGCGCCAGCGCGATTGGCGTCCACAGGAACGCGGGCTTGCGCCATGCGAGCGGCAGAATGCGTTGTGGTATGGGCGGGGCGCGCATGGAACGGAGCATACGCCAGCGCATCACGGCGTCACTGAGGCGCCACGCTTTACGCGAGCCATTTCCCCAAAAGGTTTTGCTTGCGCGCGCAACCATGTTTCAAAGCGTTCATGGACGCTCGCCAACATTCGATCCCGACCAGCCGCAACCGCGAGCCGATCCTTGGCGTGTTGAAGCGTGTGATCGCACCGGGCTCGCGCGTGCTCGAGATCGCCTCGGGCTCTGGTGAGCACGCCATCCACTTCGCCAGGAATCTGAGCCGCGTTGAGTGGCAACCCAGCGATCCGGATGAGAACGCCCGCGCCAGTGTCGCCGCCTGGATCGAACACGAGAGCGCCGGCAACATCGCACAGCCCCTCGATCTCAATGTCGAGGAAGAGGGCTGGGAGAAACGCTTCGCCTCCGGCTATGACGCCATCATCGCCATCAACATGATCCACATCTCGCCATGGGAAGCGACGTTGGGCTTGATGCGCGGCGCTGGCGTGCTGCTCTCCAAGGCCACGCGTGGCCCGGGCATCCTCTTCACCTACGGCGCCTACAAGCGCGGCGGCGAACATACCGCGCCGTCAAACGAAGCTTTCGACGCCTGGTTGAAGGCGCGCGACAAGAGCTACGGCGTGCGCGATCTTGAAGAAGTAGAGGCGGCCGCCAACGTCAACGGCCTGCGCCTGCGCGAAATCATCGAAATGCCGGCGAACAATCTGTCGCTCGTATTCGAGCGCCACGGCATCGCGCGTTAACAAGCGTGATGCGCTAGGCGATCCGCTCCATCATTTCGGCATTGGACGCCGGAGATTTGTCGCCGCCATTCATGCCCTGACGAATCTTCTCCTCGATCATCTCGCGGATCTTATCCTCAGCCGCGCGCCGCTCATCCGGCGACATCTGCGCCAGCGCGTCTTCCGAGAGCCCAAGCGAGGCAAGCACTTGCTCACGCATCCGCTCCATCGGAGTCTTCCGCGCTTCCTCTAAGAACGTCTCCGTCGCGCTCATCCCGGTGAGCTGCGCGGGCTCTTCGTCGGCAAGGCTCTGCAATGAGAGAATGCTCTCGAACGAGAGCGGCGCCGCGGCGCTGCTAGGCAAAATCGACAGCGGCCCGGCAGAATTTGCCGCGGCGTTTGTATTCACCGGCGCAAATACGCCAGCGCTCGCGCCCGCATTTTGTGTGCGGGAAACAAGCGAAAGCAGTGGATTGGAGGCAATCGCGCCGATGTTCATTTGCCAGTGTCCCTTTGGTCACGTGGCAAGAATGCAAGCCCGGCGCCGCTTATGGCGAATGTCACAAGCATTTAATGCGCGGGCCATTTTCGTGTCGTGAACGGCGCCTATGTCCGGCGCTGCGAACACACTCGTTCGCGCAACCGAGGGAATTTCATGCGCACTGCAATTTCGCTGCTCGAACTCGTGATCGGCAGCGCCTTCACGATCGCCGTTGCGGCGTACGTGGCTCAAGGCGCGGTCCTGATGGCGCAGATCGCGTTGTGAGGCGCATCGCGTCGGGAGCGTGGGCAGAACGCCCGCGCTCCCCGCGCACCTTCCAGTTTGCAACAAAAATACCGACGGCTTTAGCGCGTCGGCGTTGGGGGGTCGGTCCGGTAGTCGTAGAAGCCGCGTTGGGTTTTTCGGCCAAGCCAGCCTGCTTCAACATATTTTACCAGCAGCGGGCACGGGCGATATTTGGAGTCCGCGAGGCCGTCGTGAAGCACTTGCATGATCGATAGACAGGTATCGAGACCGATGAAGTCCGCAAGTTCGAGCGGACCCATCGGGTGGTGCGCGCCAAGCTTCATCGCTTTGTCGATCGCTTCAACCGAGCCGACGCCTTCGTACAGCGTATAGACCGCTTCGTTGATCATGGGGATCAGCACGCGGTTCACGATGAAGGCGGGGAAGTCTTCGGCGTTGGCGATCTGCTTGCCGAGGCTTTCGACGAACTTGATCGAGGTGTCGTAGGTTTCCTGGCTGGTGCCGAGGCCGCGAATGATCTCGACGACTTCCATCACCGGCGCCGGGTTCATGAAGTGAAGCCCGATGAACTTGTCCGAACGATCCGTCGCCGCCGCCAGGCGCGTGATCGAAATCGATGAGGTGTTCGACGCAAGGATCGCGTCCGGCCGCAGCACGGACTTTAGATCCGCGAACACTTTGCGCTTGGCGTCATCTTGTTCAACGATCGATTCGATCACCAAATCGCATGGCGCGAGATCGGCATACTTCGCGGCGCCTTTGATGCGCTTCAAGGCAGCGTCCATGTCGGCTTGCTTGATGACGTTGCGCTGAACTTGGCGCGTCAAATTTCTGGTGATGGTTTGGATTGCGGTGTCGATGCGCGCGGGCTCCGCGTCGCTCAACACCACATCGTAGCCGCCCAGCGCGCACACGTGCGCGATGCCATTGCCCATTTGCCCGGCGCCAACGACGCCGACCGTGGAAATCTTGCTCATCTTAACCGTCATAGGCGCTTACGCGCCGCTGAATTGCAATTCTTGTTGCAGTGCAGCATGATGGAGCGGCTGGCGCAAGAGGGCTCAAGCAACTGCAGAGCTGTAGGGAGGGCAAGCAGCTCGGTTTCCGGCAAGGCGGCCAATTCGCAGGTTCGGATAATCCACGCGCTCACAACGCGTGTGGAGCGACCAATATAGTGCATTTCGGCGCGACTACCTCAGGCGGACGCGCTGGCAGCGTCGCGCCAAGCTTGTCGAGGCGCAAAAAAGCCGCTCATTCCCTCCTCGCCCTTGATGGGCGAGGTGGCGCGAAGCGCCGGAGTGGGTGGCGGCTGAGACGGAGGATTCACCCACTCAGTCACGCCGCTATCGCGTCATGACAGCTCGCCCATCAAGGGCGAGCAGGGGCGCTCCATACTAGACGCCCGCCTTACCCAGTTCGTCCATCAGCTCCGGAACCGCGGTTTTGTAGTCCGCGACCAGGCCGTAATCGGCGACCTGGAAGATCGGGGCGTCTTCGTCCTTGTTGATGGCGACGATGACCTTCGAGTCTTTCATGCCGGCCAAATGCTGGATGGCGCCCGAAATGCCGATGGCGACGTAAAGCTCCGGCGCGACGACCTTGCCGGTCTGGCCGACTTGGTAGTCGTTCGGCGCGTAGCCGGCGTCCACGGCAGCGCGCGAGGCGCCGACCGCTGCGCCAAGCTTGTCCGCCAGCGGCTCGAGCACTTTGTGGAATTCTTCGCTCGAGCCCAACGCGCGGCCGCCCGAGACGATACGCTTCGCAGCCGTCAGTTCCGGACGATCCGACTTCGCCATCTCTTCGCTGACGAACGCCGACTTGAACGGACCAGCCGGCGCCGCTGTCGCTTCCACCGAAGCGCTGCCGCCATTGCCCGCGGCTTTGAACGCCGTCGGCTGCACGACCAGAACCTTCTTCGGTTGCGAGTCCTGCACAGTGATGATCGCGTTGCCGGCATAGATCGGGCGCACGAACGTATCCGCGCCTTCAATGCCGATGACGCCCGAGACTTGCATCACGTCCAGCTTCGCCGCGACGCGCGGCGCGGCGTTCTTGCCGGTGGTCGAAGCGGGGAAGAGCACGGCGTCGTAGCCGCTCATCAGCGGCACAATCAGCGCTTCCAGCGGCTCAGCCATTTGCTTGGCCAAGGTCGCGCCATCAGCGTGCAGCACTTTGCGTACGCCGTCGATTTTCGCCGCAGCGGCGGCAGCGCCGCCCGCGTTCGAACCGGCAACCAGCACATCCACATCGGCGCCCATCGCCGTTGCGGCGGTGACGACTTTGTTGGTGGCGTCCTTCACAGACGCATTGTCGTGCTCGGCAACAACGAGAACGGCCATCTTAGATCACTCCCGCTTCTTTGAGCTTACCGACCAGTTCGGCCGTCGTCTTCACCTTGATGCCCGCCTGGCGTTTGCCGGGCTCGGCGGTCTTCGTGACCTTCAGGCGCGGAGCGGTGTCAACGCCGTAGTCGGCCGGCGTCTTCGCATCGATCGGCTTTTTCTTGGCCTTCATGATGTTCGGTAGCGACGCGTAGCGCGGCTCATTCAAGCGCAGGTCCGTCGAGATAATTGCCGGCAGATCGACATCGATCGTTTGCAGACCGCCATCGACTTCGCGCGTCACTGTCGCCTTGTTGCCCGCTAGCACAACCTTCGAGGCGAACGTCGCTTGCGGCCAATCGAGCAGCGCGGCCAGCATTTGCGCGGTGGCGTTGTTGTCGTCGTCGATGGCTTGCTTGCCGAGAATGACGAGATCCGGCTTTTCCGCCTCGATCACGCCCTTCAAAATCTTCGCGACCGCCAGCGGCTCAACTTCGCCGTCGGCCTTCACGAGGATTCCGCGGTCGGCGCCGATCGCCAATGCGTTGCGCAGCGTCTCTTGCGCTTGCTCCGGGCCGATCGAAACAGCGACGACTTCCGTCGCGCTATCTTTCGCGTGCCCGCCGCCGCCTTCCTTCATGCGCACCGCTTCTTCGATCGCGATTTCGCAGAACGGATTAATCGACATTTTGAGGTTCGAGAGATCGACGCCCGACCCATCCGGCTTGACGCGGACTTTGAGATTGTAATCGAGCACCCGCTTGACCGGGACGAGGACCTTCATCGTTGAAATCCTTGGAGATTAGCGGCGTGTCGCCCACGCCTAGTTCGCGGTCGCACATAAAGCCCGTAAGAAATGTCCCGTCAATGCGACTATCGGGATAGCTGGACCTCGCGAAGACGCATCCAAACTTCATCCGGGCGGCATCCCAAGCCCGGCACGTTTCACCCGGAGACCAAACCCATGATGATCACCCGCCGCCCGCTGTTGATGGGCGCCGCTGCGGCAGGCCTGATGGCCGGCGCCGCCCACGCGCAGAGCGCCTCGGACTTCATGGGCGAATGGAACGGCGCGCTGAACATGGGCTCGCAGACGTTGCGCTTGCGCCTCGTCGTCGCCGAGGGCCCGACCTCAACGCTCTACAGCGTCGACCAAGGCAATTCCGCCATCCCCGTCGGCACGACGACGATCGCGGGCGGGCGCCTCACGCTCGATATTCCGGTGATCCGCGCCAGCTTCACCGGCGAACTCCGCAACGGCCGCATCGAAGGCCAGTTCACCCAAGGCGGCACGCTGCTGCTCGTCTTCCAGCGCGGCGAAGCCACGGCGGGTTCGACTGAAGCGCTGACGCAAGCGCGCCTCGAAGCGCTACGCGCCGGGATCAACACGCCCGCCATGGCCGCAGCCGCAACCAAAATCGGCGGCCGCAGCATCGCGTTCGCCACTGGCCTGCGCGCCATCGGTCACGAACAGCGCGTGACGACCTCCGACAAGTGGCACCTCGGCTCGATCACGAAATCGATGACCTCAACGCTCGTCGCGCGCCTCGCCGAAGCAGGACGCATCTCCTGGACCGACACTGTCGGTGGCGTCCTCGGCGGCGCCATCCCTGACATGCGCGCTGAATATCGCGATGTGACCTTCCGCCATCTCTGCAGCCACCGCGCCGGTCTGCAGGGCAACATTGACATGGCGGACCTGCTGCGCTTTTCGCGCGCCAGCGACGATGCACGTACCGAACGCGTCGCCTATGCGCGCCTCGGCCTTTTGCAACCGCCGCAAGGACCGAAGGAAACGACATTCATGTATTCGAACACCGGCTACGTCATTGCCGGCGCGATGCTTGAAGCAAAGATGGGCGCGCCGTGGGAGGCGCTGATCCAGGAATACGTGTTCGAGCCGCTCGGCATGGCGAGCGCCGGTCATGGTGCGCCGGGCACGCCTGGCGCCTGGGATCAACCGTGTGGCCACGCACCTGACGTGACAGGCGCGATGGCGCCGTTTCCGCCTGGAGACGGGATCAATGACAACCCTGTCGCGCTCGGCCCCGCTGGTCGTGTGCACGCCAATTTCGAGGACGTGCAGAAATACCTCATGGCGCACTGCGAAATGCGCGCGGGTTTCCTGAACCGCGAAAGCTGGCAAACGCTGCACACGGCGCCGTTCGGCGGCCCATACGCGATGGGCTTCTCGCGCCAAGGCAACGCGCTTTGGCACAACGGCTCGAACACGCTCTGGTACGCCGAAGTGATGTTCGACCAGTCACGCGGCATCGTTGCGGCGGCAGCCGCCAACGACGGCCGCGCAGGCGATCTGCGCGCGCCGGTTGGTTCGGCGTTGGTGGAAGCCGCGCAGGCGGTGGTGTGATAAGCGGCCCTTCTCCTGGTTAAGGAGAAGGTGGCGCGAAGCGCCGGATGAGGTTTGCTGCTGTGCGACGGTAATGGCGCCGCATCCTGCAAACACCGGCAAACCTCACCCGTCGTTCGCTGCGCTCACTGACACCCTCTCCCTAACCGGGAGAGGGAACGAAGCCTAACGACTAAGCACGCTCGGCCAGTTTCCATTGGCGCTGCGAATGTGCCGCGGAATATCGCCTTCCCAACGCGTCTGAATCTCCGCGTTGTAGTTGAGATAGAGCCGGCCATCGACGATCCGCCAATTGTTCGGATTGCCAGAGGCTGTGTAGCCCTGGCTCACCGCCCACGCGCAATAGCCGCCGTATTGCGGCAGGTAGCGAGAAGGATTGGCGCGAAACGCCATAAGGTGCTCCGCTGATGCGAAGCGATACTCGTAGCCTTGGTGCGTGATGCGAAATTGCGTCGTGCCGCGCACTGGGCGGCCATCGGTGAAGTACGCAACCGGGTCGTAACCGCCGACAGCAACGCGCGAGAGCACGCCGGTATAAACTGGCGCTTGATCTGCGTAGGCAGGCGCGGCGGCGATGGTGAGCGTACCGAAGGCGAAGGCCAACGCTGTAAAAAGCTTGCGCATTTGGAGATGTCCTACGTTTTTTTCGGATGTGGCGCGCGTCTCCTTCGACAAGCTCAGGATGACGCCACTTTTGCTGCTGTGCTTGAAGAGGCGTCATCCTGAGCTTGTCGAAAGGCGACGCCAGGCATGGACGGCACAAGCGCCCGCGCCAGATCGGAAAACAGACCGGCGATCTCATTGCGGCGGATGGTGAGCAGCACGATGGACGAAATCCAGATCGTCACAGCCGCGGCAAACAAGCCGCCGCCGTCATTGTTCGGATCGATGCCTAGCGGCGTGAAGACGTGGAAGCTCACGGCGCCGGTCATCACGCACAAGCCGATCAACGCGCCGAGCGCATTCAAGCGCACGAAGCGGGGGAGGAGACCGGCAAGCAAAAGCGTGGACGCGACAAGTTCAGCTGATCCGATCACGTATTGGCTGAACAATCCGGTGTGGGCGAACAAGCCCGGCAAACCAAGCGTTCCGGCCCAGTCATCAAGGCGGCCAAAAATCTCCTGCGTGTTCGGGTGATTGGTGAATTTGTAGCGCAGGCTGTCCAAAAAAACGGCGGCGGCGAACACAGAAATCGCGGCCGGCGCGTAGCGCTTGATACGGTTGAGCATGTGGCCTCCTTGGAAACGAAGGTCGTCTGAGCTGCGGCGGTCGTTACAGGCTGGCCGAGAAATTAACTTCCGGGTGAGGTTGATCGGCGTCAATAAAGTCTCGCGGCGCGCATCTACCATCCTTAGCGTACTTGCCGAGATGGATGAGCATCATGAAAAAATATGCGATTGCCTCGTGTCTGTGGGCGCTGTCGTCGATGGCGCCGGCCTTGGCGCAAGTCTCAGAAACGTCTCCGCCGGTTCCGGCGGTCGCTCAAGAAAGTCCACAGCAATGGGAGTACAAGTTCATCACCAACCAGACGCACATTAGTGGCACCACGTGGGAAGAAGACGGAGCACGCATGAGTGCGCCAGCAAGCGGTTGGCTCAACACTTTTGGCGCTCAGGGCTGGGAACTGTTTGACGTCGAGGTCGTGGCTAATCGGGACACGTTCGGCAACCCGTACACGAATAGGTACTTTTATTTCAGGCGTCAGGTTCGCTCGGCCGGCTGATTGGCTGGCGAGAAGCATCACCAGCGCAAAAATCTGGATCCGATCACGGCGCCCAGCGCCGCGCACACCGCTATCGCTAGCGTGTACCACGTCGTCACGAACGCCACGGAATCCGTTGGGCAATACATCGCGTAGGCCATCGCCGATACGCCGCCTGACAACGCGCCAATCGCAGCGCCCGTCAGCGTAATCCGCGTTGGCGCGAACGCACGCATGAACCACGTCAGCAGCGCCGCCGCCGGCACAGCCAAGATCGGAATGAGTACAACGCACCACGGCGCGCGGCCTTCGCCGCCCATCCACGCCTGCCAGCGCTGCTCCGGCATTTCGCCCATCAGCGCCGTCACCGTCGCAATCGCGCAAATCGCGACAAATAACGCGACCGCGCCGATGCGCCACCCAAGCGGGCGGCCTGGCTTCATCAATTGCACCGCAATCGGCAGGATCACTGCGGCAGCGAGCGCCGCGAACATCGACTTCATCATGATCGGCATGCGCGCGGCGCCAATGTCAGGGCGCACGCCGAGGCCGATGGCGACGAGCGCACCGGCAACGATCAACCCCGCGACCAAAGTGATCGCGAGGTTCATCCGCCAGCGCGGAGGCTTCGCCGGTTCGACGCCGCGCGACAGCGCGTTGATGAGATCGTCGGTCTTCACGTCCCCGTCTCCTGGGGTTGCTCCTGGCCCATGAGGCGCATCAGCGTCTTCAGGCCGCGATGGATCGAGATTTTGATGTCGGACTCCGAAAGCCCTGTCGCTTCCGCCGTTTCCTTCACGCTCTTCTCTTCGAGCTTCACCATGCGGATGGCGGTGCGTTGTTTTTCCGGGAGCTTGTCGAGAAGCGTGGCGACATCGCGTTTCGCGTCGCTCGCTTCGTAATCCGGATCAGGCTCGCCCACGTCGACGCCATCTAGCGAAGCGTGCGCGCGGTGCTTGGCGCGGCGGAGGAAGTCGATCAGCCGATAGCGCGCGATCGCGTAAAGCCACGCGGTCAGCGGGTAGCTCGGGTCGTAACTCTCGCGCCGCGTGTGGAGCGCCACCAGCGTCTCCTGAACCAAATCCTCGGCGTCTTCGGCCCGGCCCCTCAGACGCGAGCGAAAGAAGGCGCGCAGGAGGGCGGCCGCTTCCGTCAGGAACGCGCGCGTTGCGGCGCCATCGCCGGCGAGACCCTTCAAAAAGAGGGCCTTGAGTGCGGCTTCGTCGGCCAAATCCCCTCGTTCAGGTCGATACGACCGCCAGTGTTGCCCGGTTACACCTGGACGCCCTGTAACATCCGCTTTAGCAAACTAACGCTGGGTGTCAGGAGAGCCAATGTTCGGCCGACGCAAGAAATGCGCGCTGCTGATCGACTTCGACAACGTGCTCGGCATGACGAGCGGTGAATTCACCACCTCCATAGCCAAATGGATGGAATGGCTCGAAGACGGCGCCTTTGATGAAAAACGTCAGAAGCGCAAATTCCTGATCAAGCGCGTCTATTGGAATCCGCTCTACGATCGGTACCGCGATCCGTTCGAGGCCGCGGGCTTCGAAGCTTTTGCCTGCGCCGCTATCGCTAAGAGCAAGAAGAGCTCGGCCGATATGGTCATCACGCTCGATGCTGTCGATATCGCGGCAGGGACGAGGGGGCTCGAAGAAATTATCCTGCTGACCTCCGACACCGATTTCGTGCCGGTGGTGAACCGCCTGCAGGAGCGCGAACTTGAAGTCGTCGCCATGGGTCACGAACAGAACCCGACAGCGGCCGTCTATCGCGAATACGCCGACAATGTCGTGCTGCGGAACGCGTTCATGGATGCGTTCAAGTATGAGCGCCCGAAGCGCAAATGGTTCGGCCTCGTGCGCGTGAAGCCGCCGGCGCCGAAGCCGGCGCCCACGCCAACGCAAAAGCCTGGCGGCGCTAAGATCACGCCGATCGATCTCGCCGCCGAACGCATCGTCCACGCCGCGCAAGGCGTTGGCGGCGCGATGCTCAGCCGCAAAGCCGCGATCTTGGCGATGCGTGATGTGCCCGGTTTCAACACTGGCGGCGCCAATGCGTGGCTGGGGCATGGCTCCTATAAGAAGATGCTGCTGGCGATCGCCAAGAAGCGCACGGATTTACGGCTTTATTCGTATCGCAATGGCGGCGTCGCCGTCGCATATCGTTCGCCGGAAGCGGCGGCCGAGGCGAGGCGCTGATTCTTGGATCGCGGGCCTTCAGGCCCGTAAAGTGCGCGTCTGAAGACGCGCGGTCCAAGAAGATCACCGTCGCCGAAACGGGTCAGCCGGATAAACGCCGAGCACCGTCATCGAAGACGAGAAGAACGCCAATTCCTCAAGCGCGAACTTCAAGCCGCGTTCTTCGGGGTGGCCTTCGACTTCGCAGAAGAACATGGCCGCCGAGAACGCGCCGCCTTCGATGTAGCTCTCGATCTTCGTCATGTTGACGCCGTTGGTGGCGAACCCGCCCAGCGCTTTATAGAGCGCGGCAGGCACGTTGCGGACGCGGAAGACGAAGCTCGTCATGCACGGACCGTTGTTCGCCGGGGCGCGTTGCTCTTCGCGCGAAAACACCAGGAAGCGCGTCGTGTTATGTGCGGCGTCGGCGATGTCGGCCTTGAGCACTTGCAAGCCATAGATATCCGCCGCGAGCGCGGAGGCGAGCGCGCCGATCTTCGGATCGCCGAGCTCCGCGATCTCGCGCGCGGCGCCGGCGGTGTCCGCCGTTTTCACCGCGACCACACCTAGATCGCGCAATTGCTTGCGGCATTGGCCGAGCGCTTGCGGATGCGAACGCACGTGCGTCAGTCCATCCAGTGTCGCGCCTTTCAATCCCAGCAATTGGTGGCGGATCGGCACGAAGCGCTCGGCGATAATATAGAGGCCGCTTTCCGGGATCAGCGTGTGCACATCCGCCACGCGCCCTGCGACCGAATTTTCAACCGGAATCATCGCGTAGCGCGCCTGGCCTTCGGTGACCGCGGCGAACGCGTCCTCGAAGCTCGCGCACGGCAGGGGCTCGAGTTCTGGATAGGCCTCATGCGCGGCGATGTGAGAGTTCGCCCCAGGTTCGCCTTGAAAGGAGATACGTTCGCTCATAGGTCGCGAGCGTTAGCGCAAGCGGCGCCGAAAAGGAAAGAGCCCACCCGTCATGAGCATGACGCAAAACGCAGAGCGCGCCATTCTGGCGCAAACGCGCCGGGGTTTGCGCACTTTGCTTGCCGTGCCTGCCGCGCGCGCCGCCGGTCTGGCGAAAGTCGAAGATCTGGAAATTCCCGGACCGGGCGGTCAGCTTCGCGCGCGCTATTACGAGGCGGCGGACGCGGTGGAAGCGCCGTTGATGGTTTACATTCACGGCGGCGGCTTCGTTTGCTGCGACATCGATACGCACGATTCGATTTGCTCGTGGCTCGCGAAGTCGTCGCAAGGGCGGGTGCTCGCGATCAGCTATCGGCTCGCGCCGGAAACGCGCTTTCCCGGTCAACTTGAAGATGTGCGCGCCGCGTGTGCTTGGGCCTTTCAGAACGCACCGCGCCTCGGCGCAACCCCGGAGCGGATCGTGCTCGCGGGCGATAGCGCCGGCGCTTATCTTGCGGCGACCGCAACGCTCGAACTCAATCGCATAACGCCCGGCGCCGTGCCGCTGCAGGTGCTGCTCTATCCGCTCGTTCACGTGCAGGATTCGCTTTGGGCTGACGAGGAGCTACGCAACTTCCGCTTTTTGGGCCGCGTCGCCGCGCTTTACATTGCACGGAGCTTGGGCGCGGAAGCGCTGCCGTCTCTGTTGGATGTTGATCTCTCCGCCGCGCCGCCGACGATCATTGCCGGCGGCGGTGCAATGGATCCGGTGCGCAATGACGCAAAGGCGCTGGTTGACGCGCTTAGAAAAGCTGGCGTGCCGGTCATTGAGAAGAAGTACCCGGTGTTGATGCACGGCGGGCTCAACTTCACCGCCTACTCAAAAACCGCCACTACAGCTCTGCAGGACGTCGGCCAGCTAGTGCGCGAGGCATTTGGGCGCTAAACATCCGCCACGAATTTGGGGGAGGATGTCTCATGCGCGGATTTTTGATTGCCGGTTTGGCGGCTTTGGCTGTTGCTGCTTGTACGCCCGCTGCCGAACAACACGGCGACCTGTCTGAAGGCTGTGATGCGCGCGGGGTTGCGACCTGGAATACGCCAGCTGACCCCAACGCCTCCATCGAAGCGATCACCACCGGCCCTGATTGCGCGCGTGCGGTCGCGACGCTCATTATCCGCAATGGGTCGGGCGAGCCCATCTATTCTGAAACGCATATCCCATCGCAAGTGATGACGCTCGCACAAGCCGGCACGCCGGCTGCGATGCAAACGGCGCTGCAAGAATGGGTCGATCCGGCTTCGAACACGACGATGCAAGCAAGTTCAGCGCTGCCGGAATGGCCCGCGAACGCCGATGGCCCGCAGAGCGGCGAATTTCCGTTCTATCCGGCCGAAGGTTCGACGCGCGAAATCTACAACGCGGTGCGCGGCGCCGACGCGCCGATGTATTGCTACGTGCAAGGCATGGAGAGCCTGAATTGCCTGGTGCTGCAAGACGGCGCGCTCGAAAGCGTCGGCGTCCAGAGTTTTCCGGGTTAGGTCTGGCGATGGCGGTGAGAGTGACGGTTTGTGAACGACCGGACGGCACGTTCGAGATTTATCTCAACGAAGAGGCGCGCGAACTGGTGGTGCGCGAGCTTCAACGTCTAGATAAAAGCTGGGATCACTTTCACCTTGACCATTTCGAAGATGCCGGGATGGAGTTCGCAACCGACGTGCCGCTAAGAGCAACGCCGTACAACGAAGGCGATAAGGTGTTTAAGAGCGGAAAGGTGCTGCTGCGTCCCGACGATTGGGACGCCGAGCATTTTCCTCACGTGATGCCGAGAGCTTAGCGCTTCGCCAAAACAGCACGCGCGGCTTCCAAGTCCGGCGGGCTATCGACGCCCTTTGGAAAATCCGCAATCGAGTCCGCGCGGATGATCATGCCCATTTCAAGCGCTCGCAATTGTTCGAGTTTCTCGCGTTGCTCGAGCGGTGAGGGCGGCGCGGCGACGAAACGCGCGAGCGCGTCGCGGCGATAGACGTAAATGCCGACATGGCGTTCGATCGCTCCATCACCATGCGGCGCTGCGGCGCGCGTGAAATAGAGGCAGCGGCCATCGGCGGCGCGCACGGCTTTGACGACATTCGGATTGTCGCGTTCGCTCGCATCAGTCGAAGGCGAAACCAGAGTGGCGATGTCAGCCCCGTCGCGCAGCGCGGCGACGGCCTTGGCGACATCCTCGGCGCGCATTGTTGGCATATCGCCCTGGAGGTTGACCGCGACGTCGTAGTGGCCGGCTGGGTCGAATGCTTCCAGGGCGGCGTGAACACGGTCGGAGCCGGACGGCAGATCGGGATCGGTCAGCGTGACGTTGCCCCCAGCTTTCAGGGCAGCCTCCGCGACCTCTTCCTCACAAGCGGCGACCAGAACCGGGCCGGCATTGGCGCGTTTTGCCAGGTCCACCATCCAGGCGATCATCGGGCGGCCGTGGATATCGGCGAGCGGCTTGCCGGGCAGGCGGGTGGAGGCCATGCGGGCCGGGATCACGACGACGGGGTTCATCGGCTCCCAGTGCCGTGCGGCGGGTTGACGCGCAAGGGCGCTCCGGGCCGCATGGCGTCACCGTGGCCGCTTGGCGAGCGGCGCAACGCACGCCATAAACCGCGCAACTTTTTCCGGACGCCAGCAAGGCAGGGCGATGAGCGATCTCAAGATGAATTCGATTCTCGGCGCGGGCTTAGCCGCCGTGCTGGGTGTGATGCTTGTTGGTGTCGGGGCCGAAACACTGATTCACCCGAACTATCCTGAGAAGGCGGCTTATCTGCCGGAAGTGGCGCTTGAAGGCCCGACCACCGAGGGGCCGACTGGTCCGCCGGACTTCGGCCTGCTCTTTGCTGACGCGGCCGGGTTGGAAGCGCTGGTTGCCCGCGGTGAGCGCGTTCATGCCCAGTGCGTCTCGTGCCACACGTTTGACGCCGGCGGCGCGAATGGGATCGGCCCGAATCTTCACGACGTGTTCGGTCGCGCTGTCGCGAGCCATGGTGGCTTTGACTATTCTGATCCGATGCGCGCTCATGGCGGCGCCTGGGATTATCTGGCGCTCAACGACTTCCTGACTTCGCCGGGCACGGTTGTGCGCGGCACGAAGATGGCGTTCGCGGGTATTCGTAACGACCAGGATCGCGTTGCGCTCATCGCGTTCCTGCGCTCGATTTCGCCGAACAATGTGCCGTTGCCTGCGCCGCTCCCGGCGGCCGTTCCGGCGACGACGGAAGGTGAAGCGCCGGCCGAAGGCGCTGCTGCTCCGGCCGCGCCGGCGCCTCCGGGCTAAGTGGATTTCTACGTCAACACGCGCATTCTGAATGTGCGCATCGTTCAAGGCGCAATCGTCGCCGCGGCGATTGGCATTGTGCTGCTTGCGAGCGGCGATGATGCGGCTCTAGCGCTGATATTGGGCGCAATTGGCGCGGCGTGCGTTGCGGCGTTCGAGATTTTCTACATCCGCCGATATATCACGCGTATCACGCGCGATGGCTCTGGCTGGGTGATGTCGACGCTCTCAGCGTTCGGTGAGCGGCACGTTCGTTTTGATCCGGCCCAAGTCCGGTTCGGGAATGAGATCGAGCAGCACGTTCGCTTCGGCGACGTGAACTATCACTTTCCGCTCTATGTCGCGGGGCGCCGTTTTGTTCTCGATACGACGCCGCCGGTTCAGTTCGATCTTCAAGCGCTTCAACGCGCGATGCGGTCCTGAAGACAAAGACGGCGCTCCGCGTCAGCGAAGCGCCGTCTTGTTAGGCTCGCATTGCTGCTTACGAAACAGCAGCCAGTTGCGGACGCTGTTCGACAGTGTCGCCGCTGATGATCGTTGAGCCCAGCATGTCGAGGAACGCGTCGCCCTTTTCGGTGCGCTCGACGAACACGTTGCGGCCGTCCTTCGGATCGCGGCGGCGCTGGACGAAGCCGAGACGCGACAGCGTGTCCAGAGCGCGCGTGATCGCCGGCTTGCCGACATTCAGCGTGCTTGCCAGACCGCGCACCGTGTGCGGGGCGGGCTGCAGACGAACCGTCATCAGGACCGCCATTTGGCGCGCCGTCAGATCCGGCGCATCCGAACGAACCGTCGTGACGGTAACCCGTCGCCACAGGTCCAATGCCTCTACTTGGTTTTGACCGAGTTCCATGCCGACCTCCCAGAATTGAATCGCAAGTGGAAGATTCGCTGATTTGGTGGTCAGTACAAGGCCGAAACCACAAGATGTTGTGGAATGGCCGAAATGATTAACCAAATGTTGACGGTACAGGCCGAAACGACCCTTGTCCGTTAAGGCGTTTTCGGATGCTGAAAAAACTTGGCTTCGACCGCGCTGGACGCCGCCTGAACGGTGTTTGGAGCTCGCGAACAGGTTGGTGGCGGGTTCGAGCATGAGTGGTTGGCTGCCTCGTGTGCGTCTGCGCGGGAGTGTGGGCTTGGTCTTGGCGTCGACGAACACTCTACGGCCGCTCGCGAGGTGTGGGATACGTTTGGCGACGTATTCGACTTAGCTCTGCGCGAACCGCTTTTTGATCACGGCCCAGCTGGCGCGCAGCGCTTGTGCTTCGCCGCCTGAGGGGCGCGCCGGTTTTTCTTTCGGGGCCCAGGCATAAACATCGAAGTGCGCCCAGACAGGCGTCGTGACGAAGCGGCGCAGGAAGAGCGCGCCGTAGATCGCGCCGGCCATTGCGCCATCGCCGGTGTTTTTGATGTCGGCGATCGGCGTGTCCATGTCGCCGTCGTAGGCGTCCCAGAGCGGCAGGCGCCAAACCGGATCGTTGGTTTCGATCGCGGCTTGTGCGTACTCGGCGGCGAGCGCGTCGTCGTTGGCGAAGAACGGCGGGATGTCGGGGCCGAGCGCGGTGCGGGCGGCGCCGGTGAGGGTTGCGAAGTCGAGCAGCAGTGCGGGTTTATCTTCGCAGGCGCGGGTGATTGCGTCGGCGAGGACGAGGCGACCTTCAGCGTCGGTGTTGTCGATCTCGACGGTGATGCCTTTGCGGCTGGGGATGATATCGCCGGGGCGGAAGGCGCTGCTGGATACCGAGTTCTCAACCACGGCCAGGAAGACATCGAGCCGCACGTTCAGCTTGGCGTCCATGATGATTTGCGCGAGCGCCAGGGCGTGGGCCGCGCCGCCCATGTCCTTCTTCATCAAACGCATGCCGGCGGACGGTTTGAGATCGAGGCCGCCTGTGTCGAAGCAAACGCCTTTGCCGACGAGGGCGACACGCGGTGCGCCGGGATCGCCCCAGGTGAGATGCAACAGCCGCGGCGCCTCGGCGGCGGCGCGGCCGACGGCGTGGATGAGGGGGTAGTTCTGCGTCAGCAGATCGTCGCCGACGATGGCTTCGAACGCCGCGCCGTAGCGTGTGGCGACAGCCTCGGCGGCGGCGTGCAGCGCGACCGGGCCCATGTCGTTGGTGGGGGTGTTGACGAGATCGCGCGCGAGCCAGCTGGCTTCGATGATGCGCGCCGCTTCGGCCATGTCGGCGCCTTCGGGCGGGGCCAGGAGTGGCGCGGGGCGCTTGCGCTTTTTGTAGCGGTCGAAGACGTACGCGCCGAGGCCCCAGGCGATGGCGGCGCCGGCGCCGTTGAACTCGCGTGGGGCGAAGGCGATGCGGTAGTCGCCGGCGGGCAGGTGCTGCGCCAGCGCGCCGATGACATTCACATTGGCTTTGTCGCCCGCGCCGAAGAGGACGCGCTCGATCGCGCCATCGGTGGCGGGGACGAGGAGGATGCGGCCGTTCTGGGCCTGGAAATCATGGGCCGCGGCCATGCGGCGCAGGGTCTCGGAGTGCCGCTCTATCCATTGCGACCACTCGCCGGTGCGGACGACGTGGATGGGCACCGCGGGCGCATCAGAACTGGTGAGGAAAGGGAGGTTCGCCATATCGGGACTCGGGACTAGGGACTGGGGACTAGGCGGGGCTGGCGAGACGCGCGTGCAGCCGGTTCAGCATTCGGCCGATTGGATCGATGCTGTTGAGCAATGGTGTGGTGACCTCTGGCTGAAGCAGCTTCGCGCGTTCGGCAAGCAATAAGAGCGTTTCAAGTTCAGCGGCGGATCCTTGAGCGATGCTGATGAAATGGGCGTAGTCCTTACGGGTCGCGCGAAGGTTGCCTTCGGCAATGTTGGCGGGAATAGAGATCGCTGCGCGGATCATCTGAGCCGTAAGACGATACTCCTCCTGTTTGGGCATCAGCCTCGCGGCCGTGTATATCGCCTCCGCCAAATCCATGCTCTTCGCCCAAACGTCGAGCTGCCGATAATTCGTGAGCGGCATTGGCTGAATTTCCCAGTCCCCAGTCCCCAAACCCTAGTCCCTCATTAGCCCTTTGTTGAGCATCGGGGCGCAGCATTAGGCGCTTATTAGGATTCGCAACCATGTCCCGCCAGCTTGCCGCCCTGCCGATCGCGCTTCTTGCTGTTTCATCGCTTGCCGCTTGTGCAACGACCGGGGACGGTTCGTCCTCGCAGGCGGCGGCTGACGCCGCTCACGGCGCGCCGCAGGGCGCGCGGCCGATCGACCGGCGCGCGCGCGAGCAGGTGGCGCGGGAAGATGCGCTGACGCAGATGGCGTTCTGGGCGGCGGAATATCAAACATTTCCGAACGACCTCGAAGCGGCGCAACAATTCGCCGAAGCGCTGCGCAAGGGCGGTCGCACGGATCGTTCGGTGCAGATCGCCGGCGAAGCGCTCAGCCGCTTTCCGGAAGACCGCAAATTGCTGACGACGTACGGCTATGCGCAGATCACGCTGAACCGGCCGCAACAAGCGGTGCGCCCGTTGGCGATGGTTGCGGCGGCCGAGCCGGAGAATTGGCGCATCCGTTCGGCGCTGGGCGCGGCGCTCGATCAGGTCGGACGTTTCAACGAAGCGCGCCAAGCGTACCAAGAGGCGCTGGCGCTGCAGCCGAACAATCCGCGCATCCTCACCAATATGGGCGTCTCGCACATTTTGTCGGGCGAACCGGCGGAAGCCGAACCGATCCTGCGCCAAGCCGTTGCGCAAGCGGGCGCGCCGGCGGAGGCGCGTCAGAATTTGGCGATCGCCGTGGCGCTGCAGGGCCGCTTCGATGAGGCCGAGCAAATCGAGCGCGTGGATCTGCCGCCGGCGCAAGCGGCGCAGAACATTCAGTATCTGCGCGGCTTGTTGAGCGATCCGCGTCGTTGGAATGATATGGGGCGCGGGCGTTAGACGCTGTTTCCATTCTTAGTGACGCCGTTTCAAGCGCAGTAGCAAGAGTAGCGTCATGCTGCCCCGGATTTAATCCGGGGTTGTCGAAGCAGGCGCGGCTCTGCGGTCTGTGACGTCGCGCTTCGACAAGCTCAGCGTGACGCTTTTTGGGCTGAACGCGTTGAACAAACCAGCCCCAGCCTGCCCCGGACTAAATCCGGGATTGTCGAAGGTGGCTTAGGCGCGCGCATTCGCACGCAGCGAAGCGGGCTCGTTGCGCTCTGTTCGATCACAATGTCTTGCGCCTCAGCTGGTGTCGGTGAGGACGGCGTGGGCGCGGACGGCGACGGAGAAAATGTCGACCGTGAGCCGTGGATCGTAGCGATCGCCGACGAAGCGGCGCGGCGCCCGGAACGCGTAGCGGGTGATGGCGTCGCGTGAGCGTGCGACGCCGATCCGGCGCGTGCGGGCGAGGCGCGTTACGTAGGGCGCGGGATTGTGCAGGAGGCGGCGCAGAGCTTCGGTGCGGCGGGCGACGAGGAACGCGTCGGAATTGCGTTGCGAATATTTGCGTTCGAGCGCGGGCGGTGGCGCAGGCGGATCGCCCCAGAGCGCGCGGATGCGCGGTGCGTTGCGATCCCGGACCGTGCGTGCATCGCGTGGGATGGCGAGCGCGAAACGGGCGGACCAGGTTTCGGGATTGGCGAGATCGGGTGCGCATGGGTTTGAAGCCGCGCTTGCGCGGCGCGTTTGCGGCAGCGTGTAAAGGCCGCTGGCGCTCAAGTTTGCTTCGGTAAGACGCGGGGCGCGCGTCGATGGAGCCGTGGCGATCAGCGCAGCTTCGGCGAGCAGGAGCTTGCGCGCCAGAATTTCGATGAGCGCGATGTGGCGGCAGATGCCGGTGCGCAGACCTGGCGAAAGTGAGAGCACCGCGATCATGGCCGGCGCGCCGATGACGGCGATGACGCGCCCGAACATTGCACGCAGACGTTCCCAGAGCGGCGGTGATGGCGGCGGTGATGGCGGAGCGGGGTGCATTGGGCGCGGGAAGTATGCGCGCGTGGCTGGGGGTGTGGGATAGATTTTTTTGAAGCGCGCTTGGAGCGCCGGCGTCCCGCCGGCAACGGGCGTTTCAGCCGCACCGGTTTGTAACAACGTGAACCAAGAATGCCGGCGAGGGCGCCGGCGCTCCAAGTTTAGCGACGGGGGCCGGTTGGGTTGAATTCTGTGGGAATCGTGGCGCGGCGCGGGTTTTGTTGCGCGCGTGAGTTGCGACTCAGCGGGGCGGCGTTGAAGCATCGGGGGATGCCACGCAGACTCATTCTTCATGTCGGCCCCGGCAGGACCGGGACGTCGGCGCTGCAAACGATGTTCTGCCGCCATGTCGACTATCTCGCGACGCACGGCGTGCATTTTCCGCGCTGGCCCGGGTTCGAGGATGTCGCGGCGGGCGCGACCGCGAGCGGCAATGGCGGCGCGATCGCGGCGCTGATCGCCAGGGACGGCGCGAGCCGCTACTACACGCGTGACGATGGCTTGCGCGCGCTGCGTTGTCTTTATGAAACGCACGACCGCATCGTTCTTTATTCAAGTGAAGCCATGGCGCTGTTTGAGAATGAGCGGCTTGCGTTTGCCGCCGAGCTTGCGGCGGCGGCGGGATACAGGACGCAGGCGGTCTATTATCTCCGCGATGAGTCCGACTATGCGAGCTCCGTGTTCGCGCGATCGGCCGCGATGGGGCGGACAACCAAGGCGCGCGAAAACTATCTCCGCAAATACGTGCCGCCGTTCGCACGCCACTTGCGCGGCCTGCGCGCGGTGCTTGGCGAGGCCAACGTCATCGTTCGCGACTATGATTTCGCGCGGGCGGATTTGTTCGGCGATTTTTGCGTGAACGTGCTTGGCATCGCGCGGCCGGGCGGTGAAATGCCCTGGCTGAACAGCAGCGCGGATCAAGCGCTCAAGCGTACAGGGACGTGAGTTGCGGCGCCGGCGGTCTAGGAGTTAGTTGCCGCTCATCATGTGGCTGACCTGGATGAGGGCGGGGCCGATGATGACGGCGAAGAGGACCGGCAGGAAGAAGACGATCATCGGCACGGTGAGCTTCGGCGGCAGCGATGCGGCTTTCTTTTCGGCTTCGGCCAAACGCAGATCGCGGTTTTCCTTCGCCATGACGCGGAGCGCCTGGCCGACGGGCGTGCCGTATTTTTCCGCTTGCGTCAGCGCCATGGCGACGGCCTTGACGCCGGGGTGATCGGTGCGGCGCGCGAGGTTTTCGTAGGCCATGCGGCGCTCGGGCAGATAGGAGAGCTCGGCCGTCGTCAGCGCGAATTCCTCGGCGAGTTCGACGGAGGCGGTGGCGATTTCATGGCCCACGCGCTGCAGCGCCATTTCGATCGACATGCCGGATTCAACGCAGATCAGCATCATGTCCAGACTGTCCGGGAAGGACGACATGATCTTGGCGCGGCGGTTGTCGGCCATGTTTTTCAGATAGATGTTCGGCGCGTAGAAGCCGGCGGCGACGCCGCCGACGACGGCGACGAGCTTCATCTGCAGGCTGATGTCATGGCCGAGGAAGATCACGTACATGAGCGCGGCGAGGCCGAAGCCGATCGGCAGCGCGGCGCGGTAGAAATAGAACATGGTCTGCGCGGCGTGGCCGCGAAGGCCGGCGCGGATGAGCTTTTCGGTCAGCGTGTCGTCGGCGAGGGCCTTTTGCAGGTCGAGCTTTTCGACGAGGCCCTTGGCGAACGAGTTGGCGTCCTTGTGCTGCAGCGAGCCCGCGCCCTTGGCGAGTTCGGCGCGTGAGCGCTTGCGCAGCTCTTCGCGTTTCTTGGCGACTTCTTTCAGGCGCGAACCGAGCTTGTCTTCGGCAAGCGAGGGCGCGGCGAGGGTGACGATGGTGGCAAAGCACGCGCCGGCGGCGAGAACGCCGGCGATCAGCAGCGGATCGGTGAGGGTCTTGACGATGTTCATCAGCGCACCCTCAGAACTTGAAGTTGACCATCTTGTTCATCACGAAGATGCCGAGCGACATCATCGTCGCGGCGCCGAGCAGGATGAGATTGCCGACCGGCTCGTTGAACAAGATCATGATGTAAGTCGGGCGCGTGAAGTACACCATCAGCATGACGATGATCGGCAGCGAGCCGATGATCCATGCCGAAGCTTTCGCTTCGGAAGATAGCGCCTTCACCTTTTCCTTCATCAGCTTGCGCGCGCGCAGGACGGAGGAAAGATTGCCCAGCGATTCAGAGAGGTTGCCGCCTGTCTTCTGTTGAATGACGAGGACGATGGCGAAGAAGTTCACTTCGGCCAGCGGCATGCGTTCGTACATGCGCTGCAGGCTTTGCTCGAGCGGCACGCCCATGGCGCCGGCGTCGACCAGAGACTTGAATTCCGCGCGCAGCGGCTCGGGGCTTTCGGCGCTGATGATGCGCAAGCACTGATTGAGCGGCAGGCCGGATTTGACGCCGCGGACGATGATGTCGATGGCGTCGGCGAGCTGGTTGGCGAATTTCTTCTGGCGTCCTTCGACCATCATGCCGAGCGCCCAGCGCGGCAGGCCGAAAAGACCGATGAAAAAGCCCATCGCGGCGCCGATATAGCCTTGAACGACCAGGCCGATGAGGCCGAGCACGACGGAGACGCTCGCCGCCGCGATCCAGAACACCGCCGGCGAATAGGTGAGGCCGGCCTGCGCCAGTTGGCCTTTGACCGAGAAGCGGCGCCGGCGCGATTGCTTTTCGTTGTTCGAGAGCTCTTTCAGCGCCTCAGCCGTGGACTGGCGGCGCTTCAAGGCGGCGATTTCAGTCGCCTGCTTGCGGCGATCGACGCTCTTGGTCGACGCGGCGCTCGCAACCGCCTTGACGCGCTTGTTCGCTGCTTGCGGCTGGTTGTTCGAGGTGAGCACAAAGCCCGCGCCGCCGATTGCAACGAAAGCCAGCACCGCAACGGTGAGCGCGGGATCCATTAGCCGGCCTCCGTCTCGTCGAGCGCTTGCGCGAGTTCTTTTTCAAGGCCGAAATAGCGGGCGCGTTCCCAAAAGCGCGGACGCCCGACGCCGGTGCCCTTGTGGCGGCCATTGATGCGGCCGTTCTGGTCTTCGCCTTGGATCTCGTAGAGCAAGAGGTCTTGCGTGATGATCGTATCGCCTTCGAGACCGAGCACTTCGGTGATCTGGGTGATGCGGCGCGAACCGTCGCGCAGACGCTGCGCCTGGATGACGACGTCGACGGCGGCGACGATGATTTCGCGGATGGTCTTGGCCGGTAGCGAAAAGCCGCCCATCGTGATCATGGATTCAAGACGCGAGAGGGCTTCGCGCGGCGTATTGGCGTGCAGCGTGCCCATCGAGCCGTCGTGGCCGGTGTTCATGGCTTGCAGAAGATCGAACGCTTCGCTGCCGCGGACTTCGCCGACGATGATCCGCTCGGGACGCATCCGCAGGCAGTTCTTGACGAGGTCGCGCATGGTGACCTGGCCCGAACCTTCGAGGTTGGGCGGGCGGGTTTCGAGACGCACGACGTGGGGCTGCTGCAGCTGCAGTTCGGCGGCGTCTTCGCAGGTGATGACGCGCTCGGTCGGATCGATGAAGGCGGTGAGGGTGTTGAGCAAGGTGGTCTTGCCCGAACCGGTGCCGCCGGAGATCAGCACGTTGCAGCGGCAAGCGCCGATGATTTGCAGGATTTTCGCGCCGGCGGGCGAGATCGAACCGAACTCAACCAGGTTGGAGAGCTTCAGCTTGTCTTTTTTGAACTTACGAATGGTGAGCGTCGGGCCATCGATGGCCAGCGGCGGCACGATGACGTTGACACGCGAACCGTCAGGCAAGCGCGCGTCGCAAATCGGTGAGCTTTCATCGACGCGGCGGCCGACCTGGCTGACGATGCGCTGACAGATGTTCATCAGCTGGCCGTTGTCGCGGAAGCGGATGCCGGTCTTTGAAATCTTGCCGTTGACTTCGATGAAGACGGCGTTGGCGCCGTTGACCATGACGTCGGCGATGTCGTCGCGTGCGAGCAGCGGCTCAAGCGGGCCGTAGCCCAGCACGTCGTTGCAGATGTCGTCGAGCAGGCTTTCCTGCTCGGCGATCGACATGACGACGTTCTTGATCGAGATGATTTCCGCGACGATGTCGCGGATTTCGTCGCGCGCGGATTCGGGATCGAGCTGCGCGAGTTGCGTCAGATCGATGGTTTCGATCAGCGCGTTGAAGATCGTGGATTTGACGCGGTAGTACGCCTCCGAGCGATATTCGGGGTTTTCGCTCGGATCGGGCACGCGCGGCGGCGGCGGCGGGGGGGCCGCGGGACGCGGGGCGGGTGTCGCGGGACGTGGCGGCGCAGGCGCGCCGGCCGCGGCAGGGCGCGCGGCTTGCGGAGCGGGCGCGGCGGCGGCAGGCGCGGCGGGGCGAGGCGCCGTGACCGCTTGCACGCGTGCAGCGGACGGCGGCGCGACAGCAGGTGTCGGCGCAGCGCCGGGAGCGTCGCCAAGGCCTCGCTTACCGAACATTCAAACCCCTAGCGCTTCAGGAACGGAATCTTGTCGGTGAAGGACGTCTTCTTCGCCTCCACCGGCTTGCGACCCGTCAGGCTTGCAGCAAGGGCGTCGAGCGCGATCGCAGTCTTCGACTGCGCGGCGACTTCGCCAACCATCTGACCGTTGTTCGCGGCCATACCAAAGAGTTGCGGATCGAACGGGATCGCGGCCACCGGCTCGGCGCCCAACGCTTCCGCGAAATCCTTGAACGGAATTTCAGGGCGCTTCGGCACGCCGACCATCGAGAGCACCACTGCCGGTGGTGAATCGTAGGGGCGCATCGCCTTCAAGAGATCGATGATGTTCTTGGTGTTGCGGAGCGAGGCCAGGTCCGGCCCCGCGACGATGATCGCGTCATCGGCGGAGAGCAGCGTGTTCTTCACCCATGACGTCCAGACGTGCGGCAGATCGAGCACAACGAACGGGCTGGTGCGGCGCACGCGCTCGATCACCATCTCATAGGATTGCGGATCGAGTTCGAACTCGCGTTCCAATGTCGCCGGGGCGGTGAGCATCTGCAGGCGTTGGGTTTGCTTGGTGGTGACGCGCTCCAGGAAGACGTCGTCAACGCGATCGGGCGCCATCAGCGCGTCAGCGATCGATTGCGGCGGGTCCTGGTTGAAGTCGAGCGCGGCGGTGCCGAAGGAGAGGTCGAGATCGAGCAGGGTTGCGCTCGATTCCTGCCGCTCGGCGATCGACCAGGCGAGGTTGTGCGCGATGGTGGAGGCGCCGATGCCGCCGCGCGCGCCGATCACGGAGATGACCCGGCCGGCGAACGGCTTGTCCGGGTTCACATAGAGACCGCAGATCGTGCGAATGAGATCGAGCGGTTGTGTCGGCGGCACGATGTATTCGCTCACGCCGCGCGCCATCAGCTCGCGGAAGAGCGCGATATCGTTGACGGCGCCGATGATGACGACCTTGGTGCCTTCCTCGATCACCTGGGCGAGGCGATCGAGATGGTGCAGCATCTGCTGACCCTGCATCAGCGTATCGATGATGAGCAGGTTCGGGCTGGCTTGTGAGGCAAAGCGCGTCACGGCGGCTTCGATGCCGCCGTTTTCGACGGAGATTTCCGCGCGCGCCATGCGGCGGTCGGCGGAGATGCCCGAGATGATGTCGGAAATCTCGTGACGTTCGCAGGCGGCGTGAATGGTGATGCGCGGCACCGGTTGCTCGGTGCTGCGGGTGTCCTCACGCGGCATGGCCGGCGCCGCGGCGGCGGCATGCACGATCGGCGCTGGCGCGCTCAGGCCAAACGGATCTTCGCCGGCGAGCGCGTGCGTCGGCTCGTTGGCGGGGATTGGCGCGTCCTCGTTGTCGAAGGGCGGCAGGTCGCCCCCTTCGATCTCTCCAACGCCGAACGTGTCGTCGTCTTCGAGCACGAAGTCGTCGTCTGAGCCAAGGCTCCAGGCGGGATCGGGGTTGCTCATGTGCGTTAGCCCTATTGGACCGCGTTACTGATGGTGATGCGTTCGTCTGTGCTGCGGTCGGCGTGGGTCTGATCGCCCTGGCGATAGGCGTCCATGACCGTGTCGCGGCGGCCGGAGTTGCGCGCCGTCATGTCGCGCGGGTGATCGAGATCAGCGGGATCCTCGACCATCGCGGCGAGATTGAAATTGGTGGCGCAGCCGAAACTCGCCCAGGGCTGATTGTTGCTCTGGTGGGCGAGGTCCTGCTCCCAAAGCGGGGCGCATTCGGGCGGGCGGGCTTCGAAGCGGTTGAAGCTCACCAGGATCGGCATCGCTTCGCCGCTTGCATCGCGCGTCGAGCCCGCGATCGCGGCGTAGGACACGCCGGCCTCCGCGAGGGCGCGGCGCGCATCGGCGGCGAGAACGGAAGCGGCCTCGGAATTGGCGCCGCCTGAAGGCGTTTCCAACACGAGCGGGCCGTGGCCGTAGCGGAGATAATCGCCGGCGAAGGCTTGAAGCTGCGCGCGGTCCGCGCCCGCAAGCTGGGTTTGGCCCGGCGCGACAGCGATCTCAACGCGCGCAACCGCGGCGACTGCGGTCGGTTCGTGCAGATCGACAGGCGACGCCAGTGGCGGCTGGGTGAGATCGGGCTTTGGCACGCCGGCGCAAGCCGTGAGCGCGGTCAAACCGACAACTAGAAGGGGCAGGCGGGAATTCATGACGTGCCTCATTCGATCACGTGACCATGCGGCCCTTGCAGGCGCTGTTGTTGTTCACCGGCTTCGTCGCGCGAAGGGCGGTAGATGGCGTTGAGACGGCCCGTCAGCAGGCTTTCGCCTTCGCTGGGGTTTCTGAAACCATCTGACGGCGTGCGCAGATTTTCCGGGCTCGTCGGACGCACCAGATACGGCGTCACGATGATGACCAGTTCGGTTTCGTTGTTGATGAAGTCACGCGAGCGGAAGAGCGAGCCGATCACCGGCGTGTTCATCACACCCGGGACGCCTTCAACCGCGTGGCGCGTGCGCTCCTGGATGAGGCCAGCCAGGACGATCGAGCTGCCCGAGGACATTTCAACCGTCGTTTCGGCGCGGCGCACCTGCAGAGCGGGGATCGTGATGCCGCGGATGACGGTGGTGGTGCCATCCTGGTTGCGGATCGGCGTGTCGCCGGTCGAGATCGCGCCCTCGCTGGTCAGTTCGCTGACTTCGGTCGCGACCTTGAGCGAGATGTTGCCGCCCGACATGACGATTGGCGTGAACGCGAGGCCGACGCCGAAGGGCTTGAACTCAACCGTGATCTGGCCGTCGTCGCTGTTGACCGGCACCGGAAATTCGCCGCCGGCGAGGAAGCGCGCGGCTTCGCCCGAGATGGCGGTGAGGTTCGGTTCGGCGAGAACGCGCAGGAGGCCGGCGCGCTCGAAGGCTTCGATGGTGGCGTCGGTGCGGCGCGCGCTTTCAACGTGCGCGGGGCCGTAGGTTGTGGTTGTGCCGTCGAACTCGTAGCCGCCGACCATTGCGTCGCCGGTGCCGATGTTCGCATCGACCGAGCCGCTCGGGTAAGCGTAGGAGTCCGGACGCAGGATGTTGCTGGCGATGCCGCCGGCGGCGGTGAGGCCGCCGAGGATTTGGCCGTTGACCGAAAAGCCGTTGTCGGTGGCGAGGTTCAGGAAGTCATCTTCGCCGATCAGCTGGTTGATCATCTCGTCGTAATTGGCGTTGATGCCGAGCTGGCGAACCAATGTGCGGCTCATCTCGACGACGCGGACGCGGACCAGAACCTGTTCGCTGCCTTGCACCTGGATCATGTTGACGATCCGCGGGGCTGCGCCGCCGGCGGTGGCGTTGCCGGGCGAGTTGGCGCCGCCCGGTTGGCCGCCTTGGCCGGCACCTTCGCCGCCGCTGATGCCGAGGAATGTGCGCGCCAGGTTGACGGCCTGATCGGCGTCGCCCGCATTGCGCGCGGTGCCGGTGAGCACGACCGAGGCGTTGACTGCCTCGGCGTTGATGTTGCTGCTCGGCTGATGGCGATGGAGCAATTCGTTGAGAGGACCAACGTCGGGTTCGACGCGGATATCGACGTTGGCGATCTGACGGCCGGCCGCGTCGAAGAAGAAGATGTTGGTCTGACCAAGCGCGCGGCCGATGACGTAAGCGCGACGTGAGGTGCGCACCGTGGCGTCGGCGATTTGCGGGTTCGAGATCAGGATGTCGCGTGCGTCAGCCGGCAGATCGATGATCGCCGACTTGCCCCAGGGGAGCACGATGGAAGCCGACCGCGCCGTGCCGCCATTGTTGATGCGCACAGTCTGCGCATCCGGCGGTTCGACCTGGGCGACAGCGTAAGTTGGCGCAAGCGTTACCGCCGCCGATAGGGCAGTAACGAGCGAAACGCGAAAAGTATTCCCGGCGCTCATCAATTGCCCCCAGACACGGCGCCGTACGCATGGACGCGCACGGAGCCTGATGATTGGCTCATTTGCCGCCCGTTCGAGGGCGTATTCATTCCGACCGTTTCAGCTTGCACGCCGCGAAGCGCGAGGCTGATCGTGCCCATTTCGTCGCCGAGCGCGAGAATGCGCGCGTCTTCGGCGCTCATCTCGAGCACCGCGACGCCGGCTTCGACGATGGCCGGGGCGTTGCCTGAATCCTGTGTGGTTGTGGTTTCGCCGAGCGCGAGCACGCGAATGTCGCGCAGGATGATGTCGCTGTTGACCTGCTCGCCGCCGCCTTCGCGATTGTTGAGGCGCGCGGTGACGATGACGTCGACATGATCGTTCGGCTGGATGAAGCCGCCGACGGCGGTGGTCTTTTCGATTTCAACCGCAACGGCGCGGAAACCGGGTTGCAGTTGCGCGGCCAGGAAGCCGCGACCATCCGGCTGCACGACCGAAGCGGCGACGATCGGCTCGCCCTGCACGAACGGACGACGCGTGACGCCGCCAACGAAATCAGCTTGCGCCGAAGGTTGTTGGTCGAGGCGAATGAAGCTGCCTGACACCGAACTTGTCGGGAAGAGGGCGACCGCGAGATCGCTCGGCGCGAGCGCGGCGCCCTGCGGAATGTCGCGCGCCGCGACCAGGACCTGCTGGCCGGCGATTTGCTCGGACTCGGCGGATGTCTGTTCGGCCTGGCGCGAGCCAAGGCCGCGAATAAGAAGAAGAGCGCCCACGGCTGCAATCGCTGCAACCACCAAGACGATCAGCTGACGCGCTGACATGTTTTAAAACTCCCGCGCGTTCATCCCGAAGCAGCCAACGGAACAGACCATTGTTGTGGCTAAGACAGGGTTAATGGGCTTGACAGGTAGGGAAGCGATGGAATCGCCATGAGCGCGCCGACCAGGATCGCCGCGCCGTAGGGAATGCCGTTTTGCTTTTTGAGAAGGTGATCGATCGGCGCCGGCACGGCGCCGGCGGGAATGAGTTGACGGGCGGTTAACAACAGCAGCGCCATCACGCCGCCGGCGATCGCCGTCCATAATATAAAGGGCGCGAACGCGGCGGCGCCGGTCCACACCGAAACCGCGGCGAGCAATTTCGCATCGCCGCCGCCGATGACGTTGAATTGGAAAAGCACGAAGCCGACGGCGAGGACGCCGAAACCGAACAAGACGTGCAGGCCGACATTGAGGAGGGGCGCGCCGGCGATCAGCGCGGCGACCGGAAAGATGGCGGTCAACGCGATCGAAACCCAGTTCGGAATGATGAGGCGCGAGACGTCCGAGCACGCCGCGAACACAACCAAACCGGCAAAAGCAGTGAGCGCGATCATTTCGAACATTGCGAAATGATTCTGCCGCGCGCCGACTCAAGGAATTATTAACGACAAAAAACGCCGCCCGAGGGGCGGCGTTTCGAGAGGGGAAAACAAGGACGTATTGAGCGCGCCATCCGAGGGGCGACGCGCTCATCACGTTTTAGCTAGATCAGGTCAGACCAGCCGAGATCGCCGTGAACGTGGCGGTCAGGTTCGTGCCGACTGCCGTGACGGCGACGATGATCGCAACGCCAATGAGGGCGGCGATGAGGCCGTATTCAATGGCCGTCGCGCCGTCTTCGTTCTTCAGGAAACGCTTCAACATAATAATAGCTCCGTTTGTCGAGTGCTCTTTCACCGGCCCGGTCAAGCGTCGCACCCGACACCCTTCCCAGACACTCGCAGACATTACGGGAGCGAAGTTAATTTTGACGCCTCCTCGGAAGGCAAAGATTCGGTTAACAGCGCGGCGCTTTTTAGCGTGCTTGCCGCGTTGTCATGTTGCGCGCGGGCGCGTTTCTTAGCGATCCCGAAACCATTGGCGCGTAGCCAGTATAAGGAGAGATATTAGAAGGAAACGCCAATGCGCGTTCTGCGTCCGCTCGTCGCCGCTGCTGCCGCACTGTTTATGTTTGCCGCGCCCGCTTCGGCCCGCGATATCCGCGTTGCACTGGATCAAGCCTTCCCGATCCGCTTGTCTGAATCCGCCGAAGGGGTGGCGATCGGCAATCCGAGCATCGCCGGCGTCACCGTCCAGAACGACCAGTTCCTGTTCGTGACCGGCCGCTCATACGGCTCGACCAATCTTGTTGTCGTCGGACAAAACGGCCGCGTGCTTTATTCGGGGCGCGTCGTCGTCACGCCGGATGAAACCGATGTGGTCATGGTTCAGCGCGGCGCGGAAGTCGCGCGCCTTGAGTGCACGCCGCTTTGCCGTCCGCGTCCTGATATCGGTGACGGCGAGGCGTCTTCGGCGGTGAACGATCAGATCACCTCACGCGCCGCGACCGCAACCGCCGCGCGCCGTTAAGCGCCATTTACCCTTTCGTTTGACGGAAAATCAGCCACTGCGCGGGTAAGGTGCCCGTTCGGAGGCGGTATGTTCGCGCGCACATTACGAAGAATGCGAGTCTTCAAGCGGTTCGCCCGCGCGCGCCGCGGCTCGGCGGCCGTCGAGTTCGCGCTTGTGCTCATGCCGTTCTTCCTGCTGACGTTCGGCTTGGCCGAAGTCGCGATGATCGGCTTTGCGCAAACCAGTCTCGATTACGCCGTGACCGAGACGGCGCGCCAGATCCGGACCGGACAGGCGCAAATGGGCGGCGTGAGCGAGGCGCAGATCGAGGCGCAGCTTTGCGATGAGCTCAACAACTTCATCGCCATGGGTTGCGACGGCAATCTCTATCTCGATGTCCGCCGTTTCGCTTCGTTCACCGATGCGAGCAACGGCGCGCAGAATCCGATCCAGAACAATCAATTCTCGGACGCCGGCATGGGCTATCAGCCTGGCGCGGCGTCCGACATCGTCGTCGTGCGCGCCTATTATCGCTGGCAGGTGCTCACGCCGATGTTCGAGCCGGTCTTTCAGAATATTTCCGGTGGTCAACGAATTCTCGTGTCCACGATGATGTTCCGCAACGAGCCTTACGCATGAAGCTGATCCAGCGCCTTCGCCACTTTGCGGCCGCGAACAAAGGCGTCGCGGCGCTTGAATTCGCCATCATCGCGCCGTTGCTGATGGTGCCGTTGCTCCTGGGCTCGGTTGATCTCATCGACGTGATGGGCGCCAACAAACGCGCGCAGAACGCGGCGTCCTCCATCGCCGACGTCGTCGCGCGCGATACCGAAATCTCAAACGCCGAAATCGACGGCATGTGGCGCGCGCTCGATATTCTGATGTTCCCGAACGATCCGGCCTCGATGCAGATCCGCGTGTCCAGCATCTCGATCGTGAACGCCTCGACGGCGAGCGTTGTCTGGAGCGAAGGTCATGGCGGCATGGCCGGGCGTCAGCCGGGCTCCAACGTCGCGCTCGACAGCCGCATGATGACGGTGGGCAGCAGCGTCATCATGGTGGAGTCGGCGTATCAATATCATGCTCCGCTGGGTTTTCTGTTTCAGAACCAGGTGAGCATGACGCACAATGCGTATCGCCGTTCGCGCCTGGTCGATCCGATCCCGCGCGTCGCCTGATTATCGCCTCTTGACGCGCGCGGCCAGCGCGGGACACTCCCGCGATGGAAGATCCGAAAACGCCCGCTGAAGCCGTCGACCGCCTGGAATTTTTGCACAATCGCGCCGTGACGGCGCTGATCAACGCGATCCGCCGCTACGCGGAAGAGGGCGTGCCGCCTTCGTTGGATGAGCGGGCGCTGTTTCGCTATCCGGAGCTGCGCGTCACATATTTGTCAGACGCGCCGGCGCCGCGGCTCGCGCGCGCCTATGGGCAAATGATGTGGCCGGGCGAATACGCCGTCTCGATCACGCAGCCGAAATATTATCGCCGGTATTTGCTCGAGCAGCTGCAATTGCTGGTCGACGATTACGGCGCGGAGCTGAGCGTGCGCGTCAGCGATAGCGAAATTCCGTATTCGTTCGTGCTCGATGCGGCGGGCGCGGCGGCGTTTGAAAATGTGCCGGCCGAGGATTTGGCGCGCTACTTCCCGAGCCCGCGCCTGACGCAAGTTGGCGATGCCGTGGTCGACGGGTTGCGGATGGAGCGCCTCGATGGCGCGCGTCCGCTGGCGTTGTTCGATGCGCCGCGCACGGATTATTCGTTGAAGCGGATCGAGCACTATACCGGCGCGCCCTATGGCGACGTGCAGCCGTGGATCTTGTTCACCAACTACCAGCGTTACGTCGACGAGTTCATTCGCTGGGCGGCCGAGGGCGTCGCCAACGGGCCGAAAGGCTGGGCGCTGTCGTGTCCTGGCGGCGTTCGCGTCGAAGCGGGGGACAAGGACGCGGAGTTGAAGGCGCTGGGCGCGCCGTGGCGCAAGTATCAGATGCCGGCCTACCATTTGACGACGCCGGACAATGATGGCGTCACGCTGGTGAATATCGGCGTCGGGCCGTCGAACGCCAAGACGATCACCGATCACCTGGCGGTGTTGCGACCGCATTGCTGGCTGATGATCGGCCATTGTGGGGGCTTGCGGCATACGCAGCGCATTGGCGATTACGTGTTGGCGCACGCTTATTTGCGGCGCGACAAAATTCTCGACGACCGCGTGCCGCTCGAAGTGCCGATTCCGGCAATCGCGGAAGTGCAGATCGCGTTGCAACAGGCGGCGACGTCGGTGGCGGGCGGCGACAAGGAAGATTTGCGGCGGCGCTTGCGGACGGGGACTGTGGTCTCGTACGCGGATCGCAATTGGGAGCTGAACTACAATCAGGAGCGGCAATTGCTGTCGCAATCGCGCGCCATTGCTGTCGATATGGAAAGCGCATGCGTGGCGACGCAGGGTTTCCGGTTGCGGGTGCCGTACGGCGTTTTGTTGTGCATTTCCGATAAGCCCGCGCATGGCGAGATCAAGCTGCCGGGCGTATCGGATCGGTTTTACGATAGCGCCGTCGGCTCGCACTTGCGCATCGGGTTGGAGACGATCGCGCTGTTGAAGCAAAACCGCGATCGCCTGCACAGCCGCAAGCTGCGCGCGTTCGACGAGCCGCCGTTCCGTTAGTGGTTTACTCGGCATTTCATCGCGAGCAGACGTAACGTCATCTTGCGTCAACGCGGCGAACCAACACGCCTTTGAGGTTTTCAAAGGATGTTAGATCGCCTTGTGCTTCAACTCGTCGGTCCTCGACCAGCAATCTTAAGCGCCACGAGAAGAACGCATCGCTCATCAGATTTTGTCCGTCGCAATCGCCCATTGCGTGCCCGATTGGGTAGTACCACTTAGTCCATTCGAGCGGGCAACGCTCCAGCAAGAATTCATCAAAGGCGTTCTCTGGCAGCGCAATGATCGAGCCCCGCTTTAGCACCCTTATCCCGCCGCTTTGGCGCAGTTGGTTCGCAAAAGTCGCGGCCCGATCCGCCAATTCGGTCGCAGTTAGAACTCGTCTAGTCGCCTCCATTGCCGCGAGTGCGTGTGGGGCATGGAATGGCACTCCTTCTAGCTTTCCAGAGGCCGGAACGAGTACTTGGAAGAATGCCGAACGTTCACTGAGCACGGACACCGCCATGCGCTCAAAGACATGATCGCGCGCTGAGTTCGACGACCACAGCACGAGTTCGCTTGTTGTACGGAGGCTATCGCTGATCGATTGCCACTGATCATATAGACTCGGTTGATGTGCCTTGGGGTGCGGGCCATAGACGGCTAGCCACCATTCATTTCGCGTGCGGTCGTCGTGGAGCGGCCCCACCGAAAGGTCGTCATCAATGACGCACACTTCGCCAGGCAGGCCAAAGTCGCGAACCGCTTGCCTAAGCAAGCCGCCCGCAGTTTGTCCATGAACAAGATTGATCCGCATCCGCCGACAATAGCTACCGATGCGTCGGGCCGCGACCGTCCATTTGGGCCCAAAGCGGACATTGCGTCTCGCTGTTAGACGCTCCGCCCGCAGCCGTTCAGAGTGCGGCCGTCGATGATGAGTTCGACGGTCGCCGGATAGGCTTCGCCGCTCATGGCGTCTTGGCAAGGCGCGCGGTTGTAGGTGATCGAAAGTGTGTGGCCGTTGGCTTGGCTTTCGTAGCGGGTTGAGCCCTCGCGGGGATTGGTTGGGTTCGGGCCCGGAAATTCGAGGCGGGTTTGGCCGTAATCGAGCAGGGCGACGATGCGGTCGGCTGTGTAGATATCGACGATCCAGCCGGGCTCCTGGCCGATGGCGCGGAAGTCGACGCCGGCGGCGCGTGCATCTGCCCAGGACGGCATTTCGGCGAGCGCTTGGGCGGTGGTGTTGGGCGCTTCGGCGGTGGTCGCAGGCGTTTCGGTTGTCGCCGCGGGTGAGCAGGCGGCGAGGGCGAGAACGAGGATCAGTGCGCGCATGCTGTGTGCTCCGGAAAGAAAAACGCCGCCGCGCTTTTGGCGCGACGGCGTCTTTGTTTTAGCTCAGGCGATCAACGGCCGGTGAAGGCGCTGATCGTCACTTCGACGCGGCGGTTCGCGGCGGCCGAGCACGGTTGCGTGACCGGGCGCGTTTCACCGAAGCCTTGCGTGATGATGCGCTGACGGATGACGCCGTTCGAGGCAAGCACCGTGGCGACGTTGCTTGCGCGACGCTCCGACAGATCCTGGTTGTAGGCGTCGGCGCCAGTGCAATCGGCGAAGCCGTACACGTCAACCGTGGTTTGTTCGTACTCGCGCAGGATCGAGCCGGTGTTGTTGAGCACGGGCAGGAACTGGCTCTTCACGGAGTCACGGTTCAGATCGAACGTGAGGTCGGCCGGGAAGATGAGCAGAATTTTTTCCTGGTTGATGCGCTCAACGCCGACGCCGGTGCCGGCGAGACGCTCACGCAGGTTTTGATAGGTGCGATCCATGTAATTGCCGATGGCGCCGCCGGCGAGCGCGCCAATGACGCCGCCGATCGCGGCGTTGCGGCCATCGTCGCCGCCAGCGAGCGTGCCCGCGCCCGCGCCGACGATCGCGCCGATGATGGCGCCGTTCGCGGTGCGGTTCGGTTCGCGTTCGCCCGTGACCGGATCGGTCGTGGTGCAGCCGGCGACGAGCATGAGTACCGCGAGCGCGGCAGTGACTTTACGAAACATAGGGCAACCCCTCCAATTGAACGGGCGCGACGTACGGCCCGATCCAGTCGGGAACATGGCGCCGGTATTCTGAGCCTGCGCTGAACGCCTGGATCAGTCGAGCGTTCCCGACGAATATTGAACGAGGCGGGCGAACTGCCCGGCCATGACGCCATCCACAGGCGCCGCGAGGGCGTCGAGGTTGAGGCCGGGATCGCCTGTGACGCGGTAGGTGAGCGCCAAATTCGCGCCATTGGGGTGCGGCGAGACCGTGAAGGTCAGCACGCCTGTAACGCCCATTTCCTGGAGCGGGCCGAAGCCGCCGATGAGACGCAGCGTGCGAACGCCTTCGTGCTCCATGACCAGGACCACGCGCGCGTGCTCGACGGATTGGCGGTTTCCCCAACGCTCGCACCAACATCCGCCGGCTCTGGGCTCCAGGCGGAGATTTGATGCGTCACCGGAATAGGTGTGGGCGGCGCTCCACCAGCGATTGATGCGTTGCAGATCGCTCCAGACCTGGTCCGGGGATTTGGCGATCTCGGCCCGGTAGCTGAGCGAGAACGCGGAGGGTGAGGCGGCTACAACTTCCGCGCGAGGCGAAGCGGCGGTCAGCAGCAGAGCGGCGCATATGGCGGCAACGAAAAGGCGCATCGGAAATCCCCCAGGGGGACTTTGAAGCGCTCCCGCGCCGAACCGGCAAGCGGAGTTCCCGTCTTAACCAAAGTTCAGGAGGCGTTTGACACAATCCCGCCTGTTTTGACGGCTGCCGCGCCCCCCTTGCCCGACCGCGCCAAACGCGCCCGCGCTTTGGCCAATGTCAGCCGTGCGCGCATTGCCAATACGTGGTTGCGCCTGGGCTCGTGCGCGATCGTCGCGGCTGTCGCGACCTCGGTCATTGGCGAGATGACGCCGATACTCTGGTTCGCCGGTCTTACGCCGGTGCTGCTGTTTGACCGCTGGATGTTTCAGCGTCTGTTGAAGGCGTGCGTTGCCGGCGATCCGCCGCGCAGCATGCCGCGTGTCATTCTCTGGACGGCGGCGCAGGGCATCTACGGCAACATCATCGCGGCGATGTTGTGGTTCTCGCCTTATGTGCCGGGTGAGACGCTGGCGATCATCTATCTGTTCGGCGGGCTTGCGAACGCGGCGGCGACGTTGCGGTCCTCGATCACGCTTTCAATTGCCGCCGCGGGATCGACAGTGGCGTTTTTGCTTGGCTTGCCTCTGGCCGAGTATCTTGTGAACGGCGCGCGCAATCCGCTCGATCTGATGCCGCTCATGGGCGGTTTGTTGCTGCTGGCGTTTGGCGTCAATCTTTGGAAGAGCCTGCTTGCATCCGATGCGGCGCAACTCGAAGCGGAGGCCGCGGTGCTGCGCGAGCGCCAGGCCGCGGCTGCCGCCGCCGCCGCGAAAAGCAGCGTAATTCAGCGTATGAACGATGAAATGCGAACGCCGATGACGGCGCTCGTCGGGGCCGCGGAGCATTTGCGGCGCGCCGCGCAATCGCCGCAAGCGCGCGCGCATATCGCGACCTTGGTGCAAGCCAGTGAGGTCTTGCGGCTGGTGCTCAGCGATCTCTCCGATCTTGATCGCCTGGAAAACGGCCAACTGCGGATCGATGCGAAACCCGCCGATCCGCGCGAACTCCTGCGCAGCGTTGTCAGCGCCTTCCGCGCCGCGGCGCAGGACAAGCAGCTCGAACTTTTTGTCGATGTTGATCCGGCCTTGCCGCCGCACCTTGTGCTCGACGCCGGACGCGTGCGTCAGATTCTGTTCAACCTGCTCGCCAATGCGATCCGCTACACCACACATGGCGGCGTACGCGTGCGGATGAGCGCGCAGCCGATCGATGCTTCGCGCGTGCGCCTCACTGTCGTCGTCGCTGATACGGGCGCGGGCATGTCGCGCTCGCAATTGGCGCTGATCTTCGGGCGCGAGCGGCTTAGCGCCGATGGCGAGGGGCCGGGGATCGGGCTTTCAATCTCGCTGCGGCTTGCGCGCCTGATGGGCGGCAAGCTCGTCGCCAAGAGTGAGCTGGGCGAAGGCTCGGTGTTCTCCTTTACGCTCGACGCGCCCGTCGTCGCGGCCCGGGCCACCTCGGCCGCTTAACCCCGGACGGGGTGCTTGACGGCTTTGCGTCTGCATGTTTTGCTATTGCGAGTGATTTGCAACTAGGAGCGCGCCGGTGCTGACGATCGCCGCCATGCTGGGACCATCGCCCAAGGCCGATGACCGTCCCGCGCTCCGATTGATTGGCGCGGCGCCGCTGGCCGCCCTGATGGCGACGGCGCGTTTGGAATTGGGGCGGGGGCGCACGTCCTCCTGTGATGCTGACGCCCCGAACTCCGCCCTCGTCCGCGGCCTCGCCTCGGCGAAGCCGGAGCTTCGCTGCGGCGTAGCAGGGTCGGCCCCGCGGGCGGGGGCGGAGCGCTAGCGCAGGAATTTCGTGAGCTTGCGCTTGAGCGCGACGGCGTCGCGCGTTTCGCACTCCCAGATCACAAGCGGCGTCCAGTCGTCTTTGCGCAGCGCTTTGAGTGAGGCGCGATCGCGCGCTGTGTTGCGTGCGATCTTGGCGCGCCAATAGGCGGCGTTGTCTTTCGGCTGGCGCGCGCCGCGTTTGCAATCGTGGCCGTGCCAGAAGCAGCCGTGCACGAACACGGCTTTGCGCATTGCGCTGAAAACGAGATCGGGTTTGCCGGGAAGGTTGGCGCCGTTGAGGCGATAGCGCCGTGCGTAGCCGAGCTCGCGCACCAGCGCGCGCACTTTGAGTTCGGGGCCGGTGTCGCGCGATTTGACGGCGCGCATGATTGCTGAGCGTTTGGCGGGGTCGAAAACGTCGGCGCGCACTTAAGCGCTCTTGCGCGCCGTCGCCGCGCCCGCAAGCGGCGCCAGCAGGTGTTGCGAGAGCCAGCGCACGACGGGCACGCATACGGCGTCGCCGACGAGGTGGAGCGCTGCGGTTTGCCCGCTGGGTAGCGGGTAGTGCTCCGGCACGCCCATGAGACGCGCGGCTTCGCGTGGTGAGAGCAGGCGCGACTTGAGCTGTTTGCCTTCAACGAACAGCAGAAGCTGGCGGCTTGAGCCGCCAGTGGGGGTGCGCAAACAGCCCGCAAGGCCGTCAAAACGCGCTTCCGCGCGCTGTACGCGCTCGCCGTGTTCGATGCGGATGCGCCGGAAAACAGCGCCGACGTCGCGGCGTCCGCTCTCCTGCAGCGCTTCGAGGCGCGTGCGTTGCAGCGGGCTCATTTGCGAGACGAGCTTGGCGGTTTGCTCGTCGCTATTCCACGCATCGCTGTCAGCGTCGAGCAGATCGGCGAGGCGCGTGTTGCGCTTTGGCGGCGTGTCGAGGCGCCACCACACGAAGCGCTTGCGCTGCGCGTCGGGCAGGCGTGCGACGACGTTGCGGAGCGCCTGGCTATGAAACGGCTCGCTCGGGCCGGATGCGGTGAGATGCGCGGGCGGGTTGCGGGCGGCGATGATGAAGAGGCGCGGGCGCGATTGCGGGGTGAAGTGCGCCGCGTCGATTTCGAGCGCGCCGGCGCGGTAGCCGAGATCATCGAGCGCGTGCAGCAACGCTGTGAAGTCGGCGCCGCCGTGAGAGCTGAGCAAGCCGCTGACGTTTTCGAGGGCGAGCACGTCGGGCGCGCGGCCTTCGTGCCCGAGTTTTTCGATGAGGGCGTGAAAGCCCCAGAAGGCGCCGGAGCGCGGGGCGGCTAGACCCCGGCGTGCGCCCGCGAGCGAGAGGTCCTGGCACGGGAACGAGGCCCACGCCAAAGCCGCCTTGCCGGGAAGCTTTGCCGGCGTGAGCTTCCAGATATCGCCTTCGTGCATGTGATCGCCGGGCGGAAACGCTGTCCGATAGGCGTTCGCCTTGGCCCGATCGATGTCATTTGCGAAGACGCAGGCGAAATCGGGCTCGAGGCCCAGGCGCGCCAGGCCGCCTCCCGCGAAAAACTCCCACAGTGGGGCGCCGGAATCACGCTGCATGGGGCTATACTACCCGCTATGACGGTGCTGACATCCATCCGGATGGCAGAGCCAACAGGGGGAAGCCGATGCGGACCTTGATCCGCGGTGCGCTGGCAGGGCTCGTACTGAGCGTCGCCGTTTTGTCGGCATGCCAACGGCAATCGCCATCGGGCGAAGAGGGGCCGTCAACGCCCACCAACGCCGAACGTGAAGCAGAAATCGCCGCCGAAACGTTGGCCGCCCTTGGCGGTCCGGCGAGTGCTGAACAGCGCGCGCAATATGAAGGCGAGTTCCAGGCTTCCGGCAGCATCGATGCGCTCGGCAACGCCGAAGGCGCCTGGGAGCTGACGCTGCTTACCGATTACGCGCAGTTCGCGCGGCCGGGGCTCGGCGAAGATGGCGGCATTCCAGGCGATCGCGATTATCGCGAGCGCGGCATGCGCGTTGTCGCGGGGCCGCTCACGATTACGATTTCGCAGCAAGCTTGCACCGCGAGCGGCGTCGAGCTGCCGTACACGGCGCATGTTTTGTTTGAAGGCGTCGCTTATCAGGGTTGCGCGCGCCGCGGCGTGATTGAGGGCGAGCGGCCGACCTGGGCGTCGCTGCTGCCGGAGCTGATGCCGGCGATCAATACCTGCGTTGCACGTGCGTCATCGACGCCGGCGCGGATTTCGTTCGCGTCAGCGCTCGATCAGGGCGAAGTGCTGGTGCGCATGCGCGAAGCGAATGGCTCGCGGCATGAGTGCATCATCACGGATGGGGCGGTGTCGGTGTATGAGCCGCTGTCCGATGTCGACCGGCGCAACGGCGAGGGCGATCCGGAGTTTCAGCCGGGCGGCCCGCGGCCGGCGGCGCGCAACTGCCGCACGGTTGAACCCGCCGTCGATCGCGGCGGCGCGCAGCTTGGCTGGCTGATCCGCACGAGCTGCTAGTCGCTTCGTCGCAATCTCATTGCGCATGACGCCGCGCTGCGGCGCACTTTCGTCGTTGTGATGAGGGAGGGCCGCAATGCTTTTTGGACCACGCGCGCATGCGGATCGGCTTGAGTTTTCGCTGTCGATCGTGCGCGTTACGCTTGCGGTTCTAGTGTTCATTCACGGGGCGTTTCGCGCCAGCCAATGGGACCCACACGTGACGGGGTTCGGCGAGTGGCTGAGTTCGCTTGGCTTTCCGATGGGGCTTTATTGGGCGGGCGCGGTCACCGTCTATGAGCTGATCGGGCCGCTCTTCATTCTCGCGCGCCGCTACGTGACTCTCGCCGCGCTTGGGCACATCTGCATTATCGGGCTCGGCATGGTGCTGGTGCACTTGCCGGCGGGATGGTTCGTCGTCGGCGCGGGACGCAACGGCATGGAATATTCGGTGCTGTTGCTTGCCGGCCTGATCGCGATCGCCTGGGCGTATGCGCCGCGCGGGGCGCGCGCCTAGAAGAAATGAAGGTTGAGCGAAGTGAGGGCGTCTTGCGCCCAATTGCCGAGCCAGGCGGCGACGAGGATGCCGTACTTGGTGAACAGATAGACGTAGATGATCGAGCCGATCGCGATCGGAATTGAGAGCAGCATCAAGAGGCCGTCGCGCTGCATCAGAGCGAGCGCCATGAACACGACGGCGACGCCTGGCGGCATGTTCGCGCCGAAGATCGGCAGGATCAGCACCAGCGCCATGAGCAGCGTTTGAAAGCCGACGGCGGACGTGACGGGCCAGCGCGTCAGAAAAGAAAGGCGCGGCTTGATCAGGAATTCGACGCGTCGCAAACCGCCGATCGCGACGCCGAGCGCGCGGCAAAACGCTGCGCGCGGGAACGTCCAGGCGCGCACTTGGCGGGGCAGCCACAAGCGGCGCTGACCGAAGAGAAGGCCGAGCGCGGGCGCGATCATCAGCACGCCGAAAATGGTGGAGATGCCAGGCACGTTCGGGATGCACATCGGCAATGCGAGGATGAGCAAGAGCACGCCGTGGGCGCGTGAATCGAGCCGGTCAATCAGATCGCCGACGCTGATTCTGTCGCTGGTGAATGAGTCCGACAGCTCCTGCAGAACTTCGGAGGCCGCGCGACCTTCAGTATGTACGCCGTGTTTGGCGGCGGAGGGGGCGGGCACCGGTATGTCCATGAGGTATGGCCGTCACATGGGGCGCCGCTGCTGCTTTGACCAGTGATTTAGCGACGTTCAGACAGCATCAACCATACCAGCGTAGCTCCATTGCCTGATGTTGCGCGCTTTGGCGCTCCTTTCCGTGAGTCTTCTGGTTTCGGCGTGCGCCGGGCCATCGCGCCCGCCTGCCGAATTGGATGGGTTGTGGAGCGCGGGGCCCGCGGCGTGCGCGGCCGGCGTAGGTGTGCGTTTTCAGGCGGATGCGGTTGAAGTCGTCTATGACGAAGAGACGCAAACGCTGTTCGATCATCCACGTTACAGGCTGGAAAGCGAAGGCCTGTCGTTCCGCGTGCGCATCACTTATGAGCTGCCGCATGTCGCCGGCGGGGCGCGCGTCGCCGGCGCGCGCGGCATGTTGGTGCTGGCGCGCCAACCCAATGGCGGCCTGGCGCCGCTGACGCACAGTATCGTCGATGCGCGCACGGGCGCCGCGCGCATGCGCATTGGCGATGATCCGGCGGTGCAGGCGCTGACGCTTGCGCCCTGCGGCGCGCATCCCTGGCGCGAAGATCTCCGCGGCCGGATATGAAAAACCGCCGGTCTTTCGACCGGCGGCTCTCAAACTCAAAGCGCCCAAGCGCGTTCGATTATTGGCCTGATTGGCCGCTCGACGCCTGATAGGTCTCGCCGTTGCAGCGCGCGACTTCGTCAGCGCTCAGTTGTTCATTGGCGGCGCCGTACGAGACGATGCGCAGGCCGTCGGCCTGGCGCACGAACTGGCGGCACGAACGGACGTTCACGCCATGGTCGGCACGGGCGAGGCAGGTGTCGCCTTCGCAATCCCAAATGGTGTTGAGCGCGATAATGCGGGTTTGGGCGGCCACCGGGGCCGACAATTTGATCGTGTAAACTTCGCGGGCGAACGCGGGGGCGACGAAAGCAGCGCTGATCACAGCGGCGGCGACGATCGAACGAATGACGGACATGAACCTACTCCTGGACTGGTCGCGCTGCTTGGGGAGGAGCGCATCGCCTGTATGACGGGTTCGCTGATGGCTGACAAGAGAAAATTGAAGGAATGAGAAAATGTTCACTGAATAGTGATTACGTAGCGTCAGCTACGGCTCAGGTCAGCTTCCATGGTTAAAAAAGGCCAGCCCGCTCCCATCCGATGCGCTAGAACGGGGCCTGCGGCGGGACGCGTGCGGGTGGGCGCGTCGGATTAGAACCAAGGGGACGACCGGCGATGACGATCTACAAGTTTTCCGTAGGCGTGGTGCTCGCGGTGGCGATGGTGGCTGTGCTTGGCCTTGCCGCGCTCGTGTTCAGCTCGCGCGATTTCCAGTTTGGCGTGCAGCAAATTTCGCCGTCGACGAACGGCCTCATATCGTTTGCGCAACTCGACGCGGCCGATCGCCAGATCCGTCAGCTTGAAGGCGAAAGCGCTGGCCCGCGCGGCGAGTTGCTCGAGATCGACCAGCAGATCGCGTCGCTGGATACGCAGGTTCAAGGGGCGGAGGCTTCAACCAACGAAGCGCGCGCCGCCATGGTGGGCGCGATCGCCGATATCGAAACGCGCTCCAACGTTCAAACGGGTGAAAGCGCCGCCGCTGACATGACCGCGCAGGGGCTTTCGCAACGTATCAATGCGCTTGCCGCGCGCCCCGGGCTGCCGCCGGCTGATCAGCAGGGCGTGGCGCAATTGCGCGTGCAGGTGCAGCAACTCGCATCGCAGGAAGAAGCGCTCGATGATCGCGGTGCGGAGCGGTCGGCGCTGGTGGCGCGCCAGCGTCTGGTTTCCGGCCAGGTCGCTGAGGTCAACCGCCGCGTCTTCGCGCTCCAGCAGAGCGTTGTGCCGGACTATGAGCACTACACGCGCATTCGCGGCGAAGCGTATGCGCTGCGTTCGATGAGCCCGCTGGGCGCCAGTGCTTTTCTCGCGCAGGGGCACCCGGCATTGCTTTCGACGATTCTCGTTCTGCTGATGGGCGCGCTTGGCTCGCTGCTTTATCTCTTCCCCGCTTATCTCAATCGTCCGGTGCAGGTGACGATGGCCGAGATCGTTGTGCGTCTTATCTTTGGCATGTGCGCGGCGCTCGCATTCTATGTGCTCGCCAACGCCGCCATAGCCGGCTTTTCGATCGCGTCCTCGGTGCAGCAGGCGACGACATCCTCGACGCTCAATCCGTTCACGGTGTCGCTCGTCGGCATTGTCGCGGGGGTTCTCTCGGAGGACATCGCCAAGTGGATCCAGGACCGCGGGCGCGGCATCTTCCAGCAAGGAGGAGTTTCCGCCTCGGCGCCTGTATCGCCGCCGGCGCCGGAAGCGGCGCCAACCGGTGGGCTCGTGAACAACAACGCGATCTCGTAATCGCGGTTATAGTGACGCTGACGCCGCGATACGCGCTTTCACGCGCGCATCGCGGCGATTAGTGTCCGCGCAAATATTTGGAGGAGTACGTCCATGGCCCGCCGCGCTGTCATCGTTTCATACGCCCGTACGGGTCTCGCCAAGTCGGGGCGCGGCGGGTTCAACGACACGCATGGCGCAGCGCTCGCCGGCCATTCGATCCTGCATGCCGCCAAGCGCGCCAAGCTGGAGCCGGATGCGTGCGAAGACCTCATCCTCGGGTGCGGCTCGCCGGAAGCGACGACGGGGCATAACGTGGCGCGTCTCGCGGCGGTTTGGGCCGGCCTCGATTTCAAGGTCTCGGCCGCGACCATCAACCGCTTTTGTTCGTCGGGTCTGCAATCGACGGCGCAGATCGCGCACTACATCATGCAGGAAGGCGCCAAGGTCGGCATTTCGGGCGGCGTTGAATCGATCTCGGGCACGCGTCTGGCCAACACCAAGCCGGTGTTTGAGGAGCGCCTGCTGAAAGACCATCCCGAAATGTGGATGCCGATGATCGAAACCGCCGACATCGTCGCCAAGCGCTACAATATCAGCCGCGAATATCAGGACGAATATTCGCTGCGCTCGCAGCAGCGCATCGCGGCGGCGCAGGCGAACGGTCTCTTCAAGGACGAGATCGTGCCGATGAACGTGAAGATGAAGGTGGTCGATAAAGCGACGAAGGCCGAGAGCATCGTCGAGACCGTTGTCGATCGCGACGATTGCAACCGCCCTGACACGACGCTTGAAGGCCTGGCGAAGCTTGAGCCGGTGCGCGGGCCCGGCAATTTCGTGACGGCAGGCAATGCAAGCCAGCTCTCGGACGGCTCGGCCGCACTTGTGCTGATGGATGAGAAGGAAGCTGAGCGCCGTGGTCTTGAACCGCTCGGGATGTTCAAGGGCTTTGCTGTCGCCGGCTGCAATCCGGACGAAATGGGCATCGGGCCGGTGTTCGCGGTGCCGCGTTTGCTGGAGCGCCAGGGCTTGAAGATTGATGACATCGATCTTTGGGAACTTAACGAAGCGTTCGCGTCGCAGTGCCTCTATAGCCGCGACAAACTCGGCATCGATCCGGAGAAGTATAACGTCAACGGCGGCTCGATCGCGATCGGCCACCCGTTCGGGATGACGGGCGCGCGCCTGGTCGGCCACGTTCTGCTCGAAGGCCGCCGTCGCAAGGCCAAGAACGCGGTGGTGACGATGTGCATCGGCGGCGGCATGGGCGCCGCCGGTTTGTTCGAGGTGTTCTCGTGAAGCGATGGGTTATCGCGGCGGCGCTGGTTTTGGCCGCGTGCGGACAGCAAGCGCAACAACGCGAGACCAGCGACGCTGATCCGGTTGCGGTGGCGTCGGAGACGTCCGCGTCGACGATCGGTCCGGATGGCGCGGCGGGCATTTCCGCGGCGTTGCCGATGAATGTCGCGGCGGTGCAGGGCGCGGCGGCGGATTACGTCGTCGCCGAGGTCGATGATCAGGTCGAAGGCGAAGCGTTCAAGGCGATCACGCTTTCGACCGGCGCCGAGGAAGTGTTTCGCGTGCTGCCGACAGCGGATCGTCAGCACATCCATTCCGTGGTGACGCGCTCGGCGCAGGCGCGCAGCCCCGCCGGCGAGGTCGTTGGTCAATCGAAGTTCGCGGTGGCGCCGCCGGAAGAGGTGGTGTTCTGCGCCACTGAACAATTCGACGGCGGCAATGGCTTTGCGTGCTCGACGGCGGCGGATGGACGCTTCTGGCGCGTCTATCGTTTGCCGGATGGGGCTGAGCCGGCCGCGTCGTTCGACGAGATCGAGCCTGATCTTCTGCACGATGCGACGTTGGTCGAAATGCGCTGGATCGCGCCGCGGGTTTAGCGGGCCGGGGTTTCGGGGCTCGGCGCCAATCTGAGTTCAATTATTTAAGTAGCGTGACGCCATTTCTGGCGCTGGCTCCATTTCTACAGCTGATTGGCCCATCCTTGGGTCCGGGAAGCGGGGGTTAGGCGCTCAGGACTTTGTGCACGCTTGAGGCGGTCGCGACGCGTTCGCCGCTGGCGGAGCGCGCTTCGGCGCTCATGAAGACGAGCGTGCGGGTTTTGCGCACGAGCTTGGCTTCGGCCGAAGTTTCGGCGTCGGCGCTCAGCATATCGATCGTTACGGAGACGAGCGCGGTTTGGCCGCCGGCTTCGCGCCCGGCGGCGGCTTCGAGTGCGTCGATCAATTTGGCGGCGATCGCGGACGTCATTTCTTGCGCTTGATCGCCAGATTGATGCGCTCATAGGCGACGTCGAGCGTCGCCCATTCGCCGACGCTCGCCATTTTGCCGGGTTCGAGATCCTTGTAGTGGGTGAAGAAGTGCTTGATCTGCTGCACGAGCAGCGGCGGCAGATCTTCGTGCGTTTTGACGTCCTTATAAAACGGATTCAGCGCATCGACCGGGACCGCGAGTATTTTTTCGTCAACGCCTTTTTCATCGTCCATCAACAGCACGCCGACCGGGCGTGAGCGGATGAGGCAGCCGGGCACGACTGGCATCGGCGTGACGACAAGAATGTCGAGCGGATCGCCGTCTTCGCCGAGCGTGTTCGGGATGAAGCCATAATTGCTCGGATACAGCATCGAGGTGTGCAGGAAGCGATCGACAAAGAGCGCGCCGGATTTTTGGTCGAGCTCATATTTTACCGGCAGGCCGCCTTGGGGGATTTCGACGAAGGCGTTCACTTCGTGCGGTGGGTTCGGGCCGGGGGAGACGAAACGGATGTCCATGTCTTGCTCCGCAAGAGGGCAATAGGCAGTAGGCAATGGGCAATGGGGTTGTCGAGCTTGTAGCAGGCGTGGCGCAAGCATGCCTACTGCCTACTGCCTACTGCCTACTGCCTACTGCCTACGTGTCACATCTTCTGCTCCAACTTGTTGGCGTCTAAGTTACATCTTCTTTCTTAGCGGCGCTAAGTCTTCGAACACCGGATCGCGCTTTTGGGCTTTGGCGGCGAAGGCTTCCATCATGTGGGGAGGGGAGAACATGCCGGCTTGCCAGGTGGCGATGTAATCGAGGCCATCGGCGATGGAATGGTCGCGGGCGTGATTGATCATGCGCTTGGAGCCGGCGACGGCGACCGGGGCTTTGGCGGCGATTTCGTGCGCGAGTTCCATGACGTGCGCGAGCATCGCTTCCTGCGTGGTGAAGGTTTCGTTGACGAGGCCGATCTCTTTGGCGCGCTGCGCGGGCAAGCGGCGACCGGCGTAAGCAAGTTCGCGCACCCAGCCTTCGGGGATGAGTTTGCACAGGCGCGGAAAGGTGCCGACGTCGGCGGTCATGCCGATATTGATTTCGGCGATCTGGAAGAAGGCGTCTTCGGTGCAGAAGCGGATATCGCAGGCGCTGCTCATGTCGACGCCGGCGCCGATGCAGCCGCCCTGGATCGCGGCGATCACCGGCATGCGCGCGGTATCGAGGCAATTGAAGCTGCCCTGCAGCGTCAGCACGAATTGGCGGAAGGCTTCGGCGCGCGCGTATTGATCGCCGCCTTGGGCGCCAATGCCTGAGCCGTCGGTGAAAACCGAAATGTCCATGCCAGCGGTGAAGTGCTTGCCGGTCGAGGAGATGACGATGACGCGCGCGCGCGCGTTGTCGTTGATGTCCTGAACGATCGCCGGCAGCTCATTCCAGAAGGGCCGCGGCATGGCGTTGAACGCCTCGGGGCGATTGAGGACGATATGAGCGATGTTGTTTTCGATGCTGACTTTGAAACAGGTGTGTTCGGTCATGGCGCGCGGGCTCCCTGGACATTGGCTAGCATGTGGCTAGGGCAGCGTCACGTTGCGCAAGCGTAGCCGGAGCCTCGTACTTCGTTGATGCGGTGACGTCGCGCTTCGACAGGCTCAGCGTGACGCTAACCTAGATTGTGGCGCCCGCCTTCCAGTAGCGTCATGCTGAGCTTGTCGAAGCAGACGCGGGCCATCAGCCTTCGTCCTTGGAGCCACCATCGCATGATCCACATATCGACGGCCATGTGGCGGCGGCTTGGGCTTGGTTTCGTCGTTGTGTGGTTCGCGGTTGGCGGCGTTTTTCATTTTGTTGCCACCGAGGCGTTTGTTTCTATCATGCCGCCTTATGCGCCGTGGCCTGAGTTTTGGGTTTTGTTCACGGGCGTCTGCGAAATCGGCGGCGCCATTGGCGTGCTGATGCCGCGCTTCAGATCGCTCGCGGGCTGGGCGCTGATCGCGCTGACGATTTGCGTGACGCCGGCCAATCTCGAAATGGCGCTGCATCCTGAGCGCTATCCAGCGATTGGCGCGACGGTGTTGTGGCTGCGCATGGCGTTTCAGCCGGTGCTGATCTGGATCATTTGGTGGTCGACGCGGCCTTCTCCTTAACCAGGAGAAGGAACGGAGCATCATCGCATTTGCCCGCGCCGCTCTTTGCAGGTTGGAGCGAAGTGTTAGCCGACGCGCGCCGACATGCCGCCATCGACGGGAAGCAGCACGCCGGTGATGAATTTGGCTTCGTCGCAGGCGAGGAAGAGCGCGGCGTTGGCGGTGTCCCAGGCGTCGCCCATAGCTGCGTTGAGCGGCACTTGCGCGGCGCGTTTGGCGCGCAGCGTTTCAATGTCGATGCCTTGCGCGGCTGAGTGTCCGGCCATCGCCATTGGCGTATCCATGAGGCCGGGGAGAATGGCGTTGCAACGCAGGCCGTATTTGGCGTTCGAGAGCGCGACCGAGAGCGTCAGCCGATTGAGCGCGGCTTTCGAGACTTCGTAGGCGATCATGCTGGCGCCGGCGAGCGAGGCGAGCGACGAGATGTTGACGATGGCGCCTTTGCTTTCGCGGAGCGCTGGCGTCGCGGCTTTGATGGTGAGCCACGCGCCTTTGAGATTGACGTTCATGATGCGGTCGAAGGCGGCTTCGTCCGCCAAGTGCGCGGGGCCGTCGCCGCCGCCGCCAATGCCGACATTGTTGATGAGGATGTCGACGCCGCCGAAGCGTGTGTTGGCTTCGGCGATGATGGCGGCGCAGGCGTCGGTGCTGGTGATGTCGGCTTCGATGGCGGCCGCGTTGATTTCGGCGGCCGTGGCTTCGGCGCGAGCGCCGATGCGATCGACGCAGAGTACGCGCGCGCCTTCACGTGCGAACAAGGTCGCGATGGCGCGGCCGTTGCCGATGGTGTCGCCCGGAGTTTGTCCCGCGCCGACGACGATGGCGCGCTTGCCTTCAAGTCTCATGACGAGATTGTACTACGCGAATACGACGCCCGTCAGCACGGCCGCGTAATGCACGGCGGCGGCGGCCATGACGAAGCTGTGCCAGATGGCGCGGCGGAACGGCAGCTTTTCCAGGACGTAGAACGGGATGCCGGCGACATAGAGCAGGCCGCCGATCGACAGCAGGATGACGCCCGGGAGCGGTACGGTTTGCACGAGCGGTCCGAACGCGGCGAAGATCAGGAGGCCGAGCGCGACGTAGAAGATGAGCCAAAGACGCTTGCCGATGCCGGGCAGGAAGAGTTTGCCGGCGGCGCCGAGGAGCGCGAGGCCCCACACGAGCGTCGTCATCGAGATCGCCCAGGCTCCGTCGAAGCGGATGGTGGTGAAGGGCGTGTAGGAGCCGGCGATCATCAGGAAGATGGCGGCGTGATCGAAGCGGCGCAGCAGCGCCTTGCGCGCCGGCGTTTCGGTCATGTTGTAGGCCATCGAGCAGCCGACCATGGTCAT
>JAEUMT010000011.1 GCA_016791365.1 Hyphomonadaceae bacterium | reverse complement strand
AAAACAAAACGGGCGCTTCCCTGAGAGAAGCGCCCGTCCCGTAACCCATATTCGTGAAGCGATTAGCGCTTCGAGAACTGGAAGCTCCGGCGGGCCTTCTTGCGGCCGTACTTTTTACGCTCAACCACGCGGCTGTCGCGGGTCATGAAGCCGGCATGCTTGAGCGCCGGACGCAGCGCCGGCTCATAGTCAGCCAGCGCCTTCGAGATGCCGTGACGCACCGCGCCGGCTTGGCCCGAGAGGCCCGAGCCAACGACCGTGCAGATCACGTCGAACTCGCCTTCGCGCTCGGTGACCTTGAACGGCTGGTTGATCATCATGCGCAGAACCGGGCGTGCGAAGTATGCGTCGCTGGTTTTGCCGTTGATGGTGATGTTGCCCTTGCCGGGCTTCACCCAAACGCGGGCGACCGCGTTCTTGCGCTTGCCGGTCGCGTACGCGCGGCCGAACTTGTCGACCTTCTTTTCGCGTGCGATGGCGATGTGTTCGGTGCCGGTGCCAGGTTGGCGGCCGGTGATCTCGCCGAGAGACTCAAGACCTTGGCTGATGTCGCTCATGATTAGCCGATCCTCGAGTTCTTGCGGTTCTTCGACTTGAAGTCGACGGTGACGGGATTTTGCGCGGCGTGCGGATGTTCGCTGCCGCCATAGACGCGAAGCTTCGCCAGCTGCTTGCGCGCCAGCGGGCTTTCCTTCGGCATCATGCGCTCAACGGCCTTCTCCAGCACGCGCTCAGGATGCTTGCCGGCCAGGACCTTGCCCGCGACGCGTTCCTTGATGCCGCCCGGGTGACCGGTGTGACGGTAGTAAATCTTGTCCGTCAGCTTCTTGCCCGTCAGCGCGACCTTCTCGGCGTTGATGACAACGACATGATCGCCGGTGTCGACGTGAGGTGTGAAATCGGCGCGATGCTTGCCGCGAAGGCGAAGCGCGATGAACGAAGCGAGGCGGCCGACCACAACGCCTTCGGCATCCACAACGATCCAGCCGTTGGTGATTTCCGAAGCCTTGGCCGAGCGCGTCGAAAGAGTGCGCATTGGGTGGTTCCTGACAAAAACGAAGGCGCGCGTTTATTGCAGCGCGGAAATTGCGTCAAGAGGCAATGATTTTCGTATTATAATCAGTCAATTAGACTAGCGGTAATATGATACGCGCGGAGCGTTACCGCCATGCCGCGCGCGCGGCCACAAGGGCCGTCATCCACAGGACCGCCGCCCCGGCCTGGTGCAGTAGGCTCAGCGACAACGGCGAAGCGGCCACGACGGTCATGATCCCCAGCCCCGCCTGCAGCAGCGCCACCAGCCCGACGAGCCCCAGCGCCCAGCGCGCCTCCCCCTGCCCGCGGATCAGGCCGACCAGCGCCAAGGTCAGCGAAAAGAGCGCCACCGCGTAGCCCATGCTCCGATGCAACAAATGCTGTGTCGCGTGCTCTTCGGTAAAGTTCGCCCAGAAGCTCTCTTCACTAAACGCACCCGACGGAATCCACTCACCACCAATCGTCGGCCAATCGGCGTACGCCATGCCCCCGTCGCTGCCCGCGAGCAGCGCGCCAAGCATCACCTGAACGAAAATGAGCGTCATCAACGCAAACGGCGCCCAACGCCACACGCCCGCCTTCGAACTCTCCGACGGCCAGCCGAACGCACCCAGCGCCGTCCAAAGCGCAAGCGCCAGAATGAAAAACGCCATCGCCAAATGGATCGCCAGACGCAGCGGACTCACATCCAGCCGATCGAACAGACCGCTTGTCACCATCCACCAGCCAATCGCGCCCTGCAGCCCGCCAAGCGCAAAAAGCGCCGCCGTGACGCGAAAACGTCCACGCAGCCGTCCGGTGAAAAGGAAGAACAGCGCCGGAATCAGGAACACCAGGCCGAGCGTCTGGCCCAGGAAACGGTGGCCCCATTCCCAATAATAGATGCGGCGGAATTCATCGAGACTCATGCCGTTGTTCTGAGCCTGGTACTCCATCGTCTGCTGATAGAGCGCGAACTCTTGTCGCCACGCCGCCTCGTTCATCGGCGGCGCGAAGTGCTTCATGAAATTCCATTCGGTGATGGACAGCCCGCTATCGGTGAGGCGCGTGGCGCCGCCCACCATCACCATCGCGAACACGAAGACGCACACGACCAGGAGCCAGATGCCCACCAATCGCTGCCGCGGCGGCCAAATGTCCTCTGCTGACATGCTTGCGTTTGTCCCTTCGCGCCTCCCATAGAACTCACCAAGCGTGACGGAAACGCGGCGCGCCGCCGCGCGGTAGGGCGATCATCCATGGAAATGCGCACCCGCAAGGCGGCCGGCTGTCTTGTCTTGCTGACCTACATCGCCGTTTACGCGGTTCTCGCCGCCTCTTTGGGCGTGGCGCTCGTTCCGCTCATCCCGACATGGGCCCAGCTCATCTTCTACGCCATTGCCGGCGTCGTCTGGATATTCCCGTTGAAACCGCTGTTCGCCTGGATGAACCGCGGCTCATAAAAGCCGCCCCGGAGCAAGACTCCGGGGCGGCGATGCACCGTGCTGTCGCAACCTTAGTTGTTGAGCAGGATGGAGAGGATCACGCCCGTCGCGACAGCAACCAGCAACACCTCGCCGCGATCATCGCGGACATAATGGTAGCCACGCGGCGGCTGACGCAGATGCTCACGACGCCAGTCAACTTCACGATACTGCGTCCGCGCGTAATTCGGCAGGCGGTCACCGCGGCGCCATTGCTGATACGCGGGGCGATAGTCGCGGCGCGATTGGATCGCGGCCGACGGCTGGCCGTAATAGAAGCGGCCGTTCGCGTAATAACCGTTGTGCTGGCGTTGATTCCAACGTTGCGCCTGGCGCGCCTGGCGCAGGTCCTGACGCTCTTCGCGCAAGTCGCGGCGCGCGTCGCGCACGTCCTGACGTTGCTCTTGCACATCACGGCGTGTTTGCGCACTTGCCGCGCCCGCCATGCTGAGCGGCCCGACCATGATCAACGCCGCAAGCGCCGCCGTTTTGAAATGCTTGTTCATGACTTGCTCCTTCGTTCACTACGAGACCTCACTCATCTCGTTGTCTGGCAAGCTAACGTCCGCACGCTGAACTCGTTCTGAGCATGTGTTGCGCAAGCCCGCGAACATGGCGCCGTTCGGCGCCAGAACCGGCGTTTGCCACGAGCTGACACAACTTTTTTCGCGGACCTACGCGCCGGAACTTCGCGCCCGCTCACGCGTTTGCACAGGCCCCGCGCTGCACGGGAAGAGTTCGCCCTTGCCAAGGCGACCTACGGCTTCATGGGGCAAGATTTTCAGGAGCCGCGGTGCTGCGACCAAACGGGATAACAATGCTTGCGCCGCCGCCGCCGCTGGACGTGCGCAACCACGCGCTCTTTCTCGACCTCGACGGAACGCTGGTCGATTTCGCGGCGCATCCCGAACACGTCGTCGCAAGCGAAGAACTGCGTCTGCTGCTCGCCGATCTGTCCCGCGCAATGAATGGCGCGGTCGCCCTCATCACCGGCCGCACCATTGCCAGCGCCGACGCTGTTCTCGACGGCGCCCTCGTTCATATCGCCGGCATTCACGGCGTCGAACGCCGCACCGGCAGCAAGATTGAACGTGAACCCACACACAATGCGTCGATCCAATCCGCTCTGAACGACGCCCGCGCCCTGATCGCCAAGGGCGCGCTGCAAGTCGATCTCGAAGACAAGGGACTTGCTCTGGCTCTTCACTATCGGCGCGCGCCGGAGTTTGCCGACGCCGCCCGCCGCGCCGCCGCGGAAATAGCGCAACGTCACGCCTTGAGCATTCTTGAAGGCAAAATGGTCATCGAACTCACGATAGGTCAGCGCACCAAGGCCGACGCCGTCGCTGACTTCATGGCCGCGCCGCCGTTCGCCAATCGCAATCCCATCGCCGTGGGAGACGACATCACCGACGAAGACGCCTTCCGCGCCGTTGGAACATTCGGAGGTCACTCCATCCTTGTCGGTCCGCCGCGCGAAACCGCCGCACGCTACGCCCTCGGCGACACGCGCGCGGTCTTCGCCTGGCTGCAAGCGGGGCTCGCATCGTGAGCTGCTATGGCGATCTCGATCTCGCGCCAATCGGCAATTGCGCCGCCAGCGCCCTTGTGGACCGCAACGGCGCCTTCGTGTGGGCCTGCGTGCCGCGTGTCGACGGCGATCCGATGTTCTGCGCACTGCTCAGCGGTGAGGACCCTGCCCAGCTCAAACGCGGCCTATGGGCCATCGATCTGATTGATCAGGTGTCCGCCACGCAAAGCTATGAACGCAACACGCCGATCCTCGTGACCACGCTCACGGACTCACGCGGCAGCTCGATCGAGATCACGGATTTCTGCCCTCGCTTCCGGCGCCACCACCGCCCCTATCGCCCCTATGCCTTCATTCGCACAGTCCGGCCGCTCAACGGCTCGCCGCGCGTCCGCGTGCGTCTGCTTCCGGCGACGGACTGGGGCGCGCACGACGCCAAAATCACCACCGGCTCCAATCACCTCCGCTATCGCGTCCCCGGCATGATGCGCCTCACGACCACGGCGCCCGTCTCGCACGTGCTGAACGCGCGCGTCTTCCGCCTCGAAGAAGAGCACATCTTCTTCCTCGGGCCGGATGAACCGTTTGACGGCAACCTGCGCGAAGTCGCGCGCATGATGCGCGACAACACCGAACTCTACTGGCGCAACTGGGTCCGCATGCTGGCGACGCCGCTCGAATGGCAGGCCGACGTCATCCGCGCCGCCATCACGCTGAAACTCTGCGTCCATGAAGAAACCGGGGCCATCGTCGCGGCGATGACAACCTCCATCCCCGAAGCGCCCAACAGCGGCCGCAACTGGGACTATCGCTATTGCTGGCTCCGCGACGCCTACTACACGGTGCAAGCGCTCAACCGTCTCGGCGCCGCCGATATCCTCGAAGGTTATCTCTCCTACCTACGCAACATCATCGACGCCACGCCAAGCGGCCGCATCCAGCCGCTTTACGGGGTTGGCATGGAGCCGATCCTCGCCGAGGCGGAAGTCAACGCGCTTCCGGGCTATCGCGGCATGGGCCCAATCCGCGTCGGCAACCAGGCGCACGAGCACCATCAGCACGACGTCTATGGCCAGATCATACTCTCAACCGTGCAAGCCTTCCACGATGCGCGTCTCTTCCGTCCCGCCGGCGAAGCCGATTTCCACGCGCTCGAAAGCGTCGGCGATCGCGCTTACGCGGTCTATGCAAAGCCCGACGCCGGCCTTTGGGAATTCCGCACGCGCGAAGCCACGCACACCTACTCGGCCGTCATGTGCTGGGCGGCGTGCGATCGCTTAGCCAACGCCGCGCAACGCCTCGGCCTCGGCGACCGCGCACTGCATTGGCGCGCCCGCGCCGATGAAATGCGCGCGACGATCGAGAGCCGGGCCTGGAACGCCGACCTCGGCCGCTACGCCGCAACCTTCGGCGGCAAGGAGATGGATGCAAGCCTCCTTCAAATGGTCGACACCCGCTTCCTCGCTGCTAACGATCCGCGCTTTCTCGCAACGCTCAAACATCTGGAGCACGATCTCCGCCGCGGCGACGTCGTCCTGCGCTACGCCGACAAGGACGATTTCGGCCTGCCCGAAACCGCCTTCAACTTCTGCACCTTCTGGTTGATTGAAGCGCTCTTCCTGGTCGGGCGCCGCGAGGAAGCGCGCAGCCTGTTTGATCAAATGCTCGGTCGCCGCACGCGCGCTGGCCTTCTCTCGGAGGATTGCGATCTCTCCACCGGCGCGCCGTGGGGCAATTATCCGCAAACCTACTCGCTCGCCGGTCTCATCAATTGCGCCGTGCTGCTCTCCAATCCGTGGAGCAGCGTGCGATGAGCCGCCTCATTGTCGTCTCCAACCGCGTGACGCCGCCCGCGCCCGAAGGCGCCGCCAGCCAGGGCGGCCTCGCCATGGCGATCGCGGCGGCGCTGCGCGAATATTCCGGCATCTGGTTTGGCTGGTCGGGTCAATCGACGCCCGAATTTACCGGCGAACTCCACACCCAAACCGTCAACGGCGTCACCGTCGCGACAATGGACCTCGAAGAACAGGACATCGACGAATACTACAACGGCTACGCCAACCGCACGCTTTGGCCGCTCTTCCACTATCGTATCGACCTTACCCAATACGAGCGCTCGTTCGGTGAGGGCTACGAACGCGTCAACGCCCGCTTTGCTGATATGCTCGCGCCGCTCATCAAGCCCGACGATGTGATCTGGGTGCAGGATTATCACCTCATCCCGCTCGGCCGCGAACTGCGCATGCGCGGCCTCAAGAATGCGATGGGCTTTTTCCTGCACATCCCGTGGCCCGCGCGCGAGCTCATCCTCACGCTGCCACGCCACCGTCAGCTGGTGGAATCGCTCTTCCACTACGACGTCGTCGGCTTCCATACCGAAGAGTGGAAGAACGCCTTTCTCTCCTATGTGCTCTACGACGCGGGCGGCATGGCGCTCTCGGACGGCCGCGCCACCGCCTTTGGCCGCACCGTTATGCCCAAGGCATTCCCGATTGGGATCGACGCGAAGAGCTTCGCGGCGCTCGCCGAAACCCCGGACGCGCAAGAAAGCTTCCACCGCATCGTCGAAAGCAAGGCGGGACGCAAAATGCTGCTCGGCGTCGACCGCCTCGATTATTCCAAAGGCATCGACGAACGCCTGCTCGCCTTCGAACGCCTGCTCAACGAAAGCCCCGAACTGAAGCGCGAAATCTTCCTGCTGCAAATCTCGACCTACACACGCAGCGAGGTCGAAGCCTATCAGGACATGATCGCGCGCCTAGATTCTCTGTCAGGCCGCATCAATGGCGCCCACGCCGAAATGGATTGGATCCCGATCCGCAACGTCCACCGCCTGCACGGGCGCGACGAACTTGCCGGCATCTACCGCGCCGCCGACGTTGCGCTCGTTACGCCGCTGCGCGACGGCATGAACCTTGTGGCTAAGGAATTTGTCGCCGCTCAAGACGAAGCCGATCCGGGCGTCCTCATCCTGTCGCGCTTCGCCGGCGCCGCCGCCCAGATGCAGGACGCGCTCATCGTGAACCCGTTCAGCCAAGAAGATGTCGCCGACGCCATGCGCCGCGCCCTCGCCATGCCGCCGGAAGAACGCCGCCGCCGTTGGCGCGCGCTGATGGACGGCGTCGAGAAGGACGATGTCATGGCCTGGCGCGACAGTTTCGTCGCCGCGCTCAAGGAAGCGCACAGCGGCGCCACAAAACGCCGCGCGCCGCGCATTGCCGCCGTCCGCCGAGACGGCTAAAGACACGCTCCCGCTTACGGTCGCTCGACCGCTGGCGGCCGGTCGGAGCGTGGCGCAGCCCGGTTAGCGCACCTGTCTGGGGGACAGGGGGTCGTGGGTTCGAATCCCGCCGCTCCGACCATTCCTCAAATTATAATGATCTGTCCGTCATCGTAGGTCGTGATGGTCTGATAAAGCACGCCGTTGTCGTCGTAGCGATAGACCACGTTGCTCCAATCATTGACGTTGGCTTCGTCATAATCGGTGGAGTCCTGCCGGCCATCATCATAGACGAGCAACGTGTCGGTCGTCCTGCCAAGCGCGTCGCGGCGCGTGACGAAGCTCTCCCAGAACACCGCGTTCTCCGGATCGAAGTTCGTTGTGTCCCGCGTGCCGTCATCATGAATGAGCAGGCTTTCGGTCGAACGCCCCGCTGAGTCCCGGCGCGTGACGAAGCTCGTCCAGAACTGTGAGTTGTCGCCATCGTAATTGGTCGTATCGCGCGTCCCGTCGTCATGGATGAGCAGGCTCTCGGTCGTATTGCCCAGCGCATCGCGCCGCGTGACGAAGCTGGTCCAGAATTGCGTCTCGTCCGCATCATAGTTCGTCGTGTCGCGCACGCCGTCATCGTGGATCAGCAGGCTTTCCGTCGTGCGCCCCAGTCCATCGCGACGCGTGACGAAACTTGTCCAGAATTGAGAGCTATCGCCGTCGAAATTGGTCGTATCGCGCGTGCCGTCATCATGGATCAACAGCGTCTCGGTCGTGCGGTCGAGTGCGTCGGTCCGCGTGACGAAGCTCGACCAGAACACCGAACTATCGACGTCGAACGTTGTCGTGTCGCGGCCGCCGGCATCATACGTCAGCACCGTCTCCGTCGTGCGGCCGAGTGAATCCTCGCGCGCAAGAAAACCTGCCCAGCTTGCCGCATTGGCCTGATCGTAATCGGTGATCTCGCGCGTGCCGTTATCGTTTACAATCGTCGAGATATCCATGCGCCACAGGCTGTCGTAACGATCGACACGCGTCGCCCAGGCATTGGCGCCCGTATCGGTGAAGCGGCCTTCGGCCGCCTCAAAGCCCTGCGCCACAAGATTGAACGATGTCGGCGCGGCGCCGCTCGTGAAGACGAGCAAATCGTTGCCGGCGCCGCCGGTGAGTTGCGTATCAGCCGCATCCCACATGATGGTGTCGTTGCCGCCGCCGCCATCAAGGCGATCGGCGCCAATGCCGCCATCCAACATATCGTCGCCGCCGCCGCCGGTGATGATGTTGACGAGATCGTTGCCCACACCGGTGAAGCTGCCGCTGCCCGTATAGACGAGATTCTCCACCAGACTGCTGGCGCTGTTCGAGAGCGTGTAGGAGTTGAGCGCGGTGCGGATCGTGTCGATCGCGGGCGCCGTCGTGCCCGCCAGCGTTTCAATCACCACATCGCCGTAACTATCGACGACGTACGTGTCCGCCCCGCCGCCGCCCGACATCGTGTCATCGCCAGCCCCGCCGTCGATCGTGTCAGTGGTGCCAAGGCCGTTGGCGGTGATCACGTTGTTGATGCTGTTGCCCGTGATCGTGCGCGTGCCGGTCGTGTTGATCGACGAATAATTGATGTTCTCGACGTTCGCGACCGCCGCCAGCGAGTACGTGGTGATCCCGCCCGCCGTGCCCATGTTGAGCGACACCACGTCCGTGCCCTCGCCCGCCGCCTCGACGATGTTGTCGATGCCGCCGCCACTGATGTTGTAAGTGTCGTTGCCGGCGCCGCCCACCAGCGTATCGCTGGCGTTGCCGCCGAACAGTGAATCGTCGCCGAAGCCGCCGTTGAGCGTGTCGGCGCCAAAATCGCCGATGAGGATGTTGTTGAGGGTGTTGCCGGTCACGGTCACGGCGACGCTGGAATTGACCTCCAGGTCCTCGATTGTGGCGTAGTCGGCGATGCTGAAACTGAAGTTCGTCTCGATCTTGTCGTGGTCTCCGCCGTTTGCGGCTTCGATGATGATGTCCTGGGCGTCCGTGGCCGAATTCAGAAAATAGATATCGTTTCCGGCGCCGCCGATCAGGGTGTCGACGCCGCCGCCGCCGTGGATCTGATCGAACCCGTTGCCGCCTGTTATGGTGTCGGCGACATTGGTGCCGCGCAGAGTGTCATCACCGGACCCGCCAAAGATATTGATGGTGAAGTTGCCGTTGGTGAACAGCCAACCGCCCGCGCTTACGCCAAACCCGTTGGCGACCTGAAAGTTGAACGTCGCCGTCCGGCCTTGGCCGTCAATCGTCAAATCGCTCTGCGGCAGATTGAAATCATCTTGAACGATGTTCGCGGTGATGTTCTGCGTGAACGTGAGTATCTCGATCTGATTGAGCCCCACGCCGGCGAAATTGTACGTGCCGGCAGCAGTGAGCAGCATCGTGTCCGTGCCCGCATCGCCGAGATAGGTGTCGTCGGCGCTAAGCTGGCTGGTCGCGTTGATGACAAACGTATCGGCGCCATTGCCGCCTTGCAGGAAGTCTTCGCCGCCGCCGCCAATGATCGTGTCATTGCCGTCGCCGCCCGCCGCGGATTCGTTCGCGGTGGTCCCTGTGTAGGTGTCATCGCCCGTCGTTGGGCCCGAGCCCGGTGACCACGTGCCCATCGACGTCCCCCAAATCCCGCCTTACGGCGCGCGCGCCGTTACGACGATGCGCGCGCGGTTGCGCACCGGCACATCCAGCCCCTCTGAGGTCGTCGCGCCATAGGCGCCGCCCGCGAGCACTTCAAAGCGCGACCGCGGCCAGCGCTGATGCTCGTGCAGATAGTCCGCCAGGTTTTCCGCGCGGTCCTCCGAAAGCCTGCGCGCTGAACCACCGCCCTGCTCTTCGCTCGCCGAGAGCCCAAGAACGCGGACGCGTTCAACCGTGCAGCCCGCAATATCGCGCGCCTGCAGATCGATGATGCGGCGCGCCTCTTGGGTGATTTCGAACGAGCCTTCGTCAAAATAAATCACGAAGTCGCGCTCGGTGCAGGCGGCGGGATTGAATGCCGGCGCTGGCGCGGCTTGCTCACTAGCGGTGTGCATGCACGCCGTCAGCGTCAACAGCGCCGCGGCGCTCATCAAAGTTCTGAACATCATCCCACCCTCCGGCTCATTGCCGGGGGCAGAAAATCGCTTCGCGCTGAAAAGATCAAGCGCGCTCCCGCGCTTAAGTCTTGGCGCGGCCACGACCGCCCTTTTCCACAAATTCGCGCAGCATCTGCGAGGGCCGGAACGTGACCACGCGCCGGGGCGTGATCGGCACCTCTTCACCCGTCTTCGGGTTGCGGCCGATACGCTGGCGCTTGGCGCGGACATTAAAGTTCCCAAAGCGCGACAGCTTCACGGTCTCGCCATCGACGAGCGAGTCCTGCATCATTTCGAGCATGCGCGTGAGCAGACGATTGGCGTCCGCGCGCTGCATGTTCGCGCGCTTCGCCAACGCTTCGACGAGATCGGCGCGTGTAACGGTCTTGCCAGTCACCGGAGCCCCCTCCGTTGCGCACACCCTTGTGCGCCCGGAAAAGCTAGTCGTCCCTGATGGTTAGGTCAATTGTTGCGGAGGCGTTCACATTCGAACGAGCGCCGCGCCCCAGGTGAGACCGCCGCCCAGCGCCTCCATCAGCACCAGATCGCCCTTCTTGATGCGTCCGTCGCGGGTGGCGACATCGAGCGCCAATGGGACCGAGGCCGCGGACGTATTTCCGTGCAGCGCCACCGTCGAAATGACCTGCTCGACATCAATGCCGAGCTTGCGCGCCACACCGTCCAATATCCGCTGGTTCGCCTGGTGCGGCACGAACCAATCGACATCATCCAGGGAGACATTGGCCCGCGCGCACGCTTCGAGCATGGCCCCGGAAATATGCTCCACCGCCTGCCGGAATACCGCGTTACCGACCATGCGAAGCTTGCCGACACTCTGCGTCTGCGATGGCCCGCCATCGACGTAGAGCAGGTCATGCATGCGCCCGTCGGTGCGCAGGAAGGTGGAGATCACGCCGCGCTCGGCGTCATCGTCGCGCGCTTCGAGCACCACCGCGCCGGCGCCGTCGCCAAACAACACGCACGTGCCGCGATCTTCCCAATCGACAATGCGCGAAAACGTTTCCGCGCCAATCACCAGCGCCGCCTGCGCCTGTCCACGCGCCAGAAAATTATCCGCCGTAGCGAGCGCGAAAATGAAACCCGAGCACACGGCTTGCACATCGAACGCGGCGCCCTTCGTCACGCCAAGCTCAGCCTGAACACGCGCGGCTGTCGCCGGGAAGGTCAGATCAGGCGTCGCGGTCGCCAGCACAATCAGGTCAATATCCCCGGCGCCCCGACCGGCGGCTTCGAGCGCTCTGAGCGCCGCGGCGCACGCAAGATCAGATGTGCGCTCGTCGTCGGCCGCGATGTGACGCTCGCTAATGCCGGTGCGTTCCTTGATCCATTCGTCACTGGTGTCGACGCGGCGCGCGAGTTCGGCGTTGGTCAAAATGCGCTCGGGCAAATAGGAGCCGACGCCCGTCAGTACTGAACGCAACGCCATTACTTGGCGTCTCCGGCCGAAGCCGCGGCAGCCGCCGCCGCATTCGCATTCGCCTCGGCAAGCCTGCGAATGTTTGAGACAACTTCTTCGCGATAATGGCTGCGTGCAAGTTTTTCGGCGACGCCGATGGCGGCGGCATAGCCGCGCCCGTTGGCGCTGCCGTGACTCTTCACCACCAAGCCATTCAAGCCGAGAAACAAGGCGCCATTGAATGTTCCGGGATCCATGCGCGTACGAAGCTTTCGAAGAGCGGGATAGGCGATCAACGCGCCGAGCTGCGCCAAAGGTCCGCTGGTCAGCGCCTCACGCAGCAACTGCCCCACCAAGCGCGCCGTTCCCTCGCCGGTTTTAAGCGCAATATTGCCGGTAAAGCCATCGGTGACGACCACGTCCACCGTGCCCTTGGCGATGTCGTCGCCCTCGGCGAAACCCTGGAAATTGATATCGACGCCGGTTTCGCGAATGAGCTTCGCCGCCGCGCGAATTTCCTCGTGGCCCTTTTGATCTTCGGCGCCGACATTGAGCAGCGCCACTTTCGGGCGCTCTTCCCCGGATACGGCGCGTGAAAACGCTTCACCCATAATGGCGAATTCAACCAGCTGCTCGGCGTCCGCCTCGACGTTGGCGCCGACATCGAGCATCACCGTGTAGCCGCCCTTCATTGTCGGCCAGCGCGTTGCGAGCGCGGGGCGGTGCACGCCCTCCATCGTTCGCAAACGGAACATCGCGATCGCCATGAACGCGCCCGTATTGCCGGCCGAGACAACCGCGTGCGCGTTGCCAAGTTCAACCGCTTGCACGGCGTTCCAAAGGCTTGAGCCTTTGCCCTGCCGAAGCGCCTGGCTCGCTTTCACGTCCATGCCGATGACTTTTTCGGCGGGAACAATCTCGCTCACCGCCTTCGCCGCGGGGTGCTTGTCCATCAGCGCGTTGAGGCGCGCCGCATCGCCGTGCACGAGGAAGCGGACGTCGGGATTGGCGCGCGTGAAAATATCGACGCCTTCGACGACGATGTCGGGCGCTGAATCGCCGCCCATCCCGTCAATGGAAAGAACGAGACCGTTCGTCATTCAGCTTGATTGTCCTGATCGTCCCCGCCGGCTCTGGCGAAGGCGCGGACCATAGTCCCGCCCCAACGGAAAGCCAAACCCGTCACCCCTAAAGCGTGGGCCAGCCCTCTGCCGCAAACATGGCCGAAATCGGAGCGCCGGACTGGGCGCCGGCCGTTCTTGCGACGTACTGCGCCAATTGCGGCGCGAACGGGTGTGACCCCAGACGCCAAACGTTGCGCGCCAGTGCCGTCTGCAGCGCCTCCGGATCGGCAAGCGCCGCGCCGTAGGCGTCCAGCCGGCCGTAAAAATCCCCGGCCAGCTTGTGCATCCGCTTGGGGACCGCCGTATCGCTCGTACCGGCCTCCCGAAGTCCCGCATCGAAGAGACCAAAGAGCCGGTCGGCGAAGCTCTGGGCCAGGGGCCGCAGCGACGGCTCGGCCTGCAGCCGCAGCATGGCCAAAACGCCATTCAGGGCCATGAACTCAAACCGGCCTTCCATCGTGTCCGGGATTTTGTCGGCCCCGTAAAATTCGGGCCGCCGGCTCGCGGCCGTAACCGCGAGCGCCAGCTTTTCGCCATCCAGCTCTGCCCGTGATCGGTGAAAAGGCCAGATCGGCATGCCCTGCCCTGTGCTCCCCTCTTGCCGGCCTGCCCGGCACGCCGTACCCCGTCTCCAAGCGGGCATATTGCCCAAAAGGGTGACGGATGAAGCGCGGACTTTTGCGTCTTTCGGCGGCGGCTCTCGTCGCTGCGGCTACAGCGACCTCAGCGTGCGCGCCGACGCACTCCTACAACGGCTTTTTGCCGGACCGCAACAATCAGGAAATCCCGGACCCGCAGGTCGGCGTCGATACGCGTGACACGATCGTCCAGCGCTTCGGTTCGCCTTCGACCACCGCCGTGTTCGATCAGACCGCGTGGTATTATGTGAGCTCCATCCAGGAAAGCGTCGCATTCTACACCCCCCGCATTACCGAGCGTCGGGTCATGGTCGTCCGCTTTGATGGCGACACGGTTTCGGGCGTCGAAAAGTACGGCCTCGAGCGTGGGCGCCTGGTGGCGTACGACGATCACGTCACGCCGACGCGCGGGCGCGAACTCGGCGTCATCGAACAATTGCTCGGCAACGTCGGCCGCGCTTCGCCGCTGCCGCGTGAAGAAGATCAAGGCGGCACGCGTCGCGATCGCAACTGATCAGGACATCGATCGAAATAAAAAAACGCCCCGGCAGCGATGCCGGGGCGTTTTGCTTTTCAGCTCAGTGCCGATCAGCCGTTCCAGTGCGCCAACACCGCAAGCAGCAGAAGCGCCACGATGTTGGTGATCTTGATCATCGGGTTCACAGCCGGGCCCGCGGTGTCCTTGTAGGGATCGCCTACGGTGTCGCCGGTGACAGCGGCTTTGTGAGCGTCAGAGCCCTTGCCGCCGTGATGACCTTCTTCGATCAGCTTCTTGGCGTTGTCCCAGGCGCCGCCGCCCGAGGTCATCGAGATGGCGACGAAGAGACCAGTGACGATGACGCCGACCAGCAGCGCGCCGACCGAAGCCAGCGCCTGGCTTTGGCCCGCGATCGCCCACACGCCGAAGAACAGCGCGATTGGCGCCAACACCGGCAGCATCGACGGAATGATCATTTCCTTGATCGCTGCTTGCGTCAGGATGTCGACGGCCTTGCCGTAATCCGGCTTAGCGGTGCGCTCCATGATGCCCGGAATCTCGCGGAACTGACGGCGGACTTCTTCCACCACCGCCTGCGCCGCGCGGCCGACAGCCGTCATCGACCAGCCGCCGAACAGATACGGCAGCAAGCCGCCAACGAAGAGACCGACGATCACGTACGGATTGTTGAGCGAGAAGTCCGGCGCGACGCCGTCGAAGAACGGATACTCGGCGGCGTTGGCCGCATAGTACTTCAAGTCCTCAACGTACGCGGCGAACAGCACCAACGCGCCGAGACCGGCCGAACCGATCGCGTAGCCCTTGGTGACCGCCTTCGTCGTGTTGCCCACGGCGTCGAGCGCGTCTGTCGTGACGCGCACTTCCTTCGGCAGTTCCGCCATTTCGGCGATCCCGCCGGCGTTGTCGGTAACCGGACCAAACGCGTCGAGGGCAACGATGATGCCGGCGACCGAAAGCATGGTCGTGACGGCGATCGCAATGCCGAAGAGGCCAGCCAGCGTGAAGCACGCCACGATGCCCGCGACGATCGTCAACGCCGGCAGCGCCGTCGATTCCATCGAAACGGCGAGACCTTGGATGACGTTCGTGCCGTGGCCCGACTTGGAGGCCTCGGCGACGCTCTTCACCGGACGAAAGCCCGTGCCGGTATAGTATTCCGTGATCCAGACGATAGCGCCCGTCACCAGAAGACCGATGAGGCCGCAGACGACGAGGTCCTGGCCGGTGATGCCGGCAAGATCCGACGTCGGGCCCAGGCTCGGCGCGATCGAACCGAAGCCAACCGTCGCTTGAATGGCGACAATCAAGCCGCCGAACGAGAGAACGCCGGCAACAACGAGGCCCTTATAGAGCGCGCCCATGATGTTGTTCGACGGGCCAAGCTTCACGAAGTAGGTGCCGATGATCGAAGCGATAATGGCGATGCCGCCAATCGCGAGCGGCAACAGCATCACGTCCGCGACTTCCGCGGCTTCGCGGAAGAGAATGGACGCCAGCACCATCGTGGCGACGGCCGTCACCGCATAGGTTTCAAACAAGTCAGCGGCCATACCGGCGCAGTCACCGACGTTGTCGCCAACGTTGTCGGCGATCGTCGCGGGGTTGCGCGGATCGTCTTCCGGAATGCCGGCTTCAACCTTGCCGACCATGTCGCCGCCGACGTCGGCGCCCTTGGTGAAGATGCCGCCGCCGAGACGGGCGAAGATCGAAATCAGCGACGCGCCGAAGCCAAGGGCAACGAGCGAGTCCACCACGGTGCGGCTGGTCGGCTCCAGGCCGAGCCATTGCGTCAGCACCAGATAGTAGAAAGAGACACCAAAGAGCGCGCCGCCCGCGACGAGCATGCCCGTCACCGCGCCGGCCTTAAACGCCATTTTCAAACCGCCCGCGAGCGAATGACGCGACGCTTCCGCCGTACGCACGTTCGCTTGCACGGAGACGTTCATGCCGATGAAGCCGGCCGCGCCGGAAAGCACCGCGCCGATGATGAAGCCAAGCGGAATCTGCCAATTTTGGAAAAGGATCGCCAGAACGATCACGACGCCGACACCGACGATCGCAATCGTGCGATATTGGCGGTTCAGATAGGCGCGCGCGCCTTCCTGAATGGCCGCCGCGATTTCTTTCATCCGGTCCGTGCCGGCGCTGGCCTTGGTAATGGCCTGTGTTTCAAGAAAGCCGTAGATCGCCGCCAGAACACCTGCGGCGACCACCAGCCAAAGGATGAGTTCGTTGCTCATGCTGTGAGGTCCTGGGCGCGCGCCAGAGAGACGGCGCCGGGTTGGGGAATTGGGTTGGCCGCCCCGCGACAGTCCGTCTGCGGAAACGCTTCCCCCTCAGGTGGGCGCGTTACTGCCAAAAGCCGTTAGATTCCGCAATGGCGGGGCAGCCTTGCGGTTTCTCAGATGCCGGAACCCTGGCTGGAGTAGGTGGCGACGACGCTGATCGGCCCTACCGCATTCTCGCCCAGCGCTTGAATCGCCGCCGCGCGGTACACCTCAAGCGCGCGCGGCTCGTTCAAGGCGTTGGAATCGTTGGGGTCCACCAGATCACTCGCGTGGCTGGCGCGCACCAGCGCATCGCGCAGAAAGTGCGCCTTCTCACGCGTGCGCCACAGATCGACGCCCTGCGCGATCTCAATCCGGATCGAAACGAAGAGGTAGTTCACCAACTGCCCGTTACGCACCACCGGAACGGCCAGGTAAGGCGCATCCATCGAACGCGACGAGAGTTCGGCCGCGCCCTCTTCCTCGCCCTTGGCCTTACCCTTCGCCGGCGGCCCCGACGCATTGGCGAGCCCGGCGAGAAGCGTCGACGCGACCATGGCCGCGGCGATCGCGCGTGCGACGGCGTGCTTCTTGTTCATGGCGATGAAAGTCCGCCGCATTGGCTAACGGGAAGTTACCGCCCGAGCTTGTGGGAATATCCCGTATCCGAAACGGCTACCGGCTGGCCTTCGCGGTCGGCGACGATGACGCCGTGTCCGGCCTCAACCACCCCGATCCGCGCAAGGCGCAGCGCACGACTGCCTTCGGCCACTTCAATCGCCCCGCGCAATTCGTTCGGCGCCGTGAACAACACGACATAGTCGTCGCCGCCGGTAATGAGCTTGCGCACGTCACCGCCGGAAAAGGCCCAACGCTCCGCCGCAAGTGAGAACGGCACCGCGTTGATCTCGATCCGCAGCGCCACGCCCGAAGCTTCCGCGAGCTTGCTCGCGTCCGCGACAAGTCCATCCGAAACATCCATCGAGGCCGATGCAAACTTCGAAACGACGCCGGCGCACTCCGGGCGCACGAATGGCGCAAGATACGCCATCATCAACCACGCCGCCTCGGCGTCGAAGTCCTCGTTCGGCAAGGTCAGGTAGCTTGGCATTTGCCCGGCAAGCGCGCGCGAATCCGCCTGCGCCTGCGCCTCATCGCGCTCCTTGCGCAAGTGCGCCAGGCCCAGCGCGCCGGTGCGCAATTGCAGACCAAGCCAAGCCGAACCGATCTCACCGCCAATCAGCCAGACATCCTCGCCGACTTGCGCATCGCCGCGCGCCGGCACCCGCGAGCCGACAGGGGCGCCAAACAGCGTCACTGAAATCGTGAGCGGCCCGGGCGTCGAGGTCGTATCGCCGCCAATCAGCGCAATCCCAAAGGTTTTCAGATCGCGTCCAAACGCCTCCGCGAACGTCGCGATCTCAGAGGCCGGCCGCGCATTGCTCCAGGTCAGGTTCAACAACGCCTGCACCGGCAGCGCGCCCTTCGCGACAACGTCCGAGACATTCACGCGCAACGCCTTCATCGCGATCGTCTCGATCGGATCGCCCGCCAGAAAATGCACGCCCTCGACGATCGTATCCGTCGTCACCACCATCTGGCCTTGCGCTTCCAGCACGGCCGCATCGTCACGCAGCGCGCGTGCGGAAGCACTGGTCGCGTACGGCGCAAACAGGTCTCGAATCACGGAAAATTCGTCAGCGGACATGAGGTCCGCTTATGGCCCTTAGTCCGCTGAGCGCAAGTCGCGCGCTGCAGCATCCAGCGCCGCATTGATGAAGCCCGGCTCCGGGCCCTCGAAGAAGGCCTTCGCGATTTCAACGTATTCGTCGATCACCACGGCAACTGGAATATCAGTGCGCTGCTCCAACTCGGCGGCGCCGGTGCGAAGAATAGCACGCGCTACAGAATCAATGCGCTCCAACCGCCATCCCTTGCTCAGATGCCGTGCAATCGTGCGATCGTACGTGGCCTGCCGATCGACGGCCTTCTCGATCAGCAACGTGAACAGCTCAAGATCACCCTCGGAGTCGGTATAGGACGCCTCGGTTTCGCGTGGCAGTTTGCCGGCCTTGAAGTCGGCGATGACATCCGCCGTCGTCGCGCCGGAAACTTCCATCTGGTACATCGCCTGCACCGCCGCGAGACGCGACACGCTACGCGCCTGGTTCCTGTTCTCGCTCATTTCGGCGCACCCGCGAACCGGCGCTTGATCGCCACCATCGCAAGCGCCGCCTTCGCGGCCTCACCGCCCTTGTCGCCGCGCGCCGGATCGGCGCGCACCTCGGCCTGCTCCAGGTTTTCAACCGTAAGCACGCCGTAGCCGATCGCCAATCCGTCAAACGTCGAAAGATTCATCAGCCCACGCGCACTCTCGCCGCAGACGTAGTCGTAGTGGCTCGTCTCGCCGCGCACGACACAGCCCAGCGCAATGAAGCCGTCATAAAGGTTCGCTTTCGAAGCGTGTGCGATCGCCGCCGGCAGCTCGAATGTGCCCGGAACAAAGATGCGGTCCAAAGTCGCTTCCGCCTGCTCCGCTACCGCCTCCGCGCCACGCTGCATCATGTCCGCGACGCCGCGATAATAGGGCGACACCACCATCAGCAGCTTCGCGCCCGGCACCTTAGGCACAGGCGATTTATCACCGGCATCTTTCACGACGCGAACTCGCGCCAGCCTTCAATCGTCAGCCCGTACCCGTCGAGGCCGACAATCTTCTGCGGCGCTCCCAACACCGTCATCCGTCCCACGCCAAGCTCACGCAAAATCTGCGACCCCACCCCAATCACCCGGCGTATATCATCCGCCTCGAACTCCAACGGCTCGCCGCTCAGTCGGCGCGACATGACGTCCGGCACAAGATCACGCAACAGCACAACAATACCGGCGCCTTCCGCGTCGATCTCCGCCACCGCGCGATCAATCAAGCCGGCGCGCGCGCCGTACCCGCCCATTACATCCGCGGCAAAATCGATGCGATGCACACGCACAAGCGTCGGCTTGTCTGCGCTGATTGCGCCCTTCACCAGCGCCACGTGTTCCACGCCGTCGAGCTTGTTGCGAAACACCACGACCTTGAAGCCGTGGCCCGCGCGCGTCTCGAACGGCGCCTCGGCAACCTTCTCAACCAGGCGCTCGTGCACACGCCGCCACGCGATCAACTCATCAATCGCGCCAATTTTCAAATTATGAAACTGCGCGAACGCGATCAGCTCCGGCAGCCGCGCCATGGTGCCGTCATCGTTCATGATCTCGCAAATCACAGCCGACGGATTGAGCCCCGCCGCGCGCGAAATATCGACGCTCGCTTCCGTATGCCCCGCCCGCACCAACGTGCCGCCATCACGCGCCGTCAGCGGGAACACGTGGCCCGGTGAAACGATATCGCGGCGATCCTTCGTCGGATCGATCGCCGTCGCGATCGTCAGCGCGCGGTCATGCGCGGAAATGCCGGTCGAAACGCCCTCGCGCGCTTCAATGGAAACCGTGAACGCCGTGCCCATCCGCGTCTGATTGCGCGGCGTCATCGGGTCGAGGCCAAGCGCTTCGGTGCGCTCGGGCGTCAGCGTCAAACAAATCAGACCACGCCCATAGCGCGCCATGAAGTTGACTTTCTCCGGCGTCGCGAACTGGGCCGGGATCACGAGATCGCCCTCGTTCTCGCGGTCCTCTTCATCGATGAGGATGAACATCCGCCCTTCGCGCGCTTCCTCGATGATCTCCGCGATCGGCGAGATAGCGCGCTTTAGCTCTTCAAGAGGGGACGGCTTGGCCGCCATTATTGATTTCTCCGCGCTTCAACGAGCCGCGCGGCATAGCGCGCCATCATGTCGGCTTCCAGGTTCACCTTATCGCCGGCGCGCAATTTAGACAGCGTCGTAACCGCCCAGGTGTGCGGAATGATGAGGACCCCAAAGCCGTCATTGTCCACTTCGTTCACCGTCAGCGACACGCCAGCAATGGCGATCGAGCCCTTCTGCGCAATCAAATGCGCAATCTCGTGCGGAGGCTTCACCCGGATGCGCCAGCCCTCGCCGTCCTGCCGTACCGACAGCACCTGGCCCAGCCCATCCACGTGCCCTTGCACAATGTGTCCGCCAAGTTCATCGCCGACCTTCAACGACCGCTCCAGATTGACGCGATCGCCTGCTTTCAGGTCGCCCATCGTCGTCAGCGCCAGGCTCTCCGGCGCCACTTCGACGACGTACCGCATGCCGTTCTGATGCGTTTCTGTCTCCACCACGGTGAGACACACGCCATCGTGCGAAATGCTGGCGCCGATATCCGCGCCCGCGTACGGCGCCGATATCGTAAGCCGCGTCAGCCCAGGCAGTGTCTCCACCGCCTTCACCTCGCCCAGCGCCGTGACAATGCCGGTAAACATCAGGAAACCCGCTCGTAGCTTTCCCAGATGTCGGGTCCAAGCTCGCGCAATGCAACGCGCTTAAAGCGTGGCGCGTCCGCGAGGCTGCTCAACGCCAATGCCGCAACGCCAGGCCGGCCTTCCGCGCCCAGCACCATCGGCGCACGAAACCACTCCAACCGGTCGACAACTTCCGCAGCGATAAGCGATGCCGCCAATTGCCCACCGCCCTCGCACAACACGCGCCCAACGCCGTGCTCAGCAAGCGCTGCGAGCGCCGCCTCCGCACCAATCCCAAGCGGACCACGCGCCACAGCCGCCGTCCGCGCGCCCGCGTCTTCCAGCGCTTTGCGTCGCGCTGCATCACCGTCACCAGCGCCAATCACCAGCAACGTCGCGCGATCCAGCGTCTCAAAAAGCCGACCCCGCGCCGCCAGCGAGAACTCAGTGTCCAACACCACCCGCACCGGCTGACGCTGCGGCGGGGGAATGGTGCGCGCGAGCAGTTCCGGATCATCGGCCCGCGCCGTGCCAATACCGATCAGCACCGCATCATGCGCCGCGCGCAGCTTCTGCACTTCGCCGCGCGCAGCCTCGCCCGTGATCCAACGGCTTTCACCCGCACCGGTCGCAATGCGCCCGTCGAGCGAAGTCGCGAGTTTAAGGGTGACTGTGGGGCGGTTCATGCTGCGAGCGTCTTAGCACGCCAACGCGTCCATTCGTCATCCTGGGCGCGCGCGCAGCGCGAACCGGGATCCAGGGGCGATCTGCACGGCTCTATCACGTCTGGTTCCCGGGCTCTTGGCGCCGCCAAGCCCCAGGATGAAGGTCAGCCCCGCTTGCCGGACTTGTCCGACTCTTCGATGAAATCCGCGAAATCGCTGGCTTCGGAGAAGTCCTTGTAAACCGATGCGTAGCGAACATAGGCCACGGAATCCAAATTTCGCAGCGCCTCCATGACCATCTCCCCGATCGTCTCCGACGTGATCTCGCTCTCGCCTGAACTCTCCAGCTTGCGCACGATCCCGGAAATCATCTGCTCGATCTGATCCTGCTCAATCGGCCGCTTGCGCAACGCGATGGCAAGCGAACGCGCGAGCTTATCGCGATCGAACGGCACCCGCCGCCCTGAACGCTTCAACACCACAAGGTCACGCAACTGCACCCGCTCAAACGTCGTGAAGCGCGACCCGCACTTATCGCACTGCCGGCGACGGCGGATCGCGGCGCCGTCCTCGGTGGGACGGCTGTCTTTCACTTGGGTGTCTTCGTTCTGACAAAACGGGCAGCGCATTCTGGCTCGCTATCGCTCGCAGGCAATGGGGAGTGGGGAATAGGGAATGGGACTATTCCTCACGTCGGGTCTTTTCCTGAATTGCACGAATCAAAGCGCGCAACATCCGACCTAGCTTATCGCATTCATCCAAGATCGGCTCGACCTGTTCGGTGGTCGCCAAATCAACGCGCTGCGCCAAGAACAGATGTGTCTCAAGCTCCTTCAAGGAGCCCTGTGAAATTCTAAGAAACTGGACATATGCGCCTGAGGTCTCGCGGCCATTGCCCTCCGCCACGTTCGCCGCAATGGACACCGATGCACGACGCATCTGCGTCGTCAGGCCGTACAACTCAGACTGTGGGAAGGACCTTGTCAGCAGGTACACCGCCTCAGCGATGGCCATCGCCTCCTGCCAGACATTCAGATCGCGGTAGGATTGGATGCCCATCTTGGCTTCTCCCCATTCCCCATTCCCTACTCCCAATTCCCTCGTTCAGCCATAAATCGGAAAACGTGCGGTTAGCTGTTCCACCTTTGCAGCCACCGCGGCCTCGGTCGCCGAATTGTCGCCGTTCGACTTGGCATAGCCGTCCAGCACTTCGCAAATCAGATCGGCCACTTGCCTGAATTCCGCGGGCCCGAACCCACGCGTCGTGCACGCCGGTGAGCCCAGCCGGATGCCAGACGTCACCATCGGCTTTTCCGGATCGAACGGAATGCCGTTCTTGTTCGTCGTAATCAGTGCGCGCTCGAGCGTTTGCTCACCGGCCTTGCCCGTCACCTTCTTCGGTCTGAGATCGACCAGCATCAAATGGCTGTCGGTCCCGCCTGAAACGACGGCCAGACCGTTCTCCACCAGCCGCGCCGCCAGCGCCTTCGCGTTGTCCAGCGTGCGCTGCGCATAGAGCCTAAACTCAGGCTGCAGCGCCTCACCAAAGCTCACCGCCTTCGCCGCGATCACATGCATCAGCGGGCCGCCCTGCAAGCCTGGGAAGACAGCCGAATTGATCTTCTTGCCGATATCCTCGTCATTCGAGAGGATCATACCGCCGCGCGGACCGCGCAGCGTCTTGTGCGTCGTCGTCGTCACCACGTGCGCGTGCGGCAGCGGCGATTGATAGACGCCGCCTGCGACCAGCCCCGCATAGTGCGCCATATCCACCATCAACAGCGCGCCGACTTCATCGGCGATCTCGCGGAAACGCTTGAAATCGATCTGCCGCGAATAGGCGCTGGCGCCCGCCAAAATCAGCTTCGGACGCTCACGGCGCGCAATCGTCGCGACTTCGTCCATGTCAATCAGGTGATTGTCCTCGCGCACGCCATACGCGACCGGATTGAACCACTTGCCCGAGATGTTCACCGGCGAGCCGTGCGTGAGGTGGCCGCCACATGCGAGGTCCATTCCCAAAAACTTGTCGCCCGGCTGCAGCAGCGCGAAGAACACGGCCTGGTTCGCATTGGCGCCAGAGTGCGGCTGCACGTTCGCGAACTTGCAATCGAAGAGCCGCTTGGCGCGATCGATCGCCAGCCGCTCCACCTCATCAACAAACTCGCAGCCGCCGTAATAGCGCCGCCCCGGATACCCTTCCGCGTACTTGTTCGTCAGCACCGAGCCCTGCGCCTGCAACACCGCCTTCGAGACGATGTTCTCCGACGCGATCAGTTCGATCTGCTTCTTCTGGCGCCCGAGCTCATCGGCGATCGCGGATGCGATATCCGGATCGGCCCGCTCCACTGAAGCTTCGAAAAAACGGTCGCGTTCAGCGGCATTGCCGGCTGTTTGGGTCATCAGGTCGGGTCCACAACTTCAGGTGCTGGAATCTGCGCCGAACATAGTTCGCTCGCCGTCCGTAAGCAAAATCGCTGATCTGTTCGCGTAATCAGGAACAAAAACTGTAGAAAGCCGGCCTAGTCCGATAGTTATACTTGCTGGGCCTATGATTTACCGCCTATACGCCAGCAAGTCTCTTGTATTCGCTTAGAAAACGGCTGTTCGATGCGTGATGACGATGAGCATGGCGTCACCGAAAAGGGTGACGAGATGCGCATGACCACAGACATCGTTGCCTCGTTTGTAGCCAACAACAAGGTCTCGCCGGACGAGCTCACCGAGCTCATTCGCGCCGTCCACCGCACTTTGGCCGGCCTTTCCGGCAACGGCGCGGTCGCGGTGCAGGAGCGTCCGAAGCCCGCCGCCCCGATCAACAAGTCGGTCCAGCACGATTACATCATCTGCCTGGAAGACGGCAAAAAGCTCAAAATGCTCAAGCGTTACTTGCGTTCGACTTACAACATGTCGCCGGACGATTATCGCAAGCGCTGGGGCCTTCCGGCTGACTATCCAATGGTTGCGCCGGCCTACGCCGCGCGCCGCTCCGAGTTCGCCAAGAAGATCGGCCTCGGCAAGGGCGTGCGCCGCAAGGACGGTTAGCGCCTACTTGGACCGCAGGTCTTCAGACCCGCCTTCGTTTCAACGGTGCGAAGGCATGCGGGTCCGAAGACCCGCGGTCCAAGATTTCAAACCAGCTTCCCCGGACGGCCATCACCGCCGGCGCCACCGCCGGCCGCCTCGTCGCCACCCAACGCCCGCTTGAGCTTTCGAAGCGCGAGCGTCCGCACATCCGCCAGCGCCGCGTTCGCCGGCGCCTGCACCACAACTTCGACGCCCGTCGCAACATCAATGGCGGCGACGCGCTGAGCGTCCCCTATGCGGGTGATTTCGAAAATAACGTCGCGATCTTCGCCGCTCACGCGCCGAGATGCACTGGGCACATCGCCCAGACGGCTTCGAGCGAGGCGACCAGGCGATCCATCAACGCGTCATCATGGAAGGGGCTCGGCGTGATGCGCAGCCGCTCGGTGCCGCGCGGCACGGTCGGATAATTGATCGGCTGCACATAAATCCCATGCTGCTCAAGCAGGATGTCCGAGATCTTCTTGCAGCGCGCCGCGTCGCCGACGAGCACCGGCACAATGTGCGTCGTGCTCTCGGACATCACCGGCAGGCCAGCCTCACGCAACAACGCTTTCAGCCGCTCGGAGCGATCCTGCAACCGATCGCGCAAATGCGGACATTCCTTCACGATCCGCACGCTCTCCAGCGCCGCCGCCGCCACCGAAGGCGCGAGCGAGGTCGTGAAGATAAAGCCCGAGGCCGATGAGCGGATGGCGTCAATCGCCACCGCCGGGCCGGTCACATAGCCGCCCATCGTCCCGAACGCCTTCGCCAGCGTGCCTTCAATGAAGTCCACGCGGTGCATGACGCCGTCACGTTCGGCGACGCCGCCGCCGGTCGGCCCATACAGGCCAACGCCGTGCACCTCATCGAGATACGTCATCGCGCCATAGGCTTCCGCGATATCGCAGATCGCCTCGATCGGCGCGGTATCGCCATCCATCGAATAGACGCTCTCAAACGCGATCAGTTTCGGCGCATCAGCGGGCGCTTCGTTCAGCAGCGCTTCCAGGTGCTGGATGTCGTTGTGGCGGAACACACGGCACTCACACCGCGCGCGCTTGATGCCTTCGATCATCGAGGCATGGTTCTGCGCGTCGGAGAAAATCCAAAGGTCCGGAAAGAGCTTCGCCAATGTCGAGAGCGTCGCGTCGTTCGACACATAGCCGGACGTGAACAACAGCGCGCCCTCTTTGCCATGGAGCGCGGCAAGTTCGGCTTCGAGATCGACGTGATAGCTCGTGGTGCCTGAAATATTCCGCGTGCCGCCGGCGCCGGCGCCGACCTTATCCAAGGCCGCATGCGCCGCATCGAGCACTTCGGGGCTTTGCCCCTGACCGAGATAGTCGTTCGAGCACCACACCACGATGTCGCGCGTCGTACCGTCTTCACGGCGCAGCGTCGCGTGCGGGAACCGGCCGCGCTCACGCATGATATCCGCGAAGACGCGATAACGGCCCTCGTCGCGAATATTCGCGACGGCGGTCTCGAACACTTCTTTGTCGGCGTCTCTCACAACTCGGCCTTTCAACGCGGACAGCGCCCGCGCGCATGAGACTTATAGGATGTTTCAGGCGGACAGGGTAACTGAGGCGCTAACGCACATGTAAAACGCCTCAGTTGCGAACGGTTCGCATGAAAAGCTATTCCGGAAGATATCCCGCCTCCCGCCCGCGTCGTTTGCGCCAAAACAATTGGGTGCGGCGTCTCACACGCGAAACGCAGTTGAGCGTCGATGATCTCATCTGGGCAATGGTTGTCCACGAGGGGAGTGACGACGAAATCCCCGTCGCGGCCATGCCCGGAACCGCGCGCTTGTCCGTCCGCGCCGCAGCCAAAGCCGCCAAGCGCGCGCAAGACCTCGGCATCCCCGCGATCGCGGTTTTTCCATTCATCGATAGCGCAAAGAAGGACCCCAGCGGGAAGGAAGCGCTCAACGCCAACGGCCTCGTCTGCAACGCCGTCCGCGCGATGAAGGACGCGGCGCCCGAAGTCGGCATCATGGTCGACGTCGCGCTCGATCCGTTCACCGATCACGGACATGACGGCCTCCTGAAAGACGGCCGCATCATCAACGACGACACAGTGGCGGTTCTCGTCGAACAAGCCATCGTGCAAACCCGCGCTGGCGCCGATATCGTCGCGCCTTCCGACATGATGGACGGCCGCGTCGGCGCCATTCGCGCCGGCCTCGACGGCGCAGGCTTTCAGGACACGATGATCATGTCCTACGCCGCCAAATACGCGTCCGCGTTCTACGGCCCGTACCGCGAAGCCATCGGCTCTGGAAAACTCGGCGGCGGCGCCGTCGCCAATCCCGGCGACAAGCGCACCTATCAAATGGATTCCGCCAACACCGACGAAGCGCTGCGCGAAGTCGCCATGGACATCGCCGAGGGCGCCGACATGGTGATGGTGAAGCCTGGCATGCCGTACCTCGACATCGTCGCACGCGTGAAAGCCGAGTTCGGCGTGCCGACCTATGCGTTCCAGGTCAGCGGCGAATACGCCATGATCAAAGCCGCGACGCAAAACGGCTGGCTCGACGAAAACCGCGCCATCCTCGAAAGCCTCACCGCCTTCAAACGCGCCGGCGCCGACGGGATCATCACCTACTTCGCGCCGAGGGCGGCGGAACTGCTCGGAGCCTGAGTGCGCTATATCCTCGAAGCAGCGCGGCCGATCCTGGTCGATCTCCTATCGACGATCGTCTTCTTCATCCTGCTCTGGACAACGCACGACTTCATCCTTGCCACCGCGCTCGGGATCGCGGCGGGCGTCATCGAAGTCACTATCCGTCTCATCCGCAAGAAGCCTGTCGGCATCATCACCTGGATGAGCCTTGGCCTCGTCATCATCATGGGCAGCGCCAGCATCCTCACGCATCAACCGCTGTTCGTGATGCTAAAGCCGACCATCGCCTACAGCCTCATCGGCGCTGTGATGCTGAAGCCCGGCTGGATGTACGATTACGCGCCCCAAATCGCGCGCCAATACCTGACGCCCGCCGACATGACCCCCTGGGGCTACGCCTGGTCCAGCCTCATGTTCCTCAGCGGCGCCCTCAACATCGCCCTCGCGCTAACGCTCGATCCAATCGCCTGGAGCGCCTCGCTTTCGATTTTTGGACTTGTCAGCAAATTCGCGCTGTTCGGGCTTACTTACGCGGCGATGCGCGCAAAGGTTATCGCCGCGCGGAGCGCCGCGCTTACGGCCAATGTTGGCTGATGCTCAAGATCTACTCCCGCACGAGTGCAGCCGCCGGACCACCATAGAGGATCATCCCGGTCGAACAGGTGATGTGATTGCCTCCTTCTTCCGACAACTCACAAGATGTCGGTTGAACATAGCGCACGTCGCATTCCAATGAACCGCCAGTGATCTGACAGGTGCTCGCTTGTGTGAACGAATTTCCAAGGCTGGTTGTTGCGTTCTGTCGCCAGTACAAGGTAGCGCCCGTCCGCCGCCACGTTCCCACTCCCAAAGGAACGGATCGTCCGTTGGCGGCCTCCTGACGCACTTGAGCCACTACGCTTCTGTCAGCACGAAAATCAAAAACTGAAACACCGTCCGTCCATCGACCCACAATTGGATCGATGCGCTCGCTCGGCGGCTCTTGTGCGGGCGATGCAATCTGTTGAGCTGGGCTGGCCACCGCTTGTTCCGGCGTCGGCAGGATATTCGCGGGGACATCCGCAGGCCCGTCACTACTTTCCGCGCTCACAGGCGTCGGCGCTGCTGGCGTTGGCGCGTCACGCTCGTTGCTTCGGAAGAGGGTGGCGGCCGCCGAGATTATTGGCTCACGGATTTCGGGCACCACCCCCGCTACACCAACCACGCCAGCCAGCGCGAGCCATGCCGCGACGGCTGCTCCTGAAATGCCCGCGGCCCGCGTCGCCACACCGCCCAGCGCACTCAAATCCAATCGCCCCGTGCGCAGATGCGCGCGCAACGCATCCACCAGCCGTCCCATGTCCGCGCGAAAATCCGGATCGCGCCGCATCGTCCCTGCATTGCGCGCCACAAGATCACGCAGTGAGATCGGCAACTCTTCCCGATTCGGCATCCGCGCGCCGTTCACAAGGATCGGCACCACCAAGAGCTTCGACGTCTCAAGCGCCGTCTCCAACTCGACGCGCACCAGATCATTCGGATCATCCAGCCGCCGCCGGCCTTGCTCGTCACGAACCTCCGCCCAGTCCGGCCCAATGAACGCCAGCACAACGCGGCAACGCCTCAACGTCGCGCCAATATGCGCCGCAAAATCGGCGCCCATCGGAATGCTGTCGACATCGCGAAAGATTTGGCTCTCGCCGAACGCGCCAACGAGCGCGTCATTCACGCGTCCGACCACATCGCTGGTGTCCGCCCGCCGATAGCTGAGGAAGATTGCCCGCCCCATGCCCGCCTCCCAAGGGAGACGCTAACACGGACATGGTATTTCTGTAACCGGCCCGGTAGGCCCGCTGTAGCGTCGCTTACGCCGCCCGCTGCATAGACGCTTTGCCGACCGCTTGACGCACGCCTTCGGCGATCTCTTCGCGGCGCGCGGCTTGATCGGCGCCCAGCGACACCAGCTTCACAACGCCATTCACGCAAACCTCAAGCGAAGCCCGCACCGCTTCAACGCGCAGCCCCTTCGCCGACGACAATTGCAGCGCGAACGCCGCGCACGCCCGCATGAGCGGCCCGTCACCGGAGTTCACGGCGTACGCCTGCACCTGGCGCAATGCCGATTCACAACCGTCAAGCTTGTTGGCGTCCATCGCATAGGCCGCCGCTGCCTGCACCAGAGCGTCAACCACGCTCTGCAGTGTCTTCGCGTCCATGCTCGTTGCCGAGTCATCGGCCTTGCGGCGCTGCTTTGGCGCGCCGGCGGTGACAATGCCGGCGCGCCGGCACGGACCAACATAGCCCGCGGCGTCAATGAACTCGCGCGGCTTGCCGAGAACCTTGCTAATGGTCGCTGTCAGCACTTTCGCCGAGATCGGCTTGCCGATCAGCGCGTTGGCGCCGGCATGACGGCACTCTTCGGCCATCGCTAGCGAGAACGCACCTGACGTGATGAAGATCGCCTGCTTGCGTCCCGGCAGCTTGTGATTGCGGCGGTACGCACGCGTCCAGGCGGCGCCATCCATCGGCAGCATTTCGAATGAGGCGATCACCACGTTCGCCGGATAAACTTCAAGAAGATCGATCGCCGCGGCTTGGTCCATGCAGACCTTCACCTTGTCGACACCGGCGTTGCGCAGGAGATCGAGAATGATCTGGCCTTCGAACTTGTTGGGCTCGACAACCAGCACGGTCCAGGTCTTCAGGTTGTTCAAAGCCACGCTCCGACAGAAGCGCGCAAAGTACACGACAGCATTTAAAAGACATTGAAAGCCGTTCGTAGCGTCAACTACAGATAGGCGCCTCGTTAACCACGCCTGTCAGCTCTTCTGCCGTTCAAGACGCGCGATGAGGCTCGACGTATCCCACCTTTTGCCACCCATCGCCTGCACATCGGCGTAATAGTCATCGACCAATTGCGTCAGCTCGAGCTTGGCGCCGTTGCGCGCCGCTTCTTCAAGCACCAACCCCAAATCCTTGCGCATCCAATCAACCGCAAAGCCGAAATCAAAGCGGCCCTCATTCATGGTCTTCCAGCGGTTTTCCATCTGCCAGCTCTGCGCTGCGCCTTTGGAGATCGCGGCGATGACCTTCTCGACATCAAGCTCGGCGCGCTTGGCGAAGTGCAGCCCTTCCGCGAGCCCCTGCACGACGCCGGCAATGCAGATTTGATTCACCATCTTCGCCAACTGCCCCGAACCCGCCGGCCCGATCAGCGTCATGTTGGCGGCGTAAGCGGCCATGATCGGTTGCGCCTCGGAGAACACGCCGGGCTCGCCGCCGGCCATCACCGTGAGCTTGCCCGCCTCCGCCCCCGCCTGCCCGCCGGACACCGGCGCATCCAGGAACCCAAGATCGCGCTCCAGCGCCTTCGCGGCCAACTCGCGCGCGATCTCCGCCGACGCTGTCGTGTGATCGACGAAGATCGCGCCCTTGCGCATCGTCGCGCTCGCCGCGTCGAACACTTCGCGCAGATCCCGATCGTTGCCCACGCACGAGAACACGATGTCCGCGCCCTCGGCAGCCTTCGCCACCGACGAATACGTCCGCCCCTTGTGGCGTTGCGCCCAATCGCGGGCCTTCTCTTCGGTGCGGTTGTAAACGGCGACATCGTGACCGGCGCGCGCCAGATGGCCGGCCATCGGCCCGCCCATCACGCCCAATCCGATGAAAGCTGTTTTCGCCATATCTGTAACTCCCGGGTTTAGTCCGCGGGGCCGGCAATCTCGCCGTAACCGCCGCGGAAGAATGTCAAAGCCGCGCCAGGCCGGACACAAACATCCAGCACCTCGCCAACAATGATAAGATGATCACCTGCTTGAATCCTATCGTGGGTACGACAGGCCAGTTGCGCCACCCCTTGACGCAAGACGCTTACACCCGCGAGCGTCTCCGCCTCCTCGGCGTGCATATCCTGCGCACGCGCCTGCGCGAAGCGCCGCGCAAGCGTCTCGCTTTCAGCGCCCAGCACCGTCACGCCCCAACGCTCAGCGGAAGCAAACGCGGCGTACCGCGCCGAGCGATCGCCCAGACACCAAAGCACCAGACGCGGCGCCAGCGACACCGACGTCAGCGAATTGACGGTCATCCCCGACAACCGGCCGGCCGCATCGGCCGCCGCCACCACCGTCACGCCGGTGGCGAAGGCGCCCATCGCGCGCCGAAAGACCTGTTCGGGGTCGCTCTCCACAGTCACTCCGTTTTGTGTTCAACACGATCTTAACGCTGTTCGGCCAAAGGTGCCCACTCTGCGCCCGGTGGACGGACAATGACTGCTGCGACCAATCAACGCCCTATCCTTATCAAGAAGGTCAAAAAGGTGGTCGGCGGCGGCCATCACGGCGGCGCGTGGAAAGTGGCCTACGCCGACTTCGTGACCGCCATGATGGCGTTCTTCCTGCTGATGTGGCTGATCAATACGACAAGCCCTGAACAGCGAAGGGGTATTGCCGAGTTCTTCGCGCCAGCCAGCGTCAGCCGTGTTTCCTCCGGCGCCGGCGGTCTGCTGGAAGGAACGAGCTTCGCTGAGGAAGGCGTGCGCCACGGCCATTCAGCGCCTGTCGCAGCAGCAGCTGAACCCCAGAACACGTCCACCGCCAGCGACCAGAACGAAGCGGACACCAACACCGGCGCCGGCGGCGAAAACAATCCAAACGAAGATAGCCTCTCGCGCGCACGCACGCTGCGCGAGACCGCCGAGTTCTCGCGCGCCGAAGTCGCCATCCGGCAAGCCATGCAGGACATGCCCGATGTCGCGGAGCTTTCGCGCAACGTGATTGTCGAGCAGACGCCCGAGGGCTTGCGCATCCAGATCGTCGATCAGGAAGGCCGCTCGATGTTCGCCGCTGGCGACGCGCGCCCCAATGATCGCGCCCAACGCCTGCTCGCCGCCGTCTCCACCGTCGTCGCCCAATTGCCAAACCGTGTGACCATCTCCGGCCACACCGACGGTTCGGCGCCTGGCAGCCGTTACGCGACGAACTTCGAACTCTCGGCCGCGCGCGCCAACGAGGCGCGCCGCATCCTCCAGGCGCAAGGCATTCCCGCTGACCGCATTTACGAAGTCGCCGGCCGGGCCGACAGCGAGCCGCTGTTCGCGGATGATCCCACGCTCCCCGGCAATCGGCGCATCGCCATCACGCTGCTGCGCGAAGCGCCGCCGCTGCCGGTCGATCACGATCTCTGACGCTTCCCGGGCGAGAATTTCGGCTGACGCGTTTGCATCCCGCGCAAGCGCAGCCTTGCCAAACCAACAGACCTGTTAGACTGCGCACATGCGGACGCGAGTCCGCGGCGGGATCGAAATGATTAGCGGCGTACACGGCGGCAACGACGCCTTTCGGATGTTCGCGATGCGCGCGGCCTTTCTGGCCTGCGTCGGCGTGGGCGTCTTTTGGGCCTTCTATATCGGCGATTTTCTGATCCACACCGCGATCATCGGCCGAAACAACATTGGCGGAAATCCGCTGGCCGGCTTTTTTGCGTTCGATCCGGCGAGCGTCAACAACCCGGTTTCAGCGCTCACCGGCATCAACGCGGCTGTCTTCGGCATCGTCATCACCGTCTGCAGCATCATCGTGCAACTGACCGCCGATCGCTACACCGGCGTTGCCGGCCTCTTCTTGCGTGACCGCACCAACACCATAGTGGCCGCCTACTACGTCATCACCTGCGTTCTCAGCCTCTGGCTTTCCGCATCACTGCAACCGGACTATCTGGCGCCCATCACAGTAGTGCTCGCCTTGTCGCTCACGACAGGCGGCATCGTGCTGATGGTGCCTTACTTCGCCTACGTGTTCTGGTTCCTCGAACCGCAGAACCTCATTTCGCGCATCCGCGGTGAAGCCGTCGCCATCGCCGGCGACAGCGCAACGCACACCAATGAGCGCTCCGCCGAGGCGCAAGCGCAGATCATCGACGCCCTGGAAGAACTCACCGACATCACCAGCAACTCGATCTCCGGCAAGGACAAGATCATTGCCAGCGCCGCCGTCGACGCCTTGCGCGATCTCGCCATCGAGTACCTGCGCGTAAAGCCGCACGCGCATGATTCCTGGTTCAATGTCGGTCCACAAATCCAGCTCAATCCTGATTTCGTCGCCATGGATCCGGAATCCCTGCGCGATCTCGAAGCCCGGCGAACCTGGGTCGAGTGGAAAGTGCTGCGCCAGTACCTCAGCATCTACAACGAGGCCCTGGGGCCGATGCGCGACATCAATTATCTGATCGCGATCGACACCCGCTACATCGCCGAAGCCGCCGCCAAAGCCGGCGACGAGCAACTCGTGCAGCTCGTCTTCCGCTTTCTCAATTCCTACGTTCGCGCAACGCTGAACGCCCGGGACGTCCGCACCACCTACAACGTGATGAACCAATACCGGAAGCTCGGCGAGTTCATGCTGCTCGACGGTCACCATCAGGACGCGCTCGATTGCGTGCGGCACATGAAATATTATGGGCTCGTCGCTTTCGACATGGACCTCACCTTCGTCACCGAGACGGTGGCGTATGACATGTCGACTCTGGCGCAGATCGCCAACCAGGTCGGCTCGCCCTGCGAAGGACAAATCCTCGCGGAGTTTCTCGAACTCGACCGCCCGCCCTTCGTGCGCGGCCAGGACAAAGCGCTGATGGGCGTGCGGAAGGCGCAAACGAAGCTCGCCGCCTACTACATTCTCGCCGAGCAGGAAGATCGCGCCCGCGCCATCGCCAACGACATGCGTGACGAACCGGCCGAGCGCCTCCGTCAAATCCGCCGCCAGCTGGAGGTCGTCGCCGACAAGGACTTCTGGGAAATCACCGACCGCGGCCGCAACTTCGAATACATGCCGCCAAAACAGCGCGCGTGCCTGGCTACGTTCTTCGAGTGGCTGAACATCGAGAACACCGCGGCAGCGTCAGAGCCGGGTGACTCGATCTCGGCAACGCCCGCGCAGCCGGAATAAAGCGCACGTGGACCATTCTCGGCGTCGCGGACGTGGCGCGAAGTTGTGCATGGCGCCAAACGCTCTTCGGTCAGCCTCTAACGGCGCCTCATCACGACTATTTCGGGCAGATCGCCGACGACGACGGCGAGGTGTTGCTGTGCCTCCATTCATGGGGCGAACACGATCATCCCACGCTCGCCAGTCCCGACCATGCGACACCCGGCAACGGCCTGCTGCTCTTCTTTCGCGTTGATGATTTCAACGAGACACTGGCCCGCGCGCGAACCCTGGCCAGCCGGATCGAGGAAGAGCCGCACCTCAATCCCGCCACCGGCACATTCGAATTCGCCCTGCGCGATCCAGACGGCTACTACGTCATGGTCAGCGCCCTCCCGGCCTGACCTCCCAAACCACCCTTTCCACCCTTGACAACCTTGGCATGCACCTATACCTTTTTATCACAAGGTAGCTTTATGCCAGTCGCTGACGAGCAATTTGCCGGCCTACGCAAAGGCCTTCTGGAGTTCGCGATCCTGACGTTCGTGTCGGGCCGGACCAGCGCCTACGTGGGCGACATTCTGGAAGCGCTCGCCCCCACCCCGTTCGCCACCCAGGAAGGCACCCTTTACCCGCTCCTCTCCAAGCTCCGGCGCGAAGAGTTCGTCGACTACCAATGGGTCGAGAGCGGCCAGGGTCCGCCACGAAAATACTACCAGCTCACCGACAAGGGCTCCGGCCGGCTCGGCGAACTCGGCGCCTATTGGCGTCATCTCACCTCCACAGTCGAAAGCCTGGGGCGATAGAAGCTCATGGAACGCGTCGTCACGATCAATCTGAACGGCAACTCGTACCAGCTGGAAGAACCAGCTTACGACGCGCTGCGCTCCTACATGACGCGCGCCGAGGCCGCGCTGGGCGCCAACCCCGACAAAGCTGAGATCGTCCGCGATCTTGAGCAAGCCATCGCCGACAAATGCTCGGCGCATCTGTCGCCCGGCAAATCGGTTGTTTCTGCGTCCGAGATGACGCGCATCCTCGAAGAGATGGGTCCCGTCGAAGGCGAAGCTCAAGCCGGCGCCGAACAAGCGCAAGGCGGCGCCGCGCCTCAACATGAACCATGGCGCCCCGCACGCCGTCTTTATCGCATCTACGACAACGGCGCCTGGACCGGCGTCAGCGCCGGCATGGCCGCCTATGCCGGCATCGACGTCGCTTGGGTGCGCGTCTTCTGGATCGTCAGCGGCCTCTTCACTGGCGGCTTCACCTGCCTTGTCTATCTGGTGATGATCTTCGCTGTGCCTGTCGCCTCAACCAGCGAAGAACTCGCCGCCGCGCATGGCGCACCGTTCAACGCACAGGAAGTCATCGACCGCGCCCGCCGCGAAGCCGGCCGCTTTGCCGAAACCAGCAGCGCCCAATGGCGCAACGAAGAACGACGCTGGCGCCGATCATGGCGCCGCTCAGAGCGCAATTGGGACGCCGGATGGGCCGCGGGCGCAGCTCAAGCCGCGGCGGCGCCCGCTCACCCTGTCGGCTACGTCGAGCGCATGTTCGCGGGGCTCTTCGCCTTCGTCTTCTCGATCATCACCGCGGCTTTGTTGATCGCCTTCCTGATCGCGTTCTTCTCGATCCTGAGCAACGGCTCGGTGCTGGGCTGGACGCCGCCCGCAGATGTGCCCACCTGGCTGGTCCTCGTCGTCATCGCGATCGCCTACGCCGCGATCTCCTCGCCCTTCAGCGCGCTGCAACGCACCTCATACGCAACCTTGAGCGGGCGCCGCACTGGCGGCGCCACCGACGGCCTCGCCACACTGGCGATCGTCATCATCGTCGGCGCCTTCGCCTGGACCTATTCGGAAGAAGCCCGCGCCTTCATCGAACAAGGCTACGTCGTCATCCGCGACTTCGTTACCTACTGGAGCAGCCAAGGCTAAGCTCCATCACAAGCTCCATAGCCTAGGGCGCGGCTTTCCAAGGTCGCGCCCAATTTTTTACCGGGTCGGCTCAACGTGACGCGCCTCGATGCGCACGCCGCCCCACTCGCGGCGCGTCAGCTCTGGCGCGTGAAGGTTGCTGCTGTATTCGATCACCAGGCGCGTCTCGCCTTCCCAGATGACATCATCAAACGGACCCAGATCCTGATCGACAGCGACCACGGCGCCTGGAGGGCGTGCGCCAAGTGAGAAAGACAGCGCCGAACGATCGCGCACGAACAGCATCAACGAGTGGCTCATCATGCCGCAATCGGCCTGATAGAGTTCCGCGACATAGCGATCGGTCGGCGACGGCCTGTCGTAGAGCGGCGTGTACTCACAAGGCTCAGCGATCATTGCGAACCAGGCCAATGCAATCACACCGACCGAAGCAACGACGCCGAGCGTAACCACAAACCTGCGCAGTAAGGGCTTCACCCCCAAGGCCCGCGCTTGCCAAACGATGGCGCGGCTGCGGCCGCCGGCGGCGCTTGCGGCGCCGGCACGCGCCCCCCGGCGAACTTCGCCAGCGCTTCAATGCGCTTTTCAATCGGCGGATGCGTCGCGAAGATCGAGGCAAAGTCGGAGTGCGGATTTTCAATGAACATCTCGCGCACCTCGGACGGCGCGCTCGCAACAACCGAATTGCCCGAAATCTTCTGCAACGCGGTGATCATCGCATCCGGATTCTTCGTCAGCTCAACCGCGCCCGCATCGGCCAGATATTCGCGCCGCCGCGACAGCGCGAACCGGATCACAATCGCCAGCGCATAGGCGATGCCGATAATCACCAGCGCGACAATGATCGCGATCGCCGCCCCGCCGCCGCCATCGCGGCTGCTGCCCGAACGCCGCGACGAACCCCCGCCCATGCCGCCAAAGCGCAAGCTGCGGAACGTCATCTCCCCCACAAACGAGAAGATGCCGACAAAGATCACCGCAATGATGAGGAGCCGCACGTCCGAATTACGAATGTGCGTCAGCTCATGCGCCAACACCGCCTCCAATTCCTCATCGTTCAGCGCGTTCATCAGCCCACGCGTCACAGTGATGGAATAATTGCCCTTATGAAGTCCGGTCGCGAATGCGTTCAGCGCGTCCGTCTCCATGATCCGCAGCGCCGGCATGGTGATGCCGCGCGAGATGCAGAGGTTCTCAAGCAAGTTGTAGAGCTTGGGCTCGGCTATGCGCTCCACTTTGTGAGCGCCCGTCGCCGCATCGATAATGTTCTGGTAGAACGCGTAAGCGATGCCGAACCACAAAATTGAGCCCGCGATCGCGAACGGCCACGCCTCGGCCAGCGCATCACCCGCCCAGATGAAATAGCCCGTCATCGGGTCGTTGCCGTAATACGTGCCGGTCAACCCCGCGAAGAGCAGGAAAAGCGCATACGTCAGCAGCAACAACAAAACCGGAAAACCGGCCATCAGCAGCACGGTCTTCCAGCTGTTGTTCCAGATATGTGTCTGGAGTCCGTAGGCGCCGCCCATTCATGCTCCCCCGTTCACGGGGGAGCTGTCAGCACGCGGAGCGTGATGACTGAGGGGGCGGTGGCGCGCGCATCTGCCGGACTGTCCCCCTCCGGCTCGCTTCGCTCGCCACCTCCCCCGCGCGCGGGGGAGGTGAAACATCTAGTTAAACTTGACCTGCGGAGGCGCGGCATCCATCGAGGCGCGGCTGTCTTCGCCGACATCGAAGAATTCACGCGGGCCAAAGCCAAACATGCCGGCGAACAGCACCGCCGGGAATTGCTCCCGCGCCGTGTTGTATTCGCCGATGGCGTTGTTGAAGAAGCGGCGCGCTGCCGCGAGCTTGTTCTCGATATCCGAGAGCTCGGCTTGAAGCTGCTGGAAGTTCACGTTGGCCTTCAAGTCCGGATACGCTTCCGACAAAGCGATAAGCCGCCCGAGCGCCGCGCCCAGCACGCCTTCGGCTTGGCCCATTGCCTTGGGATCGCCGGTGCGCTCGGCGCTCACCGCCGCGTTGCGCGCCTGGATCACCGCTTCGAGCGTGCCTTTTTCATGCGCCGCATAGCCCTTCACGGTCTCGACCAGGTTCGGAATGAGGTCGTGACGTTGCTTCAGCTGCACGTCGATGTCGGCGAACGCCTGGTTGGCGTTCTGACGAAGTGCGACGAGGCGGTTGTAGATGCCGATCAGCAGCACCGCCAAAACGACGATGACGATCAGGACAATAATCAAAGTCATGGAGACCCTTTCCCGGACGAACGCCTCTATGTAGCGGATGCTTGTGGGTAACGCTATCCAATCACGTCGCTGAAACGGCCTGAGCGCGAGAAGCCCTTCGGCGCAATCTTGCCGGCGCCGCCGCGCTTGCCGCGGAAGTCCTTCCACTCCGCCACCTGACGCACACGGCCCGCGCCGTCCTCCCAGGTGAGCCCCTCGGCCTTGTCGAACACCTTTACGTCCGCCAGCCCGCGATCGTGATAGGACTGCAGCTTCACGCCCTTGCCGCGATTCATCTCCGGCATCTCGGCGAGCGGGAAGATCAAGAGCTTCTTTCGCTCCCCGATCACCGCCACCTGATCGCCGATAACCTTCGCCGCCTGCATCGCGCGCCCGTTGAGCACCTGCTTGCCTGACCGCTTCGTCGCCAGCATCTCGCTCTCCGGCACGACAAAGCCGTAGCCCTCTTGGCTCGCGACCAGACGCTTCGAGCCCTCTTCATAGACGAAGAGCGCAACCGCCTGATCGATGTCGGCCATATCGACGCTCAACCGCACCGGCTCGCCGTGTCCGCGCCCGCCCGGGAGCTTGTGCGCATCAAGCGTGAACGCACGGCCATCCGATGCGAACAACAGCAACTTATCCGTCGTCTGACATTGAATGATGTGCTCGGGCCCGTCGCCGTCCTTATATTTGATCTCGCTCATGTCAGCGACGTGGCCTCTGAGCGCGCGGATCCAGCCCTTCTCAGACAGCACCACCGTCACCGGCTCACGCGCCACGAACGCTTCGATATCTACATCCGCCGCTACAGCCGCCGCCTCGCCCAACTCCGTGCGGCGCTTACCGAACGGCGTGCCTGGCCCAAAGAGCTTGCGCGTTTCCTTCAACTCGCCCGCAACCTTGCGCCATTGCTTACGCGTATCTTCAAGCAGCCCTTGCAGTTCCGCCTGCTCTTCGCGCAGCGCCGCATCCTCGCGACGGATTTCCATTTCCTCGAGCTTGCGCAATTGGCGCAGGCGCGTGTTGAGGATGGCCTCGGCTTGAGTCTCGTTCAGCTTGAAGCGCTGAATGAGCTTGGCCTTCGGATCGTCCTCGTTGCGGATGATGCGGATCACTTCATCCAGATTGAGAAAGACGATCAGCAGGCCGGCCAGGACATCCAAACGCGCGGCGATCTTCTCAAGCCGGAACGCCGTCCGCCGCTGCAGCACATCACGGCGGTGATCGAGGAACGCACGCAGCACGTCCTTCAGGCTCATCACGCGCGGCGCGCCCTGCGCGTCCAGCACGTTCATGTTGAGCGAAATGCGGCTCTCAAGGGCGGTGAGCTTGAACAAGCTCTCCATCAAAATCTCGGCCTCAACCGTCCGCGACTTCGGCTCAAGCACGAGACGCAAATCCTCGGCGCTTTCATCCCGCACGTCGCCCAACAACGGCGCCTTCTTGTTCTCGATGACCGCCGCCAGCGCCTCGACCAGCTTCGACTTCTGCACCAGATGCGGAATCTCGGTGACGACGATGCGCCACATGCCGCGGCCGAGATCTTCGGTGTGCCAGCGCGCCCGCACGCGGAAACCGCCGCGGCCCGTCTCGTACGCCTCGTGAATCGTCTCCGGCGATTCAACGACGATGCCGCCGGTCGGGAAGTCGGGACCAGGAATAACTTTGAGCAAATCCGCCGTTGTCGCCTTCGAGTTCTCGATCAGCAGCAAACAGCCGTCGATCAGCTCAGCCAGATTGTGCGGCGGAATGCTCGTCGCCATGCCGACAGCGATGCCGGACGAGCCATTCGCCAGCAGGTTCGGGAACGCCGCCGGCAACACAACCGGCTCTTCCTTCGAACCATCATAGCTCGCGCGGAAATCAACAGAGTCCTCGTCGATGCCCTCAAGCAAGGCCTCGGCGGCCTTGGTCATGCGGCTTTCGGTGTAGCGCATCGCCGCCGGGCTATCGCCGTCAATGTTGCCGAAATTGCCTTGGCCGTCGATGAGCGGGTAACGCGAGTTGAAATCTTGCGCGAGGCGCACGAGCGCGTCGTAGATCGATTGGTCGCCATGCGGGTGATAGTCGCCCATCACGTCGCCGACGACTTTCGCGCTCTTACGGAACGCCGCATCCGCCGTGAGGTTGAGCCGCTTCATCGCGTAGAGGACACGCCGGTGCACCGGCTTCAAACCATCGCGCACATCCGGCAGCGCACGGCTCGTGATCGTGGAAAGCGCGTAGGCGAGATAGCGCTTGGCCAGCGCTTCGCCGATCGGCTCATCCACAATGCGCCCGCCTTCTTCCGGCGAGCGAGTAATGTCGTCAGCCATTCTTGGCTCCACTCCGAAACGACCGCGTACTTTCCTGTACGCTTAAAACAGAGTCGGCCTCAAATCCCTATGCGCGGCGTCAGACCGGCCTTGGATAAAAGCCGTTCGCCACAGCAAATTCCTCCATGATCTCGCTAAGATTGCGATCCATGGCACCGAGCCGAGCATCGCAAGCCTGGAGCCCCGCTTGGACTTCAGCGTCGCCTTCGAGACGATCCAGAGCAGCATTGCGTCGCGTCCAGTCACCGACGGGCTCTGCTCCGAAGAGCAATCGTTTCGCATCCATCAAGACAGCGAGGGCATCCTTCGCCCCCCGGCGTTCGAGCGCAGCGACCGTGAGATCAAACAAATCCCCGGAACTGTTGGAGAAATATTGATAGAAGCCGCCGTTGAACACTTCGCCCTGCAGCACGCCAATAGCGAAGTAGTCACGTTCCTCTGGTGACACGCGACCGAGCCCATCCCCGTGCGCCCTGTTTACGAGGTCTCTCCAAAATAGATATGGCGGGCTCGCGACGCAGGCTTTCCACTCCTGGTAGCGCCGCTTCCCTTCCTCGATCTGTTCGCGCTCGCCGCGAGAACACGGAACGCAAAGGCCGCCGCGCTCGCCCGCCGTTAGCACGAGGATGACGGCGCCACACTTCGCGCAACTGGTTTGTTCGTCGCTCACAAACGTCCCGCAAATCCTAAACGCTCAATCAGTCTGCGCCGTTGTTCGGGCATGCCTTCGCCGCGCTGGTCAAAAACGCGCCGTTCCAGGAAATATCCGGCCAGCGCAAACGCATCGGCCACATCTCCTGACTTTAGTTCCGCTTCCGGATCAACCAGGAACGGCGGCAATCTGAGGAGAACGTCGGCGTGCGGGGCGCCAGCCTCCGCCGTCGCCGCCCGCCCAGTGCGCGGGCTCACCCAAGCCAGCCCCCCAGTTTCACCCGTCACCGCGCAGCGCGACAGATCGAGTCCGTAGCCCATCGCCGACAGCAAACCCAACTCGAACCGCGTGTAGAGCGCGGGCCAAACATCCGTGTGCGGCATCGCTTCGATCAGCACGATCATCGCGTCATAAAGTTGCGGATACGCCTGCCGCTCCGGCGTGGCACTGCGGATCAACGTCACAGCGGACGACAAACCCGCAAGCGCAATCGGATCATCCAACAAGCGCGTCGCGTGCGGCTCAGCGAGTTCGAGCGGCGAATAGAATCCGAGCTGCTCCGAGAGCCGCGCCTTCCAACCAACGTGAACCAGATTGCCAGCTTGCAGGATCGGCTGCGATTTCCGCCCAGCGTGCACAACACCGCCATAGCGACCATGCTCACGCGAAAACACCTCCGCGACCAGCTTGCCTTCGCCGAACGGACGCGCGCCTAAGACGATCGCGTCATCAACCCATTCCATCAGCGCACTTCGACGATTGGCTCGTGAGCCAAAGCAGGCTCCACGACGGGCCAAGTGCGAGCCATGATCTCGAACCATTCTTGCTTGGTGGTGTTGCCGATACGGAGCCACAAGATTGTCGGTCCGCGGGCCTCTCTCAAACGCCGCTCAGCAAAATCTGTGTCCTTGGTGACGATGATCGCCGCCTCTGTTTGCGCACGGTCCCAGATAATCCGGTCATCCACTTCGCTAAGGCCAGCGAAGAACACGTGCTCAGCGCTGTGGCCTCGCCCCTCAAACCACTTCGCCAAGATCGGCGGCAATTGCTGGTCGTCGATGAACTTCATTCAGCAGCAAGTACGACCGTATGTCCAAGTTGGGCCGCCGCGTAGGCGAGGCTGGCACGGATGTCGTCAGCTTCGAGGTAAGGGTAGTCCTCCAAGATCTGCTCTTGTGTCGCGCCGCCAGCGAGCACGTCCAGAATGTCGCTCACGCGTATCCGCATCCGGCGAATACAAGGCCGTCCGCCCATCTTTCCGGGCTCGATAGTGATGCGATCCAGCAAGCTCATGGCGTCAATATAAGCCAAAGCGTCTTAACGGTCACGCTTCATAATCCAGCCCCAAGCGCTGAAACACCGAGCGCTGCTCGTGCCAGTTCTCATCGACCTTCACGTGCAAAAAGAGATGGATGCGCCGGTCAAACGCCGCTTCCATTTCCTTGCGCGCCAGTTCGCCAATCGTCTTGATCGTCTGGCCCTTGGCGCCGATCGCGATCTTCCGCTGACTTTCACGCGCCACGTAGATCGTCTGATCGATCTTGGCCGAGCCGTCCTTGCGCTCTTCCCAGGTATCCGTCTCGACAATCAACTCGTACGGTAGCTCTTCGTGCAAACGCAGGAACGCCTTCTCGCGCGTGATTTCCGCCGCCAACACACGCGCCGGCGCGTCCATCGTCTGATCTTCCGGGAAGAGCCACGGCCCCTCCGGCGCGCGCTCAGCCAACGTCCGCTTCACGTCTTCAACGCCATCGCCCTTACGCGCGGCGATCATGAAAACATCCGTATAGAGACCTTCTTCAACCAGCTTGGTCGTGACTTCCAACAAAGCCGGACGCGGCACCGCATCGACTTTGTTGAGCACCAGGATCGAAGCCAGCTCCATCTGCTTCAATTTCGTGGCTATGGCTGCGGTATCAGACACCGCGTGCGCATCGGCGCCCTTTGCGCCCGAGACATGCGCCGCCGCGTCAACAACGTGAACAATCGCGTCCGCACCTTCAAGGGCGCTCCAAGCGGCCGAGACCATAGCGCGATCCAGGCGACGCTTCGGTGTGAACACGCCGGGCGTGTCGATCAAAATCAGCTGCACCTCATCGCGCATCGCGATGCCGCGCACCAAGGCGCGCGTCGTCTGCACCTTCTGCGTAACCGCCGCGACTTTCGAGCCGACGAGCATGTTCACCAGCGTGGACTTGCCCGCGTTCGGCGCGCCAAGCACGGCGACAACTGCACACCGTTGCGCGCTCACCGTTCGCCTCGTGCTTTCAAAAACGCTTCCGCCGCTGTCCGTTGCGCGTCGCGCTTGGAGCTGCCTTCGCCGCGAACCGGCGCAAAACCTTCCACATGTGCCTCGATGATAAAATGCGGTGCGTGTTCCGGCCCCGACTGGCCGATCTCAACATAGCGCAAATGCTTCTTCCTCGCCGCCGCCCATTCCTGCAAGGCCGTCTTCGCATCCTGACGCACGCCCTTGGCGTCATCGAAGGCTGTTCCCCAGAAGCGGGTGATGAAGGCGCGCGCTGTTTCGAGATCGGCGTCGAGATAAAGCGCCGCGATCACGGACTCACAGACATCGCCAAGAATGGCCTCTTTCTGACGCCCGCCATGCGCCTCCTCGGCGGGCGAAAGCACAAGCGCTTCGCCCAGCCCCGCGGCCCGCGCAGCCGCGGCGCAGGCGTGCCTGTTCACGAGCGCGTTGTAGCGGGGCGCGAGTTCGCCTTCCTGATCGGTCTGGTGATCCGCAAGCAGGCGCTCCGCCACGCACAACCCAAGGACGCGATCGCCCAAAAACTCCAGCCGATCATAATCGCGACTGCGCTTTTGGCCTTCGTGCACGCTGCCATGCGTCAGCGCTTCGCGCAGCAAAGCGCGGTTCTTGAACGCGTAGCCGATGCGCTGTTCGAGCGCGGCGAGCTTGGCGTCGTGGTCTGCGGCCGGCCCTTTCATGGGCCGCGCCTCAATTGACTGACTTTAGGAAGCGGTCGCCGCGGAAGCCTGTGAAAAGCGTCCACGGACGAAACATCGACGTCGAGCCGTTGAACGACACCACCACGAATTGCGCCGGACCCACGAGATTGTCGTACGGCACAAAGCCGACAACCGACGGCACACGGCTATCGGCCGAATTATCGCGATCATCGCCCATCATGAAGTAATGGCCTTCCGGCACTTCATAGACACGCGTGTTGTCCAATTCAGTCACACCCTTATCGAACGTGATGTAGTTCACGCCATTCGGCAGCGTTTCGCGATAGCGCGGGATGTGCTCAACGATGCCGTGTTCATTTTCAAACGGCAGATCGCCAAGATACTCGCGCTGCACCGCTTCGCCGTTGATATGCAGGACGCCGTCGATCACCTGAATGCGATCGCCCGGCAGGCCGATCACGCGCTTGATGAAGTCGCGATCCGGCTCCGGCTGCGGACGAAACACCACAACGTCGCCGCGCTGCGGCTGACTGCCGAACAAGCGCCCGTGCGGCAGCAGGCCTTCAAGCGGCGCAAACGAAAAGCGGCCGTACCCGTAGGACCACTTCGTCACCACGATGTAGTCGCCAACTTCCAACGTCGGCTGCATCGAACCCGATGGAATGCGAAACGGCTGGGCAATCGTGAACCGCAACACCATCGCGAGGGCAAGCGCGTAGAGGATCGTCTTCACATTGTCCCAGAAGACGTCCATCGCAGGCGTCGAAGAACTCGTCGTCGTCATGCTCATGCGTTTCTCGCTAATGACCCTTCGGTCGCCCGCCTGTACTGACTGCGCCGCCCCCGGCGCGGCCATGCAATTCCCCACCGGAGCGGGTCATTCGCCCGTCTTGGGCTGAATCGGCGCCAACTCCGCCGAAATGATGACGAAACCGACAGCCAGCGGGTAGTCGTCCGTAAGGCTTACATGGATGTGGGCGACATGGCCTGGCGGGGTCAATTGTTCCAAGCGTCGCGCCGCCCCGCCGGTCAATTTCATGGTCGGCTGGCCGCTGGGCAGGTTGGCGACGCCCATATCGCGCCAAAACACCCCCTGTTTTAGCCCAGTACCGAGCGCCTTCGCGGTGGCCTCCTTGGCCGCGAACCGTTTGGCGTAGGTGGAGGCCCGCTGCTCCGGGCGCCGCTCGGCCCGGGCGCGCTCCTTTTCGGTATAGATTCGCTGAGTGAAGCGCTCTCCGAACCGCGCAAGCGATTTTTCGATGCGCCGGATATCGATGATGTCAGAGCCGATGCCGATGATCATGGCGCGGTTCTAGGCGCCGGCGCGCGCGGCGTCGATGCGGGTGCGCATTTCGACAGTCGCGGGTCCCAAACCGATGAAAATCGCCTCGCCAACCAGAAAGTGGCCGATGTTGAGTTCAGCCACCTCGGGGATCGCGGCGATCGGCGTCACCGTCTCATAATCAATGCCGTGACCGGCGTGGACTTCGAGCCCCAGCGACGCCGCCAACTTGGCGCCCGCCTTCAAGCCAACGAGCAATGTCGCGGCCGCATCGGCATCGCCATCACGCGCGGCGTCGCAATAGGCGCCTGTGTGCAGTTCAACGACAGCCGCGCCGGTGCGGCTCGCAGCTTCGATCTGCGCCGGATCGGCGCCGATGAACAACGAGACGCGGCTGCCATTGGCGCTGAGCTTTTCAACGAACGGCGTGATCCAGTTGTGGCCGCCAGCCACATCAAGCCCGCCCTCAGTGGTGCGTTCCTCGCGCCGCTCCGGCACCAGACACACCGCATGCGGCCGGTGTTTCAGCGCGATCTCCAGCATCTCGCTGGTGACAGCCATTTCAAGATTGAGCGGCCGCCCACGCTCACGCAGCATGGCCGCAAGATGATCGATGTCGGCGTCGGATATATGCCGGCGGTCTTCGCGCAAATGCGCCGTGATCCCATCCGCGCCCGCTTCCAAAGCCACAACAGCAGCGCGCGCGGGATCAGGATACGAAACACCGCGCGCGTTGCGGATCGTGGCGACGTGATCGATGTTCACGCCCAGCCGCACGCGATTGCTCATGACGCCCCCTTGGACCGCGCGTCTTCAGACGCGCAAGTGCGGGCCTGAAGGCCCGCGATCCAAGAACGCTCGCTCATGCCGCCAACCCACGGCTTCCCGGCTTGATCGCCGGCAATGCTGCAAGTTCAGGTGGCAATTGATCAGCCGGATAAGCCGGCGCCGTTACACTCGCGAGTGATACGAGCTTGGCTCCAATATCCGCCTTGCCGCCCGAGCGATCAATCAAACATGCCGCGCCGACGAGTTCGCCGGCATGACCACGAATGGAGTCCAGGCACTCGCGCGACGACAGCCCGGTGGTGACAACATCCTCCACCATCAACACGCGCTCACCCGGCTTTATCTCGAAACCACGGCGCAACTGAAACGCGCCATTCTCGCGCTCAACGAACATCGCGCGCGCCTTCAAATGCCGAGCCGTCTCATATCCCGGAATAATCGCCCCAACGGCCGGCGAAACGACAACATCAATCTTCCCGAACGCGGCCTCGGCTTTTTCCGCAAGCGCCTTGCACAAACGCTCCGTCCGCTGTGGATCCATAAACACGGCGTTCTTCTGAAAGAACACCGGTGAGTGGAGGCCGGAGGAGAGAATAAAATGCCCCTCCAGCAGCGCGCCGGCTGCGCGGAATTCGTCGAGAACTTGATCCTGATTCATGCGCTGTCCTTAGCCGTTTCGCCGCCGAGCGTCGATGTGGCACCGCTCAAGGATTTTACCAATCCACCGAGAAACAGAATCGGCCAGATAAACAACAACGCATTCGCGCCGATCCAGAACGGATCGAAATCACCCATCAGCACCCAATAGCCGACAGCCATACCGCCGGCGACCATCGTCAATACTAGAGAGATGAGTGCGAGCGGCCGCCATATGACTGCTCCGCGGCGTGCGCAGCGAACAGCGGCAAGTCCCGTCACGGAGAAAGCAACATCAAGTGGAAAGAACGACCAATTCCAAGCGACGACACGCGGGTCTCCAGCATTCGCATAGAGCCAATCCTGCGGAATCTGGACGAGCGCCAAAGCGTGCAGCGCCGCCATAGTCCAATAGACCAAGAAAGCTACATCCGTGATCGTGAGGGCAAAGGTCAGCACAGGCGACATGCCACTGGCGTTTTTGTGTCGCGCCGTCATCAGCCCTTCACGCGCTCGGCTTCTTTCACGGACCGGCTCGCACGCATGGCCGCGAGGATATTCACCAGATGGCGGGCGTCCGCGACTTCGATGTCGAAAATCATGTCGAAGAAATCGACCGTCCGCTTGGCGAGCCGCAAATTCAGAATATCGCCCTGGTTTTCGGCAATGATGCCGCAGAGTTCGGCCAGCACGCCGCGCTTGTTTTCCACCGTCGCCACGATGCGGCCGACCGCCAGCGTCTTGTTCAGCGCCGTGGGCGTCCAGGCCAGATCGATCCACTCGCCGCCACTGTCCTCCAGACTAGCCAGCGTCTCGCAATCGATCGTGTGAATGACAATGCCTTTGCCCGGCGTCTGCACGCCAATGATGCGATCGCCAGGGATGGGCGTGCAGCACTCGGCAAAATGCAGCGCCACACCTGGGGTGAGATCGCTACCGCGCACGTAGAGCTTGGCCTTTTCCAGCTCCATCGGCCTGCGGCCTTCATCCTTGCGCACCTTCTCCTTGAGACCGGGAAAAGCCGCGACCGCGACCGCGCTGGCTTTGATCAGGCCTTCGCCGACTGCAATGAAGAGTTCCTCTTCATCATGTTTGCCGAGCGTCTCTGCCGCCTGCTTCAGCGCCGTGTCCGCAAGTTGGTGACCGTAGCGATGCAATGCGTGCGCAACCAAATCACGCCCGAGCCGTTCGAACTCATCGCGCTTGGCGTGACGATCGAGCCGCCGCTGCGCCGCCTTCGCGCGGCCGGTTTTGGTCAGCGCTTCGTAGCCGGGAACCGGCGCGACTCTGTCGCCCGTCAAGATTTCCACGACATCGCCGTTGCGCAGCACGGTACGCAGCGGCTTCTCGGCGCCGTTGATCTTCGCGCCCGTGCAGCGATCGCCCACGCCAGAGTGAACCGCATACGCAAAGTCCAGCGGCGTCGCGCCCTGCGGCAACGGGATCAGTGTACCCTTCGGCGTAAATGCGAAGACGTGATCGGAATACATTTCGAGCTTCGCATGCTCGAGGAACTCACCCGCTTCGCCGCCATGCTCTGCGATTTCCAGCAACGAACGCGTCGCCTCGCGCGCATCTAAGCCAGCATTCGCGGCCGTCTCTTCGTCGAAGCCGTAAGACTCGTTCTTGTAGCGCCAGTGCGCGGCAACGCCGTTCTCGGCGATCCGATCCATATCTTCCGTGCGGATTTGAATCTCAACACGTACATTGCCCGGCCCAATCACCGTGGTGTGGATTGATCGATAGCCGTTTGGCTTTGCGTTGGAGATAAAATCCTCCAGCTGATCAGGCACGCACCGCCACGTTTGGTGAATGAGCCCTAGCGCGCGATAGCAATCGTCCGGATTGTTCACGATTACGCGGAAGGCATAGACGTCGGCAAGATCGGAAAACTCGATGCTCTTGCGCTGCAACTTGCGCCAAATCGAGTAGGCCTGCTTTTCGCGGCCATAGACGCGCGCATCAATGCCCGCGAACTCGAATACTTCCATGATCGTCTGAACAATGATCGCAACGTTCGCGCCTTTTTCAACGCGCAGCGTCGCCAGGCGCGCATTGATCGTCGCTTCCATATCCGGAAATGCTTCGTGGAAGGCGAGACCTTCCAGTTCGCGCGCCATCTTTTCCATGCCGATGCGGCGCGCGAGCGGTCCGTAAATCTCCAGCGTCTCCAGCGCGATGCGGCGGCGCTTCTCGGGCTTTGGAATATGACTGAGCGTGCGCATGTTGTGCAGCCGGTCCGCCAGCTTCACGATCAGCACCCGCACGTCCTTCGACATCGCGAGAATAAACTTCTGCAGGTTCTGCGCCTGCTTGTTTTCCTCGCTCTGAATTTCAAGTTGCGAAAGCTTGGTGACGCCTTCGACCAATTCATTGACCTGCGCGCCGAAGAGCTTGGTGATCTCCTCGGACGTGGCGTCGGTATCTTCGATCGTATCGTGCAGCAGCCCCGCGACGATCGTCGCCGCGTCGAGCTTGTATTCGGTCAGAATGCCAGCGACCTGAATCGGATGCGCGAAGTACGGATCGCCGGAGTGACGCTTCTGACTGCCGTGCTTGGCGGTCGCATAGACGTACGCGCGGTTGATCAGATTTTCATCGACCGATGGATCGTACCCGCGCACCCGCTCCACCAGTTCGAACTGGCGCAGATAGTTTTTGCGTGGGGTCGCGCCCGCGCCTGCCGCTGCCTGGCTGGCCGGGTCTTTGGCGGCGACTCCGTCACCGCCTGACATGATCTCAGTACCGCTCGTCGCGCTGAGCCTCAGCCTCTTGCTGAAGCGCACGCAGAACGTCGTCTTCGCTGGTCTCGACCGGGGCCGCGATCGCCAGGCGATCGGACTCTTCTTCGGCGGCGGCCGCCGGCTGCACGTCCTGGTAGAGCATCACGTAGCTGTCGCGGAGTTCTTCAGGGGTGATGGCGCCAGCGCCGATGTCGCGCAGCGACACGACCGGGTCTTTATCGCGGTCGCGGTCGACCAGGGGTTCCGAGCCCGAGGAGATGTTGCGCGCACGGTGCGCGGCCAGAAGCACCAGCGAGAACCGGTTTGGGATTTTTTCTACGCAATCTTCGACGGTTACGCGAGCCAAGGGCGTGCTTCCTCAGGGTCAAAAAGGGTCGGAACGAGACCCAACCTAGTGGGGCTCGCGGTTTTTCGCAATGCGGCAAGGGTGTTAGCCGACCTGCGGCGCTGGGAAAAGATCACCAATGCGGCGATAGTCATAGTCGGCTGGCAATGCGGCCAACATCTCGGCCGCCGTCCGCCCGCTCTCCGGGTGGCACCAATCCGGCGCGATCTCGGCCAGCGGCGCCAGGACAAAAGCCCGTTCCGCCATACGCGGATGCGGCAACAAGATGCCGTCGAAATCGCCCACCGCGCCTTCAATCGCGAGAATATCCAGATCGAGCGTGCGGGACGCCCAGCGCTCACGCCGTTCCCGGCCAAAGCGGCGCTCAATGCCCAGGAGCAGATCGAAAAATTGGGCCGGGGTCCGTTGCCCCGCCTCGACCTCGACGACGGCGTTGAAATAGTCGGGCTGGCCGCCGCCACGCGGCCAAGCTTCAGTTCGCCAAACGCCGGAGAGCGCAAGCGGGGCCAATCCCACCTCACGTAGAGCGGCAACCGCACGCGCCAACAGCTCGGCGCCCTCAACGCCATCGAACGCCATGTTGGCGCCCAAAGCCACGAACGCGCGCGTCATTCGCCGAAATCTCCGCCATACGTTATGACCACCGATCCCTAGCAGACGAAGACGAAATCCGGTGAGCCAAACTCCGCCCGAAGCGCCAAAGGATTGCCCGCTCTGCCCCCGTCTCGTCGCTTACCGCGTAGATAACAAGCGCGCCGAGCCCACATGGTTCAACGGCGCCGCGCCCTCGTTCGGCGACGCCAAGGCGCGCCTCCTCATCGTCGGCCTCGCCCCCGGTCGTACAGGCGCCAACCGCACCGGCCGTCCCTTCACCGGCGATTATGCCGGCGACCTCCTCTACGGCACGCTCAAAAAACTCGGCCTCGCGGAAGGGGAGTACCGCGCCGACCCGAAAGACGGCTTCACTCTCAAAGGCGCGATGATCACCAACGCGGTGCGCTGCGCGCCGCCGGAAAACAAACCCACGCCCGCCGAAATCGCGACGTGCCGGCCGTTTCTCGCATCGCGCATCGAAGCCCTCCCGAGCGTGCGCGCCATGCTGGCGCTCGGCTCAATCGCCCACGAAAGCGTGCTGCGCGCACATGGCCTCAAGCCGGCGTTTTCCAAGTTCGGCCACGCCGTTGAGACCGGGCTCCCCGACGGACGCACGCTCATTTCGAGCTATCATTGCTCGCGCTACAACACGCAAACCCGCCGCCTGACGACCGAAATGTTCGAAGCCGTGATGGCGCGCGCAAAAGACCTCGCCTTCGGCTAATCCGCCGGCGCGGCGTCCTCGGCAGGCGGCTTGGGCGGCAAGATATTGTACGTCTCGTACGCGCGCCCGATCCCGGGCTCCAACTCTTCAGCCCGCGCAAAGTCCGCTTGCGCCTCGGCGTTCATGCCAAGCGCCGCCCGCGCCAGCCCCCGGCCATAGAGGAAATGTCCGCGTTCGGGCTGCAACGCGACCGCGGCCTCATAGTCGGCAAGCGACGCGACAAACTCCCCGCGCTTGTAAAAAACCAGCCCGCGGCTGTCCAAGACGTTGGCGTCATTCTCCGCCGCCAGCGCTGCGTGACAATCAGCCAGCGCCGCATCCAGATTGTCATTGTTGACCGTCCGCAGCCAGCAGCGCTCGTTCAACAGCGTCGCGTCGTTGGGCGCCTCGTTCAACATCTCATCCAATTGCGTGAGCTCTGCTTGATAGCGCGCCGCCTGGTCACTGATGACCTGCGCGCGACGATCAAGAGCAAGCTGCAAACCCGGCTGCAACGTCAGCGCAAAATCAAAATCCCGGAGTGCGAAATCGAACGCCCCGCGCGCCTGGTGCACAATGCCACGCTCAATATACGCCTGCGCATTGCGCGCATCGATCCGCAGCACGCGGCCAAAGTCCGCCAGGGCGCGATTATATTGGCCCTCCGTCGAACGGATGGACCCGCGCACCAGCAACGCCGCCGCGCGCCGCTCGGGCGTCGTCCCGGCAAAACCGATCACGATCGAACATTGGTTGATGCGATAATCCGGCGCCCCAGGCCCGTCACAGCGCTCCCACGCGGCTTCAACGGTGTCCGCGTTCACCGGCGGCAAACATCCGGCGAGACACAAAGCAAACGCCAGGGCGATCGCAGCTCTCATCCTTTGTCCCGCAGCAACCTGCCTTGCTGACGCTTCCAGTCACGATCCTTCGTGGCCTCGCGCTTGTCATGCGCCTTCTTGCCCTTGGCGAGGGCGATCTTGATCTTGGCGATCCCCCGGTCATTGAAATAAAGCTCAAGCGGCGCGAGCGTGCGGCCTTCACGCTCCACGGCGCTCGCAAGCTTCTTCAATTCCCTGGCGCGCACCAGCAGCTTACGCGGACGGCGCGGCTCATGGTTGAACTGCCCCGCCGGCGGATATTCCGGGATCGTCGCGTTGACCAACCAAAGTTCGCCCTTGTCGGTGCTGGCGTAGCTTTCGGCGATATTCGCCCGCCCGCCGCGCAGCGACTTCACCTCGGTGCCGACGAGTTGGATGCCGGCCTCCAGCGTGTCCTCGATCAGGTAATCGAAGCGGGCGCGGCGGTTCTCCGCGATGAGCTTGCGCGAGGGGTCTGCTTTCTTGGCCATGGCGCTTAGATAAGTCCTGCATGCGTCATTGCCGAGCGGATTTGCGCTTTGGCCGCATCGCTGCACGGCACGATCGGCAAACGCACCTCGTCCGTGCACAAGCCCAGCAGCGAGCAGGCGTACTTGGCCGGCGCCGGCGATGGCTCGCAGAACATCGCCTTGTGCAGCGGCCAGAGCTTGTCATCGATCGTGCGCGCCGCGTCGTAGGCGCCCCGCAGCGTTGCTTCCTGCAACTGCGCACAAAGCCGCGGCGCTGCGTTCGCCGTCACCGAAATGCAACCGCGTCCGCCATGCGCGTTGAACCCAATCGCATTCGGATCATCACCGGACAGTTGAATGAACGTCTCGCCCGCAAGCGCCCGATGCTTGGCGATGCGCCCAAGATCGTTCGACGCGTCTTTGATGCCGACGACGTTCTTCAATTGTGAAACACGCCCGACCGTCTCGGGCGAGATGTCCACCACGGTGCGGCCGGGCACATTGTAGAGGTAGATCGGAATATCGACGGCGTCGTTTATCGCCTTGAAGTGCGCGAACATCCCGTCTTGGCTTGGCTTGTTGTAGTACGGCGCAACCACCAGCACCGCATCGGCCCCGGCGCGCTTGGCGTGCTGCGCAAGTTCGATCGCATGGGCGGTGTTGTTCGATCCCGCACCCGCAATGACCGGCACTTTTCCCGCCGCCACTTCCACACACATTTCGACGACCCGGACGTGCTCTTTCGTGCTCAGCGTCACGCTTTCGCCGGTCGTACCACATGGAACCAGGCCGTGCGTGCCCTCCGCGATCTGGCGCGCCACCAGCGCCCTAAACGCCTGTTCATCAACGATTCCGTGGCGAAATGGCGTAATCAGCGCAGGAATCGAACCATGAACCATGAAACGTGTCCGCTATGTTTGGTTATAGGGTGGAGTTGGCGCGATTCCTGCCACAGTGTCAGGCGAGGTTAAATAGCGGTCCGCCGAACTCCGGTTTTGCGGGCGGTGTGCTGTTTTTATGAGGCGGGTGGATGGACCGGTCCAAATTGATCCGTAATGGCGCCATGGTGGCTGCCGTGGGGCTGATTGCCGCCGCTTCCGCGATGCTGCCGCGGGTGGTCGCGCCGGCGCCCGCGAGCGCGCAGGAAATCGCGCCCATGCCATCCGTCGCTGAACGCACGCGTTTGCGCGACGGCATGGCCGCCGCCGAAAGCCGCGACTGGGGGACGGTTGCGTCTCTCCGCGACGGCGCCAGCGATCCGCTGATCCGCCACATGCTGCAATGGCGCTGGGCCGCGGCCCCCGAGGCGCCGCTCTACTTCAACGACATTAAACAAGCCCTGGACGAACTGCAGGGCTGGCCGGGCCGCACCTCCATGCGCCAGCGCGCCGAGCAGGCCATCTTCGACAGCACACTCTCGCCGAACGACCGCATCGCGTTCCTGCGCCAGGACAACGGCCCGATCACCGGCGACGGCCGCATCGCACTGGCTATGGCTTTGCGCGACGCCGGCCAACGGTCTGAAGCCAACGACATGGCCCGCGCCGCCTGGCGCGATGACGCTCTGACCAGCGCTACCGAAGATCGCGCGCTGCAGGAATTCAGCTCCGTGCTGACGCAGGACGATCATGCCGCGCGCGTGGCGGGGCTCCTCTGGCGCGACCAGCGCACCGCCGCGCAGCGTCTCTTCTCACGCATTTCACCAGCCGACCGCGCGCTCGCGCACGCGCGCATCGCCGTGCAGACCCGCCAACGCCGCGGCCTGCAAGCGGCCATCGACGCCGTGCCAGCCTCACGCCAAGACGATGCAGGCCTCCTGTTCGATCGCGCTCAATATCGCCGCCGCACCGATCAGCCGGTCGACGCGATGCAGATGGCCGCGCGCATCGATCCGCGCGCCGCGCCGCTCGCCGCGCGTTCGGACATCTTCAAGGAACGCCGCCTCTACGTCCCGCGCGCCATGCGCGCCGGAAATTACCAGCTGGCCTATCAGCTCGTTTCCAATCACGGCCTGACCAGCGGCGAATCTTTCGCCGACGCCGAATGGCTCTCCGGCTGGATCAGCCTGCGCTATCTCAGCAACCCGCAACGCGCCGCCGAACACTTCTCGCACCTGGCCGACAACGTGTCGTCGCCAGTGTCGCTCTCACGCGCACTTTACTGGCGCGCCGAAGCGCAGCAGGCGCTCGGCAACAACGGTGAATCCGAGCGGCTCTTCAACGAAGCCGCCCGCTTCAACTTCACCTATTACGGCCAGCTCGCCGCCACGCGCGGCAACCGCACCGCCAACCTGTCGCTGCCCGAGACCGCGCAGGTGAGTGACGAAGCCCGCAACCGCTTCAACAACCGCGAACTCGTCCGCGCGCTCCGCGTCATGGCCGAAGTCGGCGCCCAGCGCGACTTCGAGTCGATCGCGTTCTATCTCGACGACACGCTCGACGACCCGATGGAGATGGAACTCCTGTCGCAACTGGCGCGTGAGCAATCCTATCACCGCACGGCGCTCAGGAGCGCCAAGGCAGGGCTCTTTCGCAACGTCGTCGCCACGAGTTCGGCTTACCCACTCATCGATCTGCCGCCCGCGGTGCGCAGCCAGGGCCGTATCGAGCCGGCGCTTGTTCTCGCCATCATCCGTCAGGAAAGCGAGTTCGACGTCGGCGCCATCTCCAGCGCCAACGCCCGCGGTTTGATGCAACTCATTCCGTCCACCGCGCAGCTGCAGGCGCGCCGCGAGGGGATGACCTACGAGCGCGCCGCGCTCACAACCGATCCGCAATACAACATGACGCTCGGCTCAGCCCACCTCGCTGACCTCGTCGACAATTTCAACGGCTCGTACGTGTTGGCGATCGCGTCCTATAACGCCGGCTCGCACCGCGCGAGCGAGTGGATCGACGACTGGGGCGACCCGCGCTCATCGAACGTCGATGTCGTCGATTGGATCGAACTCATCCCGTTCTCGGAAACCCGCAACTACGTGCAGCGCGTCACCGAGAACCTGCAGGTCTATCGCTATCGCCTGGCCGGGCGCCCAACGCCGATCACGCTTGAGCAGGATCTGAAGCGGGGCGGCTAACGCCGTCAGCCCTTGGACCGCCGGCGTCTCGCCGGCGGGGGTGCTCGAAACGTCATAACCTGATCAGGACTCGCCACACCGCCGGCGAGGACGTCGGCGGTCCAAACGACGCTCCAAGCGCTAAGCCGCCAGCGCCCGCTCAAACGTCTCAACATCCACGTTGCCGCCGCTGGCGATGATCGCCACTGTCTGCCCGCTTACATCCGCGCCGCCCTCCAGCAGCGCCGCCAGCGACGCCGCGCCCGACGGCTCAAGCACCAGCTTCAAACGCTGGAACGCGAACTTCATCGCCCGCAGCACCGCCTCGTTCGAAACCGCAAACACGCGCTCAAACCGCTCCCGCGCGATCGCATAGGGGATTTCGCCCATTTGTTCGGTGAGCAGGCCGTCGCAGATCGAGCGTATCCCCGGCGCGTTGCGCTTGATCGAGCCTGACTCCAACGTCTGCTGAATGTCGTTGTGCCCCTCCGGCTCCACCGCGAACACCCGCGCCTTCGGCAACGCCAACGCCGTGCCCGCCGACAAGCCGCCGCCACTCGCCGGCACGAACACGATATCGGGCGAAATCAGCTCGGCGATTTCCAAACCGGCGGTCCCCTGCCCCGCCAGCACAAACGGATCGTCGAAAGGTCTGATTAAGGAGAGACCTCCCTCGGCCGCGAGCCGCGCGCCAATCTCTTCACGGCTCTCACCAACCCGATCATACGTCACCACCGTCGCGCCCAAGCTCCGCGTGGTGCCGAGTTTGATCTTCGGCGCATCCGCCGGCATCACGATCGTCGCCTTGATCCCGAATATCTTCGACGCCGTCGCCACCGCGATCGCGTGATTGCCCGACGAAAACGCGATCACGCCGTTGGCGCGCACCTCCGGCGCCAATGCCGAAATCGCATTGGTCGCGCCGCGCATCTTGAAAGCGCCGCCGCGCTGGAGGTTCTCGGCCTTCACCCAGACCTTCGCGCCAGTGATCTCGTCCAGCACATCGTTGCGGATCAGCGGCGTCTTCACCGCGATGCCTTCGATCCGCTTGGCGGCGGCCTTCACGTCTTCAATCGTCGGGATCATCAGGAGCCTCTTGGTTTAGCGCGCCGTGTCGGCGGCGCGCTCAGCGGATCGTCGGGCCAGGGATGCTTCGGATAGCGGCCGCGCATCTCGCTACGCACCGCCGCATACGAGCCGCGCCAGAACCCTGGCAAGTCTTTCGTCGTCTGCACCGGCCGATGCGCCGGTGAAAGCAGCCGCAAGCTCAGCGGCGCGCGCCCGTTGGCGATCATCGGGTGCTTTGCCTCGCCAAACATCTCCTGCAGCCGCACATCCAGCGCCGGCCCGCCATCGCTCTCATAGTCAATCGACAGCGACGAGCCCGCCGGCGTCTCGAACTTCGCCGGCGCCTCGGCATCGAGCCGTCGCCGCTGCTCATAGTCCAGCGACTGCAGCAACGCCCGCGAGACATCGACGCTCTTCAACGACGCCGCGCCATCCAGAGCAGGCGCCAACCAAGCGTTCAAGTTCTCTAACAGCTGTTCATCACTCCAATCCGGCCAGGCATCGCCTTCAAGCCCGCGCATGAACTGCACCCGTCCGCGCGTCTGCCGCGCCGCGTCATCCCAATCAAGCAACCCAAGACCCGTCTCAGCGACAACATCAAGCAGCGCCTGCGCAAGTTCAGATCCTGACAACCTTTCCAGCGGCGCCTCGGAAAGCACCAGCTTGCCCAGCCGCCGCACCTTGCGGCCACGCAACGCGCCGCTTGCCGGATCAATCGTCGCCGACGCGCGCGTTTCAATCTGCGCGCCGAACATCGCCTCGATGTCCGCAAAGTCGATCGGCGCGCCAAGGATCACCTGCGCGCGCCCGGCCGCGCCCGCCATATCCGCGATCACCGCGTACTGCGTTTTCAGCAGCGACGACGCTTCATCAACAATCGCCGCACGCCCATTCGCCAAACTGAATCCGCCCTGGCGCACCTTCGCGACACGATCCGGATACGCAATCGCGAGTATCCGCCCGGCGTGATCCTCATTCGCTTCACCACGGGCGCCGCCCGCCAAACGCGCAATCCGGTCCGCAAGCCCGCGCGCACTGTCCGCACGCTGCCCGCGCTCACTCGCAAACTTATGCAAACGATCGCGCAGATCAGCGCTGCGGCCGCCCAAGCCTTGCTCCGTCAGCACCATCGCAATCCGCGCCGCAAGCAACGCCTCGCCATCGCGCGCGGCCGTTATCACCATATGCGCCAACCGCGCCGGCAGCGGCAGCTTCGCCACCGCTTGCCCATGCGCCGTAAGCCGCCCATCGCCATCCAGCGCACGGATCCGCTTCAACAGCGCCATCGCTTCATTCCAGGCCGGCGCAGGCGGCGGATCAAGCCAAGCCAATGTCATCGGATCGGCGACACCCCAAGCCGCCAGATCGAGCGCAAGCCCGCTCAAATCCGCGTCCATGATCTCAGGACGATCAAACTGCGGCAGCGCCCGCGTTTCGCCTTCGCTCCATAAGCGCCACGCAACGCCCGGCTCCAACCGCCCCGCACGTCCTGCGCGCTGCGTGATCGAAGCCTGGCTCGCGCGCACCGTCTCCAGCCGCGTCAGACCCAACGCCGGCTCAAACCGCGGTCGCCGCGCCAAGCCGCTATCCACAACAATCCGCACGCCCTCGATCGTTAAGCTCGTCTCCGCGATTGAAGTCGCCAACACCACCTTGCGGCGGCCCGCCGGCGCCAGCGAAATCGCGGCGTCCTGATCACCCGGACTCATCGCGCCATAGAGCGGGCGAATATCGACGTTTGGATCGCGCACCGTCGCGCGCAATTGCTCCGCGGTGCGCTCGATCTCCCGCACCCCCGGCAAGAACACCAGCGCCGAGCCCGCATCCGCCGCCAACGCCGCCCGCGTCGCCGCCGCGACTTCATCCTCCAGCCGCGCCCGCGCATCGCGCGGCCGATAGACGTGGCGCACCGGAAACATCCGACCCTCGCTCACCACCACCGGCGCATCGCCCAAGAGCGAAGCCACCCGCGCTGCATCCAAAGTCGCCGACATCACCACGATACGCAGATCCGGCCGCAACGCACTCTGCGCATCCCGCGCCAGCGCCAACCCCAGATCGCCCTCAAGACTGCGCTCATGGAATTCATCGAACACGACCGCCGCGACGCCGCGCAGCTCCGGATCATCGAGGATCATCCGCGTGAACACGCCTTCGGTCACAACCTCGATCCGCGTCTCACGCCCGATCTTCGAATCCAGCCGCACCCGATAGCCAGTCGTCGCGCCGACCGGCTCACCACGCTCGAACGCCATCCGCGACGCCGCCGCGCGCGCCGCAATCCGGCGTGGAGACAACAAGATGATCTTGCCGCCTTTGCGCCAGGCGGCGTCAAGCAAGGCCGGCGCAACGCGCGTGGTTTTGCCGGCGCCCGGAGGCGCAACCAACACGGCTTCGCCGCGCGCATCGAGCGCCGCCAGAAGAGCGGGAAGGACATCCTCAACCGGAAGCATGTTCCGGGCTTAACCTAATCGCCTTGTCGATGTCTCGCCGCATTGGCGCGGCAGCTTGGCGGGGGTATAGGCTGGCCGCCTTCGAGCCGGGAGCTGGACAATGCGCGTGCGGAATTTGGGGAAATGTGCAGTGGCGCTCGCCGTCTGCCTCGGCGTGGCGGCGTGCTCAACAGGGCGCACGGCCGACACGCGCCGCGGCGTCACCGGCGCCGCCTCCATTCCGCTCCGCGATGTTGGCCTCATGCGGCAGGAAATTCCGCTCCTGCTGCGCAATCTTCAATATCCGTACTCGACAGCATCGCTCACCGATTGCGCGGCCGTCGCGCGCGAGATCAGCCAACTCGACGCGGTGCTTGGTCCCGAGAGCTACCAGCCAGGCCCGAACCGCAACATCTGGGACCGCAGCGGCGATTTCGTCGAGGATCAAACCATCCAGGCGGCCGAAGATGCAGCCTCGGATTTGATCCCATTCCGCTCCTGGGTGCGCCGCATCAGCGGCGCCAGCCGCGCTGAACGCGACGCCTTGCGCGCCGTTGCGAATGGTCAACAGCGCCGCACGTTCCTGCGCGGCTACGGCGCTTCGCTCGGCTGCCCGAGCATTATTCCGCCGCCGCCTCCGGCCGCGCGTCAGCGCCAGAACTGAGCGCTTTGAACTGAACAACGAACTGCGTGAGGCGCCCCTCACGGATCGCCGCGCGCAACCGCGCCATCAGGAATTGGTAGTAGGCGACATTATGCCAGGAAAGCAGCACCTGGCCCAGCAACTCGCCCGTCTTGAACAGGTGATGCAGATACGCCTTCGAATAATCGCGACTCGCCGGACATTCAATGCGCGGATCGAGCGGCGTCAAGTCCTCGGCAAAGCGCGCATTGGTGATGTTGATCGAACCATCATCGAGCCACGCTTGCCCATGCCGGCCAGAGCGCGTCGGCAAGACGCAATCGAACATGTCGACACCGCGCGCCACGCTCTCAACGATATCGATCGGCTTGCCGACGCCCATCAGATAGCGCGGCCGATCCCGCGGCAGGAGCGGCGTCGTTATGTCGAGCGTCGCCAGCATCGCCTCATGACCTTCGCCCACGGCGAGCCCGCCGATCGCGTAGCCATCAAAGCCCTCGGCAACGAGCGCCTCAGCGGAAATGCGTCGCAGTTCCGGATCCACGCCGCCTTGCACAATCGCGAACAAGTTCTGTGCGTCACGCTTTCCAAACGCCGTCTTGCAGCGTTTCGCCCAGGCCAGTGACAGCCGCATCGCTTTCTCGACATCCTCGCGCGGCGCCGGCAGCGCCGGACACTCGTCGAGCTGCATCACAATGTCCGCGCCGATCTGATCGGCTTGGATGTGCATTGCGCTCTCGGGGGTCAGGCGATGCTGACTGCCGTCGACATGGCTACGAAACGTGACGCCGTCCGCATCAAGTGTCCGCAGCTGCGCGAGCGACATGACCTGATAGCCGCCGCTATCGGTCAGGATCGGCTTGTCCCACCGCATGAACGAATGCAGCCCGCCCAGACGCGCCATGCGCTCGCCGCCCGGGCGCAGCATCAGATGGTAGGTGTTGCCGAGGATGATATCGGCGCCGGTCGATGCGACCTGATCGACAGTCAGCCCCTTCACCGTGCCGGCGGTGCCGACCGGCATGAAAGCAGGCGTTTGAATATCCCCGCGCGCGGTATGCAAAACGCCTGTTCGCGCCTCGCCGTCACGCGCCTTGATCTCAAATGGGAAGCTCATTGCGCCCGCCATAACAGGCTCGCGTCGCCGTAGGAATAGAAGCGATAGCCCTGTGCAATCGCGTGCGCATAAACCGCCCGCATGCGATCAAGCCCGGCGAACGCCGACACCAGCATGAACAGCGTTGAACGCGGCAGATGGAAATTGGTCCACAACCCATCAACGACGCGGAAGCGATAGCCGGGCGTGATGAAGATATCGGTGCCGCCCGCTTCGGCGCGCACGGTCCCATCTTCATTCGCCGCTGACTCCAGCGACCGCAAAGCAGTGGTGCCCACCGCGACAACACGGCGCCCCTCGCGCTTTGCCCGATTGATCGCCTCCGCCGTCTCCGCACTGATCTTGCGCCACTCGGAATGCATTACGTGAGCCGCCGTATCGTCGGCCTTCACCGGCAGGAACGTCCCGGCGCCGACATGCAGCGTCACCTGCGTGCGTTCGACGCCCATGGCCGCGAGCCGCTTCATCAGGCTTTCGGTGAAATGCAGCCCCGCTGTCGGCGCCGCGACCGCGCCGTCTTCGGCGGCGTAAATCGTCTGATAGTCCGCGCGGTCCTGCGCATCGGGCGCCCGCTTGCCGGCGATGTACGGCGGCAGCGGCGGCGCGCCGATTTTTGCGATCGCTTCATCCAACGCCGGACCAGCACGATCGAACCGCAGCGTGAACTCGCCCTCTTCGCCCTTGGCCTCGATCACCGCCGCCAGGCCGTCGTCGAACAACAATCTGTCCGCCACACTGAGCCGCTTGCCCGGCTTCGCCAGCGCCCGCCAAACCTCCGGCCCCACCCGTTCAATCAGATTGAGCGACACATTGACGGCCGGACTGGCCGCATCACGGCTTGGCCGGACCGCCTTCAACGCCGCCAGAATCACGCGCGTGTCGTTGAACACCAGCACGTCGCCCGCCCGCAAGAGGTCCGGCGCGTCCCGCACAATGCGATCTTCGATCTCGCCCGCGGACGAAACATGCAGCAGCCGCGCGCTATCGCGCGGCCGCGCCGGCCGCAACGCGATCAGCTCTTCCGGGAGTTCAAAATCAAAAAGATCGACGCGCATTAATATGGACCGCCGGCGCCCTCGCCGGCCGACTCCGGCGTATGCCGGCGAGGGCGCCGGCGGTCCATATCGTTCACTCCGCTTTCGCGGAGACGATCTTGCCTGGATTGCGCGGCGGCTCGCCTTTCGGCAGCGCGTCGACCGCTTCCATGCCTTCTTCGACGACGCCCCAGACCGTGTATTGCTTGTCCAGAAAGCGCGCATCGTCGAGGCAAATGAAG
>JAEUMT010000007.1 GCA_016791365.1 Hyphomonadaceae bacterium | reverse complement strand
AGCGAGGTGTTTTCGATGAGCCAGACGGCGGTCGCCTTCGGCATCAGCACGTTCGAGGTCATGGGGAGGCTCCAGATACGCAAAAGCGCCCGGCGTCGTCGCCAGGCGCTAGCCATATGGTGCAACGGGCTGACGCATCCGGGCGCGGACGAGGTCAGTTGAGGGCGATATAGCGCCGGGGTTGGCGGAAGGGAAGGCGGGAAACGGGTGACGCAGCGGAGAATTCGCACTTAAGGTGGCTGCTCTTATCCGGGGGCGGGTTTGGGCGGTTTCGAGTTCATCTTCACCTTCTACAGCCTGCTGCTCGGCTTGGCCGCAGCCAACGTGGCGACGGGACTTGCGGACGTTTGGCGCGACCGGCGCGGAGTCGCGCTCGGTTGGTTCGTGCCGGTGCTGGGTTTCATTGTGCTGCTCTTGCTGATGCGCCAGTGGGTCGCTTACTGGAACGCGCGCGAGTTGCTGACCATGACCACGCCGCGTCTGATTATGGCGGCGTGTGTCGCGCTGCCTTTTGTCTTTGTCAGCCGTCTCATCTTTCCTGGGTCGAGCGCCGCCGCATCTCTTGACGACCACTTCTTTGCGCATCGTCGCGCCATACTGGTTGCCTTGGCTGCTTCTCCCCTTGCAGCGCTCGTCGCGGGCATCGTCAACTGGGGATCGGCGCCGTCGCTATGGAACGCGACGGGCGTGTTGTTGCCGCTCGCGCTCGTGCCGTTCAAGAACCGTGTCGTGAACCTGGTCGGCCTGATGCTCCTCGCCGCACGCGCGGTGTGGGGAATCTTGTCGTGAGCGAGTTCCAATTGAAGGGGGACGCTATGCTGCGCCGGACACTTCTTGCACTTGTCGCCGCGCTCTCACTCGGCGCGTGCGCCGCGACGCAGAGCGCGGAGCGCTATGACGTCATCATCGCGAACGGTACGGTCTATGACGGGTCGGGCGCCGCGCCGGTGCGCGCGGATGTCGGTATCAGTGGCGAACGCATCGCCGCGATCGGCGATCTCTCGCGCGCCAGCGCCACGCAGCGCATCGATGCGCAAGGCATGGCGGTATCGCCCGGCTTCATCAATATGCTCTCCTGGTCGACGGAGTCGCTCCTCGAGGACGGCCTCTCACAAAGCGACATCCGCCAGGGCGTAACGCTCGAAGTCATGGGCGAAGGCTGGACCATGGGTCCGATCAATGAGGCGATGCGCGCCGAGATGATCCGCCAGCAAAGCTACATCCGCTTCGACCCCACTTGGACGACGCTCGGTGACTACATGGATCACCTGGTCGAGCGCGGCATCACCCCAAACATCGCCAGCTATGTCGGCGCGACGACTGTGCGCATTCACGTGCTCGGCGAAGCAGACCGCGCGCCCAATGCGCAAGAACTCGTGCAGATGCAGGACCTCGTACGCCAAGCCATGCGCGAAGGCGCGCTCGGCGTCGGCTCATCGCTCATCTATGCGCCCGCCGCTTATGCACGCACGGATGAGTTGATCGCGCTCACGGCCGCCGCAGCCGAGTTCAACGGCGGCTACATCTCGCACATGCGCTCAGAGGGCGATCGCTATCTCGAAGCGATTGACGAGCTCATCGCCATTGGCCGCGCCACCGGCGCGCGGGTGCAGATGTATCACATGAAGCCCGCCGGCGAGGCGAACTGGGATTTGTCCGAGCCAGGCCTCGCGCGTCTCAACGCGGCGCGCGCTGAAGGCGTCGACGTCACCGCCAACGTGTACACCTATCTCGCCGGCGCCACCGGCCTCGACGCCACGATGCCGCCATGGGTGCAGGAGGGCGGTCACGACGCCTGGGTCGCGCGCCTACGCGATCCGGCGATCCGCGCGCGGGTTTTGCGTGAAATGCGCGCGCCCGCGACCAATTGGGAAAGTCTGCTGCGTCTCACGCGTGGACCGCAGGACGTTATCCTCATCGGTTTCCGCAATCCCGAACTGCGCGGCTACACCGGCCAGACCCTCGCGCAAGTCGCCGCCGCGCGCGGCACGAGCCCGGAGGACACGATCATCGATCTGGTGATCGCAGATAACTCGCGCGTCGACACCGCTTATGTGCTGATGAGCGAAGAGAACCTGGAACGCAATCTGCGCTGGCCCCACACCATGCTCGGCTCGGATGCAGCCTCGATCGCGCCCGAAGGCGCGTTCCTCCAATTCAACCCGCATCCACGCAGCTACGGCAACGTGGCGCGTTTCCTGGGCCGCTACGTGCGTGACCGCCAGGTGATGCCGCTTGAAGAAGCGATCCGTCGCCTGACGACTCTGCCGGCCCAATCAATCGCCATCCGCGAACGCGGCGCGCTGCAAGCCGGCTATTATGCCGACGTGGTTGTGTTCGATCCGGCGACGATCGCCGATCATTCGACGTTCGAGAATCCTCACGCTTATTCCACCGGCGTGCGCGACGTGTTCGTGAACGGCGCGCAAGTGCTCCGCGATGGCGAGCACACCGGCGCACGTCCCGGCCAGGTGGTGCGCGGTCCCGGTTGGACCGGCCACGCCGCCGAGTGAGGAACAGGGCGTGGGCTTTGCTGTTTCTTTCAGCAAGGAGAACGCCATGATCGAGCCGCGCCAACCTGCTCGCGCAAAAAATGCCAAAACCGGCGTGAAACCCGGCGAAACGCCGGGCACGTCAGGTTCGAAAGGCGGCAAGCGGCCTGTTGAAGAAGAGGATGTGTTCGGCGGCGCCGAGCGCGCGGGGAAGGGCGAGCCCGTAACGTCGCCGAACGCCAAGCCCTAGGGGCCGAGGATGTAATCGGTGATGTCGATGTTGGTGTAGTTGAAGTTCTGCAGCACGACCTGGAAGTTCTCACCGTTGACGCCCCAGAAATCGAGGATCGTGTTGGCGCCGTCGGCGATGAGGAAGCCGGCCCAATCAGGCGACTCTCCGTTGGCGTTGAAACCGAGCCCGCGCAGATCGATGCGATCGACGCCATTCTGAAAATCCGTGATTGTGATTGTTCCGCTTGTGCGAGGTCCAAGCACGAACGTGTCGGCGCCGATTCCGCCCGTCAGAATGTCATTGCCGGCGTTTGAAATGAGCACATCATTGCCGGCGCCGCCGTTCATGATGTCGTCGCCCATGCCGCCGTCGATGCGATCATGGCCGCCGCGCCCGTCGAGACGATCGTTGCCGCCAAAGCCGTTTATGGTGTCGTTTCCGTTGCCGCCGTTCAAAGTGTTGTTTTGATTGTTGCCATTGAAATTCGGCATTGCGCTCTCCTCAACTCACGATGATCAGAGCGTTGCGTCGCGCCCTTTCTCAACCCCGCGAATGCGGGGTGCGGTTGGCGAGCCACGCTAGCGGTCGGTGATGCGAAGCGGCGCTGCGCGTACGAAAGCGCAAACAGGCCCGGCTCTTGGCCGGGCCTGCGCTTAGTTCTAGCTTTGTCGAGCAGCGATTAGCGGAAGCTGATCGTCACCGCCGTACGGCGGTTCAGAGGCTCACGCACGCCGTCGCGCGTCGCACGGGCGAGATCGCTTTCGCCACGCGCTTGCGTTTGGATC
>JAEUMT010000039.1 GCA_016791365.1 Hyphomonadaceae bacterium | reverse complement strand
CCGCGACAGCCGCGTGGTTGAGCGTAAAAAGTACGGCCGCAAGAAGGCCCGCCGGAGCTTCCAGTTCTCGAAGCGCTAATCGCTTCACGAATATGGGTTACGGGACGGGCGCTTCTCTCAGGGAAGCGCCCGTTTTGTTTTGGAGTTGGCGATGCTCTCGAGAATTCTTCCTGCGCTGGTGCTTCTGTGTTTGGCTGCGTGCGCGCCCCAACCGCGACAGCTCACGCTCTATTCGGCGAGCGCAGAAACGCGAGTGTTCTCCAATCCGGTCGGCTTTGCGTTTCCGGATGGGGTTTCGCTTGAGCACATTTTCGACCAGCGGAGCGGAGAGCTTCTGAGCGTCGACGAGGCGGCCTCGGTTGCAAGCGCGGTGAGCGTTGTCCCGCCACCGAGCGAAGTGGCGGCGTGTGCGCACGTCTGGCGGCATGCGTTTGTTTTCTACGACGCCGAGGGTGTTCCGCTCGGCGCGCTTGCTTATTGCGCGGAGTGCGGCGCGGTTGTCATTATCGGCCCTGAGGACCCAGGGGTAGGTCTTGAGCGTCTTCGCTACAATGGGGCCGAACTAAATCGGATCATTGAAGCGCACGGTCTGACTGTGGAGCCGGAGTATCCGGAATGACGTCAAAAGTTTTCATCGATGGCGAAGCTGGCACGACGGGCCTGCAGATCCGCGAGCGGCTGGAAGGCCGTCGCGATATTGAGCTTGTTTCGATTGATCCGGACAAGCGGAAGGATGCTGACGAGCGCAAGCGGCTGCTGAACAGCGTCGATGCGGTGGTCCTTTGTCTGCCGGATGATGCGGCGCGCGAGGCGGTGTCGCTGATCGAGAACGATGCGGTGAAGGTGATCGATGCGTCGACGGCGTATCGCGTCGCGCCGGATTGGGCGTACGGTTTCGCCGAGATGAGCAAGGATCAGCGCGGCAGGATTGCCGCGTCGCGGCGCATCTCCAATCCTGGCTGCTATCCAACGGGTTTCATCGCGCTGACCCGGCCGCTGGTGCAGGCAGGACTCATTCCACGTGACTGGGCGCTCTCGGTGAACGCGGTCTCCGGCTATTCGGGCGGCGGCAAAGCGATGATCGCTGAATTCGAGAACGAACGCGATCCGACTTACACGCGCGCGCCATATCGGATTTATGCGATGGCGCAGAAGCACAAGCACGTGCCGGAGATGCAGAAATACGCGGGCCTTGCGCGTGCGCCGATCTTCGCGCCGAGCGTCGGTCGCTACTACAAGGGCATGATCGTGGAGGCGCCATTGCCGCTGGCGGCGATTGGCAACGGTTCGAAGCTCGAAGACGTGCACGGCGTGCTCACGCAATTCTACAAAGGCGAGCGCTTCGTCACCGTCGCGCCGCTGGCGGAGTCCGCGGCGCTCAAGACGCTCGATCCGGAAGGCTTGAACGGCACCAACCAGCTCAAGCTCTTCGTCTTCGGGCATGATGAGGAAGCGCGCCTGGTGGCGCTGCTCGACAATCTGGGCAAAGGCGCGAGCGGTGCGGCCGTGCAGAATCTTAATCTGGTTCTTGGCCTCGATGAGGACGCGGGGCTCGACTAGGAATCGTAAGCCCGCAGACTTTCGTCGAGGTATTTGTTGTTGGCGCGCCGGACTTCCGCCGCGGCTTCGTCGTAGAGGAATGGCAGGAATGCGTACCGCGTGCCGCGGGTGACCGGCGTCGCTTCGTGCAACATCGCGCATGAGAATACGACGGCGCCGCCGGTGGGCGCGCGATAGGTGCGTGAGCCGAATTCCGGAAAGCGAAGGTCGCCGCCGTCATAGTCGCCGGTGTTGAGATTGATAGTGACGGCGAAGCGACGATGCGCCGTACCGTTGGTGGTGTTGTCGCGATGCGGTTTGAAGAAGCCGCCGCCTTCCGCCTCGTACGCGGCGACGAGGTAGCGCTCCATGCGCGTCGGCCGCCACATGAAAGCGCGTTCGATCATCGGGCTGAGGCGCCAGTAGATACGCTTCATCGCGGCGTCGCGGAGGTCTGTATCCTCGATCAGGCAATCGGACCGCCGTTTGAAGTCTTCAAGTTGGGTGACGTATGTGCGGCCGTCCTGATGTTGCCTAGTGACGCCGGAGGCTTCGCCGCCCCGCGCCTGGTAGTAGCGGATCAGCATTTCGCAGAATTGCGGCTCGAAGATTCTTGGCGCGACAAGAACGGGCGCCGTCATCTCGACGCCGGCGTGCAAGTCCGGCGGGGGCAATTTGTCGAATGCGGCGAGCGCTTCGGCGCTTTGGGTCAGCGGCCACGTCGACACGATGCGCAGCGTGGGATCGACAAGGATCCAACGTCCCTCGGGCAGCGCCGGATCGACAAGGCCGTAGCGGGCGATGAGATCGGGATCGGTGAAGATCAAACGCTGTTCGCTGAGCGCGACGAGACGCGGGTCTGAGCCGGCGCAGAAGATGGCGCGAACATGGGTGCGTTCGTCAGCCGGCGCGCCAGGCATGGCGGCGAGCGCCGATTGGGCGGCGCTGCTTGCAGTGTCGGCGATGACGCAGCCAAGCAGCCAGCGCCCGCCAATCGCGCCGATGGAGAAGTCAGGACTTCTGTTCGACGTTGCACGGACGATCGGCAGCGGTTCGCCCTCTTGCAGCGCGCGGGGTGGTGGATCGTCAGCCAGAGGAGCGCACCTTCACGTACTCGCCGGGGGCGTCGCCGAGCGGTTGCAGTTCGCCGTCGCCGGGACGGCGGGCATCGACGTCGGGGCCGCTGATCTTGCGTAGCCAGGCGTCCCAGTGCGGCCACCATGAGCCGGGGTGCTCGATGGCGAAGGCCTGCCAATCTTCCAGCGCGCCCTTGAGATTGGCGTTGGTCCAGTACTGATACTTGTTGGCGGCGGGGTGATTGATGACGCCGGCAATGTGTCCCGAGCCGGCGATGATGTACTCGACCGGCCCGCCGAAGGAGAGCGCGCTGCGATAGACGCTGGGCGCGGGCGCGATGTGATCTTCCTTCGAGCTCTGCATGAAGATCGGGATTTTGACATCCTTCAAAGAAAGCGTTTCGCCCATGAGTTTGAGGCTGCCCTCGGTGAGCGCGTTATCGCGGTAGAACTTGCGCAGATAAAAGAGGTGCAGCGCCTTGGGCATGCGGGTCTGGTCGGCGTTCCAATACAGGAGATCGAATGGCGGCGGTTGTTTGCCGATGTAGTAATTGTCGACGACATAGTTCCAGACGAGATCGTTCGAGCGCAACGAGTTGAACGTGTCGGCCATGGTCTGCGCGTCGAGCACGCCGCCGGCTTGATCCATCTTGTCTTCGAGAAACTTGATGCCTTGCTCGTCCGAGAACACGAGCAGTTCGCCGGCCAGTTTGAAGTCCGCTTGGCTCGCAAAGAACGTAGCGCTCTGGATGCGCGTGTCGCCCTTCTTGGCCATGTGCGCCAATGCGGCCGCAAGCAGTGTGCCGCCCACGCAATAGCCGACGGTGTTCATGCGATCGATGCCGGCCGCTTTGGTGACAGCGTCGACGGCTTCGTAGATGCCCTCGCGCATGTAATCTTCAAAGCTGACGTCGGCCATGTCGGCGGCGGGGTTCACCCAGGACACAAGAAACACGGTGTGTCCCTGGTCGGTCAGCCATTTGATCATCGAGTTCTTCGGCTGAAGGTCGAGGATGTAGAATTTGTTGATCCAGGGCGGGAAGATCAGCAGCGGGACTTCATGCACCTTCTCGGTGGTCGGATTGTATTGGAGCAATTCGAACACGCGATTGCGGAAAACGACCTTGCCCGGGGTCGTGGCGACGTTTTCACCGACGCGGTAGGCGTCGAGATCGGTTTGCGAGATGGCGAGGTTGCCTTTGCCGCGCTTCAAATCGTCCGCCAGATTGGCGACGCCTTTCACCAGACTCTCGCCGCCGGTTTCGAAGAGCGCGCGCAACGCGGCGGGGTTGGTCATCAGGAAGTTCGAGGGCGAGGCGGCGTCGACCGCCTGCTTGATGTAAAACGTCGCCTTGCGCTTCGTCGCCTCGTCGACGCCCTCTGTGCGGTTCACAAGATCAGTGATGAATTCCGCGGTGGCGAGATAAGATTCGCGCAACATCGAGAACGCCGGATTTGAACGCCACTCGGGATCCTTGAAGCGCTTGTCGCGCACCGGACCTTCTTCGGCCTGCTGCCCTGTGAGCATGTAGGCGGCGTGCTTTTGCCAAATGTCGGCGTAACGCTGCCAGAGGTTCGCGTGCGCTTCGCGCAGCGTTTCGGGCTGCGACGCCAGACGCGACCACACATCGTTCAGCGCGACTTGCATGCCGAGCGGATCGGGCTGCCAGTTTTGCGCTTCCTTGGATTGTTCAACGAAGGCGGTGGAGAAGACCTGATTGGCGCGCGTCATCGCCTGGGTGAGGTTGGCCGAAAGCGCCGCGAGGCTCTCGGCCGTCTGCCCCATGATGACTTCGTTCAGGGCTGTTGGCGCCGGCGCTGGCGGTTTGGCCGCCTTGGCGGCCTCCGCGGCAGGCGCCGGGGTTTCGGCAGCGGTTGCCGGTTGTGTTTCGGCCTTGGTGGGTTTGGCCGCGCGTTTCCGGGGCCGCTTCGGCGCCGGTTTAACTGCGTCCGCGGCCTCTTCGGATGGCTTTGCGCCCCCGGTGTCCGTCATCGGATTCTCCCTATTGGCGCGATTGTAGTGCCGCTTCACGTGGTGGCGCAAAGGCAGGGTCTGGTATAGGAGACGAATTCGGGCCGGAATCGCGCCCAGGAAGACTATCGATGCGCAGAGCCTTGGTTGTCACAGCGCTTTTGGCCGCCCTTGGCGGCTGCGTGAACACGCCGATGGGCGATACGCCGGAATGGGCGAACGCGGACGGGTTTCCGGCGCTGCGCGATGTGCCGTCGGGCGGGACGTCGGCGACGGTTGATCCGAACCATTGGAACGCGGTCGAGAGCGATCTTCTCGCCGCGCGCGACGCTGTGCAGGCGAACCCGCGCTCACAAGAACCGGCAACCGAGGAAGATCCGCAGGCGTTCGTGGACGACGCGCGGCGCGAAGTGGAAGCAACGCGCAATTCGCACAATCCGTACTGATCGGCGCGACGTGCGCGCATGAGTTCATCAGAGTTTCACAAGATTCGGCGGCTGCCTCCGTACGTGTTCGAGGAGGTGAACAAGCTGAAGGCGCGCCTGCGTGCGCAGGGCGTCGACATCATCGATTTCGGGATGGGCAATCCCGATCTGCCTGTGCCGCAACACATCGTCGAAAAGCTCTGCGAGACGGCGGCGAAGCCGCGCACAAATCGCTACTCCGCTTCGCGCGGCATTCTGGGCCTGCGTAAGGCCATGGCGGGCTATTACGAGCGCCGGTTTGGCGTGAAGCTCAATCCGGACACGCAAATCGTTTCGACGCTGGGATCGAAGGAAGGGTTCGCGAACCTCGCGCAAGCCATTACGGCGCCCGGCGATGTGATCATTTCGCCGAACCCATCCTATCCGATCCACGCTTTCGGATTCATCATGGCGGGCGGCGTGATCCGCTCAATCGAAGCGCAGTCGCCGGAACAATATCTTCGCGGCATCGATCGGGCCGTGCGCCATTCGGTGCCGCCGCCGATCGCGATGGTCGTTTGCTATCCGGCGAACCCGACGGCGCAGACGGCGGATCTGGATTTCTACAAAGACGCCGTCGCCATGGCGAAGAAGCACGACATGTGGCTGCTTTCCGACATGGCGTATTCCGAGATTTATTTTGAAGGCGGGCCGCCGCCGTCCGTCTTGCAGGTTCCGGGCGCGCTGGATGTAACTGTCGAGGTCAATACGCTGTCGAAAACCTATTCGATGGCGGGTTTTCGTGTTGGTTTTGCGCTGGGCAACGAGCGGCTTATCGCGGCGCTGGCGCGGGTCAAATCGTATCTCGATTATGGCGCGTACACGCCCGTGCAGGTCGCGGCCGCGGCGGCGTTGAACGGGCCGCAAGATTGCGTTGAAGAGATGCGCAATACGTATAGGCAGCGCCGCGACGTGTTGCTGGATAGTTTCGCGAAGGCGGGCTGGACCTTGCCGAAGCCGAGCGCGTCGATGTTCGTCTGGGCGCCGCTGCCGGAGCAGTTCAGGCACATGGGGTCGGTGGAGTTTTCCAAGCGCCTGATGGAGGGCGCCGAGATCGCGGTCGCTCCGGGCGCGGGGTTTGGCGAATATGGCGACGGGTTCGTCCGTATCGCGCTGGTGGAAAATGAGCAGCGTATTCGTCAGGCTGCGCGCAACTTGAAGAAATTCCTCCAATCGAACGCCGCACCCGCGGCGGCGGAGTAGCAGATGAGCAAGCTCCGCGTCGGCATCGCGGGATTGGGGACCGTTGGGCGGGGCGTTGTGCGCCTCTTCGCCGATGACGCATCGCGCCTCAATGAGAAGATGCAGCTGGTTGCTGTCTCCGCGCGCACGGCCGCGCGCGATCGCGGCGTCGATCTTACGCCGTATCGCTGGTTCGACGATCCCGTGGCGCTCGCGAGCGATCCGGGGATTGACGTTTTCGTTGAATTGATTGGCGGCAGCGACGGCGCGGCGAAAGCGGCGGTTGAAGCGGCGTTAGGCCGTGGGGCGCATGTGGTCACGGCGAACAAGGCGCTGGTGGCGTTGCATGGCTCGGCGCTTGCCGAGAGTGCGGAGCGTAACGGCGCAAAATTGTTGTTCGAGGCGGCTGTCGGCGGTGGCGTGCCGATGGTGAAGGCGCTCAAGGAGAGCGTCGCGGGGTCGCGGGCGAGTACGGTCGCGGGCATCCTGAATGGCACCTGCAACTATATTCTGACCGAGATGGAGAACTCGGGCCGTTCCTTTGAAGCTGTGCTCTCGGAAGCGCAGGGGCTGGGCTATGCGGAGGCTGATCCCACGACGGACGTGGGCGGTTTCGATGCGGCGCATAAGCTGACCATCCTCTCGGCGATTGCGTTTGGCACGCGGCCTGATTTCGCACACGTGCGCGTCGAGGGCATTGAGCGCGTTACGCTCACGGACATTCGCCTTGCGGGCAAGCTTGGCTATCGGATTAAGTTGATTGCCAAGGGCTCGCAGGTTGATGGCGCGGTGGAGATGCATGTGCGCCCTGCGTGTTTGTCGTTCGACCATCCGCTGGCGAACGTTGGCGGTTCGCTGAATGCGCTCGTGGTCGACGCTGAGCCGTCGGGGCAGCTGACCTTCATTGGCCGCGGCGCCGGCGAAGGGCCGACAGCGGCGTCGGTTGCGTCGGACTTGATTGATCTTGCCGAAGGCCGCGCCGGATACGCGTTCGGCAAGCCCTTGACGCAACTTGGCGCGGCGCCGCGTGCGACGCCGGCCGAGCGCGGCCGCTATTACCTTCGCTTGCTGGTGAAGGATCGGCCGGGCGTTGTCGCTGCGATCTCAGACCGCCTGGCGCATGAGGAAATCTCGATTGAGAGTTTTCTGCAGATGCCCGTCAGCGAAAAACACACGGCGGTGCCGATCGTGCTCACCACCCAGACGTGCGCGCGGTCGCGCATGGAAGCCGCCGTGAAGGCGATCGCGGCGCTTGACGTGACCGCGGAAGCGCCGTTCCTCATGCCGGTGGAGCATGCGGGGCAGCGGTGGAGCAGCTCGTGAACGTCATCACCGATGAACTCGCACTGGCGCTGGCGCGCGCGCCGATTAACGCGGCAATTGCGGCGGCGCGGCTTGTCGGGCGCGGTGATGAACGCGCGGCGGATCAGGCGGCCGTCGATGCGATGCGCGCGGCGCTCAATACGCTGCAAATCCGCGGCCGCGTCGTCATCGGCGAAGGTGAGCGCGACAATGCGCCGATGCTTTATGTCGGCGAGAATGTCGGCGCCGGGAAAGGGCCTGAACTCGATATCGCGCTTGATCCGCTTGAAGGCACGACGCTGGCGGCGAAGGCGAAACCCAATGCGCTCTCGGTCATGGCGGTTGCGCCGAAGGGCGGCCTTCTGCATGCGCCGGACACCTACATGGATAAGATCGCGATCGGTCCGGGCTATCAGGACGGCATCGTCGATCTCGACGCCGACGCGGGTGAGAACGTCAAGGCGCTCGCCAAGGCCAAAGGTGTGAGCGCGGATGAGATCGGCGTGTGCGTGCTCGATAGGCCGCGACATGGCGCGATTATCGAAGCGCTGCGCGGTTCGGGCGCGCGCGTGCACTTGATCGGCGACGGCGACATTGCCGGCGTCATTCACTGCGCCAAGGCGGATACCGGCATTGACATGTATATTGGTTCAGGCGGCGCGCCAGAAGGCGTGCTGGCCGCGGCGGCGCTGAAGTGCGTTGGCGGTCAGTTTCAGGGGCGCCTGGTTATCCGCAATGATGAAGAGCGGGGGCGCGCGCATGACGCCGGCATTGAAGACTTCAAACGCCGGTACAGCCTCGATGACCTGGTGTCCGGGCCGGCGGTCTTCATCGCCACCGGCGTGACCTCGGGATCGCTTCTGGATGGGGTGCGCATCGGCAAAGGCGAGGTGCAGACGCACACAATGGTGCTGAACTGCGCAAATGGCTCAACAACAGAGCTGAAAACGCGGGAACGCGGCTAGTCACGCTGTCCGCGAAGGCTTGGGGAGTTAGGCCGCAGCCGCCATGCTGATCCATGTCCCCGGGTGATTCGGTCTCCAAGTTATGAGCGCTGCGCGAAAGTTCGAAGACGGCGGCGCGTTTCTGGGCGTCGAGCGCTCCATCACCGGCCGCCGCTGGCGGACGCGTGAAACCGACCTTGGCCTGGTCGAGGCGTTTCGCAGGCGCTTTTCGCTTCCTGAAATTGCGGCGCGTCTCATGGCTGCGCGCGGCATAACGCTCGATGATGCCGAAGCGTTCTTGTTTCCAACGCTAAAGACGCATTTTCCTGATCCATCGACGTTCACGGATATGGATGAGGCGGCGCGTGTCATCGAGGACGCGATCGTAAGCGGGCGCTCGTGCGCGGTGTTCGCGGACTATGATGTCGATGGCGGTTCGAGTGGCGCGCAACTGGTGCGCTATTTCCGAGCGCGCGGTCGCGATCTCAAAATCTACGTGCCGGATCGGATGACCGAAGGCTACGGCCCCTCGGCGTTGGCGTTCGAGCGGTTGAAGGCTGACGGCGTTGAGTTGGTGATCACCGTCGATTGCGGCGCGGCGGCGGAGGGGCCGCTCAACGCCGCCGCCGACATGGGGCTCGACGTCGTGGTGCTTGACCATCACTTGATGGGCGGGCCGCCGCCGAGAGCGCGCGCTGTCGTCAATCCGAACCGGATGGATGACAGGTCGGGCCACGGCGCGCTCACGGCGGCGGGCGTCGTGCTTGTGACGATGGCGGCTGTGAACCGTGAAGCGCGGCGGCGTGGTTCGCCAGGCGCGAACCATTTGCCGGATCTCATTCAGATGCTCGATCTCGCGGCGATCGGCACGGTTTGCGACGTGGCGCCGCTGACGGGATTCAACCGCGCCATCGTCTCGCAGGGATTGAAGGTTCTGCGCGCGGGCAAGAATATCGGCATGGTTGCGCTTGCCGAGAGCGCCGGCCGCCAAGGCCAGGCCACGGTTTATGATTTTGGCTTCGTGCTCGGGCCGCGCATCAACGCCGGCGGGCGCGTAGGCGATGCGTCGCTGGCGACCAGACTGCTTTCGACCGAAGACCCAGAGGAAGCGCGTGAGCTTGCCGCGACGTTGGAGGCGCTCAATCAGGAGCGCCGCGCGCGCGAAGCAGAGATGCTTGCCGACGCCGAGACCGCGGCGATTGCCGAAGCGGAGCAGCGGTCCGTCGTTATCGTCGGCTCGCACCGTTGGCATCCGGGCGTGATTGGCATCGCGGCGGGCCGGCTTAAGGATCGCCTGCACAAACCCACGATCGTGCTTGGCGGCGTTAGCGAGCATGAACCCGCCAAAGGCTCGGGCCGGTCGACGCCGGGCGTCAATCTGGGCGCCGCTGTGTCGGCGGCGAAGGAGGCGGGGCTTCTCATCAATGGCGGCGGCCACGCGGCGGCGGCTGGTCTCACTGTCGAGTGGGACAAAGTCGATGCGCTCAAGGATTTTCTCTCCGGGAAACTTGAGGGCGAACTTGCGGCGTCCGAGGGCGAGGCGCGGGCGCTTACAATTGATGCGATGGGCGGCGTGGGCGCGGTGGATGTCGGCCTTATCGATGCGCTCGATCAGATCGGGCCATACGGGCAGGGCCACCCCGAGCCGCTCTTTGCACTGACGAGCGTGCGTGTGTCGTTCGCCAAGGTGGTGAAGGAAGAGCACGTGCGCTTCACGCTTGAGGACGCCCGCGGGGCAAAGGTCAGCGGCATCGCGTTCCGCGCCATGAAGAGCCCGTTGGGCGAGGCGCTGATGAAGAAGGACGTGCTCTATCACGCCGCCGTGCGCGTGAAGAAGAACGAGTGGAACGGAACCGTCCGCGCCGAGGTCGAGATTGTGGACTTGGCCGTCGCCTGACAGCGGGGGTTGGCTTTAACCACCAACCGGCCCCTGGCCCGCTTGCCAGCCTGCCCGGGCGCCTTTATACGGCCCGCTTCTCCGCGAAGAGCGGGGTCCGTGGGCCCTTCGTCTATCGGTTAGGACGCCTGGTTTTCAACCAGGAAAGAGGGGTTCGACTCCCCTAGGGCCTGCCACTTTCCCGCCCCCCGCGTCGTGCTACAGAAGCGCCGCCTCAGGGAATCGCGTATGTCTTGGACCAATATTTTTCGTGTCGCCGCCATCGCGGTTGCGCTCGGGGTTGGCGGATGTGCGCCGCAGGCCGCTGAGACAGCCGAGACCGCCAGTGGCGCCAGCGTTGGTCCGACGGCGCCGACGGAAGTGCTGACGATTGAATCCCAAGGCGGGCCGGTGCGCCTCAATGTGGAAATCGCCGACGATGACGCGGAGCGTCAGCAAGGGTTGATGTTCAGAGAGCCGTTGCCGGATGATCGCGGCATGCTCTTTCACTTCCAGACGCCGGAGCATGCGAGCTTCTGGATGCACAATACGCCATCTTCGCTCGATATCATTTTTATCGGTGTGGACGGCCGTATCCTGAACATCGCCGATCACACGACGCCGTTCTCGGACGCGCCGGTGCCGGCGACCGGCCTGACACGGGGCGTGCTGGAAATTCGCGCGGGGCGCGCCGCGGAACTGGGTATTCGCCCGGGCGACCGCGTGCGGCACCGCATCTTTCCCAGTTAGCGTCATTGCCGCGCGCGCTTCGACGTGGCATGAGCGCGGCCCAGCCGGGGTATAGCTCAGCCTGGTAGAGCGCCAGCTTTGGGAGCTGGATGTCGAGAGTTCGAATCCCTCTGCCCCGACCATCCTACGCTCGCGCGAAGCGCGGGTAGGATGTCCTCTTTACGCCTTGAGCACATCATAAGAGTACGGCGCGCTTCTTGGGGAAGCGCGCCGCTCTTATTTCAGCTCTATCGCGACGATCACGGATACGGTTCGCCGTTCTCGTAGAAGTAGCGCCCGGATTGCGGGTCCTGGAAGTAATAGCGGCCGCTGTTGCGATCGTAGTGTTGACGCGTGTTCACGCGGCCATTGCTTGCGCCGCAACCGCCATCGCGCACGCAACCGGCGTATGCGCCGCCGATAGCGCCCACGGCCGCGCCGATAGCTGCGCCACTGGCGGCATCGCCATCACCAACATTGTTGCCGATCACCGCGCCGGCGACGCCGCCGAGGACCGCGCCGGTCGCCGCGCCGCGCTCTACATTGCCGGTTTGCGTGCAGGCTGCGGCAAGCAGGGCTGCGGCTGCCATCGATCCAATAAGCGCCATGCGCATGGGGAAGCTCCTTCAAGGCCTAAGGCGGTGGAACGCGGGCGCGGGGCGGGGGTTCCGGCAGCCGTATTAAATGGCGCCCACGTTGTGCAGATCTTGAAGCTCGGCTTCGCTTGTGCCGAGAAGTTCCTGCAGCGCGGCATGAGTATCCTGGCCCAGGACAGGCGGCGCCAATCGTAGCGTTGGCGGCGTTGCGCTCATGCGCACCGGATTGTTGGTGAGCCGAATGTTCGCTCCGCCCGGGCGGACGACATTGGCGACAGCGTTGCGGGCGACAACCTGGGGATCGGCGTACACCTGATCCAATGTGTTGATCGGGCCGCAGGGAACGTCGGCAGCCTCCAATCTTGCGATCCAATCGCTGGTCGTGCGCGTGCTCATGATTGGCGCGAGCGCTGCTGTCAGCGCCGCGCGGTGGACGACGCGTTGCTCGTTCGTCGCGAACGCGTCGTCGTCGCAGAGCGCGGCGCCCGCCGCTTTACAGAAATCGCGAAACTGCCCGTCATTGCCGACCGCCAGAATGATGTGCCCGTCAGCGGTGGCGACGACCTGATACGGCGCGATCGCGGCGTGCTGATTGCCGTAGCGCTGCGGGTGTTCGTTCGAGACGAGATAGCTCGAGCCCAGATTGGCGAGCATCGCGATCTGGCAATCCAGCAGCGACACGTCGAGTTGTTGGCCTTGACCGGTGCGCTCAGCGTGGCGAAGCGCGGCGAGGATGGTCGTTACTGAATACATGCCGGTGAAGAGGTCGGCGACGGCGACGGCGCTTTTCATTGGCTCGCCGTCGGGTTCGCCGGTGAGGCTCATGAGGCCGCCCATGCCCTGAATGATGTAATCGTAGCCGGGGCGTTTTGCGTAGGGGCCGGTTTGGCCAAAGCCGGTGATGGAGCAATAGACCATCGCCGGATTGATCTTGGCGATGGATTGAAAATCGAGGCCGTATTTCTTCAAGCTTCCCGGCCGGAAGTTCTCGACAAAGATCTGACAGTGCGGCGCGAGTTTGCGTATGAGCGCGGCGCCTTCAGGTATTGCGAAGTTGATTGCGACGGAACGCTTGTTGCGGTTGGCGGCGATGTAGTAGGCGGCGTCGCCTTCGCCGTTGTCGATGAAGGGTGGGCCCCAGGAACGTGTGTCGTCGCCGGCGCCGGGCCTTTCGATCTTGATGACGTCAGCCCCGAGGTCGCCGAGAATTTGCGTCGCCCAGGGACCCGCGAGCACGCGTGACAGGTCGAGCACGCGGACACCCGCCAGGGACGCATTCGGTACAGTCATGGTGATCGGCCGCCCATCGCTTGCTTCGTTCTGCGGCGGTGGTAGAGCGGCGCCATGAGCCAAGTCAAAACGCCAGTCGCCACAGGCGGTTGCCAGTGTGGCAAAGTACGCTATGCGCTTTACGTGCAGCCCGAGAATTCGCACGTTTGCCATTGCCGCATGTGCCAGCGCGCAACGGGCGGGCTTTTCGCAGCCCTTGCAGGCGGACCCAAGAGCGCGTTCGAATGGACGGCGGGCGACCCCGCGGTCTTCGAGAGTTCGAACCTCGCAAGACGCGCCTATTGCCGTGATTGTGGGACGCCGCTTTCATTCAGCTACAACAGGCCTGAGGCGCGCTTTTACGTCACCATCGGTTCGCTTGATGATCCAAACGCCGTGCCGATCATCATCCAGTATGGCGTTGAGAGCCGGATCGATTGGGTGAAGTTTTGCGAGGATATTCCAGCTGAGCGCACCGGCGAGGATGCCGCGTCGGCGGCGTTCTTCGCGAAGATGGAAAGTCATCAGCGCTCATGAGATCGCGCCTACGCTCGCGCGTGCGGGCGCTCTATTACGGGCACACACAGTCGGCGGTCCGGTTTCAAGGGCTGCTGCTGGCGCTCGATTTCCTGATCATCGGCTTTTTTATTGTCGGTCAGTTCATCAACGATCTGCCCTGGTTCTGGGTCGTGGACGCGGCGATCGCCGCGTTCCTGGCGGTTGATCTTTTTGCGCGGTTCTTTGCGCTCGGCAGTCTTCGCCGCTGGTTCAAGTACCCCACGACCTGGGTGGACCTGATCGTGCTGGGGACGCTGTTGTTTCCGGCGTACCTTGCCAATTGGGGCTTCTTACGAATCCTGCGCCTATGGGGCGTTGTGCAAAGTGAGCGCTTTTGGAACGTGCTCGCGCGCGGCCGGTTCGACGATACGCATATCGAAAATCTGACGAAGGCGATCATCACGCTTGTGACGTTCATCTTCCTGGCTGCGGGCCTCACGCAGGCGCTGTTTCTTGGGCAACACCCGAAGCTCAACAACTTCATCGATGCGATCTATTTTGTGGTCACGTCGCTGACGACGACCGGGTATGGCGACATCACCATCGATACGGCGCTCGGCAGGCTGTTTTCAGTCGGCTTGATGATCACCGGGATCAGCTTGTTCTTCTCGATCGCGCAGAAACTGGTCGCGCCGCCGCAGAAGATTGTCTCTTGCGCCGCCTGTGGTCTCGATCGGCATGATCCGGACGCGATGTACTGCAAGGCCTGCGGCGGGCCGATTACCGGCCCCTTGCGCGCGACGGCGCGGAAGGCCAGAGGAGTGCGCCCAAAGTCTTGAGCGGTCCTTGGGGCGGTTAGCTCAGCGGTAGAGCGTCTCCTTTACACGGAGAGGGTCGGGGGTTCGATCCCCTCACCGCCCACCATCCTACGCTCGCGAAGCGAGGGTAGGATGCCCTCCGTAGCCTTGGCGTAGGAGGGCTGGTCGTTGCCCTTCGCGAGCTTCGGATGGCTTACGCCGGACTGAGGCTGCACGCAGACTTCGCCGTGACCGGCCAAGGGTGCTAACCTGCAAGTCATGAAGCGCATTTTCCTCCGCGTGGGGCTGTTGGCGGCCGTCGGTTTGACGGTGGCGGGATGCGATCAGCTGAGCCGAATTGGGTTAGGTCCGCCGCCCGCGGTGTCGGCGCCGCCGGTTGAGCCCGCCGCCCCCCTGGCGATGGATATTCGGCCGCATGCGGGCGAGCTTTATTCGGACTTCGCTGGTGGTGCGGGCGCCCGTTACAGCCCCGACGAACTGGGCCTTAATGCCGCCGATCGCGCGCGGCTGTGGCGCGCCATGGCGAATGCGGCGCCCAGCCAGATAGAGGGCGGAGGCGGCGCTGAAGCGCTTGTTTTTAGAGGATGCGTTGAAGCTGGTTGCACCGAAGGGGCGGCAGTTGTGGCGATAGACGTCTCGACCGGTGCGGCGTTCGCCGCGGTTCGCGATGCCGGCGGGGCGGAAGTGCTCACGCCGAATGATCGGGTGGAGGCGCTGTTGCGGCTCAATTCGCCGAGCCGCGCCTGGGACGACCCTACGCCGGCTCAGCCCGGCCAGACCGCGCCGCAGCACCCCTAGCTCACGCCGGTACAGGGCTTGCTTTCGGGGCTTGATCGCGCGCTTGACCGGCGGAACGGCTTGGCCTAACTCCGCGCCTTCTCGCGAAATGGTACGCGGGTGTAGCTCAGTCGGTTAGAGCGCCGGCCTGTCACGCC
>JAEUMT010000035.1 GCA_016791365.1 Hyphomonadaceae bacterium | reverse complement strand
TTCGCCACGCGCTTGCGTTTGGATCGAGCCGGCGGCCATGCCACGCGCCACGAGGGCGTCGCGGACGACCGAAGCACGACGCTCCGACAGACCTTGGTTGTAGGTCGGCGAGCCCGACGTGTCGGTGTGACCGACGACGATCGTGCCGCTGACGTTGCACTGACGAGCGCGGTTGACCGCGGCGTCGATGGTTTCCAGCGCGGCTTGGTTGAGGTTCGAGCGATCCCACTCGAAGTACACAACGAATTCCGACGTCGGGCACGCAGCAGCCACTGGCGGCGGCGGCGGCGGCGGCGGAGCAACCGGCGGAGGCGGCGGCGGCGGCGGCGCGGCCGGCGCTGCGAACTGGTAACGCAGACCAATCGTGATCGCTTGGTGCGTGTAGTTCGCGTCCGTTTCGAACGGCGTGACGGTCGTTACCGAACCGTTCGTGTTCGTGTCCGTGCCTTCGATGCCAGCGCCATCAGCCACGAAGTAGCGATAGCCGACATCAAGATCCCATTGCGGGCTGAGGCCGATGGCGACGCCGACGAGGCCTTGATAGGCGAACGTGGTGTCTTCACCGTCGGCATAAGCCAGCGACGATTGATCGTTGACGCTGTAGTTCAGACGAGCCGCACCGGCGCCGACGCCGATGTACGGCTCGATGGTGCCGCCGCGGTTGAAGTCATAGAACAGGTTGGCCATTGCCGACCAGGCGTGGACGTCGCCGCCCGCGTCGATCGTCGGCGTGATGGCGATCTGATTGAAGCGGTGGCCGAGTTCAGCTTCAGCACGGAAACCGTTCGCGAACGCGTAACCGAGACCGAGATGCTGTGACCAATCATCTTCCAGCGCAGAGTCGCCGTAAGCATAGGTCGTTGACGGATCGACTTCGATCTCGCCTTCCATTGACCAACCCACGTCGCCACGGCCGTACCAGCCTTCAGTGGCGTTGGCGACGCCAGAAGCGCCTGCCATCAAAGCCGCAAGCGCGACCGTCTTGGTGATGCGCGATTTCATATTCACCCCTCTCAAAGGATCCCCTGCGCTCGCAACGCAGTCTTCGTCGCGCGAAGCGCGCTTGCGACCCGGTGCGGAAGCCTCAACACGGTGATTCCACCGCATCTCGAACCTCTGTCCGTAGTCGTTAACACATGTTCTGGCGCCGCAATTCGCGGAAGTCCATCAAACACAAGCCGTCGAGGGACATTTTTCGGGGGACCGTTGATTTTGTGCCGCTCATTGCGGTCGACCAACAAAAAAGCGGAACTCCCCAAAGAAGTGGGGCCGCGCCCCTCCCGGCACGGCCCCGTCCCCTCATCGCCCCTGTGCGTCGTTCTCAAAGGCCCGAAAACCCGAGAACGTTTCCCCCGCCAAAAAACTCGAGGAGGCGGTCACCTTCATCCAGACAACCGGCTTCGGCCAGACTCGAAAGGCGCCTCAGCGCCCCATTTCCCGGCCCTTGTGGCCTGCTCGTCACAGCGGTGTGACCTGTCGGGAACCGGAACCCTGCCCAGAACCCTGAGTTTGCTTACCAAACGCCCCCTCAGGAGACCGGACAAATGGCAAAAACCAACCCCAATACCGACCCTTACGCCCCGCCGCCCATGCATCACGACAAGAGCGGCGCGGTGGTGCGCGTTGCGATTCTCGGCGGCCTATTGGGCGCCGCGGCGCTCGGGTACGCTTGGATGGCGGGCCAACCACAGACAGCGTCTCTGGTCCCGGAGCAGGCTGCACAAGAACAGCAGATGGCTGACGCCGGCTATCAAGTGGCAGACCCTACACTTCCGGAAGCCACGTCCGAAGCCCTGCCGCCCGCCCCGGCCCCCACCGCGGCCCCCGCGCCGCAACGTCGTTCGGCTCCGGCGCGGCGCGCGCCGGCGCCAACGCCCGAGCCCGAAGCCGTCGCGCCGCCGACCGCAGCCCCGCTGCCGGCCGCCCCGACGCCGCTTCCGCCGGTCGATATGCCGCCGCCCTCAGGCACAATTGGCGGCTAGCGCACGCCGCACTTGTCCGCTTGATGCGAATGCTTCGCAGGTTTAGTTAGGCCCGCCGGCAGCCAAAGCTGTCGGCGGGCGCGCGCGTCAGGCTCGCCGCCGCAATTCAGGACGGACGGCGTTGCGACGATGACATTGGCGGACCCGCAGCAAGCGCCGGAGACAACGGCCGCCGCCAGCGCGCCGCGCGCCCGCTGGAAGCCATTCGTCCTGCGCCAATTCATCCAATGGCATTGGATCAGCGCCGCGATCGCGCTCGTCGGCATGCTACTTTTCGCCGCCACCGGCATCACGCTTAATCACGCCGCCGATATCCAGGCCGCGCCAATCATTCGCGACGCGCAAGTCGTGCTGCCGCAAAATCTGCAACGCGAATTGGCGAACGCATCAACGCAGGACCGCCAGCCGCTCCCCGCACCCGTCGCCGCCTGGATCGATCAGCGCGTCGGCGCCTCGAGCGCCGGCCGCGAGGCTGAATGGTCAGGCGATGAAGTTTATCTCGCCATCGCGCGTCCCGGCGGCAACGCCACCATCACCATCGAACGCGACACCGGCGCGGTGATCTACGAAGACACCTGGCGCGGCTGGATCGCTTACCTCAACGACCTGCACAAAGGCCGCGACACAGGCGCCACGTGGGCCTGGTTCATCGACATCTTCGCCGCCGCCTGCGTTCTCTTTTGCCTCACCGGCCTTGGCCTGTTGTGGCTGAAATCCTCCGCACGCCCTTCAACATGGCCGCTGATCGCTCTCGGTGTGCTGATCCCGGTTTTGCTCGCGATTTTTCTCATTCACTAAGGACGCAATGATGAAGCCGGTCACTCTCACGGCAGCCGCGGCGGCGCTCGCAGCAGCGGCTGCCTCGCCCGCACTCGCCGGCGACATGAGCATCACCATCGAAATTCCGCGTCTTCAAAGCGCGGAGTATCATTCGCCGTACGTCGCGGTTTGGCTCGAACAGCCGGACGAAAGCGCCGTCGCGACGCTGGCGGTTTGGTACGCGGTCGACCGGCCCCACAACGAAGGCCTGAACTGGATTCAAGGCATGCGCACATGGTGGCGCAAGACCGGCCGCACGTTGACTCTGCCCGCCGACGGCGTCTCCGGCGCCACGCGCGCGCCCGGGCGACACACCATCTCCTTGCCCGCCACGCACCCGGCGCTGCGCAATTTGCCGGCGGGTCAATACAACATTGCGGTTGAAGCGTTGCGCGAAGGCGGCGGCCGCGAAGTTGTGCGCGTGCCGATCCAATGGAACGGTCAGGCGATCACCGCAACGGCGCATGGCGCAACCGAGCTCGGCGCTGTCAGCGTCTCGGTCGAACGCTGAGCCAAACGGGTCACCGGCGCGTTCTCATCCCGCGGGAAACGCGCGCGGAAAAACCGCACGGTACGCAACTCGTGACATGGTCCGGGCGGACGATGGGCACGACCTGGAGCACAAAGGCGGTCGCGCCAACCGACTTCGACGCCCGCGCCGCGGAAGCCGCACTGCGCGCTGCGCTCGATGCGATCATCGCGCAAATGTCTGGCTGGGCGCCGGACTCCACGCTCTCGCAATTCAACGCCGCCGGCGCCGGCGCTACCTATGATCTGCCGGCGCACTTTCACGCGGTTCTTCAATGCGCGCTGGACGTCGCGCGCAGGAGCGATGGCGCCTTTGATCCAAGTCTCGGCGCACTCGTTGACCTTTGGGGCTTTGGCGCACACCCTGTCGCGGGAGATCCGGCCGCCCGCGAGATTGCGGATGCGCTGGCGCAGTCCGGATGGGCAAAGCTCACGCCGGACGGATCAAGGCTGAAACAACCCGGCGGCTTGCGACTCGATCTTTCCGGCATCGCCAAGGGCTATGCGGTCGATGAATTGGCGCGCGTGCTGTCGGAGCGCGGGCTGAACTCGTTTCTCGTCGAGATCGGCGGCGAATTGCGCGGCGCCGGCGTAAAACCGGACGCGCAACCCTGGTGGGTGGATATCGAAGAGCCCCCGGGCTCGCCGCGCGCCCCGATCTTGCTCGCGCTGCACAATCTCGCGATCGCGACCTCCGGCGACTATCAGCGCTTCGATGAGAGTTCCGGCAGGCGCATCTCGCACACGATTGATCCCCGCACCGGTCGGCCTCTCGAAAGCAGTCCCGCCTCCGTCAGCGTCATTCATCCGACGTGCATGCTGGCCGACGCCTACGCGACGGCGTTGATGGTGATGGGCGTTGAGGACGGCCTACGATTTGCGACCACAAATGCTCTGGCTGCGCGGTTTGTACGCGGCGCTGAGAGCGGTTTCGAAGAGATCCTGACGCCCGCCTTCGCCGCGATGCTTGAAGAGTAGCATTTGTGACAGTTCCGGAAACTCGCCAGCCGGGTGCATGACAAGTACGCTCGCACGCAACGTGCTAGAGGTCGCGCACAGGAGCTAAGCGATGGACGAAAGAGCGCTGAAACGGCAGGCACGAGAGGTCTGGGCCGAACTTCGCCGTGAGCGGCGCGCCCGCGCAAAGCTATTGGGCGCGGCTGACCTGGTTCAATCCGCGGAACGCGTCACCGGGATTGCCACAAAGCTGCGCGCGTTGGCTGAGACCGCCGCCGCGCTCGAAACGTCCGCTCCAGCAAACGACGAAGCCCCGAAAAAGGCGAAGCCGAAGAAACGCGCCGCCAAGAAGGCCGCGAAAGGTTCGGGCGCAGCCAAAAAGAGCAGGAAGAAAAAGAAGGCCTGAGCCGCTCTGTGACAGGCCTACGCTGATAGGCTAGAGCGGTGAGAGGATTCTGCGTTGACCAACCCACTCGCCAGACTGAAACGCCTGCCGCGACCGAGTTGGTACTGGGCGTTTGTCGCCGTCTTCATCGCGCTGGCCAGCATCGTCTATTTCGCGCAGCCGCAAGTGTTGCGCACGCTGCGCGCATTTGCATTCGACACCTACCAGCGGCTCGCGCCGGCGCAAGCGCCGGCAAACGCCGCGGTCGTGGTTGTCGATATCGATGAGGCGTCGCTGTCGCGCCTCGGCCAATGGCCATGGTCGCGCGCGACAATGGCCGAGCTGACGGACCGGTTGGGCGAAGCGGGCGCCGCCGCGATCGTGTTCGATGTCCTGTTCTCAGAACCCGACCGCACCTCGCCCGAGCAAATTCTCGCGGCGGCGCCCGAGGCGCAGCGCGCCGCATTGGGCCGCGTCATCGCCGGCTGGCCCACGCATGACAGCACATTCGCCGAAGCGCTCGCGCGTCATCGCAGCGTTCTCGCCGCAAGCTTTCAGAGCGAACCGACGACCGACCTATTTCCGTTGAAGGCGGGACAAGCCTTCGCCGGCGACAACCCCTCGCCGTTCCTGCCGGCCTATGATGGCGTCTCCACCAGTCTGCCGGCGCTGTACGAAGCCAGCCTCGGCGTCGGGTTCATGAATTGGACGCCTGACAATGATCAGATCGTGCGCCGCGTGCCGCTCTTTGCACGACAAGGCGATGTGATCGCGCCGTCGCTGGCGCTTGAGGCGCTACGCGTCGCACAGGGCGCGTCGACGTATCTGGTGCGCTCCGCCAACGCCCAAGGTGCGGCGGCGTTCGGGCGCAACACCGGCATGAGCCAAGTGCGCGTCGGCGCCGCCACCATCCCAACGTCCGCGAACGGCGAGATCTGGATTCACTTCGCCCGCTTTCAGCCTGGCGCCGCGATCCCGGCTTGGCGGGTCATCGCCGGTGACGTCGACCCCTCCGCGCTCAGCGGGCGGATCGTGCTGATCGGCGCGAGTGCGTCCGGGCTCATGGACCTGCGCGCCACGCCGCTCGACGCCGCGATCCCCGGCGTCGACATCCACCGGCAAATTCTCGAACAGATCATCGCGCAAGATTTCCTATCGCGACCGGACTTCGCGCCGGCCATTGAGTGGCTTGTCGCCCTCCTCGTCATTCTGGTGCTGGCCTTTGCCGCGCCGCGCACATCCGCGAGCCTCAGCGCCGGCTTCGGCCTTCTCGCCGTGTTCGTCGTCTTCGCGATCGGCCTTCTTTCATTCGTGTACGCCGGATATTTGTTCGATCCGATCTTTCCGGCCGCTTGCGCGTTCGTGTTCAGCGCCAGCGCCGCCACCTACCTCTACCGGCGCACCGAACAGCAGCGGGCCCAAATCCGGCTCGCTTTCAGCCAATACGTTTCGCCCGACATCGTTCACCAACTCACGGCCCATCCCGAGCGCCTCAAACTCGGCGGCGAGGTGCGCGATCTCACGGTGCTGGTTTGCGACATTCGCAACTTCACCACGATTTCCGAGCGCCTCAACGCCGAAGAGCTGACGGCCTTCATCAACAGCTTCCTGACGCCGCTCACCGACATCATCATCGCCAATGGCGGCACCATCGATAAATACATGGGCGACGCCATCATGGCGTTCTGGAACGCGCCGCTCGACGACGCCCAACACGCCCGCCACGGCTGCGACGCCGCGCTGCAGATCGTCGGGCGCATGACCGCGCTGAACGATGGCTGGCGCGCGCAAGCGCAAGCAGCAGGGCGCTCTTTCGAGGATGTCGCCATCGGCATCGGTCTCAACACCGGCCAATGCTGCGTCGGCAATCTCGGATCGGATCGCCGTTTCGACTATTCGGCAATCGGCGACGCGGTGAATGTGAGTTCCCGCCTCGAAGGCCTGACGAAAGCCCATCGCCTGCCGCTGCTCGTCGGCGAATTGACCGCGCAGCAGGCGGACGGCGTGTCGTTCGTGGAAGTCGATCTTGTCCGCCTAAAGGGCCGCGCGACCCCGTCGCGCATCTACGCGCCGCTTGAGGAAGAAACCGCGCGCACGTTCGATGCATCCACCCATGAGGCGTTCCTCGCCGCCTACCGGCAGGCAAAGTGGAGCGAAGCCAACATCCTGCTCGAAAAGCTCAGCGCCAATGCGCCCGCGCGCTTCGCGCCGCTCTATGAGGTTTACAAGTCCCGCGTCGCGCGCCTCAGCGCCATGACGCTGGAAACGTGGGACGGCGTTTACGAGCTTGAACAGAAATAGCTCAGAACCGCGCCAACAGTGAAAGCGACACCTGCTCGCCCTCATAGTCCGAGAAGAACGCGTCTGAATCGTTGTCGCGATACTGGTAGCGCAATTTGATGTCGCACGCGCACGGCAGCATATTCTGAACCGTCGCCGCGACCGCGGGCGCCGTATAGAAATCCGTGCGATCGAGATCGTGGAAATCACGCTGGCGGATGAGGGCGCCGGCCGTCAGCATCAAATTATCATTGACCTGGTAATTGTAGTTGGCGTCGATCCCGTATTCCAAATAGCCGCCAGGTGAGAACTCGCCGTCGAGGAAGAAATCGTACGTCGAGCCTTCGATGTCGCTCCACCGCACCCACGGCGTCACCACAGCGGTGCCCTTGTCGGAAAGGAAGCGCGGCTTCGCCAGACCGGCGACGATCTCGGCGTAAGCGCCATTGTCCGCAACGATGTCATCGCCGTAATCGCGCCAACCGCCGCGCACGCGCGTCCAATAGGAAACGCCATCGCCGCGCCCTTCAAAGGTCACGCCGACATTTACGTCGGTGAAAAGCAAATCGCCGCCCAGCGTTGAAACGCCGGCGCCGATCGTCGGAATCGCGGCTGTGTGCGGGCCCACATAGATCATCGGCCCGACTTGGGCGCCGACATAGCCATAATCCAATTCGTCAATATCAGGCGTCTGTTCGGCGTCGAGATTGATCGCCGAACGCCAGCGTCTGTCGCCGTACGTATGTTCGTGAACGACAACGCCGCGGAAATATTCGCTCACCGCTTCGTCGCCATCTTCGATGTTGGCCGGATTCGAATCCCAACGTACGCCAACTTCAACGCGTGCGATGGTATAATCCGGTTCGATGAGACGACGGATGCGCTCATAGCCACGGCGCGCATCTTCGTTCGTCGGATCATTGATCAGGATGCGTTCGTACGCAGCCAGCGCCAGACGCGGCTTGCCTTCTTGCTCGGCTAATTGCGCGTAGCGCAGATTGAGCGACGCATCGGCGGGGTTGTTGAGGATTTGTTGGTTGAGTTCGTCGAGGTCCTGCGCCACGGCAAAACCGGCGCCGAGCGCGGTTAGGCTCACCGCGAGCAAAAGCGCGCTGCAAAACGTCTTAACCTTGCGCTTCATGACCAAACTACCCCTGCGCCCCCAAGCGCCGCCAAGATCGCGCCACTAGACGCGCTTTCACCGCCACAATTCAAGCATTTCCGCCTGATGAGATGCATAAACGCACGCGCCATACACGCGCTGCGGAGTTCCCGGTTGCGCAAAAGCGCTCCGAAGTCCTACGGTTTCCGTGCTGGTTCAAAGGTCTAGAACGATGCAACGCCCGGTAGTCGCACTTTCCGCTCTATTTGCCGCCACGGCGCTGTTTTGCGCGGACGCCGCGTTCGCGCAAACCGCCACCCGTATCGGCTCGGCCGCCGCGGTGCGCAACGACGTCACCGGTCAGCAAACCGGCCAACCGCGCCGCTTAACCGCGGGCGCCGCGATCTTCCAAAATGAGACCATCCGCACCGGCGTCGATAGCATCGCGCAATTGTTGTTCGCGGACCAAACGACGCTGAGCGTCGGCCCGCGCTCGCAAGTGCGTTTGGACAATTTCGTTTACGACGCCAACCGCACAGCCGGCGATGTCGCCGTGTCATTCGGCAGCGGCGCGCTGCGCTTCATCACCGGCAACCAGGATCCGCGCAATTACCAAGTGCGCACGCCGGTCGCGACCATCGGCGTGCGCGGCACCATCGTCGATCTTCTGCTCATCGACGGCCGCATGTTCGGCATCCTGGATGAAGGCCGCGTGATCTTCACGTTGGAAAACGGCCAAACGGTCGAACTCAACGAACCTGGGACCGCGGTGGAATTTCTTTCGGACGGCAGCGTCACGCGTCCGTTCACATGGCGCGGCCGCTACGAAGCCTCGCTCGGCGCCGCCACGTTCCCGCTCTTCGGCAATCCGTTTGCGGACATGGCGTCATGGGAAGGCGCGACCAATTCAGACGACGCCACCAATCGCACCGAAATTCTCGATGCCGACCTCTATAACCGCTTAGGCCAGGGCCAGTAAGCACGCCCCCGGCGCATGCCAAGCGATTGAGAAGAGTGAGCCCGCCGGGATTCGAACCCGGGACCCTCTGATTAAAAGTCAGATGCTCTACCGACTGAGCTACGGGCTCGCTTGGGAGGCGGCACTTAAGCCGATGGTTCGCTTCGCGCAACCTCGGCCCGTGGAAAACTCATCGTTTAGGCCGCTTTCGCCGCAGCCAGGGCCGCGGCGACCGCTTTGCGCCAGGCGTTCCGGAGCGTTTCGCGATCCACAGCGCTCATTTGCGGCGTCCACCGCACAGCGGACGCAGCCCCCGCTCCGTCGAGCGATTCGAGCAGCCCCGCGCCTGAAGCCGCAAGTTTCGCCGCGCCCAATGCCGTGACTTCCTGGAAGTCCGGCCGCGCGACTTCAACATCGCAAATATCGGCAAGGAATTGCATCGCCCAGGCGTTGGCGGTGAGCCCGCCATCAACGAGCAGCGATTGTATTCGCGGCGCTCCATCCGCGCGCAGCGCATCGAGCAAGTCGGCGGTTTGATAAGCGACAGCTTCAAGGCCTGCGCGCACGACGTGATCGAGGCGGGAATCGCGCGTCAGCCCAATGATCGTACCACGCGCCTCCGCATTCCATTGCGGCGCGCCGAGACCAGCGAACGCCGGCACAAGATAAACGCCGCCATTGTCGGGAAGCGCGGCGGCGATCGCTTCGGACTCCGCCGAGTTCCTGATGAGTTTCAACCCATCGCGCAACCATTGCATCGTCGCGCCTGCCGAGAAGATTGAGCCTTCGAGCGCGTAGGCAAACTTGCCGCCGGCCTCGTAGCCTACCGTGCCGAGCAAGCGGTTCCGCGAGTGCGGCGGCGCATCACCCATGTTCATAACCAGGAACGCGCCGGTGCCAAACGTGCACTTGGCCATACCCGGCTTGAGGCAACCATGACCCACAAGCGCAGCCTGCTGATCCCCCGCCATGCCATGAATGGGCACGGCCGCGCCAAAGTGCGCGGCGTCGGCATCGCCGAAATGCGAGTCACAAGCGGCGACCTTCGGCAACAGCGCACGCGGCACATTGAGCAACGCGCACATCTCGTCACTCCAATCGCGCGTGTTGAAATCATAAAGCAGAGTGCGCGACGCGTTGGTGACGTCGGAGATGTGGGCTTTGCCGTTCGTGAGGCGCCAGACGAGGAACGTCTCCATCGTGCCGAACGCCAGTTCGCCCTTCTCAGCGCGCGCTCTAAGCTGCGGCGCCTGCTCCAAAATCCACGCGATCTTTGTGCCGGAAAAATACGGATCGAGCAGCAAGCCCGTTGCGGCCTGCACCTTTTTTTCGTGGCCCGCATCACGCAACGCCGCGCAAACATCGGAGGTGCGCCGATCCTGCCAGACGATCGCCTTATGAACCGGTCGACCGGTTTTGCGGTCCCAGACAATCGTCGTCTCGCGCTGATTGGTGATGCCAATGGCCGCGATGGCGCCGATACCGCCGACACGCTCAATCACATCGCGGCAAACGCTCAGCGTCGCCGCCCAAATCTCCTCCGGATCATGCTCAACCCAACCGGGCTGCGGGTAATGCTGCTTGAGTTCGATCTGCGAGGAGGCGCGCGGTTTGAACTCCAGATCAAAGGCGATCGCGCGCGTCGAGGTGGTGCCCTGATCGATGGCGAGGATGTGCTTGCTCATAAGCACACGAATGGACCGCCGGCTTCAAGCCGGCAAGATGCCGGCGGTCCAAAACGTCACGCGCCTTCGGCGGATTGAAGCGCGGCGCGAAAACCGGCGGACGCCGCACGCACGCGCTCCATGGCGGCCTCAAGCTGTTCGGCGCTGACGCTATCGCCAGCTGCGGCCATGGCTTCGACCTCCGCGCGAATGGCCGTCAGCTTCGCAGCCAGATCATCCGCATTGCCGGCAATCGAGCCGCCCGCGGCCAGCACTTTAGCCGCTACATCGATGATGCCAGCCGCGCGCACACGGTGCTGTTCCGGCACCAGCGGCAGGAACGCCGAGAGCGCCGCCAGCAGGAGTTGAAGTTGAAGCAACAAGTTGAGCATTGTGATGTCTCCGTTCAATCGCGGTGCGCGCGGACCAGGCCGTCAAGTTCGGCGATCGGCGCCTGAGCGGCGGCGACAGCCTCGTTGAGCCGGCGCGCGGCGATGGCGAGCGTGGCGGCGCCGCGTTGCAGAGCGGTCTGATTGGCGCCTGAGGCGGCTTCAAAGTCCGCACGCGCGCGCAGATACGCGGTCACGGCAATTTGCAGCGTTTCGGCCGCCGGCGTCGCCGCGCGCTCGACCTGACCAAGCGTACGCTTGAACGCCAACGGCGTTGCTGGATCGGCGACGATCTCCGTGGCCTCTTCAACAATCGCCGCGTAAGCGTGCAACAATGCGTACGCGCGCTGCTCCATGGTTTGGGCGACGGCGATTGGATTTTCGACGCGTGTCTGGCCGATCTGAAGCGCGGCGCAAGCAGGCATTAGCGTAAGCGCGCACGCAAGAGCGAGCACGCGCAGGGGTTGGCGCATGTGGAATCCTCAAACGATGGGCGCGCGTGCGCGGGTACGGCCGATAGCGACGCCGATCAGGCCAAGCGTGACGACAAGATCGACCAGAGCATTGGCGATCTCTTGAGCCGCGCCGTCGGGCAACACGACACCCAGCCGGTCTGCGGCTGCGGCGATTGCGATGACGGCCGCGCTGCGAAGCGTCAGCGACTGAATCGCGGCCTTCTCAAGAATGGGGACAGGTGAGTTCATTTGGCTCCTCGTGATGACGAGAAGCTACGACCGGCTTACGCACGGTCGGATTGATTGGCCTCTATCCCCGGCTTCGCGCCTAGCGCGTCAAAGCGCGTTTCGCCTCATCGTACTCACGCTTCAAGCGCGCCACGAGTTCAGCCGTAGGCACAATGTCGTGCACGCCGCCCACGCCCTGGCCCGCGCCCCAAATGTCTTTCCACGCCTTGGCCTTTGAGCCCTCGCCGCCGCCGAAGCTCATTTTCGAGGCGTCACTCTGCGCCAGATTCGCCGGATCGAGGCCGGCGTTGACGATCGAGCCTTTCAGATAGTTGCCAAGCACGCCGGTGAAGAGGTTCGAATAAACGATGTCGCCAGCCGTCGAGTCGACAATCATCTGCTTGTACGCTTCGGGGGCATTCGCTTCGGTCGTCGCGATGAACGCCGAACCCATGTAAGCGAGGTCAGCGCCCATGGCTTGCGCCGCGAGAATGCCGCGTCCGGTCGAGATGGCGCCGGAGACCAGCAACGGACCATCGAAGAATTCGCGGATCTCGCTGATCAGCGCGAACGGCGAGAGCGAGCCGGCGTGCCCGCCGGCGCCGGCGCACACGGCGATGAGGCCGTCGGCGCCCTTCTCCAGCGCCTTCTTCGCGAAGGTGATGTTGATGATGTCGTGCAGAACGATGCCGCCATAGGAATGGATCGCCTCGTTCACGTCCGTCCGCGCACCGAGCGACGTGATCACGATCGGCACTTTGTGCTTCACGCACGCCGCGACATCATGATCGAGCCGCGCGTTCGTCTTGTGGACGATCTGATTGACAGCGTAGGGCGCCGCCGGCGCATCCGGGTTCGCTTCGTCATAGGCCGCAAGCTCATCCTTGATGCGGTAAAGCCAGTCATCCAGCGCCGTCTCGGGCCGCGCATTGAGCGCCGGGAACGAACCCACGATTCCCGCCTTGCATTGGGCGATGACCAATTCAGGGTTGGCGATGATGAATTGTGGGGCGCCCACGGCGGGCAGACGCAACTTGTCGAACAGAGGCGGCAGAGCCATGATTTTCTCCGGTTGCCACAAGGGGTAGCGTGCGTTCAAAAGCGCGTCGATGCCTGACATGGCGTCAAGGGACCCAGGAAATGTCGCAGACCACCTTGCAGCTGGGCGAAACCGCCGACGAGGCGGATTGGCGCGCCCTGGTCGAGCAAGGGCTGAAGGGCGCAAGCTGGGCGCGCTTGGTCGGTAAGACCGCGGACGGCATCCCGCTCGAGCCGCTCTATCGCGAGCCGGACATCCACACCGCGACGGACATTTCCGGCATGCCGGGCTCAGCGCCGTTCGTGCGCGGCGCGGCGCGCGGCGGCTGGCTGGTGCGCCAGAGCTTCGCGAATCCGGATGTCGAACGCACCAATCAGGAAATCCTCGCTGACCTCGAAGGTGGCGTCGGCGCGATCGAACTTGTGATTGATCCGAACGGCGGCCACGGCGTGGCGATCACATCGGCGACCGACCTCGATCACGCGCTGGCGGGCGTCATCCTCGAAGCCGCGCCGGTTTCACTGGACGCACACGGCGAGCAAGCCGCGATGCTCCTACGCGCCAAGCTCAGAGGCGTCGCGGTCAAAGGCGCCGCGTTCAATCTCGATCCGCTCGGTGCGCAGCTGCGCACCGGCGCCGATCAGAGCGAAGCAGCTCTGGCCGCCTACCTTTTCACCGCGCAAACCACGCGCGACCTCCCAAGCGCGCGTTACCTCCGCGTCGACGCCCGCATCGTGCATGAAGCCGGCGCCAGCGAAGCGCAGGAAATCGCCCACGCGCTCCACAGTGGCATCGCCTATCTGCGCGGTCTCGAAACCCGCGCGCTCGGTATTGAGGATAGCGCGCGCGCCATCAGCTTCGCCGTCGCAATCGGCCCCGACGCATTGATCGAAGCCGCGAAACTCCGCGCGCTGCGGCTCTGTTGGGCGCGCGTGCTCGAAGCGTCGGGTGCGGCGCCCGAACATCGCGCCGCGCACATCCACGCTTTCACCTCGCGCCGGATGATGACGCGATACGACGCCTGGACCAACATCCTGCGCGTCACCAGCGCCGCGTTCGGCGCCGCTGTCGGCGGCGCTGACGAGATCACCACGTATCCTCTGACAGATGCGCTGGGTCACCCCACCGCCTTCGCCCGCCGCGTCGCGCGCAACACCCAAGCCGTGCTCGCCGAAGAATGCCGCCTCGGCCACGTCGCCGATCCCGCCGGCGGCGCGTGGTTCGTCGAGAAGCTCACACGTGAGATCGCCGAACGCGCCTGGTCGCTGATGCAGCAGATGCAAGCGCAGGCCGCGCCACTCGACTTGCTGCAAACGCAAGTCGCCGAAGCCCGCGACCGCCGCCGCGCCGCCATTGCCACGCGGCGCGAAACCATCACCGGCGTGACAGACTTTCCACTGCTTGGCGCTGCATTGCCGGAGTTTGAGCCCACAGGAGCGCGGGTCTTCAGACCCGCGTCTTCTGAAACGGCGGCGATAGAC
>JAEUMT010000049.1 GCA_016791365.1 Hyphomonadaceae bacterium | reverse complement strand
AGCGAGCGCTTCAGCATTGGCGGGATCGGAGGCCATGATCGGGCCGCCCCACCACCAGACCATGTGCGCCATCGGATAATAGACCAGCACGGGCCACACGATCGCGAAGATCACAACCGTGCTGAACTTCACACGCTCAGCCACGCCGCCGAGCACGAGCGCTGCGGTGATGCAGGCGAACGTCATCTGAAAAGCCACGAAAATCAGCTCTGGAATGGCGATTCCGACGGAGAAGGTTTCCACCATCGTCGTCACGTCAACACCGTGGAGGAAAGCTTTGCTCAAGCCGCCGACGAAGCGGTTCAAGCCGCCGCCATCGGTGAAGGCGAGCGAGTAGCCGACCAACAGCCACATCACCATGCCGATGCCGGTGACGACGAAGACTTGGCTCAAGATCGAGACCATGTTCTTCGCGCGCACTAGGCCGCCGTAAAAGAGCGCAAGGCCTGGGATGATCATCAACAGCACGAGAACGGTGGAGACGAGCATCCAGCCGGTGTCGCCTTTGTCGACCGTGAGCGCGGGCGCTTCCGGGGCTGCTTCTTGAACGGCGATGATCTCGCCTGTGCCTTCGTCAGCCGCGACGGTTTCGACGGCGGCGCTTGTCTCTTGTGCGAATGCTAGTTCCGGCGTCATCGCGCCGAGCGCTGCCGCGCCTACGAGCGCTAACGCTGCGAGCCGCAGCGAGCGCCATAGCCCCTTGGTTTTTGTCATTGCCCCGCTCCTCAAACGATCGAAGCGTCGATTGGCCGAGGCGCTGCGCGATCCGGCAAGCTCATGGGGACGCGTCTTTGTGCGCTGCAGCAGGTTCGCTCAAAAAAGCGGCGCCCTGCCTTCTCCTTGCGCGCCAGCGGGCCGCATCGCGTTTGGGCTGACGCAAAGGTATCGTTCGGCATGAGCAATGGACCCCCAAAGACTCTGGGATTTGATGCTGACGTGATCCTCTCCGGCGGCGGCCTGGTAGGGCAGACGCTGGCTTTGGCGCTGGATCAGGCGGGGCTTTCCGTTGCGGTGATCGATGCGTCGAAGCCGTCGGACACCTTGGCGCCGGCGTTCGATGGGCGCGCGTTCGCGATTGCGTTTGCATCGTACCGGATGTGGCGCGCGCTTGGACTGGGCGATCAGCTTGATGAGGTCGCGCAGCCGATCGAGCAGATCATGGTGACGGATGGCAAGCTCGGACGCGGACCGTCGCTGCTGCATTTGCATTTTGATCGCGCCGAGATGCGCGACACTGATGAGCCGCTCGGACTGATGCTCGAAGCACGGCACGTGCGGATGGCGCTCGATAGCGGCGTGAAGGCGCGGCCGAGCATCAAGATGATTCAGCCGATGTCGGTGGGCGCGATCGAGCGCGATCCCGCGGGCGCGACGGTGACGCTCGCGGATGGGCGGAAGCTCCGTGCGCCATTGCTGGTGGGGACGGACGGGCGGCGTTCGTTCGTGCGCGGCGCTGTCGGCATTCGCACGATCGGCTGGGATTATCCGGTGACGGCGATTGTCGCGACGATCGCCCATGAAAAGCCGCACGATGCGGTAGCGCATGAATTCTTCCTGCCGAACGGGCCGTTCGCGATTTTGCCGCTGAAAGGCAATCGCTCGAACATTGTTTGGGCGGAGCCGCGCGCGGCGGCGGAGGCTCTGCTGAAGATGAACGAGCAGGATTTCCTGGCGGAGCTCACCAAGCGCTTCGGCACGTTCTTGGGCGAGCTTTCGTTGGAAGGGCCGCGCTTTGGCTATCCGCTCTCGCTGCAGATGGCGGAGCGGATGATCGATCAGCGCGTGGCGCTGGCGGGCGATAGCGCGCACGGAATTCATCCGTTGGCGGGGCAGGGATTGAATCTCGGCTTGAAGGATTGCGCGGCGTTGGCGGAGTGCATCGCCGATGGCGTGGCGCTGGGGCTTGATCCTGGCGATGTGTCGATCCTGGAGCGCTATCAACGCTGGCGGCGTTTCGACAATGTGACGATGGCGCTCGGGATGGAGTTCTTCGACAAGCTCTTCTCGAACGACATCAAGCCGCTGCGCGCGGCGCGGACCTTGGGGCTTGCGGCCGTCAATGCCGTCGGGCCAGCGCGGCGGTTCTTCATGAAATATGCCGGCGGCGGCGCCGGCGACCTGCCGAAGCTGCTGCGCGGCGAGAGTCTGGCGGCTTAGACACGCGTCAGGTGAGTGCGCGATTGTGGGGCTTATGGCGCTGCTATGCGTTGATTTGGGCCGATAATGTCAATCGAAGCTACGGAACCAGGTACAGCGGATTTGCCGCTGGCTGTCGATCTCGACGGCACGCTTATCCATGGCGACACGTTTTTTGAATCGATCCTCTCGTATTTGGGGAGCAATCCGCTGGGCGTGTTTGCGCTGGCGGGTTGGTTCACGAAGGGGCGCGCATTCGTAAAAGCGAAGCTCGCCGATTACGCGCCGAAGGCGGATGAAGTCCCGTACGATCTGCGTTTGCTGGCGTGGCTGCGCGAAGAGAAAGCGCGTGGGCGTCGTCTGGCTTTGGCGACGGCGACGGATCGCAGAATCGCCGACCGGATCGCGGCGCACGTTGGCTTGTTCGACGATGTGTTTGCGTCGGACGGCGTGACGAACTTGAAGTCGGCACGGAAAGCGGAAGCGCTGAGCGCCGCTTATCCGCAAGGCTTTGTGTATGCCGGCAACGAGATTGCCGATCTGGAGGTTTGGGAAAAAGCGAAGGGCGCGGTGGTCGTCAACGCCGATGACACGCTGCAATTTCGCGCGGCGGCGTTGACGGTGGTTGAGCGCGTGCTGCCGGATGAGCGCGATGCGCGGGCGGCGCTGGAGAAGGCGCTGCGGCCGCGCCAGTGGGTGAAGAACGTTCTGGTGTTCATCCCATTGATCGCGGCGCAGGGCTGGGCCGATCTTGAGGGCTGGAAGAGCGCGCTCCTGGCGTTTGTCGCGCTCTGCTGCGCCGCGTCGAGCGTTTATCTCTTCAATGACGCGTTCGACATTCCCGCCGACAGGCGCCATCCGCGCAAGCGCAACCGGCCGTTCGCGAGCGGTGCGCTGTCGCCGGCGCGCGGTATCGCCGTGGCTGTGGGCCTGGCGGGCGCGGCGTTGCTCGTGGGGTGGGCGGCGAATGTTGTCGTGCTGACGCTGCTCTATATGGCGATCTCAAGCCTCTACACGGTTTGGATGAAGCGGCTGGTGGTGGTCGATATTTTTGTGTTGGCGACGCTCTATGGATTGCGTGTGTTGCTGGGCGGCGAGGCTTCGGCGCATCCGGCGTCGTCGTGGATGCTGGCGTTTTGCGGGTTTTTCTTTTTGAGCCTGGCGCTGGTGAAACGTGTGACCGAGATCGAAGGCGCGCCGGAAAATATCAGGCGCGGCTACACGATCGCGGATGCGCCGATCCTGAAGGCGATGGGTGTGGGCTCGGCGTTCGCGGCCAGCCTGGTGCTTGCGCTTTACGTGCAGAGCGATGTGGCGATGTTCACGTACAATTCGCCGATGTGGCTGTGGCTGCTGCCGGGCGCGGTGATCTTCTGGCTGTGCCGTGTGTGGTTGCTGACGGGGCGCGGTGAGATGCCGGACGATCCTGTCGTGCACGCGGTGAGCGATTGGATGTCGTTGATGATGGCGCTGGTGGCGGCGATGGCCTACGCGGCGGCGGTGCTTCTTTGAAGCAGTGAACGGCGCGAAGGGGGAGCAATCCTTCGCGCCGTTCTATGTCCAGGCCGCGCTATTGGGGCCAATGATCGTGCTGCTTGGGAGCTTAAGCGACGATCCGCGCGGCTTGGGTCATCACGCTGAGGGCGACCGGAGCAAACACGGCGCAGGCAGCGATGAGGGCGAAAAACTTGGTCATTGGGTTGGTCTCTGATTGGGTTTGGGGTTGATCGCTTAGGCGACGATCTGAGCGGCCTGGTTCATCGTGGCGAAGGCGACAGGCGCCATCAGCATCACCGCCAGCATCAGGGAATAAAACTTGGTCATTGCTCTTGCTCCGTTTGGTGGGGCCGTTGCCCCGTTCCGATGAGGAGAAGGTAGCGAAGGGTTAGGGATGCCGCTGTGACGGTGGTCACGGGCCTGGGCCTGTCGGTGGCGGTCGGTAGCCTGTCGTGCTAAGGGCAGTGCTGGAGCGTGGCGATGAATCAGCAACTCGCAGAATCCGTCGGCATCTGGGTTCCGCTCGTGCTTGGCGTCGGCACGGCGCTGCTGCTGGCGCTCTATGCTTTGCGGAAGCAGAAGCCCGACGCCTGACCCGGCCTTGGCCGGCAGGCCGCCGTTCGCGCCGGGCAGCGGTTGCGCCTACGCTTCTTCTTCGGCACCGAGATATCTGACGCCGATCTTCTCCCATTCGGCGCGGCGCCTTTCGGCCATGGTCTCGGCGATGTCTTTCGTTGGCCAAACGAATTTGGACGGCGTGCGGCCGGGGCCGCGCATCTCGCCGTTGATCAGCATTTCCTCATTGAGCCAATAGAAGTTGCGCCAGCGACTGGCCGGCCTGGTGACGCGCTTCTCTTCGAGTTGCGTCGACACGCGCCCTAAGCCTCATCTCTGAGGGCGCGCAGGCGCAAGGTGTCGCGATAGATGCGCAGCTTTTCGTCTTTGTCACGGCCGAGCTCGTGCAACAGGTCCCACGAATAGAGTCCGGTGTCGTGGCCGTCGTCGAATGTGATGCGTACGGCATAGCGACCGACAGCGTCAGCGCTGACGATGTTCACATTGGCTTTGCCGGTGACGGGTGGCGGAACGTTGCCGCCGTGGCCCTTGTTTTCGGCGCTCGGACTTTCAATGCGGAGAAGTTCGAACGGGATTTCGTACATCTCGCCGTCATCGAAGGCGATGGTGAGCGCCCTGGCTTCGCGGTCGAAGACAAGGTCCGTCGGCCAGGGGCGGGAGATTGCTTCTGCAGTCATGGTCATTCTTTACAGCACCGGCGCTGCAAACGCACGCCGTGGGCTCACTCATCGGCCCCAAGTTCGCGCGCTTCGTCGATCAGCATGATCGGGACGCCGTCGCGGACCGGGTAGGCGAGGCGGGCGCTCTCGCTGATGAGTTCCTGGCGCTCCCGATCGTAGCGGAGTGTCGTGCGCGTTTGTGGACACACCAACACCTCGAGAAGCTTCGGATCGACTTCGGTCATTGAATAGGCCGCTGTTCGTCGCCGGCGGCGCGGTCCCATTCCAGGAGGGCGAGTAACGTCTGGGTGCGATCCTCAAGCGTAATGGCTTCCAGCATTGCTTGCTTGGCGGCGGGGTCGAACGGGCAGATCTGCGCGGCGACATTGACGATGGTTTCCGTCGGCGCCTGCTCGACGGAGTCCCAGTCGACGACAAAGCCGTGCAGCGCCGCATAGCTCTTGAGTGACTTGATCAGGGCGTCGCGATCGATGCGCTCGCCGCGGGCCTGGGCGAAATCGCCTTCGAAGGCGTCGTAGCTGACGAGCGCCTGCCGGTAGGGCGCGCCGGTTTCGAGTTCCTGATTGAAATCGAAACGGCAGATTCCGGTGAGCGTGATGAGATAGCGACCGTCTTCCGTTTCCGAAAAGGCGGTGATGCGCCCGACGGTGCCGACGTCCGAGAGATCCGGCGAAGGATCGTCTTCGTCGCCGGCATTCGGTTGAATCATACCGATGAGGCGGTCGCCGCCGAGCGCATCATCGACCATGTTGAGATAGCGTGGCTCGAAGACGTTGAGCGCCAAAACGCCGCGCGGCATCAGGATCGCGCCGACCAGAGGAAACAGCGGGATCGTTTGCGGTAAGTCGGACGGCTTGCGGAAACCAAAGGCGCTCATGCGACAAATATAAGGTTCGGCGCCTGTCAGCGGCAAGGCATGTTACGCCTCGCATCGCGAACAGCGCGTCAAGTCTCTTGCATTGACTGGACAGTCACGAGAACAGAATCGCCGACAATTTGCGGCGGCCCTGCTTGGTGACCTCGGACGTAGGGCCGGCGGCTTCGAACACCTTTAGAAGCTGGGCGCGCGCAGCGCCCTCATTCCATTCCCGGTTTTTCTCGATGATCGCAAGCAATTGGTCGCTCGCGGCTTCGAGATCGCCGCGCGCTGAAAGCGCTTCCGCGTAGTCGAAACGCGCCTGCAAGTCGTTCGGGTTGGCGGCGACCTTGGCGCCGAGTTCGTCATTGTCGCCGATGTTTGCGGCGTTCGCGGCAAGATCGAGCGCCGCGCGAACGCCGGCGATGTCCGGGTCGTTGGCCTTGTCCGCCGACGCCATGGCGAGAATTTCGAGCGCGTTTTCGACATCGCCCGCGCTCAGCGCGATGCGCGCCATGCCGGCGATGGCTTTGGTGTTGGTTGGATCGAGTTGCAGCACGGCTGTGTAGGCCTGCGCCGCGCCGCCAATATCGCCCAGCTGCGCGGATTCGGCTGCCTGCGAGAGCAACGGCTCGATCTCGACGGTCATGTCGGCGCCGGCGAGACGATCAACGAAGAGTTTGATCTGGCTCTCGGGAATCGCGCCCATGAAGCCGTCAATTGGCCGGCCTTGATCGAATGCATAGACGGCGGGGATCGAGCGCACACCAAGCTGGCCGGCGACGCCCGGGTTTTCATCGATGTTGATTTTCACCAGCCGCACTTTGCCGCCGGCGTTGCGCACGGCTCTTTCGAGCGGCGGACCAAGCGTGCGGCACGGGCCGCACCACGGCGCCCAGAAATCGACGATCACCGGTGTTTCACGTGACTGCTCCACGACGTCGGCCATGAAGGCCTGGTCAGTGCCGTCTTTTACGATGTCGGATTCGGGCGGCGCTGAGCCGTCAATGAAGGTCATGCAGGTCCTCGTTCGGCCTAAAGATGGGACACTGGCGCGTCCGGTTCAATTCTCGTCGGTATCCCTTGATCGTCAAAGGCCAGCCGGATCGGCTCGCGGCCAAGGGAGCGGATGAACTTTAGGAGGTCAGCCGGACTGATCGCGGTGGTGGCGTCGTTTTTGAGCGGGTGGAAGTTCACCGGGTCATGCGCGAAGAGCGCTTCATCCAGTACCAGCGTGACGCTGCGGTCCGGATCGTTGATCAGGGCGAAAAGGGTCACCGAGCCTGGCTCGACGCCGAGGTGCTCCAAGAGTCGCTCGGAGGAGCCGAAGGAAAAGCGGCCGGACGCCAGAAGCTTCGACGTGGCGTTGAGATCGATGACGGTGCTGGAGATGGCGCAGATGAGGAATATCGCGCCCTTCTTGTCCTTCAAGAACAAGTTCTTGGTGTGCCCGCCGGGCATTGAGGCCTTGAGGTCGGCGCCTTCCTCGACCGTGAATACTGGACGGTGCCGGTGCGTCACGTGTTCAATGCCGAGCGCATCGAAACGGGCAAAAAGATCAGCTTCGGTGGCGGGCATAACGTGCATCCCCTTGGCGCAAGCGAGGCTGAGCGTCTAGGAGGGAGTGGATGAAACTTACTTGTTATCAAGTCGATCCGCACCCAGCCGAGATGGTCCCCGGCTCGCCGGATCGCGAATGGATGGATAAATTTTCCGATCGCCATCCTTATCGATGCCTGCCGCTGGTTGTCGCCAACACAACAGGCTGGGCTTTGCTCTCGCCGGTCAGCTTCACCGCGACCTGGACCGGCGGGCCGCGCATTGAGGATATCCGGCTCGATCCCGATGGCGACACGACGCGCGCGGTGCTTGATCGTTGGGCTGTGTCGCACTTTTCCGGCGGCGTGCTGACTTTCCACACCGGCTGGCTTTTCCGCACCGAGGAAGGTTGGGATCTGTGGGCCGGCGGGCCGCCCAATCACCTCAAGGACGGCATTCAGCCCCTTGCCGGCGTGATCGAGACATATTGGCTGCCGTTTCCCTTCACCATGAACTGGCGCTTCACGCGGCCAGGCATGATTTCGTTCAAGAAGGGCGAGCCGTTTTGTTTTGTGTATCCGCTGCCGCACGAGCAGATGGATGAAGTGCAGCCGATCATCAAATCGTTGGATTCCGATCCCGAGTTGAAGCGGCAGTACGAAGCGTGGGGCGCCAGCCGCACCAACTTTCTCGACAAGCTCGCCGATAAGGACTCGGAAGCGGTGAAGAACGGCTGGCAACGCGATTATTTCCGCGGCCGCACGCCCGAAGGTCATCTGGCGCCCGATAGCCACGTCAATCGCCGACGCCTGAAGCCGCCGCGCAAGGCTGAGCCCGGGGAATAAGTATTGCTGAGTTATCTGCGGGCCTTGGCGTTGGCGACAATTGTGTTGTCCGGCGGGTGCAACGAGATCGTCGAAACACAAGCACCGACGGTAACTGCAGACTTGCAGTCGATAGCCGTAGATCCTGGGGCGGATGAATCACAGTTTGAGGTGAGAGATCTCGGAGAAGGCATTTCTATTAGCGTTCCTCGGCACTGGTTCGTGCTCGATGAGACGATGCGCGCTAACCTGAGCGCGTCTGCGGAAGCTAGGTTGAGACAGTCTGGACATGGGTGGACGGGAACTCAGTCGCTGCTTGCTATGAATGCTGCACCGTCATCGCCGGGAGCGATGTTGCGAGTGTCGGTAAAGTCACCCGCCGAGTTGCGGGAGCAAGACTTCGAGGCTTACATCCGCAACGGCCAGCAAGAATTGTTGGCGGCGTTGCGAACCGAGCAGGCGACGATGGTTGCAAGTCTGCAGGCTGGTGGTGTGAACGTAGTTGAGTCATTCGAGCCACAGATAATGCGCATCGGAGGACATCCTGCAGTTCTGCTTCGCTACCAGCGAGCTAGTTCAATCGCGGGTGCTGGTGACATGGTCGTCCGCCAATTCCACATAGCGTCCAATGATCGAACGGTAGTGGTTACGCTGAGTCATCGCGCTGCCGAGGCTCCAATCTGGACGCCCATCCTCGACTATTCGTTGGCGAGCATATCAATTTCTGACTGAATTTTGGAATCGTGAAGGAGGCCGCATCCGTTCAAGTACGGTGCGGCATCCCCGTTCAAGACACATTGGGGAGAATGCGAATGGATCGTCGTGAATTTGCGCTGGGCGCTGGGGCGTTGCTGGCCGCGGGCGGTTTTGGGAGCGCGGCGTTGGCTTATGATGGCGCGATAAGTTCGCGGGCGCGCTCGGCGCATCGGCGCGCGATCGTTGTGGACGCCAATCTTGGGCCGCCGATCAGCTCAGCCCAGCTGCCCCTGCCGCAGGCGACATTGGATCTCGCGCGCAACGCCGGCGTCTCGGCGATCAAGACCAGCATGGGCGGATTCAACGGGCCGTTCGAAGATACAATTGCCGAGATCGCCTTTTACCAGCGCTTGATCGAAGCGCATCCCGACTATTTCCGTCAGATCCGTAGTGTTGGCGATATCGCCGCCGCGAAGCGCGAGCGGCAGGTCGGGATCATCTTCTCGTTCGAGAGCGCGGCGTGTTTGGACGACAAGATCGACCGCATCGATCTCTTCCGTAACCTTGGCGTGCGCGTGATGCAGCTGAGCTACAATACGCCCTCGCCGTTTGGCGCTGGCGTGATGTCGCCAGCAGATTCGACGCTGACCGATCTCGGCCGCCAAGCTGTGGCGCGTATGAATGAGAAAGGCGTCGCACTGGATTTAAGTCACGCCAATCCCGCAACCACGAGTGCGGCGATCGAAGCGTCGACGAAGCCGGTGTTGATCACGCACGCCGGCTGCACGGCGGTGCACAACAATCCGCGCAACAAAACTGATGACGTGATGCGCGCGGTTGCCGAGAAGGGCGGCGTGTTTGGAATCTTCGATCTCTTCTTCACCGCGCCCAGCCCCCGCCAACCGAATGTCGACGACTATCTCGCGCACATGATGCACGCGCTGGACGTGTGCGGTGAGGATCATGTCGGTATCGGCAGCGACACCAGTTTCAGCACCATGGAAATGTCGGCCGAGGAGCAGGCCAGTTGGGACGCGGAGACGCAGCGCCGCATTGCAGCCGGCGTCGCGGCCCCCGAGGAGGACGGCCGCTTGCCGTTCACCGAGGGCCTGAACCGGCCGGACCGCGCCTTGGTGATTGCCGACGCGCTGCTCGATCGCGGGGTCGCCCCGCGCGTGGTGGAGAAGGTGCTTGGCGGCAATTTTATCCGCGCATTTGGCGAGATTTGGTGAAGCTCTAGCGGCTTGTGGAAAACCGCCATCGGCGTGTGACGCAGGTCGCGGCGGCTCAAGCGCGCGCGCTCTATTTCTCACTCATCGGAGCAGCACGACGCTGCATCATGGTGGAGTGAAGAAAATGGCACATGCATACGAAACGCGTCACCGCCGCAACGGTGCGATCGACCTGCGCGACGACATGAATACGCTGGGCAAGGATTTCTCGCAGCTGACGGGCGATCTCGGCAGCATCTTCACTGAAAAGTGGAACGGCGTTGGCGAACGTGTGAATGGCGGCATCAAGCGGGTTGGCAAAGAAGTGCGGGCGCGTCCGTTCGCGGCCATCGGCGCGGCCGCCGGCGCAGGCCTCCTGGCAGGGGTGCTGGTGACCGCCTTGGCCCGTCGCCGCAAGTAAACCGAATTGCGCCTGGCGGCTTAACCGTCAGGCGCGCCTCTTTTCGGTGGTGAGCGCCGACAATGGCGCCGCAGCGCCCCTTGCTTCCCGGCCCCGGCTCTGCGATATGACCGCCCCTCAGCCCCGGGCTCGACCCGGGGTTACCCACGGATGCGGGCGTAGCTCAGGGGTAGAGCACAACCTTGCCAAGGTTGGGGTCGTGAGTTCGAATCTCATCGCCCGCTCCAGTTTTTCAAGCTTAGTCGATGCTCCTGCGCGGGCTGCGCCATGTTTTTGTGGCGAGGAGGAGTGCGAGCGTGAGGATGGCGGCGGCGGCGTAGAAGGCTGCGCCGGGGGCCGGTGCGTGGGCGCCGGAGATCGAGGTTGCGTAGAGCGCGGTGAAGGCGCCGGGCGCCAGAAGGCCCATGGCGGCGTTGACGCCGCTCCAGGCGCCTTGGAGGCGGCCTTGTTCGTGGTCGGCGACCATGGCGCTGAAATACCCGCCCATCACGGGCCCGCAGATGGCGCCGAGCGCGAGCAGCGGCAGCGCGGCGCAGAAGAGCGCGCCGGTGGGCGCCGCGCCGAAAAGGAAGAGTCCGGCGGTGGTGAGTGAGAGTCCGCTGATGAAGGTTGCGCGTTCGCCGAGGCGGCGCGTGATCGGCGTCACGAGGCCGGCTTGTACGGCAAGGCTGGCGATGCCGAAGATCGTGAGCACGATGCCGATGGTTTGCGGCGTCCAGCCGTAGCGAAATTCCGTGTAGAGCACGGTGAGGCTGTTGGCGCCTTGCGAGGCGAAGCTCAGCAGAAACGCGACGACGATCATGCCCAGCGCCTGCGGATATGCGCGCGCGAGCCAGACAATGGCGCCGATGGGGTTTGCGTGCGCCCAGTCGAAACGCGCGCGCTTTTCGGGCGGCAAGGATTCCGGCAGCACGAAGAGGCCGTAGAGCGTGTTGAGCAGGCAAAGAATTGCGGCGGCCCAGAAGGGCGCGCGGATATCGCCGCTGCTGAGAAGGCCGCCGAGTGCGGGGCCTAAGGTTGCACCGAGCGCTTGCGCGCCGAAGAGCTTGCCGAGGGCCGCGCCACGTTTCGATTGCGGCGTGACGTCGGCGACGTAGGCGAAGGCGGCGGGGCCGCTGCCGGCGGCGATGCCTGACAAGAAGCGCCCTGCCGCGAGCCAGATCAGATTTGGCGCAAACGCCATGATGGCGAAGTCGATGGCGAGGCTGGCATTGGCGGCGAGCACGATGGGACGGCGCCCGAACCGATCGGAGAGCGCGCCGATGATGGGCGCCGCGAAAAATTGCGTGAGCGCGAAAAGCGTGGCGAGCACGCCAACGGCGAGCGCGATGTTTGGCGCATCGTAGTTCGTTAGCGTGCCGATGAGGCGCGGCAGTACGGGAATGACGATGCCCATGGCGAGCGCATCGAGCGCCACGGTCACGTAGATGAAGCCGAGCGAATGGCGCGCCATATCGTCACCTTATACGGCGTGCTAAAGCGGCACGAGAATGAATTTCGCCGTCGTTTACGCCATCGCCGCGTTTTGGCGGACGAGACAGCTCGCGAAGCGGCTGCGTACGCGTGCGGATGTGGCGCGATGGCAGGCGGCGCGGCTGGATCGGTTCTTGCGCCATGCTGTGGCGCGCGTGCCGTACTATGCGGGGCTTGGCGCGCGGCGGCTTGCGGATTTGCCAATTGTCGACAAGCAGGTTCTGCTGGCGAACTTCGATAAATTCAATGTGAAGGGCGCGACATACCCGGATGTGCGCGCAGCGTTGGATCGTGGGGATGAGAAGGTCGGCGATCTTTTCATTGGGCAGAGCACGGGTACGAGCGGCAATCGCGGTGTGTACGTCATCAGCGAAGCTGAGCGGTTTACGTGGCTCGGCGTGATGCTGGCGAAGACGTTGCCGGATGTCTTGTTCGCGCGGCACAAGGTGGCGCTGGCGCTGCCGGGGTACAACAAACTCTATGCGTCGGCGGCGGAGACGGGGCGGCTGTCGCTGCGGTTCTTTGATTTGGCGCTGGGCGTGGATGCGTGGCGCGCGGAAATCGAGGCGTACGCGCCGGATACGATTGTCGCGCCGCCGAAGGTGTTGCGGATCTTGGCTGAGACGTCGCGCATTCGGCCGTTGAATGTGTTTTCGGGCGCCGAGGTGCTTGATCCGCTGGACCGCGCCAGTGTTGAGGCGCGTTTCGGGGCGCGGGTGCGCGAAATCTACATGGCGACGGAGGGCTTGTTCGGCGTCGGGTGCCGGGAAGGGACGCTGCATTTGGCGGAAGATGTGGTGGCGTTTGAGTTTGAACCGGGAGGCGGCGACTTGGTGTCGCCGCTGGTGACGGATTTTACCCGCACGACGCAAATCATGGCGCGCTATCGGATGAATGATCTGCTGCGGTTGTCGAGCAGGGGATGCGCATGTGGCTCGCCGCTGCAATGCGTTGAGAGCATCGAAGGGCGCCATGACGATGTGTTTCAGCTGGGCGGGTTCGGTGATGCGTTGGTGTCGGTGACGCCGGACGTGATGCGCAACGCCGTGGTCGATGCGGATCGGCGTATCCTGGATTTCCGCGTGACGCAGATTGGCGTGGACCGTGTTGTGCTGACCCTGGCGCATGATCTGCCGGCGGAGGCCGGTGCGCGCGCGGTTGCGGCGCTGCATGCGGCCTTGCTCAAGGTTGGCGCGGTAGAGCCGCGGGTTGAGCTGCGGTCCGGGATTGAGGCGCCGTTTGACCGCAAGTTGCGGCGTGTGCGGCGTGAGTGGCGGCCGTCTTAAAGTTCGACGCGGGCGGTGCGTTCGCTTGGCTCTGGGGTTTCGCCGGCAGCGAGCGCGTTGATGGCGGGGAAGAGAAAGTCGAGCGGGCCGAGCGCGTATTTGGGCGCGCCGAAATTTTCGATGTCGTCGGTTTGTTTGCGCAAGGCTTCGCGGTCTTGCGCGAGCACGGGGATATGAAAGGCGCGCAGCAGCGCTTCTTTCACGAATGCGGGCGCCACGCCTTTCGGTGTGGCGAAGTGGGCGAACGGGCGCACGACGTTTTCGCTTTCCGGCGTGAAGAAGACGGTGATGGCGAGTTTCAAGCCGTCTTTGCCTTCAAACGCGACTTGGCCGGTTGAAGGTGGAAAGAAGCGGCCGATGCTGGCGACCCGGAGGCCCTCGAGCATGCGCGGCATGAGCGCCGAGGCTTTGGCGTTCTCGATATAGATGGCTTCCGCGAAGGTTGGGTGGACGCGCACGGTGACGTCGACGGGTTTGCGGAGGTTCTTCGCGCGTACGATGCCGGCGTGCAGGAAATGCGGATGGGCGGGGTCGAGCAGGTTTTCGACAGCGTCGATGAGGCGCGCGCGCGAAGGTTTCACGGGCCACATGAAGGTGTCGAGGCCTTCGGTGGTAAGAGGCGGCGGTAGGAACGGTTCGGTGTTCGGCGATTTCGCGAGCGTGGTCCAGACGAGGCCGGCGCGCACGGCAACGGGAAGTGTTTGCGCGCCAAAGCGTGCGGGTTCGCTGGCGCCTGGGGTGAGCGTGCAGCGGCCGTCACTGGCGAAGCGCCAACCATGATATGGGCACTCGATCTCGCCGCTATGTACGGCGCCGCGTGAGAGCGCCATGTTGCGATGCGGGCAGCGATCGACGAGCACGGCAGGGCCGCCGGCGCCTTTGAACACGACGACGGGCGTGCCCATTAACGAGCGCGCGAGCGGATTGGCGCCGAGTTGCTTCACCGCTGCGATCGGATGCCAGCCTTGGGCGACGGCGTGCGGGTAGGCGCTCATAGGCCGCGCTCCTGCATCAATGGGACGGCGACCTTGTTCAACAAGCGCTCCACGCCTCCGATGACGGCCCGGCGGGCAAGAGAGAGATGATCGACGAAGTAGGCGGAGTATTCAGTGACCGGGCGTGCGCCGCGATTGACTTTGAAGCTCGCGGCGCCGGCGGAGCCATTGAGGCGCAAGCCGCGGTCCCGCGCGATTTGGGCGAGCATGTAGCTGGCGATGCGATAGAGGCCATCGCTGGCAGGACGGGCCGTGTCGTAGCCGACGATGGGCGTGGTGAGGACGCCGCCGCGGATAAAGCAGCCGACGACGGCGGAGAGCTGGCCGTCGCTTTCGCGCAGGCCACGATAGTGGAATGCGCCGGTGCGGTTCGTGGCCTCGATGTAAGCGGGCGTGAAGGCGGGATTCAGAGCGGAGTAACGACCGAGATAAAGCAGAGCGTAGAGTTCGGAGATACGTTCGGCGTCGCCGGGGCGCAGTGCTTCCAGCGTGTCGATTCGGCTGGCGACGGTGCGCATGATGGCGCGATCGCGTTTGGTGTCACGGCGTGTCGCCCAATCGGCTGTGAGATCGTCAGTGACGTAGATTTGGCGACTCGGGAGCATCCGCCATCCCGCGTCGTGAAAACGTCGCCAGAGATCAGCGTCAGACCATTGGTTCAACGAACGCACGGCGATGAGGTGGTCCGGGAAGCGCTCCGTGAGCAGCATTCTTATGGCGTCGATATCGTCGCCGCGCCAGCCGCCGTGGAGGTTGGTTGAGAGCATGTAATTGTTGACGTGAACGATGCGGTTGACGCGCGCCGCGCGGAGCATGGCGCCGGCGCTGCTTGCGAGAAGGCCGAGCGCCGGTGTCCATGGCCCGGCGTCGACGATGCGGAGTTCATCCTTGGCGTAGAGCGCATAGGCGGTGTGTGGGAGGCAGACGTAGGCGTCGCCGTATTCTGCTTCGTTAATGGTGACCGGATAGACGCGTGCGCCGGAGCGCAGGCCCATGATCGTGGTGCGCAGGTTCGAGATGAGCGCGGTTGAGTCTCTGTGCGCGAAAATTTCGAGATAGGCGCGATCAGCCTCGGCGCCTGCGGGCCAACCGTCACGGGGGCCTGTTTCGGGATAGAAGAGATCGGGGGCGCTCACGCGATCGGCTCGCCGTTCCACTCGATGTCGTCGGTGCTTTGGCCGGAAGCGGAGCGGCCACGGCTGAGGCCGATGAGGGTGAAACGGCCGGCGTCGAGAAGCGCGCCGGCGCCGAGCATGGGTTCGTTCGGAACGTTGAGGACGTCGCGGCTGCGTTTGATGTCGTGTTGAAAGGCTTCGAATCTGCCGCTGGCGAGCGCGCCGGGCGCACCGAACAGCCACATGGCCGGACCGATGTGACGGGCCTCGGCGCGCGGCGTTTGTAGCGGCGTCTCGTTGAGCAGCGCACGCGCAAGGCGCGGATCGCTGTCGAAAAGATGGATGCCGCTGATGCCGCGTGGGTTGCACTCGATGGGTAGGATTGCGCCGTTGCGGGTGCGGATGACGTCAAAGGAAAGCTGACCGGTAGCGTTGGCGGCGCGGGCGATGGCGCGGGTGGTTTCAAGGATGGCCGGATCGTCGTCGCGTTCGAAATAGAAGCTTGAGGATTGGCCGAGGCGCCAGAGCGGCTTGTAAGCGGCAAAAGCGGTGACCTCACCGTTCATGCTTGATGACCAGACGCAGATCTCATCGCCTTCGACGAAATCTTGCACGGCCCATGGTTCGGCGGCGGTGGGTTTGATGGTGTCAAGCTCTTCGGCGGTGGGGCGAATTTTTGCGTGTGAGGCGAAGCGCGAGAATTCGGGTTTCAGCACGACGGTGCGCGACCGGTCGCGAAATGCGCTGAGTTCTTCGGGCGAGGTAACGCGTGTCGTTTCCGGCGCGGTGACGCCATTGGCTTGGGCGAAGTGGGCGAAGTCGACTTTCGAATGCAGGGTGCGCAGCATGGATGGCGGCGGCGCCAAAACGCGATCGGCGAAGCCCTGTCGCGCTCCGGCTTCGGCGACATAGAAGACCTCCTCACAGGTTGGAATGATCCAATCTGGCTTGAGTTGATTGACGAGGCGCGCGAGGTCTTCCGCGAATTTTGTGAAAGCGAAGCGCGGCGGTGCGAATTTGTGGAAGCGGTTGCGGGTTTGGCGGGAAAGCCGCGCTGTCCAGGGATAGATCGAGTCGGCAACGTGCGCGTCGTGCCCGGCGGCGCTGAAGCTGCGGGCGAGATCGAGTGCGATCGGTGCGCGAACGCCGGTGATGAGGACGGTGCTCATGCGCCATCCGCCGGATCGTGACAGTAGATCACCTCGCCACCGGCGCGCGCGAAGGCGGCGATGCGTTGGCGCGTTGTAACGTCGGCGGCGACGTCGTCCACGATCCAACGCGCGGGCGCTCCGGGGGCGCGATCTTCCATGACGGCGCGGGCGAGCCATTGGGCGTCAGCGGCATAGAGGAGTGGTCGGTCAAGTTTGGGCCAGACAAAGCCGGTGTGGCCGCGCATGTGCCCGGGTAGCGGCACGGCCAGGACTTCGCCGTCGCCGAATACATCGCGCGCCGGGCCGAGGCCGAGTGGCGCTTCGACGATGGCGCAGGCTTCGAAGCGTTTGGCGCGCTGCTGGAGATCGGATGGCAGCAATTCGCGGAAGACGCCGTGGCGGATGCGGGCGTATTCGCTGCAGTTGGTGAAATGATCGACGCCGACGCCGCTGGCGTAGAGCGCGGCATCCGGAAAATCGCGCAGCGCGGAGACATGGTCGGCGTGCAGGTGTGTGAGGAGGATGGCCTTGACCGTGATGTCGCCGCGTAGCGCGTCCTGCTGAAGGCGCGGGCGGAGGATGCTGGCATAGAGCGTGAGCGGCAGCGAGCGGCGGCCTGTGGTGACGCGTTGCGTGTAGCCGGTATCGATGAGGCAGCGGCCGAGGCGTGGATGATCAAACACGCCGTAGCGCACCGGGATGTCGATTCGGGTCCAGCGGCCGCCATGGAGGACGAAGCGTTCAGGCGCTCGCACGAAAGCGCTGTTCAGGAAGACCGGACGTGCGCTCAAGCGCCTGCGCCCGCGAATGTGAGAGCGAGGCCTTCGTCAAACTTGACCTTCGGCGTCCAGCCGAGGTGCTTGGCGGCCGCCTCGATGTTGAGCGTTTGCGTGAAAGCGAAGAGCGCGGCGCCGTAAGCGGTGATCGGCGGCTCGGGGCGATGCGGCAGGCGCGCGCAGAGTGCTTCGCTGAGGCGCGCAAATGCCAGAACGAACGCCGGGGGCATGCGCCGCCAGCGGACGCTGACATTTGCGCGCGCGGCGGCGCGGTCGGCGACTTGCGTTACGTTGAGCGCTTCGCCGCCGGAAATGTTGAAGATGCGTTGTTCGAGCGCGCCGGGCGCGATGAGCGCCGCATGCGCCGCGTCGGCGACATCGGTGATGAATGTGAGATCGGTGGCGGCGCGACCCTCGTTCATGAGTGGCAGCGCGCGCGTGCGGGCGGCGTTGATCAGACGCGGCAGCAACGTTGTGTCGCCTGGGCCGTAGAGGCCACGGGGTCGCAGGATGATTGGGTCGAGGCCGCTCGCGCCGATCACGAGACGTTCGGCTTCACGTTTGGTTTGGGCGTAAGCGTTCACGGGCGCTGGGAGTTCCGCGTCTTCGCGCACGCCGACTTGATCGCGAAACCGGAAGTAGATGCTGGGCGTGGAGATGTGGACGAAGCGTCGGGCGCCTGCGTCGCGAGCGAGCTTTATGGCGTTCTGTGTGCCTATGACATTGGCGGCGTGGAAAGCGGCGCGCGCGCCCCATGGCGAGGAAAGTGCGGCGCAATGGACGATTGCGTCGGCGGCGAGGCCTGGTGGTTTCGCCGTTGCTGAGAGGTCAAACGCATGTGTCCGTGCGTCTAGCGCTTCGAGTGAAGCCAGTTTTACCCGATCGCGGCCGAGCGCGATGACGTCATCGCCTTGGGCGAGGAGGCGGCGCGCCAATACGCCGCCGAGAAATCCGGTCGCGCCGGTGATGATGATGCGCACCTACACCACCATGGTCGCGCCACCCAGCGAGACGCCGGCGGACGTTCCGAGCAGCAATACCTTCATGCCGGATTGTAAGCGGCCCGCTTCACGCGCCTTGTAGAGAACGATCGGCCAGGAGGCGGCGACCTGATTGCCGATCTCAGCGACCAGATCGACGACGCGGCTTGATTCAAACCCGCACCGCTTGATGATGTGCGCCAGCGCGTGAGCGCTGGCCTGGTGCGGGACAACGAGATCGACGTCTTCGTGGCGCCAGCCGGCTTTGTCGAGAAGGCGCGCGATGAAGCCGGGCGCGGCCTCCGAACTCAGGCGATAAAGCGATGCGCCTTGCATGCTGAACTCGGCGTTGGCGGTGAACTCCTCGCGCTCTGTCTTGAAGTCGTAGCGCGTGCCGCCGGCGCGCAGCTCGCAATAGGAATAGCCGTCTGAATAGGTTTCCAAATGCATCGGACCGACGGCGTAAGGGGCGGGTCCCGTGGCGGCGCGAATCACCAGCGCCGCGGCGCCGTCGCCGAAAAGACCGGCGGTCCGGGGATCGGTGCGCCACGGCAGCGCGCGCGAGGCGATTTCGGAAGCGACGACGAGAACGTTCCTGGCGCGTCCGGTCTGGATGAGCATCGACGCGGTGTCGACGGCGACGAGGGCGCTGAGACAGGTGGCGTTCACATCGTATGCCGGGAAAGCGTGATCGCTCGTGTCGAGCATTTGTTTGATGAGCGGCGCCGTGGCGGGAATCGGTTGGCGTCCGACGGCGGCGGCGAAGAGAAGAACGTCGAGATCGTTCGCGTCGAGCTTGGCGTCCGCCAGGGCGGCGCGGGCGGCGGCGGCGCCCATGAATTCTTGAGTTTCATCGCCGCTGACGACGTGGCGCTGTCTGACGCCGCAGTTTTTCTCAAGCCAACCATCGCGCAGCCCCAACTGGGAATCGAGCTCACGGGAGGTCACGACGTTGCGCGGCAGATAGATGCCAATCCCGCCAATGACCGGAACGGGGTCGGTGGTCCGCATGGCTTGCCTCTTGGCTTGCTCCGCAAAGGGTGCGGTGCGGGCTTACCAGAGAGGGGAGGCCAGCACTACCGCGGCGGCAGTTGTGGAGCAGGCATTGGAGCTGAATCGAGGCGGAGGTGTGCTCAGCGCGGGCTGTTGAACGCGGCTTGAGCCTGCATCACCGAGTCGTCCGCGGCGGTGAAGTCGCCGATTTTGATTGCGTCCAGCACGGCGCGGAGGTGGTCGGCGGTTGCCGTGAGATGCTGGCGCTCGGCCTCGGCGGCGGCGAAGCGCGCAAGGTCATAGACACGCCGGCGGTCTTCGCCGGACACAACCGAGTTCAGTTGCACGCGCAGTCGGCGCATCACGGCGCCGATGGGCGGCGGCGGGCCTGCGTCGTCGTACGAGCGCCGGTCGCCCCAGCGCTTTCCAAGACCGCCGTTGCGGCGGTCAGGTCCAAAATAGACCTCGTTATCTACCCACTTCTTATTCATCGGCGGGCGGATGTTAGGCGCGCATTGCTAATGCAAAATTAGCGAAATTGATGCGACGCGGCCGGTTGCGGTAAGAGCTTCCGCTAATTTCATCCGCGCTTGCGAATTAGCCCTTCCTGCGCCGTCGATGCGACGAGAGTTCCGTCAGCGTTGTAGATTGCGCCGCGATTGAAGCCGCGCGCGCCCGAGGCGCTCGGACTGTCTTGCACGTAGAGATGCCAGTTCGAAAAATTCGTGGGGCGGTGAAACCAAATGATGTGATCGAGGCTCGCGGTTTGCACGCCGGACTGCCAGCTGACGCCATGCGGACGCATCGCGGTTCCCAGGAGAGAATAATCGGAGGCGTATGCAAGGAGCGCCTGGTTGAGCGCAACGCCGTCGCCGGCGTCTTCGCGCGCGCGCAGCCAGACGCTCTGATGCGCCGGCTTGGGAACAGGTTTCAAGACGTCAACGGGATCAATGGCCCGCATTTCGATCGGCGCGTTGCGGAGCCAGCGCGTGTTCTCTTCGGGCTGCGTTTTCAGCCATTCCTCCACACGCCTGCCGACCTCGTCCGTGGACGGCGCGGCCGGCATTTCACTTTGGTGCTCGTAGCCCTTTTCCACGGTCTGAAAGGAGCAGGCCATGTTGAAAATCTGCTCGCCCTTCTGGATGGCGATGACGCGGCGGGTGGCGAAGCTCTTTCCGTCGCGTGAGCGCTCGACCTGGTAGAGCACGGGGACCGAAGGATCGCCGGGGCGGATGAAGTAGCTCTGCAGCGAGTGGCAAACATTGTCGCCCGCGGTCTTGTAGGCGGCCATCAGCGCCTGCGCGACGACTTGGCCGCCGAAGATGCGCTGGCGCTCTTCCGGCGGAGAGACGCCGCGAAACAGGTTCACCTCGATTGCTTCGAGGGTGAGAATGCCGATGAGTTCGTCCATTGCGGACATGGGCGCGCTTTCAAGCTCGGGGAGACGATCCCCGGCTTATGGCGCGGAAGCGGCGCTTACAAGCGCCGGCCCGCAAGGCAGCTCTACCGAATGAGGTTGCCGTTTGCGTCACACCAGGGTTCGCGGCGGCCGCGCCAAGGGCGCGCGAACCCCTCGGCGATCAAAGTCTCGCCCATGTCGTGACCATCGAGGACGACGAATGCGATGGTGCGGCCGTAGCGGTCGATGCGGCCAGTGGGCCGCAGTTCGAGGTTGTCGGCTTGCGCGATCAAGGCTCGCGCGGCCTCGGTGGCGCGATTGCCAAGTGAACGCTCGGCTGTGCAACGCGCGCGTGATCCGGTCTCGGGCGTATCGATGTTGACGAGGCGATAGGTCGTGGCGTCACGCATGTCTTCGATCGTGTCGCCGTCGATGACGCGGATATGGGCGCTTGAATCGGCGCTGCTCACGAGCTGGGTAGTTTGCGCCTCGGCTCTGGGCCCCTGGTTGGTCAGCAGGAAGGTGACGCCAAAGGCGAACGCGAAAACGATCGCAAACGTCGCAAAGCCGGAGCGGAGTGGTCTGAAAGTCGCCATGGCGCGAGCCAGGCGCTTTAAAAGTTACCAGCGCGTAAACGTGCAGCAGGTGTAATGGAGATTGCAGTTGGCTTAAGCGGTCTCCAACCACGTCCATGGTTCCATGCTAGCGATGCATGACGCCAATTATCCGCGTTTGTCGTCATATGAGTTGACGAAGGCCGGCCAAGCTCTGTTCGGGGCTGGCTGGCGCGGCGTGCTTGCGAAAGCCTTTGAGGTGACGGAATCGGAGATCGTTGCGGTTGAGAGCGGACGCGTTGTTGCGCCCGAGACCTGGCGCGCGCAGCTGATCGCATTGGCGCAAGCGACGGCGCTGCGTGCGATGGAAACGGCCAACACGCTGCTGTCGCGCGACGCGGGCGAGGAGGTCGGGCAGCCGCTTTATGCGCCGCAGCCGCCTGGGTTCGCTTAGGCGGTCTGGCGTTCGCCGTCGAGGCGGCCGATGAAGCGCTCTTCCAACATCTGAACCGTGTCCGCCACTTGCTCCAGCGTGCGGACGCTGCGCTGCTCGATGCCCAGGATGCGTTCTTCGACGCGGCGGCGCAGGGCGTCGAACTCGGCGGCGAGGTTGTAGTCGGCTTCGTTGTGTTCGAGCGAGGCGAGGCGGCGGTCGTTGTCGGTGACGAAGCGCACGATGTCGGCGCGCAGCGTCTCGAGCGCCTCGTCCTGGATGCGCTCCATCTGGCCCACACGTTCTTCGATTTGCCCGACGGCTTCCGCCGGCGCGCCGACGGGCTGGGCGGGGCGCTGCTCGACGGCGCTGATCCGCGATTGCAGCGCCGCGATGTCGTCCGGTGTTGCGGTTTGCGCAACGGGACGCTGTTCGATGGCGCCGATGCGGCGTTGGAGGGCGGCGATGTCCTGCGGCGTCGCGGCGACCTGTACCGGGCGTTGCTCGATGGCGTTAAGACGGCGCTGTAGCGCGGCGACGTCGTCGGGCGTGGCGGTCGGCTTTTCGCGGTTGGCGAGGTGATCCAGCTTCAGATCGGCCAGCGCCATTTCGAGTTTGTGGACACGATCTTCGGCCTTGGCGGTCGCTTCGGCGTTCTGGGTGGTGACGCGGCCCAGCATGCGGACGAGGTCGTTGACGCCATCGGCGGCGACGCCGGCGTGATTTTCGTAAGACGACAGGCGCGTGCGCAGGTCTTCGATGCGGGCCAGCAGCTCGTCGTCGGAACGCTCGGCCAGCGCTTTTGTCAGAGTGCTGACTTGCGCTTCCACCGATGTAACCCTGGTTTGCACCGTGTTGTCGCCAAGGGCGGCTTCCACTTGGCTGATGCGATCGGCCAATTGGGTTTGCGCGCCCAGCGCCAGATCCATCACGGTGAGGCGGGCGGCGGCTGTCGCCTGCTGGTCAGCGAGTGCGCTGATTTCGCCATCGACCCGCCGCCGGATGTCATCGAGGAGCGAAATGCCGGCGGCGTCGCCCTTGGCGATGTCGCCGGAGAGCTTTTCAAGCGAGGCCAGGACGGCGGTTTCGACCCGCTCGGTCTCGGCGCGCAGCGTGAAATGCGTGTCGGTGTTGTCGCGTTCATGGCGGGCAAAGCGCGAGGCGAGCGTGTCGAGTTCTTCGCCCATTTCGGCTTGGACGCGCGCTGTGAGTTCGGCGCTGCCGGATTCGCTCTCGCTGATGCGACGGAGTAGCGCTTCGCGCAGCGCGGCAAGCTCGTTGGCCGTGTTGTTGGCGGCGGCATCGACCTGCTTTAGGCGCTGCAGGCCGCTGTTCTGGCGCTCGCGGACCCCGGCCAATTCGCTGGCGAGGTCGTTGTGGACGCTTTCGAGGGCGGCGCGGCTGTCCTGAATCGAGCGCTGCAGGTCGGTAGCCAGAGATTCGCCGGCCTGGCGGAGGTTTTCGGCGGTTTCTTCGAGGGCGGTCTGGGCGGCGTCCTCCACGTCGGTCAGCTGGATGCGCAACTGCTCGTTGGCGCGCAGACTGATCATTTCGACGTTATCGACGCGGTCCGACAGCGCCTCCATGCGCTCGGCGGCGTCGGTGAAGGCGGCGTGCATGCGGCGGCGGGTTTCATCGACGCCGTCGGCGACGCTTTGCTCGAGCGATTGGCGGACGCCGCGCAGTTCGACGATGAGATGGGCGACGGCGGCGTCGGCTTGCGCCGCGGCTTCATCCGCGGCGGCGGCGACGTCGCGCAGGCCATGGCCAAGGCGCTCGTTGATGTCTTGCGCAAAGGCGCTGAAATCACCCGCGACGGCGTGCTTGAGCGCTTCGTGCGCGTCGGCGAGCACGGCGGCATTGGTGTCGGCGCGCCGGGCGACGATCTCAGCGTCATCAACCCGATTGCTGATCGTCTCCGTGCGGTAATTTAGCCCCGTGAAAGCTTGTGAAAGCGATGCGTGGGCGGCTGCGGTTTCGTCGTCACGCGCGACCGAATTTTCTTCGACGTCGGTTATGTGAAGCCGGACAGCCGCAAGTTGTCCCGCCATTTCGGCGATCGCCTGTTGCAGCGCATGTGCGGTGTCGCCCGCGAGCCCTTCCAGCTCACCGACGCGCGAGGCGACGTCGAAGAGGGAGGAATCGAGGGAGTGAAGCGCGCTCTCAAGGCTTCCAACCGAGCCTTCGAGGCGCCGTTCCAGGGTGCGAAAGCGGTGGCGGACGCCAAAATCGCTGGGCTCAGGCGCCGGCGTTGGCTCGGCGTCAGCCGCCATTGCGCTTACCTGCTCGTTAAGCGCGCTCTTTAGAACCACGTTGGTGACGTAGTCCGCCAGGCTGATGCCCCTGCGCTGTGCGTCTTCGACCGCGCGATCGCGGGTCTGAGGGTCGACGCCCTTTAGCACCCATGCACTGTCACTCATTGGTCAGCCTCTGCGGTCCCCAGCCCCAAGGGATGCCGCATCGTGCTTAAGGCCGCGTAAAATAGAGAGTTTTGCTTTCGTTAAAGCCGTGCGTTCGCGTTGCGCCACAATTCGTTCAGTTTTCGGTCAGCTGTTCACTTTTGCCAGTTTCCGTCTCGGCATCGGCGCAAATCATGCCATCCTCTGCACGTTGTTTGGGCGGATCGTGCGCGGCGTTACAAACTCCACCTTATCGCCGCCAGATTTGCATGGCTTTTTGTTAAGCGTCTCGGAGCCGCAGTACTTATGTAAGCTTTGCCGGGACGCGACGGAGGCACGATGTCTGAAGATCTTTTTCGCAGTTACGCTCGCTCGTTCGAGCAGCGTCGGGAAGCGGAAATGTCGCTGCAGGACTTTCTCAGCCTTTGCCGCGACGAACCGATGGCCTACGCGAGCGCGCACGAGCGTCTGCTTGCCGCGATCGGCGAACCCAAAATGGTCGATACGTCGAAGGACGCGCGGCTTGGGCGCGTCTTCATGAACCGCACGATGCGGTTTTATCCCGCGTTCGCGGAATTCTACGGCATGGAAGAGACGATCGAACGGATCGTCGCCTTCTTCCGTCACGCCGCGCAGGGTTTGGAAGAGCGCAAGCAGATCATCTATCTGTTGGGCCCTGTCGGCGGCGGCAAGTCGTCACTGGCCGAGCGCTTGAAGGCGCTGATGGAAGATCAGCCGATCTACGTGCTGAAAGCGGGCGATGAGCTTTCGCCGGTGTTCGAGCATCCGCTTGGCTTGTTTGATCCGGCTGTGTGGGGCCAGCGTCTTGAGGACGATTACGGCATCCCGCAGCGCCGGCTGAATGGCCTGATGAGCCCATGGTGCGTGAAGCGGCTCGACGAATTCGGCGGCGACATCACCAAATTCCGCGTCGCCAAGATGAATCCGTCGCGGCTGCGGCAAGTGGCGATCGCGAAGACCGAGCCCGGCGACGACAACAACCAGGATGTCAGCTCGCTCGTTGGCAAGGTCGACATCCGTAAGCTCGAAATGCACGCGCAGAACGATCCTGACGCGTACAGCTATTCCGGCGGCTTGAACCGTGCGAACCAGGGCATGCTCGAATTCGTCGAGATGTTCAAAGCGCCGATCAAGATGCTGCACCCGCTGCTGACGGCGACGCAGGAAGGCAATTACGTCGGCACCGAGAATATCGGCGCGATCCCGTACACCGGCATCATCATGGCGCACTCGAACGAAGCCGAGTGGCAGACGTTCAAGAACAACAAGAACAACGAGGCCTTCATCGACCGCATCTACGTGATCAAGGTCCCGTACGTGCTACGCGTGCAGGAAGAGCAGCGCATCTATGAAAAGCTGATCCGGGGTTCCGAGCTTTCGGAAGCCCCGTGCGCGCCGGGTACGCTTGAAATGCTGGCGCGCTTCTCGGTGCTTTCGCGCTTGAAGGAGCACGAAAACTCCAACGCGTTCGCGAAGATGCGCGTCTATAACGGCGAGAGCTTGAAGGAGGTCGATCCGAAAGCGCGCACGCTGCAAGAGTACAAGGACGCCGCCGGTGTCGATGAAGGCATGGAAGGCATCTCGACGCGCTTTGCGTTCAAAGTGCTGGCCGCGACTTACAATCACGACACGACGGAAGTTGCCGCTGACCCGGTGCACTTGATGTACGTGCTCGAGCAGCAAGTGCGGCGCGAGCAATATCCGCAAGAGCAAGAAGGCCGGTTGCTTGAGTTCATCAAGGCCGATCTTGCGCCGCGTTACGCGGAGTTCATCGGCAACGAGATCCAGAAGGCGTACCTCGAGTCATATCACGACTTCGGTCAGAACCTGTTCGATCGTTATGTCGATTTCGCCGACGCTTGGATCGAGGACATCGATTACAAGGATCCGGACACCGGCCAGCTGCTCAATCGCGAATTGCTCAATCAGGAGCTTTCGAAGATTGAAAAGCCCGCCGGCATCGCCAACCCGAAGGACTTCCGCAACGAGGTCGTGAAGTTCACGCTTCGCGCGCGCGCGGGCCATGGCGGCAAGAACCCGTCTTGGACCTCGTACGAGAAAATCCGCGAAGTGATTGAGCGCCGGATGTTCAGCCAGGTCGAAGATCTGCTGCCGATCATCTCCTTCGGTTCAAAGAAGGACGGCGACTCGGAGAAGAAGCACGAGGAGTTCGTGTTGCGCATGGTCGAGCGCGGCTACACCGAGCGGCAAGTCCGCCGGCTGGTCGAGTGGTACATGCGCGTCAAGCAAGCGGGCTGAGGCGGGCCGCGTATGAACATTATCGATCGCCGCCTGAACCCGGGCGGGAAGAGTTTTGCGAACCGTCAGCGCTTCTTGCGTCGCGCGCGTGCGCAAGTGCGCAAGGCGGTGCGTGAAGCGTCTTCGTCGCGCTCGATCAAGGATGCGGGCAAGGGCGGCGAGGTTTCGATCCCGGCCGGCGGTGTGCATGAGCCGCATTTGCGCCGTTCAGGCCAAGGCGGCGTCCGCGACTATGTGTTGCCGGGCAACAAGAAGTACATTGAAGGCGATAGCATCGCGCGCCCCCAGCAAGGCGGCGGGCAAGGCTCGAAGGCTAGCGACAGCGGCGAGGGCGAGGACGAGTTTCGCTTCGCGCTGTCGGACGAGGAATATCTCGATCTCTATCTTGAAGATCTTGAGCTTCCCGATCTGGCTAAACGCCAAGTCAGCGGCGCGAAGTCGGTGCAGTGGCGTCAGGCCGGCTATTCGGTTTCCGGTCCGCCGTCGCGTATCTCGGTGCCACGCACATTGCGTCACTCGATGTCGCGCCGCATCGCGCTGAAGCGGCCGAAGAAGGAAGAGATCGTCGCGCTGCGCGAGGAGATCGAGAAGCTGGAGCGGGAAGGCGGGCAGTTCGAAGCGCTGGTTGAGAAACGCAAAGCGCTTGAGCAGATCATTCTGCGCTCGAAGCGGATTCCGTATATCGATCCGGTGGACGTGCGTTTCCGCCGTTTGGAATCGAACCCCAAGCCGATCGCGAAAGCGGTGATGTTTTGCCTGATGGACGTCTCCGGCTCGATGAACGAGCACATGAAGGACTTGGCGAAGCGGTTTTACTCGCTGCTCTATCTCTTCTTGAACCGGCGTTACGAGCACGTGGATGTTGTGTTCATCCGCCACACGCACGAAGCGTCCGAGGTGGATGAGCAGACATTCTTTTATTCGCGCGAGACCGGCGGCACGGTGGTGTCAACGGCTTTGTTCGAGATGCAGAAGATCGTGCGCGAGCGCTATCCGGTCGATCAGTGGAATATCTACGCCGCGCAAGCCAGCGACGGCGACAATACGTCGAGCGATAATGCCGTGGTGCTGGCGCAGCTGCGCGATGTGATCCTGCCGATTTGCCAGTATTATGCCTATGTCGAAGTCGGCATGGACGATGAGGATGATCATCCCGGCGCCGGCGAGCCCAGCACCAATCTGTGGCGCGCGTACCGGCGGGTTTCGGTCGATGCGCCGTTCGCGATGCGCAAGGTCAAGCATCGCCGCGATATCTATCCTGTGTTCCGCGAATTGTTTGCGCGCCGTCCTGACGGCGTCGCGGCGGATGGCGCCTGATGACTCTGCTCGCACCCGACAACAAGCTGCTCTTCAAAGGTCCGGATTGGGATTTCGATCTTATCCGCCGCGTACATGATGCGTGCGGCGAGATCGCGATCAACGAAATGGGCTTGGACCCGTATCCGAACCAGATCGAAGTGATCACGACCGAGCAGATGCTGGATGCGTATGCTTCGACCGGCATGCCGCTCTTCTATCGGCATTGGTCGTTCGGTAAGGAGTTTGCGCGCAACGAGGCGCTCTATCGCAAAGGCTATCAGGGCCTCGCGTACGAGATCGTCATCAACTCGAACCCGTGCCTCGTTTACATCATGGAAGAAAACTCCGCGATGATGCAGACGCTGGTGATCGCTCACGCGGGCTACGGGCATAGCCACTTCTTCAAGAACAATTACGTGTTCAAGCAGTGGACCGATGCGGACGGCATTCTCGACTATCTCGAATTTGCTCGTGGCTTGATCGCGAAATACGAAGACCGGTACGGCCAGGAAGAGGTGGAGCGCGTGCTTGATGCGGCGCACGCACTGCAGAGCCACGGCATTCATCGTTTTCCGCGCAAGCGTATGGCCGACCTCCGTTCCGAGCAGCGCCGGGAAGAAGAGCGGCGCCTCCACGGCGAGCAATTGTTCAACGATCTTTGGCGCACCGTGCCGCAAGGCAAGCGCAAGCCGAACGCGGACGATGACGCGCGCCGCAAGGCGTTGCTCGGATTGCCCGAAGAGAACCTGCTCTATTTCCTGGAGAAGACGGCGCCGCGCCTTGCCCCATGGCAGCGCGAAATTTTGCGCATGGTGCGGATGATCAACCAGTATTTCTATCCGCAGCGCCAGACCAAGGTGATGAACGAAGGTTGCGCAACGTTCGTGCACCATCGTGTCATGAACCGCTTGCACGAGAAGGGGCAGATTGACGACGGCGCGTTCTTGGAATTCCTGCACTCGCACACCAGCGTGGTGATGCAGCCGGATTTCGACGATCGCCGCTACTCGGGCATCAATCCTTACGCGCTCGGCTTTGCGATGTGCTGCGATATCGAGCGCATTTGCACCAAGCCGACGGATGAGGATCGCGAATGGATGCCGGATATTGCCGGCAACGGCGATGCGTACGGCACGCTGCGGAATATTTGGGCCAACTTCCGCGATGAGAGCTTTGTCTCACAATATCTCTCGCCGGAATGCATCCGCAGCTTCGGACTCTTCAATGTTCACGATGACGAGGAAGAAGAGGATATGAACGTCGCCGCGATCCATGATGAGCGCGGCTATCGCAAGATCCGCCGCGCGCTGTCGAAGCGCTACGACGTGGCGTACAGCGATCCGGACATTCAGATCGTGGATGTCGATCTCGCGGGAGACCGCAAGCTCATCCTGTCCTACCGCGTGCTGGACGGCATGACGCTTGAGGACAGCGACACCGACAAGGTGCTGCAGCACGTCGCCGATCTTTGGGGCTATGACGTGAAGCTGGTGGAGGCCGACGATTCCGGCAATGTCCGCGCCGAGCATGCGGCCAGCCCGCGCCGCCCGTTTATGTAGGCCGCGCGCGGCCTTAGGCTTTCTTCGGTTTCACCAGCGTGGCGGGGCGGCGGCGCTGCGCTTCGCCGAACATTGTGAAAGAGCGATTCACAAAATTCGTGACATCGGCGATCGTTTTGATGTGCTCTTCGAGTTCAGGCGTCAGTTCTGTTTCCACGAGACGCACGCGCGCGGACGGCGTCTCGGTTTCGAAGTGGACATAAAACCAGGGCTCGCCGCGCTTTAGCACCAACGGCTGGCTGATGTCGTACCATTCGAACGCCCAGCTGAACGGCCGCGGCCAGATGTGAATCGGAAAGCGGCCGCAGATTTGGACGCCAGGGCGTTGTTGCGGGAAATAGTCGAGATAGGGCGGCGTTTGCACAACGTAGCAGGGATCGTCGGCGACAAAAACGTAGGGCGCCTGAAATTGGATCAATGGCCGTTCGGGATGGCGCCATTCATTCGGCGGCTGCAGCGTCAGCAGTTCGCGCATGCCTTGCGGGCGCACGGCGGACTGTTCGCCGTGCGCATCGACCAAACCCAGCTGGCCGTTGGCTTGCTTCTGGAATTTTAGCGTGACGTCGAGCGGGCACGGGATCACGAAATGGCGACGGTCGAAATCAACCGCCGCCGGGCATGCCTGAACCGATTTTGCCGATGTCGGCTTTGGAAGCTTGTGTTCGAACGGGCGCGGCGCGCCCCAGATGATGTGTGCGTGTGGCGCGCGGACGGTCCATCCCACGGTGACGGTGCGATTGCGCCCGCCGCGATTGTCCATGTCTTCCGCGAACGTTTCTTCCCAGCTCATCTCAATCTCCAACGCGAGCGGGTCATACGCCATCGCGCGCCGGCTCGCTAGTTCGGGCGAGCTTTGGCGTGCAGGCTAGAGGCCGATCCGTTGCAGGCCTTCGGCGATCGCGGGATCGACCTGCACGTCGCGCGCTGAAATCGGACGCGTGAGGCGGAGTGTTTCCATGCTGCGCGCACGCGAGAGCGCGACGTAGGTTTGACCAGGTGCGAAAGCGCCCCGGCCAAGATCAATCTCGACGCTATCGAGCGTCATGCCCTGGGCCTTGTGGATGGTGAGCGCCCAGGCGGGTGCGAGAGGGAATTGCACGTATTTGAATTCCTCTTTCACTTCCATCCGGTTCTCCTTGGCGTTCCAGGTCCAACGCGCCTGCGGCCAGGTTGCGCGCTCAACGTCGACTTCGTCGCCGGCGTCGAGGAGAACCTGGACGATGTCCTCATCGAGCGTCTTCACCGTGCCGAGCGAGCCGTTCACCCACCGGCCTTCGGGATCGTTTTGAGTGAAGATCACGCGGGCGCCGCGCTTTAGCACCAATTCCATTGGCGCCGGGAAGCGATCGCTTTGCGCCTTCGGCGCTTCGCCTTCGAAGCCGCCTGTATAGCGCATGGCCTGACCTTCCAACGCCGCGAGACCGCGCTGGTTGTAGCCGTCGGCGACGGCATTGGTGGCGCAGAGCAGAACGGGGCGCTTTGGCAAGGCGCGATCGAGGCAAACCGTGTTGAGGATTGTCACGGCTTCTTCGATGTTGTTGCGCTCGCGTATGGACGAAAGAATCTGGATGAAGTCGTGATTGGTTTGGCGATGCACCTCAGTGAGCTCGATGCCCGCTACCGGAGCGTCGCGGAGGCAGTGGGCGGAGAACGCGTAGGGGCTGTTGTAACCGGCATCTTCCAGGAGCTGGCCTTCATCGCCGCGCACGACAGGCGGCAATTGATAAAAGTCCCCGACGAGCAGCATCTGCACGCCGCCGAACGGACGCGAACTCTTACGCGCGATCTGAAGGTGCGAGTTCATCGCGTCGAGGATGTCGGCGCGCACCATCGAGACTTCGTCGATGATGAGCCGAGAAATGGCGCGTGCGGTGCGTGTGAAGAAGTAATTGGGCTTTTCCGCGTTGCCGATCATCGGCCGCGGCGGGAAACCGAAAAAGGAGTGGATGGTTTGGCCGCCGATGTTCATGGCGGCCAGACCCGTCGGCGCCAGCAATGCTTGCGGGTAGCCGGGGTTGCTCTCAACCAGGGATCGGATGAAATGACTCTTGCCGGTGCCGGCGCGGCCGATCAGCATCACCACCGGCGTGCGGTCGTTGATTGCGGTCAGTGCTTCCGAAATGGCGGGATCGGGGCGCAACGCGGGAATCGACATGTGCTTTCTATATAGAAAGGCTGGCGCCTGCGCTAAGCTAAGGCTGGAGGAGCAGGTGATGCAGTGGATTTTAGTCGCGGCGGCAGCCATCGTCTTAGCGTCATGCGCGGCGCCCGAACCCGCGCCTGATCCCGCAGCCGTGAGTGTCGCGGCGGAATTGGACGCGCTGGCGGAGTCGGGGCGTGATATTGCGGAGGCGCAATGCGCGGCGTGTCATGCCGTTGGCGAGTATGGCGCCAGTCCAAATCCAGGCGCGCCGGTGTTCCGGACCATCTTCCAGCGTTACCGTGCGGAGGTCTTGGAGGAAGAGCTGATTGAAGGCATCCGCGTGTCGCACCCGATGCCGGAATTTCAGTTCAATCCGCAGGGCACGGATGCGCTGATCCAGTATCTACGCTCCATTCAGGAAGCGCCAAACGCGAGCTAGCGTTTAAAGTGACCAGGGCAGGTGGGCGGCAAAGCCTGCTGGCAAGCCGTCGAAACGCATCGATATCGGTTCGGAAATCGTCGGGAGTTCCGCGGTGATGAAGCTGCGGCGCGGTTGCACCCGCGGCGTGCGACACGAATGCCCCTGCGCGACGGCAAAGTGTGTCCAGGGCGTCGCCGCTGCAGGCGTTTCCTCGATCGGTGCGGCTATTGGCGGCGCGGTTTCCTGAGGCGTGACCAGCACCGGCACGCGCGGCGCCACGAGAATTGTCTCGTCGGTCAGGCCCGCGATGGCGCCGAATTCCTCGGCGCCGATCATTTGTGGAACGCGGCCGCTGATCCGAAGCCGCATCTCAAGTTCGTAAGAGACGCCGGATGGTTCGATGACGCGGAGCGTCACAGCGTGGATCGTGTTGCGTTCGCTTCGCAGCAACGACTCGTCAGCAAGCGTGACGACGCCCATTTGCCGATCGACGACAAAGCGGCCGTTGGCGTTGTCGAGCAGATAAAAGCCGGGCTCGGCGCTTTGCGGCGGTTCGTGTGCGAAAAGCGCGTTCGCGTGATCGATCGCGGCTGGCGACGGCGTGCGTGCGGGATCGATCTCGATCGAGTCGAAAGCCTGGGCGAAGGGGTCGAGTGGCGGAACCATGATCCCGCCACTCTGCCCGTTTATGACTAATGCCGCGTGAAAGCGGCGTTTTACTTGCGTTTACGCTTGCTGTTCGCCCCAGCCGTACGCGCCCTTCACTTCAAGGAATTCTTCAACACCGAAGGCGCCGCCTTCGCGGCCAATGCCGGATTGCTTGTAACCGCCGAAGGGCGAGCCCAGGCCGCCTTGTGCGCCGTTGATATGAACCATGCCGGCGCGGAGTTTTCGGGCGACTTTGCGGGTGCGCTCTTCGGAGCTGCCTTGCACGTAAGCGGCGAGGCCGTACGGCGTGTCGTTGGCGATGCGGACGGCTTCTTCTTCGGTCTCGTACGGGATGATGCAGAGCACCGGTCCGAAGATTTCTTCGCGCGCGATCGTCATGTTGTTGTTCACGTCGGCGAACACGGTCGGCTTCACGTAGTAGCCTCGGTTGAAGCCTTCGGGACGGCCGACGCCGCCGGCGGCGAGACGCGCGCCTTCGTCGATGCCTTTTTGAATGAGGCCCTGCACTTTTTGGAATTGGTTCGCGTTCGCCAGCGGGCCGATGGCGCCGGGTTCGGCTTGATCTGGCGCTTGCACCTTGATCGAGTTCGCGGTGGCGGCGGCGATCTGCACAACCTCTTCGTACTTGGCTTTAGGCGCGAGCATGCGCGATGGGGCGTTGCACGATTGGCCGGTGTTCATGGCCATATGGATCATGCCACGCGCGACGGCGGCTTTGAGGTCGGCGTCGTCGAGGATGATGTTCGGGCTCTTGCCGCCGAGTTCGAGGGCGACCTTCTTGATGCCGACGGCGGCGTTCTGCATCACCGAGGTGCCGGCGCGGGTTGAGCCGGTGAAGCTCAGCATGTCGACGTCCGGGTGGGAGGACAGCGCGTTGCCGACGCCGGGGCCGTCGCCGTTGACCAGATTGAAGACGCCAGGCGGCACGCCGGCTTCGTCGAGGATCTCAGCGAAGAGGATAGCGTTCAGCGGCGCGAGTTCTGACGGTTTTAGCACCATGGTGCAGCCGGCCGCGAGCGCCGGGCCGACCTTCGCGCCGATCTGGTTCATCGGCCAATTCCACGGCGTGATCATGCCGATGACGCCGATGGCTTCCTTCAGGATGCGGCGGCCTTTGCCGTAATCGTATTCGAAGTCGAACGTGTCGAGTTGCTTGCGGGCGTCGATGAGATAGCCAAGGCCCGCCGGCGCCTGTGCGGCGTTCGCCAGCGGCAGCGGCGCGCCCATTTCCATGGAAATGGTCTCGGCCATCTCGCCCATGCGCCGTTGATAGACGGCGATGACTTTGTCGAGGATGGCTTTGCGCTCATCGATGGTGGTGACGGACCAGGTTTCGAACGCCTTCTTGGCGGCGGCGACGGCTTTGTTCACATCGTCCGGGGAGCCCAGCGAGATACGGCCGATCGGCTCTTCGTTGGCGGGGCTGATCACGTCATGCGTGCGCGGCTTGGCTGGGGCGACCCATTTGCCGTCGATGTAGAAATTCAGCTTCTCGCGCATGTTCGTTCCTCCGGGGGATTTTGGGCTCAAGTAGCAGATATAGTGAGGGGCGGCGAGTTCGCGCGGCGGCAATGTTGCGCTATGCCCCGCGCCAATGGACGAACGCCGCCCCTTACGCACCTTTGGCCGGATCAAAGCGCGGACGCTAAAGCCGCGCCAAGCCGGGCTGATGGAAAGCCTGCTGCCGCATTTAGCGCTGCCGGAAGCGGGCGAGATTGATGTTGATGCAATCTTCTCCCCGCCCCCTCGCGGGGCGCGGCCAGGGGGTGGGGGGCGTGAAGACGCGCCTTCGCTTGCAGATTTCAGCGCGGTTGACCGCCCCCCCCCCGTCGCGCATCCGCGCGACACCTCCCCCGCAAGGGGGGAGGGATTGGTTCTCGAAATCGGCTTTGGCGGCGGCGAGCATTTGGTGGCGCAAGCTACGGCGCATCCGAACGCACGGTTCATTGGCGTTGAGCCGTTCTTGAACGGCGTCGCCTCGTGTCTCCGGCACATCGAAGAGGCCAACGCGCAGAATGTTCGGCTGCACAATGGCGACGCGCGCGACGTGGTGGCGCGCCTGCCGGATGGGGTGGTGAATCTGGTCTATATCCTTTTCCCTGACCCTTGGCCGAAGGCGCGGCACCATAAGCGGCGGCTGATCCAGGCTGAGTTTTTGAATGAGCTGGCGCGGGTGATGAAGCCGGGCGCGGAGCTGCGCTTCGCGACAGATTGGGCGAACTACGCGGCGTGGACCTTGGAGCAAGTGACGCGTCATCCGCGCTTTGTCTGGACGGCGGAAAGCGCTGCAGACTGGCGCAGCCCTTGGCCGGGGCATGTGACGACGCGGTACGAAGCGAAGAAGCTCGGTGATTGCGCGCCGATTTGGCTGCGGTTTGAGAGCAAGGGGCTTGGCGCGCGGGCATAAACCCGCTATATCGCCATCTAACACATCGCTGATGTCTTCGATGAAGACGCAGCGGCGGGCCCCGGGTCCGCCGCTTTTTTGTTACTTAAGGGGCCGCTTCTGCGCGCGACGAACCCAGTTGAAGAGCGCGTTATCGCGCTGATCGAGCCGACGGCCGCTGGCCTCGGTTACCGGATCGTGCGGGTCCGGCTCTCCGGCAATCGCAGGAAGCGCCTGCAGATCATGGGCGAGCGCGTCAGCGACGGCGAAATGGGCATCGACGATTGCACCAAGCTCTCGCGGGCGCTGGCGCCCGTGTTTGATCTCGATGATCCGGTGGACGGCGAATACGATTTGGAAATCAGCTCGCCGGGCATAGATCGCCCGCTGATGCGGATCGAGGATTTCGAGCGCTTCAAGGGTCACGACGCCAAGCTTGAAACCGCGGCGATGACCGACAACCAGCGTCGCTTCAAAGGTGTCATCAGCGCCGTGGAAGGCGACGTCATCGTGCTGACGACCGATCAAGGCGAAGCGCGGCTGAAATTCGGACAGCTTTCGGATGCGCGTCTCGTGCTGACCGACAGGCTGATCGCGGAAGATTTGAAACGTGCGAAGGCGGCTGAGGCCGCGGAATCCTCCCCCGCGCGCGGGGGAGGTGCGAGTGAAACGAGCGGAGGGGGAGAGTCCGGCTGACGCCGGCGCTGCGCCCCCTCAGTCAAAACGCGTAGCGTGCTGACAGCTCCCCCCCAGGCGGGGGAGCACCAAGGGACGAGAAGAGGAACACACAAAGAGCACCGGCCTTTCAGCAAACCGGATGGAAAATA
>JAEUMT010000040.1 GCA_016791365.1 Hyphomonadaceae bacterium | reverse complement strand
CCGCACGTTCCGATCCAATCACTCAGCGCCGGCGTGCCGGTGCTGCATCGCTCCCTCCTTGCAAAGTGGCCCGCCAACGAAAGGACGGTGGTTGGTCTCAACGACGAATTGATGCGCGTCTTCAAGGGGCCTCGTGTTCTGTTTCCGGATGGGTTTTCCAAGACAGAGCACAACGTCCGCGCCGTGTATTTTGAGAAGCCGGCGACCTTCACACACAGCATCGGCGTCATTGCAGGACCGGCCAAAGACAAGGCGCTGCTGAAATTTGCGGCGGTCTACCTGCGCTCGTCTCTGGCGCGCTATTTCCTGATGATGCGCGGCTGGAAGATGCTGTGCGAACGCAACGGCGTTCACCTGACCGACGTCGAGACGTTTCCATTCTTCGATCCCTCCGCCGCCCCTAAGCCAAAGGCCGCAGCGCGTGCGCTGGAGCGCGTCGAAGAGGTGATGGATGAATTGGAGAACCTCTCCGACCTCGAACAATTGCCGCGCTATCAGAAGCTGCAAGAACAGCTCGACGGCCTCGTCTTTGATTATTTCGGCTTAAACCCTCTCGAACGGGAACTCGTCCGCGAGACCGTGCGCGTGCTCATGCCATCAGTCCGGCCACGGAGCTACAAAAGCCTCGATACGCCCGCTCAGCACCCAGCGTCGAAAGCCGACTTCGCACTGTACGCCAAGACCCTGGCTGACGCGCTAACGAGCTGGCGCGAAAAGCTCGACGGGCGCGGACATTTCAATGTACGCGTCGTAACCAGCCAGCCATCGCGTGAGGGCCCGCAAGGCATCGTTCGCATTGTCTATTCCGCCAAGGAGACAACTGCCGGCGTGTCCGAAATTGCTCTCGACGATGCTCTTCTGAGCGTCACGCTGCGCGAGCTTCGACGCCAGGGGCTGGCCGCAATTCCATCCGGCGACGCGCTGCAGCTCGTGCCGGATGCGCGCATTTGGACGAAGGACTCGCTTTCGCTCGTTCGGCCTCTCGTTCAGCGCAATTGGACCATGCGCGTTGCGCTTCGAGACGCCGAGGACATCGTTCGGACCATTCAGAGCAAACAGAAGCCGCAACGATCGCGGCGGAAGGCCGACGCCCGTGGATGATTGGGTCGAAGCGTTTCCGCTGCCTGAGGCGCAAGCGGCGGTGAGCGCGCTTTGCGACGCGTGGAACGAGATCGCGCAAGCGCCGAAACTCGGCTTTCAACCCTCACTATCTGAACCGAAACTCACGCGCGCCTTGAAAGCCTATGTCGAACAAGTGACGGCCCGTGATCGCGGACTCCTCGGAATGTGGGCGACGGAATCTGTCATCAACACCATAGACGCCGCCACGCTGGAGCTTAAGGACGAGCGGCGAACCGACATCGTATATGGCTGGAACAATGACGAGATTGGCATTCAACTCGTGTTCGAGTTCAAAAAACTCACCGCACAGAAGGCGTCACGCGCGCGTTATCTTGGTGTTAGCGGACTGCAGCGTTTCGTGACCGGCATCTACGCCAAACAGCAAGCGGTTGCAGCGATGGCCGCTATCCTGATGGATGATGAAGCTCTTGTCGTTCCGCCGTTGCGCGACGCTCTGGTTGAAGCGAAGCTTGCTGCAACGCTGAAGATCATCCCCACGGCTGCCGGCGATCACTACGAACGCCCTTCATCGCTCTTTCCCAACTATGCCGATTTCGACACCCAGCACACGCGGCCCGAGGAACTCGCCGCTACTCACGGAACGATCCTCGTCAGCCATGTATTCCTGAAGTTCGGCTATCCGATACCAAAGAAACAGAACGCTCGAAGCACCGCAAAGACGAGACCGCGCGCGAAAGCAGGTTGACGCCATCAAGCGCTTCGGCGTCGTCGAACTGCCAGTAGAAGCCATCTAACTTGGACGCGGCTCAAGCGCCGGACTGGCCCATCGTCCAACACGCGGCCACCCGACATCCGAATACCCGGTACGAGACCGTCCTTCATGCGCCGCACTACGGTCGCGCGCGACACGCCGAAATAGTCCCAGATCTCTTTGTATGTCAGCAGCACGCGATCAGTTGGGATCGCGGCAATTTCCTGCTCCACCTGAGTCACAAGGTCCAAGGGATAGTCGGGCATGTCCTCTGGCTTAAGGGTCATGATCTCGGGCGGTCGAGCAACGCGCCCGCGTGGACGCGATACTGTCGCCGACACCTTGTCCACAGGAGCCGACGCCACGGGTGTACGTAGCGGCGCCGGCGCCTCAAGCGGCGTGTCGAACAAGCTCAATTGGGCTGGACCGTTACGCGGCTTGCGCGCGCCCTTGGCTGTCCGCACCTCGGTCATCGCGCTTGCTCCCCGCGATAAGGGCTCAACTGAATGTCCCGCGCAACAATGACACGCACCGGAGCGCCGGCGCGCACGCGCAGCGTTGGTCGCACGGTCAGCTCCCGATCTACGATGCGCGATCCGGTCTGCGCTGCCTGCTGCGCGGCTGCATCGCCAAGACTTGGGACGATGCCGCTAGACTCGTTGTCTTCCACCTCGTTGGCCGCGACTGTGATGATCGAAGATACCGCAATCGCTGCGGCGAGCCGGTCGAGGTGATTATCGGTTCTATCTGTCAGACCCGAAGCGCCCGCCGGGTCGCTCGCCTCCATGTTCTGCAAATTGATGCTCCAGCCGTTCGGCAGGATGAGTCTGTTCCACGCGAGCAAGATGCGATTGTCGCCATAGCGGGCGCCGCTCTGATATGTGCCGATCAGGCGCGAGCCTTGGGGGATCAAGAGATGATCGCCGGTCACGCTGTCATAGACCGGCGCGGTCACTTGCGCGATGACACGGCCGGGCAAGTCCGAATTTAGCGCGGTGACGAGCGCCGCGGGAATGACATGCCCCGCTTGCAGCTCATAGCGCGAGCGCGGCGGCGACAAACGGGCATCGAGTCGATCGGCGTCTTGACCCGTCGCGCGTGCGCTCTCCTCTCTTCCAGCGAACAGGATAGGCGAGGCCCGCGCCGCCTCTTGCGGATCGGACGGCGCTTCGCGCGCGCCCGCCGCGTTCGGCGGCGCGCTTGCGTTCGACCACATCGGATCGCTTGGCGGCATCAGCTCGCCCGTATCGTCGTCGCGGCCAGCGTCCGATCGGAAGAGATCGTATCCGGCCAAATTGCGGGCGTCATAGTCGGCGGACGCCTGTTGGATAGATTCCGGCGGGCCGCCGGCGGCGGTGGTGGCGGTTTCATTCGCCTCACTATGGCGGTCGGGCTGTTCGGACAGGCCGGCGAGCAAAGCGAACACGATGACCACGCCGGCAAGCAGCAGGCCAGCGAACACGACCTTGCGCGACAACCGCTTGGGCGAAGGCGGCTGCGCGCGCAGCGAAAGATCAGGTTGCACCGTATTGGACGCCGAAGCGGAAGCGTTCATCGCCGTGCTCCTTCACGATCTATGCGGACGATGATCGGGGCGCGCACGCCGAGCCGAAGTTCGGCGCGATCGAAGATGCGATCGACGATCATGCGCTGTCCCTGGACACGATAGTTCGTGA